>NZ_BAGM01000030.1 GCF_000308855.1 Nocardia veterana NBRC 100344 | reverse complement strand
CACGCACTCACCATCTCCCAGATGGATATCTGTTCGATCGGCGAGGCAACTTTTCCAGCTTAGCTCAACCATCGGACCCCAACCAAATCGGGGTCTCGGTCGAACCAGTGTGATCGTCAGGCGCTCCCCGTACAACCTCGTTGTCCCCTTGCCTTTCGGCCCGGGGTTGGTGTCCGTGTCGCTCTGACCTGGAATAAGTTACGTGGCGGTTGATTCCATGTCAAATCGCCTGGTCAGGAAGGCGTTTGGGATGTACGACCGGCTACGCCGGGGTGCCCACGCGCTCGACCTGAGCACCCAGCGACCGCAGGTTCTCCACGAAGTGGGGGTAGCCGCGATCGATGTGGAAGACGTCGTGCACCTCGGTGACGCCGTCGGCGACCAGGCCGGCCAGGACCAGACCGGCGCCGGCGCGGATATCCGACGACCACACCGGGGCACTGGACAACCGCGGGATGCCGCGCACCACGGCGTGATGTCCGTCGGTGCGCGCGTCCGCACCCAGGCGGATCATCTCCTCGACGAAGCGGAACCGGGCCTCGAAGATGTTCTCGGTGATCATCGAGGTGCCGTCGGCGATGGTCGCGAGACCGATCGCCATCGGCTGCAGATCCGTCGGGAAGCCGGGGAACGGCAGCGTCGAGAAATTCACCGCCCGCGGCCGCTCGGGCTGCTCGACCCGAAAACCGTTGGGCTCGAAGGTAACTCGTGCGCCGGCCGAGCGCAGTTTGTCCAGGACCAGCGACAGGTGCTTCGGATTCAGACCGGTGACCCGCACGTCACCCATCGTCATCGCGGCGGCGATCCCCCAGGTCGCGGCCACGATGCGGTCGCCGATGACCTGATGAGTGGTCGGCGACAGCTTGCGCACGCCGGAAATGGTGAGCACCGAGGTCCCCGCCCCGTCGATCCGCGCGCCCATCCGGGTGAGCATCGTGCAGAGGTCGACGATTTCCGGTTCGCGCGCGGCGTTGTCGATGACCGTCTCACCCTCGGCGAGTACCGCGGCCATGAGGATGTTCTCGGTCGCTCCGACCGAGGGGAAGTCCAGCCGGATCCGCGCACCCTGCAACTCGTCGGCGCGGGCGACCAGGCAGCCGTGTTCGATTTCGCTGGTCGCGCCGAGCAACCGCAGTCCGGCCTGGTGCATATCGAGCGGACGGGATCCGATCGCGTCTCCGCCGGGCAGCGCGACGACCGCACGCTTGCAACGCGCCATCAGCGGCCCCAGCACACAGACCGAGGCGCGGAACTGAGTGACGGCCGGGAAATCGGCATGGTATTTCGGTTCGGCCGGGGTCGTGATGGTCACCACCGAACCGGCCACGGTGACATCGCAGCCCAGACCCCGCAGGACCTCGGCCATCAGCGGCACGTCGAGAATGTCCGGGCAGTTCGTGATCGTCGTCGTACCCTCGGCCAACAGGGCAGCCGCCATCAACTTCAGGACGCTGTTCTTCGCGCCGCCCACCGCGACCTCACCGACCAGTCGACTACCCCCGGTCACCAGAAACCGTTCACTCACGGGGGTCAGCCTAACGGGAGGTCTCGTCGGTCGCGGCCGGTCCGCCGGTCTCCGATCCCCCGGGTTGCCACAGCACATCACCGTCGGGGTTGGCCACCCGGGCGAGGATGAACAGCAGATCGGACAGGCGATTGAGGTACTTCGCCGGCAGCACGCTGATGTCGTCGGGGTGGGCGTCCACGGCCGCCCACGCCGCCCGTTCGGCTCGGCGCGCCACGGTGCGCGCGGTGTGCAGCAGCGCCGCCAGCGGGGTCCCACCGGGCAGGATGAACGAATTCAGCGGAGCCAGTTCGGTATTGAACTCGTCACACCACCGTTCCAGGCGGTCGATATAGGACTGGGTGATCCGCAGCGGTGGATATTTCGGATCCGCCACGACCGGCGTCGACAGGTCGGCACCGGCATCGAACAGATCGTTCTGCACCCGCCGTAGCACCTCCGCGATGCGCGGCTCCGGTTGTCCGAGCGCGATCGCGACGCCGAGTGCGGCGTTGGTCTCGTCGCAATCGGCGTAGGCGACCAGCCGGGGATCGGTCTTGGGCACCCGGGAGAAATCGCTGAGGCCGGTGGTGCCGTCGTCACCGGTCCGGGTATAGATCTTGGTCAGATGCACACTCATTGCTGATGACCACCTATGTCTGGGTCAACGTCCCGGGCGCCGCCGGATCCGTTCGGAGGGCCGCGATTCGACCCAGGACAGGAATGCCGTCAGTGCCGGACGGTCCAGGGCCAGTTCGTAGCTGCCGTCCCCGTCGGAGACCGCGATCACGACGATGTCGTCGGTCATGATGTCGTATTCGTCGCCCACCGGAGAACGCCGATCGACCACTTCGATACCCGACCGCCGGATGGTCGAATCCGGTCCGACCTTCAAGCTGGTGAGTTTGTAGAAGACGAGCCGGGATTCGCCGTAGCGAATCAGACCGTGCCGCCAACCCTGGCCGCCCTGCGCCGGCAATACCCGCAGAATCGCCGCGGTACCACCCTTGCGCAACATGACCAGGCGATACAGCGACACCAGCGCCACGCCGACCAGCAGCAGCACCAGAATGATCAGAAGCACCATCCCGGTCCGCAATCCAGGTCCGTCCCTTCGCTTCGCCCCTGTGCCGTCGCAGGCGCCGTGCCATCCCGAACATGGCCGCTCCCGCAGCGAGTCTACAAAGCACAGCATCGCGGCAGACAGCCGGTACATCCGTTCCACAAACGAGGATATCGGGCGATTCGCCGATACGGCGGAAGGTGATCGGAGGCACACTCGCCCAACGACATTCGAAACCCGCCGCGGTTGCCTGCGACCAGGTCCGCGACGGGCTCCGTTTCGGGCGCGCCGGTGCTCACCCCATGCTGAACGGCGCACCCCACACGGTCACCACGGCCAACGCGCGGCCGGTCCCGATCTCCGCGGTCACGAACGACCGCGCCTGCGCGTAGCCACCACATCCGTTCACGGCGAAGGTCTCATCGGTCCACGCGACACTGGCGTGCGGCCCGGAGACCTTGTTGTAGTTCTTGTGCGACTCCTGGCCGTAGTCGTCCGGCATTTCCAGGTCCAGCACGGAATGGGCTGTGGCCTGGCCCGGGCCGAGGACCAGGGTTTCGGTATCGCCCAGCCCCGCCTGCAACGCGCTCAGCGGATTGCCGCTGTCACTGGGAAGCTGGACGCCGGCCGACTCCTCCTCGTCCGATTCGAGCGAACTCAGATTCACCTGGCAACCGACGACATAACCCGGTGCGAGCTTGATCGTCGGTTTCGCTCCGGAGGCGGTTTCCACATCGGCGACCGCGCGTCCGGTGGTCCACACGTTGCGGTGCAGCGGGGTGGCGGCCATCGACCCGCTGATTTTCGCGGATTCGCCCTCGATGCTCAGATGGACGACGGTGCCGTCCCCGAGTGTCCGGGTGATCGTGCCGCCGGGCAGCGGGATGAACGTATCGGCATGCGCCGCTCCGGTCGGGCACAGCCCCAGCACCGCCAGCGCCGCGCCGGCCACGGTGGCACATCTCATCGTCGACAGGCCGAACATGCGATCCCCTTCGTGGTAAGCGAAACAACCTCGCCTGGAATGGATTCGGTCGGCAGGCGGTGTCAGCCGAGGCTGAACGGCCGGCCGTACAGCGTCGTCTTCGCATAGTCGACGCCGATCTTCTCCACCACCGTGAACTGCCGGGCCTGCGCATATCCCCCGCAGCCCTGAATCTCCATCGAGTAGTCCTGGTAATTGATGTAGTAGCGGCCCGACTCCGGCATCTCCAGATAGTCGATCGCGACCCACTTCACCTGCCCCGGCGCCAGGGGCAGGGTCAGCCCGCCCGACAACGCCGGTCCCGACTGGGTCACCGCCGCGCCGACGGAGGCGCTCAGATCACCGATGGAAACCTGACATCCGACGATGTAGCCGACCGTCATCTGCGACGCGCCGTGGGTGGAGGAATCGTTGGTGCCGGGATCATTGGTGGCGCCGTTGTTCGGTCCGACCACACCGGGCGGGGTATCGATGTCGACCGCCACATTGCCGGTGACCCACGCGGTCCGGCCGGCACCGTTGGCCGCCAGTGACGGCGAAATGATCGCGCGCTCACCGGTACTGCTGATGTGGATTCCCGGACCGTCGATCTGTCCGTCGGGCAGCGGCACCGTGGTGTCGGCGACCGCCGTTGCCGAAGACCAAACATCAACGGCCACAAGGTAAGTCATCGCCACGGCGACCGTCCGCACGGCCCGGGACGAGATGGATGCCAGAAACTTGCTCATTGACCCCTCGCTCATCGACGCGAGGCCGCACACAACACAGAGAACGCGGCCAAGCTCTACGCACTGAACCGTGAACTGGTGATACCGAGAAGAACACCGCAAATGCTGTGATGTAGCTGGGGAGAAAACTACACGAAAGAGCGCGCAAACAGAGCGAGACACGAAACGCCGTGTGGCGGTCCGGAATATCCGGACCGCCACACGGTTTCGCTATTCGGTTGTGCCCGCGGGCATCCGAGTCAGGCGCTCATCGCCTCCACCGCGCGAATTCGCGCGGTCGCCGCATTCTGATCCTGCTCGGAGGCATTCGGATCGGCCAGCACCGCACGCGCCGCATCGACGTCGATATCGCCGGCGAATTCCGCCGACTCGGCGAGAATCCGGACCGCCTCACCGGTGCACGAGAAGAAACCGCCGTGCACAGCCGCGACGATCCGCTCGCCCTCGGTGCTGTCGATGGTCACGATCCCGCCCTCGACCAACTGGCCGAGTACCGGCTCGTGGCCGTGCAGAATACCGATCTGACCCTCCGTAGTCTGGGCGCTGACGAAGCTCGCCGTGCCCGACCACAGCCGCCGCTCGATGGCGACCAGATCAACTGACATATCCGCCATGGTGGACTACTTCCCGGCGATCTTCTTCGCGGCCGCCTCGACGTCGTCCAGGCCACCGCAGGAGTTGAACGCCTGCTCCGGCAGGTGGTCGAACTCGCCCTTGCAGACCCGATCGAAGTCGTCGATGGTCTGCTCCAGCGGCACGACCGAACCCGGCTGACCGGTGAACTTCTCGGCCACGATGAAGTTCTGGCCGAGGAACTTCTCCAGACGACGCGCCCGGCCGACGAGGACCTTGTCCTCCTCGGAGAGCTCGTCCATACCGAGGATGGCGATGATGTCCTGCAGTTCCTTGTACTTCTGCAGGATCCGCTTGACCTCGTTGGCCACCGCGAAGTGCCGCTCGCCGACAATAGACGCCTCGAGGATCCGACTCGTCGAGGTCAGCGGGTCGACAGCGGGGTAGATACCCTTCTGCGAAATCGGGCGGGAGAGCTCGGTGGTCGCGTCCAGGTGGGCGAAGGTGGTCGCAGGCGCCGGGTCGGTGTAGTCGTCGGCGGGGACGTAGATCGCCTGCATCGAGGTGATCGAACGACCACGGGTCGAGGTGATGCGCTCCTGCAGCTGACCCATCTCGTCCGCCAGGGTCGGCTGGTAACCGACGGCCGAAGGCATACGACCCAGCAGGGTCGAGACCTCGGAACCGGCCTGGGTGAACCGGAAGATGTTGTCGATGAACAGCAGCACGTCCTGACCCTGCACATCGCGGAAGTACTCCGCCATGGTCAGCGCGGACAGCGCGACGCGCATACGGGTCCCCGGCGGCTCGTCCATCTGGCCGAAGACGAGGGCGGTGTCCTGAAGGACGCCCATCTCCTCCATTTCCAGGTGGAGGTCGGTGCCCTCACGGGTGCGCTCACCGACGCCGGCGAACACCGACGTACCGGAGAACTCACGCGCGATACGGGTGATCATCTCCTGGATCAGAACGGTCTTGCCGACACCGGCACCACCGAACAGGCCGATCTTGCCGCCCTTCACGTACGGGGTCAGCAGGTCGATGACCTTGATGCCCGTCTCCAGGATCTCGGTCTTACCCTCGAGCTGGTCGAAGGCCGGCGGCTGGCGGTGGATGCCCCACTGCTCGCCGTCGCGGCCCAGGCCGGGGGTGTCGAGGCAGTCGCCGAGGGCGTTGAAGACGTGGCCCTTGGTGACGTCACCGACCGGGACCGAGATCGGCTTGCCGGTGTCGGACACCGGCACACCGCGGACCAGGCCGTCGGTCGGCTGCATCGAAATGGTGCGGACGATGTTGTCGCCCAGGTGCTGCGCGACCTCGAGGGTCAGGGTCTTGGCCACCGACGGCAGCGTGACGTCGGCGTGCAGCGCGTTGAACAGATCAGGAATGGCGCCACGCGGGAACTCGACGTCCACGACGGGGCCGTTGACCCGGACGACGCGGCCTGTGCCAGCGCCCGCCCGGCTCGTGTTTTCTTGGGTGACAGCTGCGGTCATTTGTCTTCTTCCGTGGGGGCTTAATCGCGGTCCGAGCTTGCAGCCAGCGCGTTCGCGCCGCCGACGATTTCACTGATTTCCTGCGTGATGTTGGCCTGCCGGATCGAGTTCGCCTCGCGGGTCAGGGTGTTGACCAGCTCGGTGGCATTGTCCGTGGCAGCCTTCATTGCGGTGCGGCGCGCGGCCGACTCCGACGCCGCGGCCTCGAGCAGCGACGCGTAGATGCGGGTGTTGATGTACTTCGGCAACAGGGCGCCGAGCAGCTTGTCCGCATCCGGTTCGAACTCGTAGAGCGAGGTGATCTTCGCGTCCGGAGAGTCGGTCAGCATGTCCTCACCGAGCTCGAAGTTCTCGTCGACGAAACTCACCTGGATCGGAGCGAGGCGGCGGACCTCGGGCACCTGCGACAGCATCGAGACGAAGCGGGTGTAGACGATGTGAATCTCGTCCACGCCCTCGATCGTTCCGGCGCCGTTCGGTGCTTCCACCTCGCCCTCGGAACCGGCCATGAACACGTCCACCAGGTGGTGGCAGGCGGCCGAGGCATCGGTGTAGTGCGGCTGCTGCGAGAACCCGGTCCACGAACCGGCCACCGGACGGTTGCGGAAGGTGTAGTACGTGAGGCCCTTGTTGCCCATCACGTACAGCACCGGCTCCTTGCCCTCGGAACGCAGCGTGGTCATCAGCTCCTCGGTGCGCTTGAGCACGTTGGAGTTGTAGCCGCCACACATACCGCTGTCACTGGTGATCACCAGGATGGCGGCACGCCGCGGATTCGGCCGCTCGGTGAGCAGCGGATGGTTGAGATTCGACGAGGCGCCGGCCAATTCGCCGAGCACCTTGGTGATCTCCTCCGCGTACGGTTTCGCGGCGGCCACCCGAGCCTGGGCCTTGCTGATTCGCGAGGTCGCGATCAGTTCCTGAGCTTTGGTGATCTTCTTGATCGAGCTCACACCACGAATACGGGAGCGCAATTCGCGCAAGCTTGCCATCAGCGGTTCACACTCCCTGCAGTATCTGATTGCGGCATGGCGCGGGCCGCTACGTGGTTACGCAAGCTGCCTCCTTCGCGCCCATCGCGCATGCCGCGCGTCGACTTGGTCGCAATCATCGGACCCGGCTTACTTCTCGACGTGCTTACGGGTGACCGACAGCGACTCGACCTCTTCGTGATCCAGCTCGCCGGCCTCCGCCTCGTTGACCACACGGCTGCCGTCGGAAGCGAGGAAGCCCTGCTTGAAGCGCTCGGTCTCGGCCTTGATCGCCTCGGCCGGCTCACCCTCGAGCTTCTTGGCACCGCCCTCGAGCGCGTCGAACGCGCTCTGCACCTTGTTGTGCAGGTGCTCGAGCAGCTCGGCGTTGAAGCGCCGGACGTCGCCGACCGGCACCGAGTCGAAGTAACCCGCGTCGACCAGGAAGATCGAGACGATCTGGTCCTCGACCGGGACCGGGGAGTACTGGTCCTGCTTGAGCAGCTCGACCCAGCGCGCACCGCGCTCGAGCTGCGCCAGGGAGGCCGCGTCCAGGTCGGAGGCGAACGCGGAGAACGCCTCGAGCTCACGGTAGGAGGCCAGCTCCAGACGCAGCGAACCGGCGACCGCCTTCATGGCCTTGGTCTGCGCGGCGCCACCGACACGGGAGACGGAGGTACCGACGTTGATGGCCGGTCGCACACCCTTGTTGAACAGGTCGGACTCGAGGAAGACCTGGCCGTCGGTGATGGAGATGACGTTGGTCGGAATGAACGCCGAGATGTCGTTGGCCTTGGTCTCGATGATCGGCAGACCCGTCATCGACCCGGCGCCCATCTCGTCGGACAGCTTCGCGCAACGCTCCAGCAGCCGGGAGTGCAGGTAGAAGACGTCACCGGGGTACGCCTCACGGCCCGGCGGGCGACGCAGCAGCAGCGAGATGGCGCGGTAGGCCTCGGCCTGCTTGGACAGGTCGTCGAACACGATCAGGACGTGCTTGCCCTGGTACATCCAGTGCTGGCCGAGCGCGGAACCGGTGTAGGGCGCGAGCCACTTGAAACCGGCGGAATCCGAGGCGGGGGCCGCAACGATCGTGGTGTACTCCATCGCGCCGTGCGCCTCGAGCGCGGACTTCACGCCGGCGATGGTGGAACCCTTCTGGCCGATCGCGACGTAGATGCAGCGCATCTGCTTCTTCGGATCGCCGGACTCCCAGTTGGCCTTCTGGTTCAGGATGGCGTCGATGCAGACCGCGGTCTTACCGGTCTTGCGGTCGCCGATGACCAGCTGACGCTGGCCGCGGCCGATGGCGGTCAGCGCGTCGATGGCGGTGATGCCGGTGGCCATCGGCTCCTCGACCGGCTGGCGTTCCAGCACGGTCGCGGCCTGCAGCTCCAGCACGCGGCGCTCGTCGGCCTCGATGTCGCCCAGGCCGTCGATCGGCTGGCCCAGCGGGTTGATGACGCGGCCGAGGAACTTGTCGCCGACCGGCACCGAGAGCACGTCACCGGTGCGGCGGACCTGCTGGCCCTCTTCGATGCCGTCGAACTCACCGAGGATGACCGCACCGATCTCGTCGGGGTCGAGGTTCAACGCGACACCCAGCACACCGCCGGGGAATTCGAGGATCTCGTTGGTCATCGCCGACGGCAGGCCGCTGACGTGCGCGATGCCGTCACTGGTGTCGGTGACCGTGCCGATTTCCTCGATGGAGGTTTCGGGGGTGTAGCTCTGGGTGTAGCTTTCGATCGCGCTACGGATCTCATCGGGGGAGATCGTCAGCTCCGCCATGGTTCTTCCTGCTCTCGCTGTGGTCTGGAATGTCGGGGTGGGTGTGCCGGGCGGAAGGCTCGGCTAGGCCAGGGCCTGGCGCAGGCGCTGAAGTCGGCCGACGGCGCTGCCGTCGATGACGTCGTCGCCGATGCGCACGACGACGCCGGCCAGCAGTGCCGGATCGACCTGCACGTGGACGGTGACCGGCTTGTCGTAGATTCGCTGCAGCGATGCGGCGAGATGCTCCCGCTGCTGCTGCGTCAGGGCCGTCGCCGAACGAACGTGCGCGACGATCTGCTTGCGCAGCGACGCCGCCAGATCGGACAACTGGTCGAAGGCGACGCCGACATCACCGCGCGCCCGGCCGACCGCCTGCTCGGCCAGCTGCATGGTGACGTCTTCGACCTTGCCGGTGAGCAGCCGCGCCAGCAGCTCGCGCTTCGCCGCCGCCGGCTTACCGCGATCGGTGAGCGCCTGCTCCAGCTCCGGGTTGTCCTCGACGGTGCGGCCCAGCCGGAACAACTCGTCCTCGACGGCGTCGATACGTCCGCGATCCGCCGCGGCGCGCAACAGCGCCTCCTGCCCGAGCAGCACCAGGGTGTCGACCAGATCTCGGGTACGAGACCAGTCCTGGGCGACGGCAGTGGTCAGCACGGCCTGAGTGGCCGCGCTGATCTTGCCGCCGAAAACGCGTTCGGCCAGTTCGGCACGCACCGAACTCGACACCGACTTATCCGCGAGCGCCACACGCAGCGAACGCTGGTCGTCGAGCACGGCGACTACGGCGAACAGTTCGGAGCCCGTCGTGGCGGCGACGGAGTCACTCCCGGTGAGTGCGGCCGAAAGAGCTTCCCTCGCACGGGAACTCGCCTCGCGGCTCGCTGCGTACATGCTTCCCACTTTCACTGTGTTGAATTCCGGGGCCCGGAGCGGTCGGATGCCGGTGACTTGCGTCACCGACAAGACCTCTCAGGCGCAGGTTACCTTCCGACCCCGATGCCGGCCTTCTGATCCAGCTCGGTCAGGAACCGATCGATGGACGCCGCCTGCTTGGCTTCGTCCGCCACGGACTGCCCGATGATCTTCTCGGCCAGGTCGACCGCGGTGCGGCCGAGCTCGGACCGGAGCTCGGTCACGATCTGCTGACGCTGCGCGTCGAGCTGGGCGTGACCGGCGGAGACGATGCGATCGGCTTCGGCCTGAGCCTCCGAGCGCAGCTGCGCGAGGATCTGCTGGCCCTGGGTACGCGCTTCCTCACGGATGCGCGCGGCCTCGAGCCGGGCCTCGGCCAGCTGCTGCTGGTACTGCTGCAGGGTTTCCTGCGCCTCGGCCTGGGCGGCCTCGGCCTTGGCCATGCCGCCTTCGATCTTCTCCGAGCGCTCGTCGAGCACCTTCGTCAATCGAGGAACCACGTACTTGTAGAACAGGATCCCGATGACGACAACGCACACCACCGACCAGACGATGTCGTATGGCTCCGGAATCAGAGGGTTCTTGTCCTCTGCATTCTCGGCGAGCAAGTACATGCTGTTCATCGGAATCAGAAGATGAAGCCGGCGACGAGACCGATCAGCGCCAGCGCCTCGGTGAACGCGATACCCAGGAACATGTTGGTCCGGATGGTGCCCTGCAGCTCGGGCTGACGGGCGATGCCCTCGATCGCCTTACCGACGACGATGCCGACACCGACACCCGGGCCGATCGCGGCCAGACCGTAACCGATAGCGCCGTAGCCCTTGACCCGATCCGAGGTCTGGGCGAGTTCGGCGGCCACGTAGGAGAGGCTCATGAGTTTTCTTTCCCTTTCTGTTGCCCACCCGCCCGGCGGCCGGTGGGGCAGTTCTTGTGCGGTCGTGCGGTCAGTGCGAGTCGGCGTGCTGCGCCAGGCCGATGTAGACGGCGGTCAACAGCGCGAACACGTAGGCCTGCAGGAAGATCACCAAGAGTTCGAACAGGGTGAATCCGAATCCCGCGAGCAAGGAGAACGGCGAGAAGATCTTCATCCACGAAGCGGCGTCGAAGAGGAAGAACTGGGTGGCGCTGAAGAACAGCACCAGCATGATGTGACCGGACAGCATGTTGGCCATGAGTCGGACGGTCAGCGTGAACGGACGCAGGATGAAGGTCGAAATGAACTCGATCGGAATCAGCAGCACGTGCAGCGCGACCGGAACATTCGGCACGACGATGGACGAGCGCATGTATTTCCAGAAGCCGTACTTGCGAATACCCACGTAGTTGAACGCGATATAGGCGATGACTGCGAGCACCAACGGCATTCCGACGCGCGCGTTGGAGGAGATGTTCAAGAACGGGATGACACTGGAGAAGTTCAGGAACAGCACCGTGAAGAAGATCGTGGCGATCAGCGGGAAATACCTCCGGCCGCTTTCCTTGCCGAGTACCTCCTCGCAGATCTGCTCACGAACGAACAGCAGACCGATTTCCGCGATGTTCTGCAGACCCCGGGGTACGAGGCGCGGGCTCCGGAATGCGAGCAACATGACCGCGACCAGCACTGCCGCCATGATGATGCGAATCAGCATCAAACGGTCGAGCTCGAAAGGCGTCCCCTCGAACAGCACAGCCGGAGGGAAGAAGTCTTGCAGCGAAGGCGCGTGGAACTCGCCCGCCAAAGTGGTGACGCTCAGCGTTCTCTCCCGTGTTCGGGCCGCGGGACATGTTCCATCCCGCGGTTCGATCGGACATTGACGATCAGGTGGTCGACTCAGGTCGGCTCGAAGTTCGTCAGCAGCTGCGCGGGTAAGTCCCGCCGTGGCGTCTGTACGTCGGCGACATCGTCGACGGTGCAGGGCCGGGACTTCTCACCGAAGGTCCGGCACGGCAGTAAGCATAACCTCTCGCACCGGCGACGATGCGATCGGCCCCGTGGACCGGCTGCTTACGGTAAAGAGTTTACCAAGGTGTCTACGACAACGTGTAGGGGGTCGGCTCAAACGTTCGAACGATCTTGGTCCGCGGTGCCCGCCGGCGGGTCGATCACCGGAACGCGTTGGCGCAGAAGTCCGTACGTCTCGGCCCCGAGAACGATCAGCAACGCCCCCACGACGGTCAGGAACAAGGTGCCCGGGCTGTAGAAATCGAACTGGTGCAAGATCGCCACCACGACCATCACGACCAGAATTTTCCCGATCCAGCTCGCCAGCATCACCATGCCCTGAATGCCGGAATCCAATTTCGCGCTGAACAACACCAGCGCCGCTGTGGTGAGAATGAAGAAACCACCGATCGCGGATCCGATGAGCGCGCCCCAGAAACCGGCCCAACCCGCGACGACCGAGCCGGCGACGACCGAAACCACCACCAGCACGCACAATCCGGCGATGCCGTAACGCAGCGCTGCCCGAAGCGGGGCGTCGGGGTGAAATTCAGGTGCCGTGC
Source organism: Nocardia veterana NBRC 100344 (assembly GCF_000308855.1). Taxonomy (GTDB): domain Bacteria; phylum Actinomycetota; class Actinomycetes; order Mycobacteriales; family Mycobacteriaceae; genus Nocardia; species Nocardia veterana. The sequence goes on along the minus strand of NZ_BAGM01000030.1, from coordinate 27,432 downwards.
TCACGCTCGCCTACTTTACCCGTTCCTTACTTGCGGCGGCCGCGGAGCCCGACGACCTCACGCAACGATGGGACGGCCGTCACAACCAGGGCGAAAACCAAACCGGCCGCGAACAGCAGGACCACTACCCGCCGGTCCATCAACGAGGTTCCGACCGCCGCGAAAGCGAGGACACCGACCCACAGATAGATCAACAACACCACCCGGCGATGAGAATGGCCGATCTGCAACAACCGATGGTGCAAATGCATTTTGTCCGGCGTGGAGAAACTCACACCCGCGCGCACCCGGCGCACGATCGCCAGCACCAGATCCAGCACCGGAATGAACATCACCGCTCCCACCAGCAACAGCGGTGACAACAGACCCACGATGTCGCGCGGCCCGTACCCGGTGAGCGGAATCCGGCCCGAAGCGCCGGTCGATACGGCCGCCAGCAGCAAGCCGATCAACATCGAACCGGAATCGCCCATGAATATTCGCGCCGGATTGAAATTGTGTGGCAGAAATCCCAGACAGCCACCTGCCAGGGCCGCGGCCAACAGGGCCGGCGGATAGCCGTCGGTGGCGCCGCCCTGCTGATAGAGCAAACCCACGGTGAATACGAAGACCGCGGCGGCGGCGATCAGGCCCAGTCCGGCGGCCAGACCGTCCAGGCCGTCGACGAAGTTCATCGCGTTGATCATGGTGACGGTGATCGCCACCGTCACCACACCGCCCTGCAACTGATCGAGCACCACCGTGGTGTTGCTGAACGGGTTGTAGATGGCCACCCAGCTCAGCCCCATCACCGCCATCACGCCGGCGGCGGTGATCTGGCCGACGAACTTGGTCAGCGCGTCCAGGCCCCAGCGGTCGTCGACGATGCCGACCAGCACGATCAGGGTGCCCGCGACCAGCACCGCCGGAATATCGCGGGGATAGTCGAATCCCCGGCGCAGCGCGGGCAGCTGGTGCGCGAACAGCACCGCGGCCAGCACGCCGAGGTAGATGCCGACACCACCCATCCGCGGGATCGGCTCGAGATGGACGTCACGATCGCGCGGGACCGCGATGGCGCCGAAGCCGATGGCCAGCACTCGGATTCCACCGGTCGACAGCATCGTGACCACCGCGGACACGAGCAGGACCAGGAGCAGCTCGCGCAGCGGTACGACCGCGCCTTGACTGAATACCATCTACCAGGCCGTCACCGGGTGGTCTCGGGCGCGAGTTCGTCCGGCGACATCCCCAGTACCTCGGCCACCTGGGGCACCGTCACCGCGCCGGCGCGCAGTACGCGCGGGCGATCACCGGTCAGATCCACGATGGTGGAGGGTACGCCGTGCTCGGCCGGACCGCCGTCCAGGTACACGCCGACGAGATCGCCGAGCTGATCACGGGCCTCGGTCACGGTCGTCGCGGGCGGCTGTCCGGATACGTTCGCACTCGACACCGCCATCGGACCCACCTCACGCAGCAGCTCCAGCGCGATCGGATGCAGCGGCATGCGCAGCATCACCGTGCCGCGGGCGTCGCCGAGATCCCAGGCGAGCGAAGGCGCCTGCTGCACAACGAGACTCAGACCACCGGGCCAGAAGGCCCGGATCAGATCGCGAGCGCGCGGCTGCACGGAGAAGACGAGTCCGTCGATGGTGTTCCACGAGCCCACCAGGACCGGTACCGGCATGTCACGCCCCCGTCGTTTGGCTGCCAGCAGGGCGGCCACGGCCGCGGAATCGAACGCGTCCGCGGCGATTCCGTAGACCGTATCGGTGGGAATGACGGCCAGCCGTCCGGATTTCAAGGTGGTCCGCGCGGCGGTCAATCCGGCGGCACGAGAATCGGGATCGGAGCAGTCGTAGACGGTACTCACGGCGGTGAGTCTATTGAATGTGTCTCACGGCACTCGCCCCGGCGTCCGGGCGGGCGCGGCGGCCCAGTACAGGGCCACCGCGGGGGCGGTTCAGCGCCGGTATCCGGCCATCAGTTCGTGTGACCAGGCCGGCTGCCGGACCGCACCGCGCGGGGCGAATTCCGACAGGTACGGCTTGATATCGAGAACGGGTGTCCCGTCGATGGCGTCGAGGGCCGGACGGTAACGACCAGTCCGGCGACAGCAACCAGCTGGCACACCTCTTACGCCGATCCGATCAGGACGCGCCTTTCCGCGCTGGGCGAAAATGCCGACCCGCGGCCATTCCGGATTTCCGCGCGGATGCCGGGCACCCGGATGAATGTCGGAATCGTCCACCCGGTCGAAAAACGTAGACCACCTCGATATGCGAGAACTCCTCGATTCCGAACAATGCGTCGGCGCCGAATTCCGAGACGATGGTGGACCTGATCGCATCCCAATCGTCGTCCAGGGGTTCGGTTCTCGGTGATCGGACTCGCCCGATCGGATTCATGGTCAGCACCCACCGCGTTATCCGCGGTGCCCGGTGGCGGGACTACCGTTCGTTCCGTCGCGCCGCGACGAACCGCGCCCGTCCGGTGAGATCTGGATGTTCGACGATGTCGACGAACCGTCCGGTGCCGTCGAACAGCGCGGCGACCTGGGAACCGTGCGAATCGTCGTGTTCGACCGCGGTGACGCCGCCGGGCCGCAGCAACCGGGCGATGGTGGTGATCATCGGCGCGATCACCGACAGTCCGTCGGGACCGCCGAACAACGCCAAGTGCGGATCGTGGTCGGCCACTTCGGGATCCAGCGCCGCATCGACCGGGATATACGGCGGATTGGCGACGACCACGTCGACGCGGCCGTTCAGCTCCGCGAGCACCGCGGGATCGGTGACATCGCCGGCGTGCAGGGTGATGGGTGTATCACCTTGCGCCGCTCGGCGATCCGCATTGCGCCGCGCCCACGTCCGCGCTACCGGGTCGAGTTCGACGGCATGCACGACGGCATCGGGCCGGGCGTGGGCGATCGCCAGTGCGAGCGCGCCGGATCCGGTGCACAGGTCCACCACGATCGGCGGATGCCCGTGCCCGGCGGCTTCCAGCTGCGCGAGCGCCCAGGCGAAGACCAGTTCGGTTTCCGGACGCGGAACGAAAACGCCCGGCCCGACTTCCAGGTCCACCTCCCCCATCGACGCCACACCGGTCAGATGCTGCAGCGGCACCCGGTCGGCGCGGCGCGACACCAACGCCCGGAACCGCTCGAGCTGTTCGGTGGTGACCATCGGAATCAGGGCCAACCGCGGCCGCTCGACCTCGAGAATGTGCGCGGCGAGGAATTCGGCATCGGCCTGCGGGCTGTGCACGCCCGCCGCCGCGAGGCTGCGAGCCGCTTCGAGGATCGCCGGCCGCAGCGGCACTCGACTCGTGCCCGCGTCCGCGCGCGTATCGCCGATCAGTGGAGGCCTCGATTCTTGCGTTGCGGACCGCTCCCCGCGGCCCGGTGGGCGACGTTACTCGGCGGCGAGCCGGGCCGCCCGGTCGGCTTCACCGAGCGCGTCCAGCAATGCGTCGAGGTCACCGTCGAGGACCGAATCGAGGTTGTGCGCCTTGAACCCGATGCGGTGATCGGTGATGCGGTTCTCCGGGAAGTTGTAGGTCCGGATGCGCTCGGAGCGGTCGACGGTGCGGATCTGCGAGGCGCGCCCCGCCGCGGCGTCGGCCTCGGCCTGTTCCTCGGCCAGCGCCTGCAACCGGGCCGAGAGCACCTGCATGGCGCGCAGCTTGTTCTGCAACTGAGAGCGCTCGTTCTGGCAGGTGACCACGATGCCGGTGGGCAGGTGGGTGATGCGGACCGCGGAGTCGGTGGTGTTGACGCCCTGACCGCCCTTACCCGAGGAGCGATAGACGTCGATGCGCAGATCGGATTCGTCGATCTGCACCTGCTCGACCTCGTCCGGTTCGGGATAGATCAGCACACCCGCCGCCGACGTGTGGATGCGGCCCTGCGATTCGGTGACCGGCACCCGCTGCACCCGATGCACCCCGCCCTCGAACTTCAAGCGGGACCAGACGCCGTCGCGGCTGGGCTCACGGCTCTTGATCGAGAGGGTGGCCTCCTTGTACCCGCCCAGGTCGGACACGTTGGCGTCGAGAATCTCGACCTTCCAGCCGTGCCGTTCGGCGTACCGGATGTACATGCGGGCCAGATCGGAGGCGAACAGCGCCGACTCCTCGCCGCCCTCGCCCGATTTCACCTCGAGGACGACATCGTCGGCATCGTGCGGATCGCGCGGGGCCAGCAGATCGGTGAGCGTCTTCTCCAGCTCCTCGACCTGCTGTTCCAGCCCGGGCACCTCGGCCGCGAACGACGAGTCGTCGGCGGCGAGTTCGCGCGCCGCGGCCAGATCGTCGCGGGCGGCGCTGAGTTTGGTGTAGGTCGACATGATCGGCGCCAGCTCGGCGAACCGCTTACCGACGCGACGGGCCTCGGCCGGATCGTTGTGCAGCGCCGGATCGGAGAGCTGCGTCTCGAGGCCTGCGTGTTCGGCGAGGATGTCGTCGATGGCGGATGGGGCCGTGATCTTGTCGGCCATGGCGGTTCTGCCTCCTGCGGGGAGCGAGTATTCGGGTACCAGAAACACGCCAACGCCCGGCCTGCGCGGGGCAGGACGGGCGTTGGCGGGGTAGCTACTTGGCTTCCGAACCCTCGGCCTTCTTGGCGCGCTTGCCGTAGCGGGCCTCGAAGCGGGCGACGCGGCCGCCGGTGTCGAGGATCTTTTGCTTGCCCGTGTAGAACGGGTGGCACTGCGAGCAGACCTCGACGGTGATGTGGCCCGACTCCTTGGTGCTGTGAGTCTGGAAGGTGTTGCCGCAACCGCAGACAACGGTGGTCGGCACGTATGCCGGGTGGATTCCTGCCTTCATGGGTGTCCTCTCGATATGGCCCCGGGTCGCCCGAGCCCACGGCGGAATCTGCCGTGCTGCCTTGATGGACGTGAACCGGAACCGACTAGGCGGGATGGTCTGCCGATCGCAGACGCACCGACGGTCCAGTATGCCAAACCGCCGACATGCACGCACAACGCACCCCTGGGCGGGATTGTTCCCGGTTCCGGAGACGCCGGTATTCCCGGCCCAAGGAAGTAGCGGCACGCGGATCGGCGGCACTCGAGTCAGGCTGAAAACGAGTAGTCGGCTACTCGCGAATATGAACAGCCTTGTTCGTAGATTCGTTGCAGGAGTAGGGACCTACGCCGATCACACCGACGACACTCGAGGACGAACTGTGAAATTCCAGGCCACGAGGGGGGCGACGAGGTCCAGATCGCCGGCCACGCCGGTCCTCCCCCGCCCGCTTCGCGTACTGCCGGGGGGTAGGCACGCGAAAGAGATCTACGCCGCGAGCACCCTGATCACGCTGGCACTGCTGGTGGTGATCGGCGGCTTCACGGCCGGCGGCGAACCGCCCACCGCCACCGTGGCGGCCCCGGCGGACCCGAATCGAACCTACGAATTCGCCGCCACCGCGGTATCCACCGGATCGATCACCGGGGCCACCGCGCTGATACTCATCGTGCTGATCACCGGCGCCGCGGTGGTCGGCCTACTGTTCTATGCGCCCCCGCCGGCCCGCCGCGACGACCCGGCTCCGGAAAAGCACGACGCGGCGGCCGCGCCCAGGAGCGCGAACCGCCGCGAGGTGTGTACGACCGCCCTTATTCGTCCAGAGCGCCGGGCGCGGTCTTCGAGACCGTCATCAAGAATTCGACGTTGTTCTTCGACTTCTTCAATCGGTCGATGAGCAGGTCGATCGCCTGCTGCGAGTCCAGACCGGACAGCACTCGGCGCAGCTTGTGCACGACCGCCATCTCGTCGGGCGACATCAGCAGCTCGTCGTGACGGGTGCTGGACGGGTTGATGTCGACGGCCGGGAACACGCGCCGCTCGGCGATCTTGCGATCGAGCTTGAGCTCGGCGTTACCGGTGCCCTTGAACTCCTCGAAGATCACCGTGTCACCGGTCGAGCCGGTCTCCACCATGGCGGTGGCGATGATCGTCAGCGAGCCGCCGTTCTCGATGTTGCGGGCCGCGCCGAGGAACCGCTTGGGCGGGTACAGCGCGGTCGAGTCCACACCACCGGAGAGGATGCGGCCCGAGGCGGGCGACGAGTTGTTGTACGCCCGGCCCAGACGCGTGATCGAGTCGAGCAGGACGACGACGTCCTGACCCATCTCCACCAGTCGCTTGGCCCGCTCGATCGCCAGTTCGGCGACCGAGGTGTGATCGCTCGGCGGCCGGTCGAACGTGGAGGCGATCACCTCGCCGCGCACCGAGCGCTGCATATCGGTGACCTCTTCGGGACGCTCGTCCACCAGCACCACCATCAGGTAGCACTCGGGGTTGTTGGTGGCGATCGCGTTCGCGATGTCCTGCAGGATCGTGGTCTTACCGGCCTTCGGCGGCGACACGATCAGGGCGCGCTGGCCCTTACCGATCGGCATGATCAGGTCGATCACACGGGTGGTCAGCTTGTTCGGAGTGGTCTCCAGCCGCAGCCGCTGATTCGGGTACAGCGGGGTCAGCTTGTTGAATTCCGGCCGGCGCTTGGCGGAGTCCACGTCGGAGCCGTTGACCGTGTCCAGCCGCACCAGCGGATCGAACTTCTGCCGCTGATTGCCCTGCTCACCCTCGCGCGGGGCCCGGACGGCACCGGTGATGGCGTCACCGCGGCGCAGACCGTTCTTGCGCACCAGGTTCATCGACACATAGACGTCGTTCGGGCCGGCCAGGTAGCCGGAGGTGCGGACGAACGCGTAGTTGTCCAGCACGTCCAGGATGCCGGCGACCGGCTGCAGGACGTCGTCCTCGCGGATCTCGACCTCGCGGCCCTCGCCGCCCTCCCGATCGCGGCCGCCGCGGCGGCGTTCGCGGAAGCGACGGCCCCGGCGGCCGCGGCCGCCTTCCTCGTCGTCACCGCCCCGGTCGCCACCACGAGGGGCGCCGTTCTGGTTGGACTGGTTCTGACCGGACTGGTTGCGGTCGCGACGCCGCTCACCCGAGTCCTGTTCACCCTTGCCGTCGCCCGAGGTTTCCGACCTCGGCTCGGCCTTGGTGTCGGCGCGGTTGTCACCACCGCGGTTGTCACCACCGTCGCCCCGCTGGTCCCGACCGCGACGCTGACGGCCGCGACCGCGCTGGCCACCTTCGCGGCCGGACTCCTCACCCGAATCGGCCGGGCGCGCAGCGGTTTCCGCGGACTCGCCCTTGGCGGGAGCGGATTCGGCGGCGACCTCGTCGAGGGTCTGCTGCTGACCGCGCGCGGCGCCGTTGCGACCGGACTTCGCCTCGTTCTTGGCGCGGTCCTTACCCGCGGTCTCAGCGGCCTTGGCCGTCTCGTTCTTCGCTGCCGCACCGGATTCGGTGGCGGCGCCGGCGGCGGACTTCGCGGCGGGCTCGGAGCCCGCGGGCGCGGCCGCATTCGTTTCGGCGGATTTCGCATCGCCCCGGCCACCGCGCGCGGCTTTGCCGGAGGCGGCCTGATTCTCCTTGATGGCGGCGATGAGATCGCCCTTACGCATCCCGGATGTGCCTCGGATACCGAGCTCTCCGGCAAGCGCACGCAACTGCGGCAACAACATTCCAGTCAGCCCCGATCGTGCGACGTCGGTGTGTTCGCTCATCTTCGAAATCTGTCCGGAGTCACTTTCGCGGCTGTCCGAGGGATTAGCAGTGGTGTCCACCCCGGGTGTCGCGAGCAGGTCCGTATCTGTCACGGAGATCCTTTCCTTCCCTCGATTGCCGTGTGCATATTCGAGGGTTCGTCCCGAAGCCCGATCACTGTGCCGAGCTCGGTTGCCGTATCGCCTGCCCCGCCGGACCGATGGACTCACCACCTGGTCACGGCCACCGGTTCATTGAATGGGAGTGATCATTCCAGTCGCTGTCCCCGACGTCGAGGTCGAAGTCCCGAGTGATTCGAGCCCCCGAGCCACCGAGCCTGAGCAAGGAGCCTGCTGGAGCGATTGCCCTGATGAAGCACCGGCGTCTGACGCGCACGATGTACGGACGTGCCCAGGATAGCTCTGTCTGATCAGGTCAGCAAGGCAGCCACGCCGTCAATCCACCCGCACGCCCGCGGAAATATCGGGTTCGACCACCCGCAGACCGTCCTCTGCGGCGAGTTTGCGCAGGTCGTCCGGAAATTCTTCGGTGCCCAGCGCCAAGATGGTCGGTCCCGCACCCGACACCATGGCCGCGATGCCGGCGGTCCGCAACCGGGTGATCCAGGCCGTGGTCAGCGGCAGTGCCGAGGCCCGGTAGCCCTGGTGCAGGCGGTCCTGGGTCGCGGGCAGCAGCAGATCCGGGTGCTCGGTCAGGGCGACCACGGCCAGCGCGGCCCGGCTGACGTTGAACGCGGCGTCGCCGTGCGGCACCATATCCGGCAGCAGCCCACGGGTATGCGCGGTCGAGGACCGCTCCTCCGGGATCAGCACCGTCGCACGCAAGCGGGGATGCGGTTCCAACCGCACCGCGCGGTAAACGCGCTGGTGGTGCTCGGCGGAGCTGTTCGCGTCGAGTTCCCCGGCACGGTCCGATTCGGTCCAGGAGACGACGATGCCGCCCAGCACGCTGGCGGCGGCGTTGTCCGGATGACCCTCGAATTCCGAAGCCAGTTGCACCAATTCGGCGTCCGAACCGGTCAGCGACGGATCGAACTCGGCAGCCAATCCGCGCGCGGCGGCCAACCCACCGACGGCCGCGGACGCGGACGAACCCAGGCCGCGCGAATGCGGAATCACATTGCGGCACACCACATCCAGGCCGTCGGCCCACAACCCGGCCGACTCCAGCCCGCGCTCGATCGCGCGCACCACCAGATGCGAAGGGCCCCAAGGTACGTCGTCGGCGCCCTCACCCTCCACTCGGATAGTAAGCCCGGAATCGGTGGTCCGCACGACGATTTCGTCGTACAACCCCAAAGCGATACCGAGCGAATCGAAACCGGGACCGAGGTTGGCGCTGGAGGCCGGCACCCGCGCGGTAACGGTGATACCGGGCGGGAGCGTCCGCGTCATCAACTGACCTTCGCGCGAACTCAACTCAGGCCAACTCGAGCTCGCGCGCCACCGCCACCGGATCCACCGCGATCGGCTGCACCTGCGGCATGCCCAGCAGCGCGGTGTCGGGATCCTTGAGACCGTTACCGGTCACGGTGCAGACGACGGTCAGCCCGGAATCGAGCCAGCCCTCCTTGCGCGCGGCCAACAGCCCCGCCACGCTCGCCGCCGAAGCGGGTTCCACGAAGACCCCCTCGGTGCTCGCGACCAGGCGGTACGCGGCCAGGATCTCCTCGTCGGTGGCGGCCCGGAAGGCGCCGTCGGACTGCTCCTTGGCGGCCACCGCACCGTTCCAGGACGCCGGTGCGCCGATCCGGATCGCGGTCGCGATGGTTTCGGGATCCTTCACCGGCGCGCCGTTGACCAGCGGCGCGGCACCGGCGGCCTGCACCCCGAGCATGCGCGGACGGCTCGTGGTGATGCCGTCGGCGTGGTACTCGCTGTAGCCCTTCCAGTACGCGGTGATGTTGCCCGCGTTGCCGACCGGCAGCGCATGCACGTCGGGAGCCCTGCCCAGCGCATCGCAGATCTCGAAGGCCGCGGTCTTCTGGCCCTCGATGCGGGCCGGGTTGACCGAGTTCACCAGGCCGACCTCGGGGAAGTCCGAGGTGACCTTGCGGGCCAGCTCCAGGCAGTCGTCGAAGTTGCCCTCGACCTGAATGATCGTGGCGCCGAGCATGACCGCCTGCGCGAGCTTGCCCATCGCGATCTTGCCCTGCGGGATCAGCACCGCGCAGTGCATGCCGGCGCGAGTGGCGTAGGCGGCGGCCGAGGCGGAGGTGTTACCGGTGGAGGCGCACAGCACCGCCTTCTGACCGCGCGCCTTGGCGTCGGTCATGGCCATGGTCATCCCGCGATCCTTGAAGGATCCGGTCGGGTTCAGACCCTCGACCTTGAGATACACCTCGCAGCCGGTGAGCTCGGACAGGTGGTGCGCGGGCACCAGCGGCGTACCGCCCTCGTACAGGGTGACCGGCTCCCAATCGGCGCCGACCGCCAGCCGCTCCCGATAGGCGGCGATCAGCCCCGGCCACGGGGTGTGCACGGCCCCGGCCGACAGCGGCGCTCCTGTCTGACTCATTCCTCGGTGCCTTCCAATCTCAAAACGCTGGTCACGGACGTGACGGAATCCAACTCGGCAAGTGCTGCCACCGTATCGGCCAGCGCCGACTCCGGTGCGTGGTGGGTGACCACGACCAGTCGGGCGCCCTCGTCGTGCCCCTCCTGGCGGACCGTCGAGATGCTGACACCGTGCTCGGCGAATTTGCCGGACACCGCCTGCAGAACCCCGGTGCGGTCGGCAACCTGCAGATTCACGTGATAGCGGGTCGGGATGTCGCCGATCGGCGCGATCGGCAGCTCAGCATAAACCGATTCACCCGGTGCGCGGCCACCGTAGAACTTGTTCCGGGCTGCCATCACCAGATCGCCCATCACCGCGGAGGCGGTCGGCGCACCACCCGCGCCCTGGCCGTAGAACATCAGCCGGCCGGCGTTCTCCGCCTCGACCACGACCGCGTTGAACGCGCCGTTCACCGCGGACAGCGGATGCCGCCGCGGGATCAGCGCCGGATAGACCCGCACCGACACCCGGTCCTTACCGGCCGGGGTGCTGCCGGGTTCGCCCGGTGCGGCGACGGCCGAGCCGTCCATCGACAACCGCTCCCCGCCGGGCATGCGCTCGCAGATCGCCAGCAGCTTGACGGTGCAGCCGACGGCGGCAGCGGTTTCCAGGTCTTCCGCCGTGATCTTCGAAATGCCCTCGCGGTACACATCGGCCGCGGTGACGCGGGTGTGGAAGGCCAGCGAGGCCAGGATCGCGGCCTTCGCTGCGGCGTCGTAGCCTTCGACGTCGGCGGTCGGATCGGCCTCGGCATAGCCCAGGCGGGTGGCCTCGGCGAGGGTGTCGGCGTAGTCGGCGCCGGTCTCGTCCATCGCGGAGAGAATGAAATTCGTTGTGCCGTTGACGATTCCGACCACCCGGTTCACCCGGTCACCGGACATCGACTGGATCAGCGGACGCACCACCGGAATGGCGCCGGCCACCGCGGCCTCGAAGTACAGATCGGCGCGGCTGCCCTCGGCCGCCGCGGCCAGTTCGCCGGTGTAGTCGGCCAGCAGGGCCTTGTTCGCCGTCACCACCGACTTACCGCCGTGGAGCGCGGCCAGGATCAGCTTGCGGGCCGGATCGATTCCACCCATCACCTCGACCACGAGATCGACATCGTCGCGGGCTACCAGCGCCTCGGCATCGGTGGTGAGCAGTTCGGCGGGAATCCCGCGGTCGACGTCGAGCCGCCGCACCGCGACGCCGCGCAGCACCACTGGCGCCCCGACCCGGGACCGCAGATCGTCGGCGTGGTCACGCAGGATGCGCACCACCTCGGTACCGACGTTGCCCATCCCCAGCACCGCCACGCCGATCGGATGTTCCGCCCCGAAACCACCGGCTCGGGCCTGGTTCGTCGCCTCGGTCATGAGTGCACCTCCGTCGCTTCCAGGCTCATCAGATCGGCCACCGTCTCCCGGCGCAGCAGCAACCGGGCCTGCCCGTCCCGGACCGCGACGACGGCCGGGCGGGTCAGCATGTTGTATCGGCTGGCCATCGAATAGCAGTACGCGCCCGTGGCCGCGACCGCAACCAGATCGCCCGGGCCTACATCGGCCGGCATCCAGGTGTCGCGGATGACGATATCGCCACTCTCGCAGTGCTTTCCGACCACTCGCGCGACCACCGGGGCGGCCGCGCTGGACCGGGAGACCAACCGACAGTCGTAGTCGGCCTGATACAGCGCGGGCCGGATGTTGTCGCTCATCCCGCCGTCGACGCTCACGTAGCGGCGCTGGGCGCCGGCGTCGAGGGAGACGTCCTTGGTGGTACCGACCTCGTAGACCGTGACCGTGCCCGGACCCGCGATCGCGCGGCCCGGTTCGACGGCGATGGTCGGCGTGGGCAGCCCGATCTGACCCGCCTCCGCCTCGACCAGGTCCCGGACCTTCGCCGCGAATTCGTCCAGCGGCGGCGGGTCGTCGCTGGGCAGATACGAAATACCCAGTCCGCCACCGAGGTCCAGGATCGCGATCTGCTCGGTGCGCTCCACGCCGAACTTCTCGATGGCATCGCGCAGCAACCGCAGCATGCGGCGGGCCGAGATCTCGAAACCGTCGATATCGAAGATCTGCGAGCCGATGTGGCTGTGCAGGCCGACCAGGCGCAGGTTCTGCGCCTCGAAGACCCGGGCCAACGCCTGCATCGCATCCCCGCCGGCGATCGAGAAGCCGAACTTCTGATCCTCGTGCGCCGTCGAAATGTATTCGTGGGTATGGGCTTCCACGCCGACGGTGACCCGGACCAGGACGTCCTGCACAACTCCGGCGCGGGCCGCCACCGCCTCGAGGCGTTCGATCTCGATCAGCGAGTCGACGACGACGTGGCCGACGCCGGCCGCCACCGCCTGCTCCAGTTCGGCGACCGATTTGTTGTTGCCGTGCAACGCGATTCGCTCGGCGGGGAAGCCCCCGTGCAGCGCGACCGCCAGTTCGCCGCCGGAACAGACGTCCAGGTGCAGGCCCTCGTCGCGCACCCACCGCGCGATCTCCCCGCACAGAAATGCCTTGGAGGCGTAGTGGACCCGCGCGCCGGGACCGAAGGCCCGGACCATATCGCGGCACCGGGACCGGAAATCGTCCTCGTCGACCACGAACAGCGGGGTACCGAATTCGGCGGCCAGCTGCGTCACCGGCACTCCGGCCAGCCGCACCACCCCGTCGGCGTCGCGCGAGGCGTTGCGCGGCCAGACCTTCTCGGGCAGGTCGATCATCTCGCGGGGGACCGCGGGCCGCTCCGGTAGGTTGGGAGCATGGGGGATCTCGGCGTGCCGAGGTCCCGCCGGATGCGCACTCACAATAATTCCTTCCTCACACGATCGCCGGGCCCGCGGCGTCCGTCGCCGGGCCGGTCGGAACCGGCCCGGCCGCACACCGTTTCACGGGCACCGACGCGGGTCACATGCGCTCCGGGGCGGATACGCCCAGCAGGGCCAGGCCGTTGGACAGCACCTGGCGGGTGGCGTCGACCAGTTGCAGTCGGGCGGCATTGACCGGCACCACCGGATCGTCGTTCTGCGGCAGGATCCGCAGCGTCTTGTTGGTCTGGAAGCGGTGGTACGCGCCCGCCAGCTCCTCCAGGTAGCGGGCCACCCGGTGGGGTTCGCGCAGCGACGCGGCGCTGGCCACCACGGCCGGGAACTCACCGAGGGTGCGGATCAGCTCACCCTCCTCGTCGGCGGTCAGCAGGCCCAGATCCGGTGTCACACCGGCGAATTCGAACTCCGCGGCATTGCGGCCGACCGCGCAGGTCCGCGCGTGCGCGTACTGCACGTAGTACACCGGATTCTCGCTGCTCTGTTTGGTCCACAGATCCAGATCGATATCGATGCTGGAGTTGACCGAACTGCGCACCAGCACGTAGCGGGCGGCGTCGACGCCGATCGCCTCGACCAGGTCGTCGAGCGTGACCACGGTGCCGGCCCGCTTGCTCATCCGCACGGCGACCCCGTCGCGCACCAGGTTCACCATCTGGCCGATCAGCACCTCGACGGTGTTCGGGTCGTCGCCGAAGGCGGCCGCCGCGGCCTTCAAGCGGCCGATGTAGCCGTGGTGGTCGGCGCCGAGCATGTAGATGCACAGGTCGAAGCCGCGGGCGCGCTTGTTCTGGAAGTAGGCGATATCGCCGCCGATGTAGGCGGACTTGCCGTCGCTCTTGATGACGACCCGATCCTTGTCGTCACCGTATTCGGTGCTGGCGATCCACCAGGCGCCGTCTTTCTCGTACAGGTTGCCCGAGGCCTTCAGCTGCTCCAGCGCCTTCTCGACGGCGCCGGAGGCGAACAGCGAGCTCTCGTTGAAGTACACGTCGAAGTCGGTGCCGAAATCGTGCAGCGTCTGCTTGATGTGGGCGAACATCAGCTCGACGCCCTCCCGCCGGAACAGTTCGTGGCGCTGGTCGTCGGGCAGATTCACCGCGTCCGGATGTGCGGCGGTGATCTTCTCCGCGATCTCGGAGATGTAGGCGCCGGCGTAGCCGTTCTCCGGCGTCGGCGCCCCGGTGGCGGCGGCGACCAGCGATTCGGCGAACCGGTCGATCTGCGCGCCGTGATCGTTGAAGTAGTACTCCCGGGTGACATCGGCGCCCTGCGCGGCCAGGATGCGCCCCAGCGCATCCCCGACCGAGGCCCAGCGCGTACCACCGAGATGTACGGGGCCGGTCGGGTTGGCGGAGACGAACTCGAGATTGATCTTGGTGCCCGCGAGCGTCCGCGCCGTGCCGTAGGCGGCGCCCGCCGCGCGGATCTGTTCGACGATGGCGCCCTGCGCGGCCGCCGCGAGCCGGATGTTGAGGAACCCCGGACCCGCCACATCGGCGGATTCGATCCCGTCGGTGGCGGCCAGCGCCTCGGCCAGCAGACCGGCCAGTTCGCGCGGATTCATTCCGGCCTTCTTGCCCACCTGCATGGCCACATTCGTGGCATAGTCTCCGTGTTCCGGATTACGGGGACGCTCCACCTTGACCTCGTCGGGCAGGACCGCCGGGTCGGATCCACGTTCGACGAGCACCTTCGCCGCGGTCGCACGAAGGAGATCTGCAAGGTCAGCTGGAGTCACGAGTCTCTATCCTATGGTCCGAGCGGGTGTGCGCCGTCAGCGGGCACCTGGTCGGCGCACCCGGCATCCGGCACCGGCGGCCCCGGCCGTCCTTCCGACACCGCGAGAACCACCGACGCACCCGAAGAGAGCGCCCACCGATGCCGAACACCAGCGCGAAATCAGCCAAGGCGATTCGTGCCGCCGCCAAATCCGCCCCCGGCGGGGCCTACAACGGCAGTTCCAACCCGCCGAAGCACCGGCGTGTTCCCTGGGCCCTCCTCGGCGCGGTCGTGGTGATCGCCGGCCTGGTCGTCACCCTGGTCGTCTATTTCGTCCCGAAGTTCCGCGACCACTCCGACAAGGAGAAGGCGGTGCCGCCCACCGGCCAGATGGACGAGTTGCCCGCCGGTATCCCCGGCATCCCGGCGATACCCGGCATGCCCGGCGCCCCGATGCCCGCGAGCTAGCCGCCCCACCACCACTGAATCCCTGCTCGGGCCGGTCTTTTGGCGCACGCCGCGGGATGCGATACGCTTTCCCCGCCCGATCGGACGACGTGCATACTGGTGTCGACCGGGTCCAATCCCCGCCCTCGTAGCTCAGGGGATAGAGCGTCTGCCTCCGGAGCAGAAGGCCGCAGGTTCGAATCCTGCCGAGGGCACGCACGATAAAGGCCCCCGTCCGGTAATCCCCGGTCGGGGGCCTTTATCGACTCGTGCCGGTGCGCGGCACCGATGGTCGGCATCAGTCACGGTCCGTCGTCAATGGACGCCGAGGTCGATACCGAACATCAGCTCGATCCAGCGCACGGCGGCGGTGAACGCGACACTCGTATCGAGTCCGAATGAACCCATCGTCCTCATCTCCTTCGAAATGGATTCCTTCTGCTCCCGACCCACTGATCGGCTACCACACACCCGCGGCCACGAAACACGAAACGTCGATCGAGTAGCGATAAAACCGCTGGTCATAGGTCCAATTTCAGTTCGTCGCGGGGTCGGTTGCAGCGCACCGACACGCAGCTCGAGCGGTGCCGCGCACCGGCGCACGAGCAACGACGGAAGCGGTCCGCTCACCCGAAGCGCAGCATCGACACGACCCCCACGATCACGCAATAGGCTGCGAACGGGAGCAATGTCCGCGTCCGGAAGTGGCGTTCGAGGTAGCGGACGGCGAGCCAGGACGTCAGGCCGGAGACGCAGGCTCCGACGATGATCGGTCCCCAGATCACCTCGGCGCGCGGAGTGGCCAGGTCGGGGAGGTCGACGAGACCGGCGCCGAAGATGGCGGGGGTGGCGAGGAGGAAGGCGAATTTGGCCGCGTGCTCGTGCTCCAGACCGCGCCAGAGTCCACCGACCATGGTCAGGCCCGCGCGGCTGAAGCCGGTGACGAGAGCGCCGGCCTGGGCCAGGCCGATGCCGAGTGCGTCGCGGGCGTCGAGCGCGGCCAGGCGGCGGTCGACGCGAGGTGGGGAAAGCGTTGCGGTGGCTCCGTTTCGGTCGTAAGCCCGGTGGAGGGCGAAGCGGCGGCCGTACTCCGCGAGGGTGGGTTCGTTGCGGCGGCGCAGCCCCTCTCCGACGAGGAGCACGATGCCGTTGAAGGTGAGAAACGCCGCGGCACACAGGGGTGCGGCGAACAGGTCGTGCAGCGGATGTTCGAGCAGCAGACCGAGAATCGCGACCGGCACGGTACCTATCCCGATCAGCCAGGCCAGCCGCTGCGGCACGGTATCGAGCCGCCGGGTCCGCAGCAGGTCCACGAACCCGCCCACGATCGTGTACCAGTCCCGCCGGTAGTGGATCAGCAGCGCGACCGCCGTGGCCACATGCAATGCCACGACGAAGGCCAGATACGTTGCGGCGGAATCATTTCCGCCACGCCCGGTAAGCGTCGCCCACCGGCCACCCAGCCACGCCGCCACCAGCACCGAATGTCCGAGGCTCGAGACCGGGAACAGCTCGGTGAAACCCTGCACCGCCCCGATGACCGTCGCTTCAAGATAGGTGAGCATCGCGACGAGTCTCGCACGCCGGGCATAGAGCTTCCTGAGAGTGAAACAGGCCTGAACCCGCTGTGTGGCAAGTTCTTTCGAATCGTCCGGATTGCCCGGAGTTGATCTTGCGAACGAGCGGCGGCCCCCGGGTCGTCCGAGGGCCGCCGATGGCGCGAGCTGCTCAGCGCGCCGGGCGCACGCTCCGGAAGGTCGATGCGACAAGGAAACTCAGCACCGCGATGCCGACCGCGGCGGCGAAGGCGGCGGTGATTCCGGTGACGAGAATCTGGGTCGCCGACCCGGCGGCCGACCGGACCGCGGTCCCGAAGACCGTGACCAGCACGGCCAGCCCGAGCGCCGCACCGGTCTGCTGCAATGTCTGCAGCGCGCCGCCCGCGGCCCCGGCGTCCTCGGGCGCCACATTGGCCATGATGATCACGTTGAGCGGTGAAAAGGCCAGGCCGATACCGCATCCCATCAACACCATGGCGACGGCGAGCTGCGGGAAATACCCGGTATCGGTGTCGAGCAGAGCCAGCAGGGCCAGCCCGGCGATCATGGCGAGCGTGCCCACCAGAGTGACCGGCTTGGGTCCGAGCCGCGGCAGCAGACGGGGAATCAGCCGGATCATCGTGAACATCAGCACCGCCGTCGGCAGGAAGGCGAAACCCGTTGCAAGCGCGCTCATCCCCCGCACTTCCTGCAGGTACTGAGTCAGGAAGAAGAACATCGAGGTACCGGCCATCGGCCCGAGGAACATATTCGCGTAGGCGGCGGCGCGGTTGCGGTCGGCGAACAGATGCAGCGGCAGCAGGGGTTGCTCGGCCCGGCGTTCGATCATCAGGAACGCCACCAGGGCGACCACCCCGACGGTGAGCGACACGTCGGTCGCCGTCCCGCCCCAACCGTCGGCCGCGGCACTGATGAAACCGTAGACGAGCGCGGCCACCGCGCCGGTCGCCGTTATCGCGCCGGGCAGGTCGAGCCGCGCCCGCCGCCGCGGGGCATCGGGCAGGTACCGCGCGGCGAGCACGGCCACGGCCAGCCCGAACGGGACGTTGATGAACAGCACCGATCGCCAACTCAGCCACTGCGTGAGTAGTCCGCCCAGGATCAGGCCGATCGCGAAGCCCGCGCTGGACATCCCCGAGAAGAGGGCCAGCACCCGCATCCGCCGTTTCGGATCGGCGAATGTGGTGGTCAGCAGGGCCAAGGTATTGGGCCCGGCCAGTGCGCCGCCCAAGCCCTGGACGATGCGGGCGGTGATCAGCCAGGCCGCCGAGGGGGCCAGGCCACCCGCGAGCGAGGCCGCGGTGAACAGCATCGTCCCGAGCACGAACATCCGGCGGCGGCCGAACAGATCGCCGGCCCGGCCGCCGAGCAGCAGCAGCCCGCCGAAGACCAGAGTGTAGGCGTTCATCACCCAGGACAGGCCGGTCGAGCTGAAGTGCAGGTCGGTCCGGATGCGCGGCAGGGCCACGTTCATCACCGTGATGTCGAGCACGATCATCAGCTGGCAGGTCAGCAGGGTGGTGAGCACGAGGCCGGAGCGAAGTCTGCCGGGTGGGGCGCCGACCTGCGAAGACGAGGAAAGAGTGGAGGTTGTCACGAGGACTCCATCGGATGCGGAACTAAACGGAGAGAGTCTCCGTTTCCAATGGAGCTAGCATATGGAGAAGTTCTCCGGTTACGCAAGACTAAGCGGAGAGTTCATCCGTTTCCACTGGAGGAATCGTGAGCGCACCGTCGACACAGGGGTCCGGGCGCGCGGCGGCACCGCGGCCGATGCGCGCCGATGCCCGCCGCAACTACGAGCGCATTCTCGAATGCGCGCGGGAGGCATTCGCCGAATACGGTCCGGAAGCGCCCCTGGACGAGGTGGCTCGGCGAGCCTCGGTCGGCCCCGGCACCCTGTACCGCCATTTCCCCAATCGCGATGCCCTGATCGAGGCGGTCTACCGGTCCAGCATCGAGGCGCTGGCCGAACTGGCCGCGGAGCTCACCGCCACACTCTCCCCCCTCGACGCGTTGGAACAGTGGTTCCGCGAACAGGTGAAGTTCGTGATGGACAAGCGCAGCCTGGCGGTGACCCTGAAGGCCGCCATCGACCGCGGCTCGCCGACGTTCATGCTGTGTTCGGATCTGATCACCGACGCGGCGACCTCGATCCTGCGACCGGCCCAGGAGGCCGGGCTGATTCGACCCGAGCTCGAGCCCCGGGATCTGCTGCGCCTGGGTCACGGCATCGGCGTCGCGTGCGAAACCTCACCCGATGCCGCGGAACGCCTGATCGCGGTCACGCTCGCCGGACTGCGCACCACCGGCTGAGCGCTGCGGGCCCGATATTCGATTGCCCGCCACCGCCCACCCCCGTAGCCTCGCTCCGTTTTCCGTTCATCCATTCGGAAGGGAGTGCGATACCGATGCAACCATTGAGCGAACGCGAGATTCGCTCGTCGTTCGTGAACTGTTCCAAGGGGGATGCCAAGCGCATGCCCGTCCCGCGGGATCTCGCGGCGCAGCCGTGGGACGACCTGGACTTCTTCGGCTGGAACGACCGGTCGATGCCGGGCCGGGCCTACCTGGTGGCGCCGTTGGACGACCGCCTGGTCGGGGTGGCGTTGCGCTACGAGACCGGCGGATCGGGGCGAGCCCAGCTGTGCTCGATCTGCCTGACCACCCATACCGGGAGCGGCGTATCCCTGCTCACCGCCCACAAGGTCGGCGACTCCGGTCGACGCGGTAACTCGATCGGCATCTACATGTGCACCGACCTGGCCTGCTCGCTGTACGCCCGCAACAAGAAGCGCCCGGCGCTGGGCAACCGCTACCGCGAGGATCTGACCGACGAAGAGAAGGCCGAACGGGTGCGCACCAACCTGCGCGCATTCATCGACCGGCTCTACAGCTGAATCGACGAACCCGTCCCACCGACCGAACGGAGGTAGATGCCGTGTGCCGACACATGAGGCCCGCGCCGCAACCCTGACCGCCCCGAGACCGCGCTGCCGGACTCGGGGCGAATTGCTTTCCGGCCCCGGCCGCGTTTCTCGTCACGGCGCCGAAGTCAGATAGCGCTGCACGGTCGCACCGACCTCCGCCACGATCTGCTCGCTCGTCAACGCCACCACCGGCGGCAATCGCAGCACATACCGGCACAGTGCCAGCCCCAGAATCTGGGTGACGACCAGACCTGCTCGCCGCCCCGCGTCGGCCGGATCACCGACCCGCATCACCATCGGCATCAACTGGTCGGCGAAGACGCGCTGGAAGCGCTGGACCACGGTCTCGTCGGAGACCGAGGAGCGCAACAGCGTCAGCAACAACTCGTTGCCGGGCGAGGTCTCCCACAACTCCAGGAACCGCCGGGCAATCGTCTCACCCAGCGAATCCGCTTCCACCGCGGTGAGATCCGGCAATCCGAGATCCACATCCAGGGCGGCGTCGAACAGTCCGTCCTTGTTGCCGTAGTACCGCATCACCATCGACGGGTCGATGCCGGCGTCGGCCGCGATCGCGCGAATGGTCGCCTTCGCGAACCCCTCGCGCGCGAAGTGCCGGCGCGCGGCCTCGAGTATCGCCGCCCGCGTGGCGTCCGAGCGGCGCGGTGCCGTGTCGTCAGTCATGCCAACAACTGTAGGCCTACACGTGTTGACTTTCCAACTCGCGGTGCCTATATTCGATGTCAACAATCGTTGGCCAACAAACGTTGGCAAGCTGTAGGGAGTAGCCATGAGCAGCACCGTTCCCGCCACCGCCGCAGTGGTCGTCGTCGGCGCCGGACCCGCCGGACTGACCGCCGCGATCGCCCTCGCCGACGCCGGCGCCGAGGTGGTGCTGCTGGATCGGCTGGCAGCCGGTGCCAACACCTCCCGCGCGGCGGTCGTGCACGCCCGGACCCTGGAGGTACTCGACGGCTTCGGCATCGCGTCCACCCTGCACGACCTGGGCCTCGAGGTGCCGCGCTTCGTTCTGCACGACGGCGTCCACCGACTGGCCACCGTCGGATTCTCCGGCCTGCCCACCCCGTTCCCGTACACCCTGATGGTCGGCCAGGAGACCACCGAGGCGGTTCTGCTCGACCGCCTGGAGAAGGCCGGCGGTGCGGTCCTGCGCCCCTACGAGGTCACCGCGGTCGTTCCCGACGCGGACGGGGTCACCGTCGAATATGCCGGCGAGGCAGGCGCTTCCGGATCGATCCGGGCGCAGTATGTGATCGGCGCCGACGGGATGCACAGCCGGGTGCGCGAGGCGGCCGGGATCGGATTCACCGGGGCCACCTATCCCGAATCGTTCGTCCTCGCCGACGTGCGGATGGACTGGCCCGCCCCGCGCGAGGAAGTCTCGCTGCACCTCTCACCGGAGGGCGTGACCGTGGTCGCCCCGCTCCCCGACCCCGAACACGACCGGTTCCGCATCGTCGCCACCGTATCCGAAGCCCCCGAACACCCGACCCTCGCGCAGGTGCAGGCACTGCTCGATGCCCGCTGCCCGGGCGCGACGGTCCGAGAGGTGTTGTGGAGTTCGCGGTTTCGGGTGCACCACCGCGTGGCCGACCACTACCGGGCCGGGCGGATCCTGCTGGCCGGGGACGCCGCCCACGTGCACAGCCCGGCCGGTGGCCAGGGGATGAATACCGGCATCCAGGACGCGGCACTGCTGGGCAGCCTGCTGGCCCGGGTACTGGGCGGTGAATCCGATGCGCTGCTCGACGAATACGAACAGATCCGGCGGCCGGTGGCGCTCGGCGTGGTCGCCTTCACCGACCGGATGACCCGGATGGCGACGTTGCGGCCGCGGCCGGCCCGGACCGTCCGCAATGCCGCGATTCGGCTGGCGACCCGGATCCCCGCCGTCCGCACGGCACTGGCCTACCGGCTCGCCGAACTCGCCAACCGCTGAAACCCGCTCAGGCGCAGGCCAATCCGAATTCCGCGGCGACCGAACGACCGGCCACCACGTCGACCTTCCGAGCGGCGTCGGTGGCCAGCCGGCACCCCATCGGCACCGAGGACACCTGGACCTGATAGCAGTCGGGCGCGAAATCCTGGTGGGCCTTGCCGTCTCGGCCCGTGGTCAGCGTGGCCGAGACGGAGCCGGCCGTGCATGTGGTGACGCCCACGGCGAGACCGGCGGCCGCGAACTTCTCGGGGCCGTGCGTGGCCACCACCTCGATCGTGCCGGTACCGGCCGCCGCGGGAGCACGGTCGGCACCTGAGGGAGCGCGGTCGGCGCCCGCGGGAGCGCGATCGGCCCCGGCGGAACAGGCGAACACGGGCAGTACGGCGGCAGACAGCGTTAACGCGAACAGGATGCGGCGCACCTTGTCTCCTCTCCCGGACGGTGGACGCTCCAACTGTAGGCGTAGTCCACCGCGTCCGGTCGCACGCCGGGCCGCGATCAGAGCAGACCGGCCTCTCGGATCAGCACGTCCACCCGGTCCGGGTCGAGCCGGCTCGGGTCCACCGACGGTGCGCCCAGCGAATCCAGCGGCGGCAGCGCCGGATCGACCGGCACGCCCGCCGCCACCGGATACTCCATCGCCGCACCCCCGCTGAGCACGCGCTGACCGGCCACGCCCGTCACGAAACGCACGAACCGCTGGGCATCCTCGAGATGGCGGCTCGACTTCAGCACGCCGGCACCGGCGAGGGCGAGATAGGCGCCAGGGTCCTGATTCCGGAAGTAGTGCGGTATCGACGCTCCGACCACCGGTTGCG
The DNA here is from genome assembly GCF_000308855.1 of Nocardia veterana NBRC 100344. Lineage (GTDB taxonomy): Bacteria > Actinomycetota > Actinomycetes > Mycobacteriales > Mycobacteriaceae > Nocardia > Nocardia veterana. Next base: position 5,071 of record NZ_BAGM01000030.1, on the reverse strand, counting down.
GTGCGAGCCGGTCGCGATAGTAGTCGGTGGCGAAAAGCAATGCGCCCCCGTCCTTTCCGGCGCCAACCGATCGCATAGCGGCGAAATTTCCCGGGGCGGTGACCACCGTGTCCTTCACCCCGTGCAGCCAAGCGCGGGTGGCATTCTCGCCGTCGAGCTCCAGCAGAGCCGCGACGATCGCCTGAAAGTCCGCACCGCGTGGGTCCGTGGTCCATCGGCCGCGCCACTGCGGCTGTTGCAGCTCGAGCAGCGAAGCGGGTAATGCGCCCGGCGGCATCGTCGCCGGGTCGAATACGAATGTCGTTGCCCGAGCGGCAATTCCGGTCCAGCGCCCGGATTCCGGCCGTAATTGCCGGGGCACCTGCGCGACGGTCGCCGGATCCAGTTCGTCGAACCGGTCGGCGCGTTCCACCCGGGCCATGGCCGGCGAGTTCTGGGTGAGGAGCACATCGGCGGGCGTCCGGTCGCCCTCGGCCAGGATCTGATCGGCCACTTCGGCATCGGTGGCATTGCGCAGAGTGACCCGGATCCCGGTGGCCTCGGTGAACGCGTCCACCCACTGCCGGGTCAGCCGCTGATCGTGCCCGTTGTAGACGACGATGTCGTGCTCGTCGGCGTTCGCCGAACATGCGGTGAGAAACGCCGCGGCGGTCACCACCACCACGCCGAGCACGAGTTTCCAGCGGGCCGCTGCCATGGACCGTCCTTCCGATCGGAAATTGCGCCGATGCGACGGCTAGCCAACCTACCCGGTGACCGTTCGCCCCGTGCCGCGGGCGAGCATCCCGGTAGGGTCGGCGGTGGACTCGCCGACTTCGAGGGGGCATCGATGACCTGCTGCGGGCCGAATCGCCGCCGGCTGCTCGCCGCACTGGCCGCCGCCGCGGCCGCACCGATCCTCACCCGCACCGGTTCGGCTCGGGCGCAAGCCCGTTCGCTGATCGCCACCGATCTGGAACTCGTCACCGTCACCGACACGTCCGCCGTCTTCACCTGGACCACCCTGGCGCCCGACGCGACCGGAGCCGCGGTCCCGGCTCCCGCCGGAACCGAGATCCGCGTGGCGCCAGCCGATTCCGGCACTCCCCCGCGGCCGGTGGCTGTCGGCGAGGACCGCACGCCGTACCACTATGCCCAGGTCGACGGTCTGGAACCGGGTCGCCGGTATCGCTTCGAAGCCTGGTCCGACGGCACGCGCGCGGCGCCGGCGGCCGCGCTGGTGACGCATTCGCCCGGCGCGCCGGAGTGCACCGGCGAATTCGAGACGCTGGTGCCACCGCCCGGCCGGCTGCTACGCACGTTCGCGCTGTGCAACGACGTGCATCTGGGCGAGGAGGTCAGCGGGGTGATCGCGGCGGGTCTGCCACCCGCGGTGCGGCAGGAACCCGGGCTGCCGCCGTACCCGGAGGTGATGCTGACCGCGCTGCTCGACGATCTGCGTCGCCCCGATCGCGCGGCCGATCACCTGATCCTGGCCGGCGATCTCACCGCGGAGGCGACGCCGGAGCAGGTGCGCGGCGTTCGGCGCCACCTGGACGGCTGGGGCACCCCGGGCCGGGACTGGTTCGCCGTACGAGGTAACCACGACCGCCCGCACGTCGGGGCGGACTACGCGGACTGTGCGCCGGTGGCCGCCGACCATCACGACTGCTGGGGCGAATCCTTCCATCCGCCAGGGCAATTCAGCGAACATCGGCTCGGCGGCCTGCGCCTCGTCGGACTCGACACCACCGAATTGGACGGTTCCGGCGGCAGTATCGCCGCCGACCAGTTCGATCGCCTGCGCGCATCGTTTCGCGCCGATCCGGATCGGCCGACCGTCGTCTTCGGCCATCATCCGGTGACCGCGGAGTCCGGACTCACCACGATCGCCGGACCGAACTTCGTCCTGAATCGGACCGATGCGCTGGCCCTGCAACAGCTGTACCGGGCGACACCGGGCGTGTTCTTCCACCACGCCGGACATACCCACCGCAATCGGCGCACCCGGCCCGATCTTGCGCTGCGGGTCGAATTCCTCGAGGTGGGCGCCGTGAAGGAATATCCCGGCGGCTACACCCTGCTCCGCCTGTACGAGGGCGGGTACATGGTCAATTTCTACAAGACCCGCACTCCCGGAGCGCGGCGCTGGAGCACCCGCAGCCGGGCCGAATATCTGGGGTTGCTGCCGGACTACACCCTGGGCGGGATCGCCGATCGTAACCACGTTGTGCTCGGTGACCTTTCGGGACTGTCCTGATTCGCCGACCGGGCGTGTCCGGACCGCAGCGTGGGAGCGGACGGCCCAATACACTCGCGGTATGGCCGCACCACGCCCGCTTCCGCTGGACCCCATCGAAGAGGCCCACCGCCAGTGGACCTCGCACGGCTGGGGCGATGTCGCCGATGGAATGGCCGCGGTGACCGCGCTGGTGCGCGCCCAGCAGATCGTTATGGCCCGGGTGGACGAGGCACTACGCCCCTCGGGTCTGACCTTCTCCCGGTACGAACTGCTGACGTTGCTCAGCTTCAGCAAAACCGGCGCGCTACCGATGGCGACCGCCAGCGCCCGGCTACAGGTGCATCCCACCAGCGTGACCAATACCGTCGACCGGCTCGAGGCCGCTCACCTGGTGAAACGGGTGCCACATCCGAGCGATCGGCGGGCCACCCTGATCGAGATCACCGATGCCGGGCGGGAGCTGGCCGCCGCGGCCACCCGGGAATTGAACGAGAAAGTCTTCGCCCGGCCCGGCCTGCCGCCGGAAAGGCTGCAATTGCTGCTGCAGCTGCTGGCGGAATTCCGGCGCGAGGCGGGCGACTTCGACAGCGGCGACGCACCCACCCGCTGGTCCTGACCCGCACATCGCGGGATTGCGCGACATCCCGACCGGCTACCTTCCCATCGGCGGCCGAAAGGTCCACCATGGAGCCCATGGTGCTGGTCCTGGGGGTGTCGGCGGGCGCTGGTGGTGCGCGCGCCATGCTGACGCACTCCGACCAGCCGCATCTGCCGCCGATCGACCACTGCACGGTCGCACGCCGCGCGGGCGCCGGAGTGGAGGAGCCGGTTTTCCGAGCCATCGAGCTGATGCGGAGTTCGGCCGCCGACCGCGACGAATTCGTCACCGGCATCGCGGTCACCTGCCGCTGCGCCCTGCATGCCGAGGCGGTGCGGGCCGCCGCCGGTCGCAGCCGGCTCACCATCGTCGACGAGCCGCTGGCGCAGCTGCGCTATCTGCGTTTCAGCGGGCAGCTACCGGCCGAGGGCGCCGTACTGCTCTACGACCTCGGCAGCTCGGGTCTGACCCTGACCGAGGCGGACTGCCGCACCGAGGCCATACTCGGTACCAAGCGCAGCACCCTGCTGGGCGGCGACGGCCACGATGCGCTGCTGCGCTGGCGACTCGCCCACGAGGGCGTCACGATCGACAACGCCGCCAGCCGCGAATACAAGGAACAGTTGAGCTGCGCCCGGGTCGTCACCGTCGGCGACCCCGACACCGGCCGGCGGATCGTGTTGACCCGCAGCGATTTTCACGACCTGACACTGGCCGGGGTGCACCATTCGGTGTCCTATGTCCGCCAATTGATCGACGAGACCGGCGTCGTCCCCCGAGCGGTGGCCCTGCTCGGCGGCTGCACGCGCAGTCCGAGCATCCGGGAATCCCTGGAACAGCTACTGGACCTGCCGATCGTCTACGACTGCGAACCGGACGTCGTCTCCGTGCGCGGCGCCGTCTTGATGGCGACCGAACAGCCGGCGGCCCGCCGGGTGCGCGGCATCCGGTTCGCGCCGCCGCAGCGGCCCGCGGCGGTCTCCCGGCGCAAGGTGATCGCGGCGGCGGCGGTCACGGTCGCCCTCGGCAGCGCGGTGACCGGGCTCCTGCTGACCGCTCACGATTCGGCGCGCCCGGGACCCGGCGGTATCCCGGCCGGCCCGGTGGAGGTGGCCGGAACCAGCTCGAATTCCTTGCCGGGCAAGTGATTCGCCCCGCTCACCCGTCGAGTTCCACGCGGACTCAGCGGTGCCGGAAGTTCGCCGCCCGCTTCTCCACGAACGCGGTCATCCCCTCGGTCTGATCCTCGGTGGCGAACAGCGAGTGGAAGACTCGCCGCTCGAACCGCAGGCCCTCGGCGAGCGTGGTCTCGTACGACCGGTTGACGGCCTCCTTGGCGATCATCACCGACGGCAGCGACATGTTCGCGATGGTCTCGGCGACCTGCATCGCGGTCGGCAGCAGCTCCGCCGCCGGGACGATGCGGGCCACCAGGCCGGCGCGTTCGGCCTCCTCGGCGTCCATGTTGCGGCCGGTGAGGATCAGGTCCATGGCCTTGGCCTTGCCGACCGCGCGGGTCAGGCGCTGGGATCCGCCCATACCCGGAATGACGCCCAGCTTGATCTCCGGCTGCCCGAACTTCGCGGTGTCGGCGGCGATCAGGATGTCGCACATCATCGCCAGCTCACACCCGCCGCCCAGGGCGTAGCCGGCCACCGCGGCGATGATCGGCTTGCGGAACGCGGTCAGCCGGTCCCAGCCCTGGAAGAAGTCCGCGAGGAACATATCCATATAGGACTTGGACTGCATCTCCTTGATGTCGGCACCGGCGGCGAACGCCTTCTCCGAACCGGTGAGGACCACCGCGCCGACGTTCGCATCGGCTTCCAGTTCGTCGAGGGCGGCCGAGATATCGGTGAGCACCTGCGTATTCAACGCATTGAGGGCCTTCGGCCGATTCAGGGTGATCACCGCGACGCGCCCGGTGCGCTCCAGCAGAATGGTCTCGAAGTCGGTCACTGTTTCCCTTTCTCGGCTACTCGCCGGAATCCTGGCCCGGCTCCGCGCCGGAACGGCGACGAATATCGGTGACGATACAACAGGGGGTTCCCGGCGATTCCTAGGACGTCCTAGTATCTACCAAACATGGTGTTCGGCAAGAGGATTGAGGCCGAGAGAGACAATCCAGACGTCCTGAGCCTTCCCGACAGTTCCCGGGGGAAACTGACGGTCAATCTGACGACCGGATTCCCGCAACATCCCAGGTTGAAGCGGCGGAAGTACGTATTTCCGCCGCTTCCGCGTGTCTGAAC
>NZ_BAGM01000031.1 GCF_000308855.1 Nocardia veterana NBRC 100344 | reverse complement strand
CCCGTTGTCCATCGACTACGCCTGTCGGCCTCGCCTTAGGTCCCGACTCACCCTGGGCGGATTAACCTGGCCCAGGAACCCTTGGTCATTCGGCGGACGAGTTTCTCACTCGTCTTTCGCTACTCATGCCTGCATTCTCACTCGCGCAGCCTCCACAACTAGGTCACCCCGCTGCTTCCCTGGCTACACGACGCTCCCCTACCCACCCAGTCTCCTGGCTCGAAAGCAAGATAATGACTGAGTGCCGCGGCTTCGGCGGTGTACTTGAGCCCCGCTACATTATCGGCGCAGGATCACTTGACCAGTGAGCTATTACGCACTCTTTCAAGGGTGGCTGCTTCTAAGCCAACCTCCTGGTTGTCTCAGCGACCCCACATCCTTTTCCACTTAGTACACGCTTAGGGGCCTTAGCCGGCGATCTGGGCTGTTTCCCTCTCGACTACGAAGCTTATCCCCCGCAGTCTCACTGCCACGCTCTCACACACCGGCATTCGGAGTTTGGCTGACTTCGGTAAGCTTGTGGGCCCCCTAGGCCATCCAGTAGCTCTACCTCCAGTGTGAAACACGTGACGCTGCACCTAAATGCATTTCGGGGAGAACCAGCTATCACGGAGTTTGATTGGCCTTTCACCCCTACCCACAGCTCATCCCCTCAGTTTTCAACCTAAGTGGGTTCGGGCCTCCACGACGTCTTACCGTCGCTTCACCCTGGCCATGGGTAGATCACTCCGCTTCGGGTCCATGACATGCGACTCAAACGCCCTATTCGGACTCGCTTTCGCTACGGCTACCCCACACGGGTTAACCTCGCCACACACCGATGACTCGCAGGCTCATTCTTCAAAAGGCACGCCATCACCCCACTCAAAAGAGAAGGCTCTGACGGATTGTAAGCGCACGGTTTCAGGTACTATTTCACTCCCCTCCCGGGGTACTTTTCACCTTTCCCTCACGGTACTAGTCCGCTATCGGTCACCAGGGAGTATTCAGGCTTACCGGGTGGTCCCGGCAGATTCACAGCAGATTTCACGGGCCCGCTGCTACTCGGGTGCCTGCTACAACAGAGAACACGTTTTCGTCTACCGGACTCTCACCGTCTACGGTTGGCCGTCCCAGACCAATTCGACTAACGCGATCTTTTCTGACTGTCGCCCAGATCGGCAGATCTGAGAAAGCAGGTCCCACAACCCCGGCTATGCAACGACTGCCGTCTATCACACACAACCGGTTTAGCCTCTTCCGCTTTCGCTCGCCACTACTCACGGAATCACTATTGTTTTCTCTTCCTGTGGGTACTGAGATGTTTCACTTCCCCACGTTCCCTCCACACACCCTATATATTCAGATGCGGGTAACACGACATCACTCGTGCTGGGTTTCCCCATTCGGAAATCCTCGGATCTCAGCTCGGTTGACAGCTCCCCGAGGCTTATCGCAGCCTCCTACGTCCTTCATCGGCTCCTGGTGCCAAGGCATCCACCGTACGCCCTTACACACTTACAAACAAAGATGCTCGCGTCCACTGTGCAGTTCTCAAACAACACACCCACCCGAATCCGAAACTCGAAGCCAGCCAGAGCCAAAACCCTGCGGTACTCACGAAGATCCGAGCAAGTCTATTTTTTGCCTGGAAAGAACGTCTGTTCTTTCAGGACCCAACAGTGTGTCGACTACATCCGGCACTCCACCGACTGAGCAGTGAAGTTCGATGCCGGCCCACGTCAGCGTTCCACCCATGAGCACCACCGGACTTCATTCGAGTCCGAAGTGGCTCTGGCACAACCCCACTCGACTCTTCGAGCAGGCTGAGCAGATGCTCCTTAGAAAGGAGGTGATCCAGCCGCACCTTCCGGTACGGCTACCTTGTTACGACTTCGTCCCAATCGCCGATCCCACCTTCGACGGCTCCCTCCCACAAGGGGTTAGGCCACCGGCTTCGGGTGTTACCGACTTTCATGACGTGACGGGCGGTGTGTACAAGGCCCGGGAACGTATTCACCGCAGCGTTGCTGATCTGCGATTACTAGCGACTCCAACTTCACGGGGTCGAGTTGCAGACCCCGATCCGAACTGAGACCGGCTTTAAGGGATTCGCTCCACCTCACGGTATCGCAGCCCTCTGTACCGGCCATTGTAGCATGTGTGAAGCCCTGGACATAAGGGGCATGATGACTTGACGTCGTCCCCACCTTCCTCCGAGTTGACCCCGGCAGTCTCCTGCGAGTCCCCGCCATAACGCGCTGGCAACACAGGACAAGGGTTGCGCTCGTTGCGGGACTTAACCCAACATCTCACGACACGAGCTGACGACAGCCATGCACCACCTGTACACCAACCACAAGGGGGCACGTATCTCTACGTGTTTCTGGTGTATGTCAAACCCAGGTAAGGTTCTTCGCGTTGCATCGAATTAATCCACATGCTCCGCCGCTTGTGCGGGCCCCCGTCAATTCCTTTGAGTTTTAGCCTTGCGGCCGTACTCCCCAGGCGGGGCGCTTAATGCGTTAGCTACGGCACGGATCCCGTGGAAGGAAACCCACACCTAGCGCCCACCGTTTACGGCGTGGACTACCAGGGTATCTAATCCTGTTCGCTACCCACGCTTTCGCTTCTCAGCGTCAGTTACTGCCCAGAGACCCGCCTTCGCCACCGGTGTTCCTCCTGATATCTGCGCATTTCACCGCTACACCAGGAATTCCAGTCTCCCCTGCAGTACTCTAGTCCGCCCGTATCGACCGCAAGCGTGCAGTTGAGCTGCACGTTTTCACGATCGACGCGACGAACCGCCTACAAGCTCTTTACGCCCAGTAATTCCGGACAACGCTCGCACCCTACGTATTACCGCGGCTGCTGGCACGTAGTTGGCCGGTGCTTCTTCTACAGGTACCGTCACTTGCGCTTCGTCCCTGTCGAAAGAGGTTTACAACCCGAAGGCCGTCATCCCTCACGCGGCGTCGCTGCATCAGGCTTCCGCCCATTGTGCAATATTCCCCACTGCTGCCTCCCGTAGGAGTCTGGGCCGTGTCTCAGTCCCAGTGTGGCCGGTCGCCCTCTCAGGCCGGCTACCCGTCGTCGCCTTGGTAGGCCATTACCCCACCAACAAGCTGATAGGCCGCGGGCCCATCTCGCACCGATAAATCTTTCCACCACAAACCATGCGATTCGTGGTCATATCCGGTATTAGACCCAGTTTCCCAGGCTTATCCCAGAGTACGAGGCAGATCACCCACGTGTTACTCACCCGTTCGCCGCTCGTGTACCCCGAAGGGCCTTACCGCTCGACTTGCATGTGTTAAGCACGCCGCCAGCGTTCGTCCTGAGCCAGGATCAAACTCTCCGTTGAAGACTCTCAATCCACTCCACAGGAGCAAATCGGAAGTATCTCGAACCAGAGTCCGAAAACCTAACTAAAACGCCAGCCGGAAAATAGCTGACTAAAAAATGTCCATCCCTCACACGGGGGTATGAGAGACAGAACCAAAAAATATTTGGCACTGACATTCATCGACACACTATTGAGTTCTCAAAGAACA
>NZ_BAGM01000032.1 GCF_000308855.1 Nocardia veterana NBRC 100344 | reverse complement strand
CGGTCTTACCGGCGTAGTCGAGATCCTCCGGCCAGAACTGCGGATGCACCATCGTGCCGGAAAAGGTCTCGGCGCCGGGGAATTCGGGTGCGTGCCCCTGATCGTAGTCGTAGTAGCCGGCACACGAGTACAGGAAGCGGCAGCTCAGGGTGCGGGTCTCGGTGCCCTGGCGCAGGGTGAGAGTCCAGCGGGCGTCGGCGCTGGACCACCGGGCCGCGAGGACTTTCGTGCCGTAGCGGATCCGCTCGTCGATCCCGTACCGGCGCGCGGTCTCGGTGATGTAGCGCAGGATCGACGGACCGTCGGCGATGGATTTGGCGTCGCGCCAGGGTTCGAACGGGTAGCCGAGGGTGAACATGTCCGAATCGGAGCGGATGCCCGGATACCGGAACAGGTCCCAGGTGCCGCCCATCGCCTCGCGCGCCTCGAGAATCGCATAGGACGTTCCAGGCAATTCGGTCTGTACGCGGTAACCGGCGCCGATTCCGGACAGGCCGGCGCCCACGATGACGACATCGACATATTCACCAGCTGCGGTCATGGTTCCAGTGTGCTGGTTGCGCCCACCGCATTCTTGACTTTGCGCGACAAGTATTTGATTCTGGACGACATGTCGGTGATCCGCTCGGCCGGGTTGCGCGGTTTTCGCGCGACGGTGGCCGAACTCGGCGGCAATGCCGAGGAGTACGCGGCCGCCGCCGGCTATCCGATCGCCGCATTGGACGCCGACGATCTCCTGGTGTCCGACGAGGCGATGGCTCTGGTGCTGGAGATCGCGGCCGACCGGCTGCGGTGCCCCGATCTCGGGCTACGGATCGCCGCCCGGCAGGATCTCGGCATGCTCGGGCCGCTCGCGCTCGCCATCCGCAGCTCCCCCACGCTGGCCGATGCGCTGGAATGCACCTCGCGCTATCTGTTCGTCCACGCCCGCGCCTTGAGCCTGACCATCGAACCCGATCCCTACGGGGACCGCGGGGTGACCGCGCTGCGCTACGGGGTGGAGGCCGGATTGCCCACGCCGGTTCAGGGCACGGATCTGGGGCTGGGTTTTCTGCACCGCACCCTGACCCGATTGGTGGACGGTCCGTACGGGCTGCGGTCGGTGGAGTTGCCGTATCGCCCACCGGGCCCGCGCGCGGCCTACGAGAACTTCTTCGGCGTTCCGGTGCGGTTCGAGCGACCGGCGGCGATGTTGCGGTTGCCCAGCAGTCTCACCACCCGGGCGATCGCCGGCGGTGATGCCAATCTGCGCCGGCTCGCGGTGGCGTTCCTGGCCGAACAGGCCGGCGACACCGGCACCTCGACCGTGCCGCATGTGCGTGCGGCGGTGCAGCAGCTGCTGGGCACCGCCGCGCCGCAAATCGACTCGGTGGCACGGGTTCTGACCATCCACCCGCGCACGCTGCAGCGGCGGCTGGCGGCGGAGAACACCACATTCGCCGCCATCGTCGACGATGTGCGGCGCAATGAGGCGCGCCGCTATCTGACCACGACCGATCTGCCCATGAACCAGATCGCCGCTCTGCTCGGCCTGGCCGAACAGGCGACACTGACCCGCTGCGCGCGCCGATGGTGGAACACCACGCCGACCGCGCTGCGCCGCACCGCTCGCGCCTGAACGCCCGGCGGGCTCAGTGCGACAGGCTCGGATCCCAGCGGCTGGCGGTGATGGTGAAGCCCGGCATGGCCGCGAGCGGAACCATCGTCTCGTAATTGCGCTGATATCCGGTCCGGGTGATGCGCCAGCGCCCGTCGGCCTCGCGCCGATAGGTGTCGCGATAGTAGGCGGCCCCCCGGATCATGATCCCGTGCTCGGGAACGATGACGGTGTCCTCCAGACACCAACTGCCCGAGGCGGTGTCACCGTCGATGGCGATCTCGGGGTGACTGCACACATGGGAGGTGATCATGGTGCCGCTCATGGCACCGCTCAGATACCCGACGATCGCGGCACGTCCCTCGAACTGCAGCGGTTTCCCACCCGAGGGTGAGCCGTAGTCGGCCACCGCGTCCTCGGCGAGGGTGTCGGCGAACTCGTCCCATTCCCGCATATCCAGTGTGCGCAGATAGCGGTACTTCAACGCACGAATCTCCTCCAACGCAACGAGATCCATCGCGGTCACCTCCTGATATCGGCCCCGCCAGCACAATAGAACAGGTTACTGTTCCGGTCCGAGCTTTCCCGTTGACCGGGATCGGCCCGGACCACCCGCGAACGGATCAGGCGTGCGTGCCGCCGTCGATGCGCACCTCGGTACCGGTGATGAAGGCGCCGTCGTCGGAGGCCAGCATGGCCACCACACCGGCGACGGTATCGGGCGAGGCGAAGCCCTGGCCCAGCATCGGCGTCAGCTTGGTGAACAGCGAGAAATCGGCGTCTTCCGGCAGACCCGGACCACGACCGTCGGTCATATCGCTCGAGATGGAACCGGGCGCCACCGCTACCACGCGCAAATTCTGCTTGGAGTATTCCGACGCCAGCGCATGGGTCATCGACATGATGCCGCCCTTCGACGCCGCATACGCCGACATGTACGGGTGCGCGAAGTAGGTCGAGGTGGAGGCGAAGTTTACGATCACCCCACGGCCGCTGTCCAGCAGCGCGGGCAGCGATGCGCGGATCATCAGGAACGTGCCGGTGAGGTTGGTGGTGATGATCCGGTTCCAGTCGGCGAGCGGCATCTCGTGCGTGTGCGCCGAACGCAGGATGCCGGCGGCGTTGACCAGCGCGTCGAGGCCGCCGAGCGTTTCCACGGCCTTACCCACCCCGGCCTGCACCGAGTCCTCGTCGGAGATATCGATCGCCACGGTGGTCAACCGGTCGGCGTAACCCTTTTCGGCCGCCTGCTTCGCGGTATCGGCCAGGCCGGCCTCGTTGACATCGGCGGCCACGACGGTGCCGCCCTCGGACAGGATCCGATGTACCGTGGCGCGCCCGATTCCGGATCCGGCGCCGGTGATCAGAACACGGCGGTCTGCGAAACGCTCCATTGCGAAACTCTCCTCGACTGGATTTTCTCGATCTGTAGACACACTACGCCTGTTTGGCACGTCGTGCCAGAGTGACAAAGCATGCATAAAATAGGGACAGGAGGTGACTCATGCCCGAGTCCGACACCGGTCCATCCGGCGGCGAATCGCCACGTCCGAACCTGGCGCAGCGGCGCAAGACCGCGACCCGAATGGAGATCGCGCACACGGCCGCCCGGCTGTTCGCCGAATACGGCACCGCCGCGGTGACGGCCGAACGGATCGCCGCGGAGGCCGGCGTCGGCCTACGCACCTTCTACCGCTACTGCCGTACCAAAGAGGATGCCGTGGAACCGATGCTGTCGGCGGGTGCGTCTCGCTGGCTGGACATCCTCGGCGACGGACCGGACCGGCTGCCGACCGCCGCGGAACTGGAAGCCGCCGCGATCCGAGCCCTGAACGTGGTGGATCGCGACGAACTCGACATCACTCGGGGGCTGCTGCGTGCCATGGCCGACGACGCGGCCCTGCGCGCGGTCTGGTTCCGGGTCAACCTCACCGGTGAGCACGCACTGCTGGAATTGCTGACCGACCTGTCCCCCGACACCGCGCCGCTGCGGCTGCGCACCTTGGCCGCGGCCGCCGCCGGCGCCATCCGGATCGGCCTGGAACAGTGGGCCGCCGACCCGGCCGGGCGAGAAAGCAACCCGGCCACCCTGGTGGTCGAATGCATGCGGGACCTCACCGCGGGCGTGTTGTCCGGCATGTCCGGATAGCCGACGAGGGGGACATCCCTCGCCGAACGCATGCCGGACCGAACAGCCGCGGTATCAGTCCTTCCCCGATTTCGCACTCGCCTTCTTCTCGGATTTGCCGTCGCTCTTGGCGTTGGCCTTCTTCCCCTTCGGTTTCTGTCCGTTGCCGGAGGTGTCCAGCGATCGTTCGCCACCGGAGCCGGTGACCGCCGAGACGAGCAGGCCGGTGTCGCCGGCATCGACGCGCACGGTGTCACCGGGGTTCAACTCGCCGCCGAGCACCAGCCGCGACACCTGATTCTCCAGCTGCTTCTGCACCGTCCGGCGCAGCGGCCGGGCACCGAACTCCGGCTGATACCCGTTCTCCGACAACCAGTCCCGGGCCGCATCGGTGACGTCGAGCTCGATGTCCTGAGCCCGCAGCCGCCGCCGCGGACCGTCGAGTACCAGATCCACGATTCGGCGCAGCTCCTCCTGGTCGAGTCGATGAAAGACGATGGTCTCGTCGATGCGGTTGAGGAATTCCGGACGGAAATGCTGTTGCAGCCGCTCCATCAGGCGCGGGGTGATCGCATCCAGTTCCGCCGAGGTCGCCTTCAGGATCAGATCCGAACCGATGTTGCTGGTCATGATCACGATGGTGTTCTTGAAATCGACGGTGCGGCCCTTCGAATCGGTGACCCGCCCGTCGTCGAGCAACTGCAGCAGCACGTTGAACACATCCGGGTGCGCCTTCTCCACCTCGTCGAACAGGATCACCGAATACGGCTGGCGGCGAACCTTGTCGGTGAGCTGCGCGGCGTCGTCGTAGCCCACATATCCGGGCGGGGCGCCGACCAGCCGGGAAACGGTGTGCTTCTCCTGGAATTCGCTCATATCGAAGCGGACGAGCCGGTCCTCGTCGCCGAATACCGCCTCCGCCAACGCTTTCGCCAATTCCGTCTTGCCCACACCGGTCGGGCCGAGGAACAGGAACGATCCGATCGGGCGGTTCGGATCCTTCATCCCAGCGCGAGCCCGGCGCACCGCCTCGGCGACCGCCACGATCGCCTCGTCCTGACCGATCACCCGCTTGTGCAGGACGTCCTCGAGTTGCAGCAGGCGTTGGCGCTCCTCGACGGTCAGCTCCGACACCGGAATTCCGGTCTGTTTGGACACCACCTCGGCGATATCGTCGACAGTGACGGTGGGCGCCTCGTCGGCACTGATGTGGCCGACCCGTTCCTCGGCGGCCGCGAGTTCGGCCTTGAGCTCGTCGGCGCGGGCATAATCCTCGGCCGCTACCGCGGCATCCTTCTCGCGCTCGAGCCGCGACACCTCCTCCTGGGCCGCCCGCAGATCCGGACCGGGCATGCGGGTGCGCAACCGGACCCGGGCCCCGGCCTGATCGACCAGATCGATCGCCTTGTCGGGCATGAACCGATCGGTGATGTAGCGATCGGACAGTTCGGCGGCGGCCACCAATGCCTCGTCGTCGTAGTGCACCTGGTGGTGTTCCTCGTAGACATCGGCGAGCCCGCGCAGGATTTCGATGGTGTCGGCGACCGACGGTTCCGGTACCAGCACCGGCTGGAAACGCCGTTCCAGCGCCGCGTCCTTCTCGATGTACTTGCGATACTCGTCCACCGTCGTCGCGCCGATAGCGTGGAGTTCCCCGCGGGCCAGTGCCGGTTTGAGCAGATTGCCCGCATCCATCGACCCCTCGCCACCGGTGCCCGCGCCGACGATGGTGTGCAACTCGTCGATGAACAGCACCAGTTCGTCGGAGTGTTCGCGGACCTCGTCGAGGATCTTGGTCAGCCGCTCCTCGAATTCGCCGCGGTATTTACTGCCCGCCACCAGCGACCCCACATCCAGCGCGACGACGCGCCGGTCGGCCAGCGTGCTGGGCACATCCCCGTTGACGATGCGCTGGGCCAGACCCTCGACGATGGCCGTCTTGCCGACACCCGGATCGCCGATCAGCACCGGATTGTTCTTGCGCCGCCGCGACAGGATCTCCACGGTCTGTTCGATCTCCTCGGCGCGGCCGACGACCGGATCGACCTTGCCGGCCCGGGCCTCGGCCGTGAGGTCGCGGCCGTATTCGTCCAGGGTGGGCGTATCGCTCGGCTTCTTCGGCCCCTCGGCGACCGGCAGCTTGGCACCCGAAAGGGCTTGCGCTGCCGGGCTTTCCGGATTGTCGGCGATGCCGAGCAGAATGTGTTCCGGGCCGATGTAGCTCGAGCCGGCCTCGGCCGCGCTGCGCTGGGCGTTGCGCAGCGCCAGTTTCGCCCCCGGCCCCAGTACCACCTGGCCACCCGAGGTCGCGGCGGCTTCCCCGCTGCCGACCGCGGAACGCATCTGCGCGGCCACCTTGTCCGGATCCAGATCCAGCTGACCGATCACCCCGCGCGACGGCTCGACCTGGGTCGCGGCGTAGAGCAGATGTTCGGGGGTGACCTCCGGATTGCCCCATTCCTGCGCGGCCCCGCGGGCCGTCGCGATCAGTTGTTTGGCGCTGTCGCTGAGCAGCCTGCCGAGATCGATGCGCTGGACCGGGGGCTGGGCGGCCATTCCGGGGCCGAAGAAACGGTTGAACAGATCGTCGAAGGAGTTGAACGAACTGGGCCAGGCAGCGGTCATGTCCACACCTCGTCTGTCGGAATTTTCGTCGTCGCAGCGGCGAGCGAACGGACAGCTATGGTCCGCACCGCCGCGCTCACCCGCAGAACCACTCCGAAACGGTCGGGTCCCACCGTACTCCCGGGCCGTGTTCCGGGGGAGGCTCCCGACGCATCCGTTACTTCCCAGCGATCCACCAGCAGTCCCGGCGATCCGAGCACCGGAAAGTGGGTATCGATGGGAGCATGAGGCCGTCTCCGAAGATCACGACCGATCACCACACCGGATACCCCGCCGGATTCGAACCCGTTGATCTTGCCGCGGTGCCACACTCGAAGATGGTTGGGCTCGAGGAGGAACTGTGACTACAGCACCATCTCGCGGCGCCGCCGAGATCGAAGCCGTGAGGCCTTATCCCAGGCGGGTCGCCCCGAAGGGATCGCAGATCTGGAACATCGTCACCACGACCGATCCCAAATTGCTCGGAATGATGTACATCGCGACCTCGATGGCGTTCTTCCTGATCGGCGGTCTGATGGCGCTGCTGATGCGGGCCGAACTGGCCAGGCCGGGCCTGCAGTTCCTGTCGCCGGAACAGTTCAATCAGCTGTTCACCATGCACGGCACGATCATGCTGCTGTTCTATGCCACCCCGATCGTGTTCGGCTTCGCCAACTGCATCCTGCCGCTCCAGATCGGCGCGCCGGATGTGGCCTTTCCACGGCTGAACGCGCTCAGCTACTGGCTCTACATCTTCGGCGCCGGCATGGCCACCGCCGGCTTCGTCACCCCGGGCGGCGCGGCCGACTTCGGCTGGACCGCATACACGCCACTGTCGGATATCGTGCACTCCCCCGGGGTGGGCTGCGATATGTGGATCATGGGTCTGGCCGTGTCGGGTCTGGGGACGATTCTCGGCGCGGTCAATATGCTCACCACGGTGGTGGTCCTGCGCGCGCCGGGTATGACGCTGTTCCGGATGCCGCTGTTCACCTGGAATATCGTCGTCACGAGCGTGCTGATCCTGCTGGCCTTTCCGATTCTCACCGCGGCGCTCATGGCCCTGATGGTGGACCGGCATCTCGGCGGGCACATCTACGACGCGGCCACCGGCGGCAACCTGCTCTATCAGCACCTGTTCTGGTATTTCGGCCATCCCGAGGTGTACATCATCGCGTTGCCGTTCTTCGGCATCGTCACCGAGATCTTCCCGGTGTTCAGCCGCAAACCCGTGTTCGGCTACACCGCGCTGGTCTACGCGACGATGAGCATCGGAGCGCTGTCGGTGGCAGTGTGGGCGCACCACATGTTCGCCACCGGGGCCGTACTGCTGCCGTACTTCTCCTTCATGACATTCATGATCGCGGTGCCGACCGGCGTGAAGTTCTTCAACTGGATCGGCACCATGTGGAAGGGCCAGCTGACCTTCGAGACACCGATGCTGTGGGCACTCGGCTTTCTGGTCACCTTCCTGTTCGGCGGACTGTCCGGGGTCATCCTGGCCAGCCCGCCGCTGGACTTCCACGTCACCGACTCGTATTTCGTTGTGGCGCACTTCCATTACGTGCTGTTCGGCACGATCGTGTTCGCCACCTTCGGCGGAATCTACTTCTGGTTCCCGAAGATGACCGGCCGGCTGCTCGACGAGCGGCTCGGCCGGCTCCACTTCTGGACCACCTTCCTCGGCTTCCACACCACCTTCCTGGTGCAGCACTGGCTGGGCGCCGAGGGCATGCCGCGCCGGTACGCCGATTACCTCCCCACCGACGGATTCACCACGCTCAACACGATTTCCACCATCGGCTCGTTCATCCTCGGATTCTCGATGGTCACCTTCGTGTGGAATGTATTCCGGAGCTACCGCTACGGCGAGGTGGTGACCGTGGACGACCCGTGGGGTTACGGCAATTCCCTGGAGTGGGCGACGACCTGTCCGCCGCCTCGCCACAACTTCTACGAACTTCCCCGAATCCGTTCGGAGCGACCTGCTTTCGAACTGCACTATCCACATATGGTGCGGCGCATGCGCGCCGAATCCCATATCGGCTGGGGCGCCCCGCACGTCGAGCTCGACGAGACCGAGTCCGAGCCCGCCGGGCGGTAACCGGCCTAGGCCGGCGGACGCGCCGGCTGCGCGACCGCGACCGGGGGATCCAGCCGCCGGTGCACCAGATACTGCTGCACGTAGGTCCAGGTGTTGCTGGTCGCGAAGTAGATCAGGATGCCGACCGGCAGCACCAGCCCGGCGGCCAGTGCGCCGAGCGGGAACAGCCACAGCGTCATCGCGTTGATGATCCGGGTCTGCGGTGTGGACTCGAGCTGACGGGCGATCGACGCACGGGCCGTGCAGTGCGTGGTGATCGCGGCGATCAGCAGCAGCGGGAGTGCGACCGCGACCACCGTGGCCACGGACCCGGCCGAACCCGTCACCGTGGCCGACAGCGGCGCACCGAACAGCCTGGCCTGCAGGAACGATCGCACCAGCTCCGGGGAGAACAGATAGTTGGCGGTCGCGGCATTCTGCTCCGGGGTCATGGCGTGCCCGCCGCCGAACAGGGACCCCGAAGCGCCGGTCCGGTCGAACGACCGCAGCACGTGGTAGAGCCCGAGGAACATCAGGGTTTGCCCGAGCAGCGGCAGGCAACCGCCGAGCACGCTGAAGTTGTGCTGCTGCTGCAATTTTCGCGTTTCCGACGCCAGCCGTTCGCGATCGTCGCCGCATTCGGCACGCAACCGGCGGATTTCCGGCTGCAACAGTGCCATCGTTCGGGAGAAGCGGACCTGGGCCAGATACGGCCGGAACAGGGCCAGCCGCAGGGTGACGACCAGCATGACGATGGCCGCCACCCAGGCCGCGCCGCTCGTGGCACCGAACAGTGCCGCGAAGCCGGCGTGCCACAGCCAGAGCACCGCGGATACCGGGTAATACACGAAATCGAGCATGAGAGATCACCTCACTACGAGGCACCCGTACGCGGACGGGCAGGAACAGGGTCACCGAGCGGACCGCGTCCGACGACGCGATCAGCTCCGGCGCCCCGGCGCCCGGGGCCGCACTCGACCCGCGGCATCCGGATTGCTCTGTCGCAGAAAGGATCCCCGGCGGCGCTGCTGCGCGGACACCGGTGGCCCGCTGCGGAGCGCGACGGGCACCAGCCGGATCCGGCCGGAACAAGTGGCCAGCACCGCGAGCGCGAGGGCGGCCGCGGCTCCGACGGCCAGCAGTGAATTCGGTTCGCCCGCAGGCACACCCACCGCGGCGAGCACGGACAACACGAGGGCGCACAGCACCACCGCCGCCGCACGCACCCGCGCCATCATGCCGCCCAGATTACCGAACCACCGCACCGGCGGGCGGTGATCCGGCGAGCCCCGGCCGGCCGCCGGGTCCGAACAATCCGCGCATAACGCCCACGCCAAACCAAGCGCTTGCTAGCCTCTGAGGGATGATCTCGACGATCGTCTGGGGTACGGGCAATGTCGGCCGTGCCGCGATTCGCGCCGTGCACGCGCACCCCGGGCTCGCACTGACCGGCGTGCTGGTTCACGATCCGGACAAGGTAGGCCGGGACGCCGGCCGGCTGGCCGGACTGGATCACGACCTCGGGGTCATCGCCTCGGCCGATACCGAGGCCTTGCTGGCCCGGGCGCCGAGCGCGGTCGTCTACGCCGCCTCCGGCGACAGCCGTCCCGATGACGCGCTGCGCGACATCCTCAGCGCGATCCGCGCCGGCGCCGTCGTCGTCACCCCTGCCCTCTACCCGCTGTACGACCCCCGTAACGCACCCGCCGAACTGCGGGAGCCGGTGCTGGCGGCGATCGCGGCCGGCGGCGGTTCGCTGTTCGTCTCCGGCATCGATCCCGGCTGGGGCAACGATGTGCTGCCACTGCTGATCAGCGGGGTCGCCAATCGCATCGACACCATCCGCTGCCAGGAGATCTTCGACTACTCCAGCTACGACCAGCCGGATTCGGTGCGCTATCTGGTCGGCATGGGACAGCCGATGGACTACGAACCGCCGATGACCGCACCCGGCGTACCGACCATGGTGTGGGGCGGGCAGATTCGGTTGCTCGCGCGCGCCCTCGGCGCCGAACTCGACGGCATTCGCGAGACGCTGGATCGCCGCGCACTCGAAACCACCGTGCGCACCCGCACCATGGGCGACTTCGAGGCGGGCACCCAGGGGGCGGTCCGGTTCGAGGTGCAGGGCGTCGTCGGCGGACGGCCGCGCATCGTGATCGAACACGTCACCCGGATCCACCCCGATTGCGCGCCGGACTGGCCGCAGCCGCCGGGCGGTGCCGGGGCACACCGCATCATCATCGACGGCGACCCGCGCATCGACGTCACGGTCGAGGCCGAAACCGAGGGCGGCAACCGGGCCGCCGGCGGGAATGCCACGGCCGTGGGCAGATTGGTCAACGCCATCGACTGGTTGGTCGACGCCGATCCGGGGCTCTACGACGCCCTCGACGTCCCGCTGCGTCCCGCGGTCGGCAGATTCTCCAGTGACGGAACCGGAAGGACATCGCGATGAACATCGACATCCCCGAGGGCAAGGACCCGATCGGCTACGTCTGGGGTGAAATGGTGCCCGGCATCGGGCCGGCCGCCTCGAAGCTGTCGCTGGCGGTCTATTCGCACAGCACGCTCGGACTGCGGGAATTCGAGGCGGCCCGCCTGCGGATCGCGCAGATCAACGGCTGCCTGTTCTGCCAGGACTGGCGCACCGAACGCGACGGGCACAAGGTCGAGGACGGCTTCGATCAGGCCGTCACCGAGTGGCGCACCACCGATTCCTTCGACGAGCGCACCCGGCTGGCGGCCGAATACGCCGAACGCTACGCGACCGATCACCACAACCTCGACGACGAGTTCTGGGCCCGGATGAGCGCGCACTACAGCCAGGCCGAAATCGTCGAGCTGAGCATGTGCATCGGCTCGTGGCTCGCCTTCGGCCGGCTCAACCACGTCCTCGGTCTCGATACGGTGTGCGTCCTACCGGGCCACTGAACCGGGGCTACTGCTTGGGCAGGGCGCCGGCCATCCCGCCCACATCGGTCACCTTCCACCCGCTGCCCGGATCGATGTCGACGGTATAGGTGACGGTGGTCTGGGCGCCCTGCGGCGTCTGCGCGCTGGTGGAGTTGACGTTCAGGAAGACGTCGACCTTGTAGCTGCCGTTGTCGGTGCTCATCACCTTCGCCGCGATCGGCGTCGCGGAGGAGTTCCACTTCAGCGGGACGAGGATTTCCTGCAGCTTGGGTGCGGTGGCGTCGAATTTGTTCGCCAGCTGCGGCGACGTGTTGGCCTTCAACTTGCCGACCCAGGCGCCCACGTTCTGGTAGTCGATCGTCGACGCACCGACCGCGTAGTCGGTGGCGACCTGTTCGGCACGCTGCTGCGCCGCCGCCCGGTCGTCGCGGTCGCGCAACTCGCCACGCGCGGACAACCACAGTGAGCCGAAGACCGCGGCCAGCGCGAGCACTACCACCCCCGCCGCCACGGCGACGACGGTGGAGAGCCGGATCGACAGGGTGCGAGGCGATTTCGCGCGCTCCTTCGCCGTCGGCTCGGTGCCGGGCGCCGGGTGGG
This sequence comes from Nocardia veterana NBRC 100344, assembly GCF_000308855.1. Taxonomy (GTDB): domain Bacteria; phylum Actinomycetota; class Actinomycetes; order Mycobacteriales; family Mycobacteriaceae; genus Nocardia; species Nocardia veterana. The sequence goes on along the minus strand of NZ_BAGM01000032.1, from coordinate 52,617 downwards.
ACGCCGAGGAGGACTCGGCCTCCGCGTCGACTGCCCGCTTCGGTTCGGTACCAGTGTCGTTCGACATGGTGTCCTCCTTCTGGGTGGTACTACTTGACATTGATCCGCACCCGCACGGTTCCGTCGGTGCCCACATCGTCGAGGGCCTGCGTGATCAAACTGGAGATGTCGACCTGCGGCGCGGCAGCCGTCACGGCGTCGGTGAGCGGCGCCAGGGCGGGGGTCAGCGACTTCAGTTCCGGCCCCAACTCGGCGAGCCGCTCGGTGAGTTTCGTCAGGAACGGCGCCAAACCGTTGCCCTCGGTGTACTTTTCGGCCGGCTGCGCGTCCACCATCCGGCCCGCCGCCGCGACCAGGTCGTTCAACGCACGCGTGAACCGCACGAATTCCGGTGCGGCGGCGCTGGTCGCCGGTCCGGCCCAGTCGATATCGGCCGCGGCGGCCTGAAAACTGTTGAGCAGATCGGCGATTCGCGGGCTGCGGCTCATGATCGCGGCGGCCAGCAGATCCGCGGAGCGGGTCAGATTCGGAATGGCCGCGTCGGTCCCCGCGAGCGCGGTCCCCGCGGTCGAAACCAGCGACCCGACGACGGCGGGATCGAGTTGGTTCATCGTTCCGGTCACCAACCGCGCGACCTGCGGGATGGACAGCGGCATCCGCACCTTGGCGGTTTCCAGGCGCTGCCCGTCGTGCAGATACGGGCCGTTGCCGGTCTCGGGACGGAATTCGACATACGGCTCGCCCAGTGCCGACAGGTGTTCGATGGTCACCGTGCTGTCGGTCGGCACCCGCTTGTCGGCGGCCAACCGCATCCCCACCTCGACGCCGGCGGCGGTGTGCGTCACGGTCGTGACCCGGCCGACCTCGAGTCCGGTCAGCAGCACCGGCGACCCGACGCCGAGCCCGCCGGAATCGGTCAGCACCATCGTGGTGTGCGTGTAGTCGGCGAACGGGTCCGCTCGCACGACCCCGAAGGTCAGATAGCTCGCCCCGGCGACGGTGATCGCGACGATTCCGCCCAGCGAGGTCAGCGCGCCCCTTCTCATCGCACGACTCCGATCATCCGCAGGGTCGCCAGGATCCGGTCGGTCTGCTGGTCCGGCGGGAGATCGGCGGCCGCATCGGAGCGCACCCCGACGATATTCACCTTCGGGCCGTGTTCGACGAACGGAATCACCTTGTCCCGCAAGAGTTCCACCAGCGCCTGCAGATTCGACGGCCGGCTCAGGTCGACCGCGCCGCCGGTCAGCAGCAGCGGCGCGAACGCGCGGACGGCACCGTCGGCTCCGCTCAGCACCGGCCCGAGCCAGGTGAGCGATGTGCCGACCGGTCCGAGCCCGCCGAAGATCTTCGTCACGCCCACGATGGAATCGGTGATCCCGTTCATCTGCGCCACCGAGGTCGAGCTCAGGATGTCGTCGAGCTCGGGCTGGATGTCGTGCAGCACTTGCGCATTGGCCCCCACACCGTCGAGCAGCGCGTCCACGCGATCGAGATGGTCGGCCAGATCCGCGGCGTCCGCGGCCATCGTGCGCGAGATGCGGGCGGTCTGCGCCGGATCCTTCGGCAACGTGCGATTGAACTGATCGATGACGTCCTGCAGCTGGGTGACCGCGCCGCCCTGCGTGAACGCGGCGATCAGCGCCATCGTGTCCTCCAGTTGCACAGGCGGTTTCGACTGCGACATCGGAATGGAGGAGCCGTCGTGCAGGAGGGTGCCGAAGCCGTTCGGCGGGGTGGTCAGCGCCACGTGGATATCGCCGAGCACGGTGTTCTGCCGCAGTTCGGCGATCGTGCTCGCGGGCAGTTTCACCGACGTCGAGATCTCGGCGTCGACCACCACAAAGCCGCCACGTCCGTCGGCACCGGCCGGATTCACCACCGTCACCCCGGATACCGTGCCCACCTGAGCACCGTTTGCCATGATCTTCGCTCGGGCCGGCAGGTTCAGCACATTCGAGAACTCGATGCGGACGTGATAGGTCGGACCCGACACCGAGGTGCCCGGCACCGGGACCGAGGACGGATCGAAGGCGCAGCCACCGACCGGCAGCGCCGCCGCCAGCCCGATCGCCAGCCCGACCGCCGAACGCCGAAACCTCATCGCGCACCTGCCAATCCGAATACCAGCGCCGCCATGTCCACCCGCACCAGACCGTCGGCCGCCGTGCAGCGGCCCGGTGCCAGCGCGTCGATCGCCGCACACACCTGATCGGCGTGTTCCTGTGGCAGCGCCACCTTCGGCGGCACCAACCCGATCCCGGAGTCACCGACCGTGCGCACCGCCTGAGCCAGCACCGGGGTCAGCGAGATCATCTGGGCCAGCGAACCCACGTTCGCCCGCAGGAACTTCACCAGCGGCACCGTATCGTCGAGGGCCTTCAGGATCGGATCCCCGAAGAGTGTGGTGATGTCGTTGAGCATCGGCAGCACCTGGGCGAGACCGTCGAACAGGGCGGCGCCGGGCTGCAGCAGATCCACCGTGGCCTGGTTCAGCACCGGAGCGAGCCGGGTGAGCATCGTCTTCAGCTCACCCCAGTGCGCCTCCACATCCTTCGACACCGAGGCGAAGGCATCGAAAATGCCTGCGAGATGGGCGATATCGGCGTCCGGAGCGGACAGTGCCGCGCTGAGCTTCTGCACCAGATCGTTGATCTGCGGCCCGGTTCCGGCGGTGGCATTGTTCAACGACGTCAGGCCGCGCGCCAGCGCGTCGGGATGCGCCGGATCGGGCCCCTGGATCTGCGCCGACAGCTGTGCGAGCGCGTTCAACGTCTCGGTGATGCTCTTGGGCGTCAGGGTTTTGGTGAGGCATCGGCCGGCGTCCCAGTGCGCGGTCTCCCGACCGCTGGAGACCACCGCGAGCTCGCGCGCGGCGACGATGCTGTCCGACAGCGTCGTCGCCCCGGAATCCGCGAGCAGCGGATGGTCGGCATCCACGTCGAACTCGACCTTCACCGCGTTGCCCTGGGGCGCGATCGACCTGACCTTGCCGACCGTGATGCCGCGCATCGTCACCTGATTGCCGGGATAGAGCCCGACGCTGTCGGGCATGATCGCGCAGTAGGCGGTGGTCGCCTTCATCGGCTGGAAAGCGATCAGGTAGCCGACCACCGCGACGACCACGACCGCGCCCGCGCCGGCGACGGACATGAAGGCACGCGAACCGAGCAGCTTGTGCAGCATCAGCAGTCCTTCCCCGGCACCGGAATACAGACGCGGGTGGTGGGCGGAACCGTCACGGTCTGCCCCGACGCATCGACGGTCACCGGCGCATCGGTCCCGCCGAGCTGCGCGAATTTCGCCTGCAGACTCTGCACGGTGCCGATCACCGGCTCGAGTTCGCCGCCCAGTTTCTCCAGCCGCGGCAACGCCTCGCTCAGCTGACGCAACTTCGGCTCGAGGGTGGTGCCGTAGACGGGGGCGAGAGCCGCGACGCGCTCGACCACGGCGCGCAGTAAGCGCACGCCTTCGCTCACTTCGGCGCGTTTGTCGATCAGCAAGGTCTCCAACTGGTTCACGTTGACCATCAGCCGACCCAGATCGTGTTTCGCGCCGTCGTACATCGTGACGTACTCGTCGGCGACGGCGATCGCGTTGGTGACCTGGGTGCGCTGGCGGTTGAGCGCGTCGACATAGGTGCCGAGCGTGTTCAACGTGGTGCGCAGCGCGTCGGGCGCGGAATCGATCGACGTGTTCAACGCGGCGAGATTGCGGCGCAACGTATCGCCGTCGATCTGCTGCAGCGGCTGCGCGGCGTCCTGGAAGGTCTGCACCAGGCTGTAGGGCAGGTGCACCCGGTCCATCGGAATCGCCTTGTCGCCCAACGGTTTGCTGCCCGCGGGAAACAGTGCGACATAGTTGCCGCCGACGATGGTGAGCATCCGGATGTCCAGGGTCGATTGGTCACCGACGAAGACCTTCGAATCGACGGTGAACCGCATCCGGACTCGGTCGGGCCGCAGGTCCAGGGCGTCGACCTTGCCGACCGGTATGCCGGCCACGCGAATATCGTCGCCCACCTTCACCGACTGGGCCTCCGACAGTTCGGCGGTATAGGTGTGCTTGCCGAACGGCACCACGTACAGGATGCCGGCCGCGGCCGCGCAGACCACGACCAGTGCGACACCGACGATGCCGAGACGGATCTCGCGACGGCGCTGGGTCGCCGCATCGGCGACTCGGCGTTCCCGCCGGAACGGATTCAGCCGTTGCATATCGCCACCTGCTGTCCCGCGACCAGCACCTGCAGCACCTGCGGGAGTTCGGCATTCCCCTTGGAGCACTGCGGTTTCCAGCCCGCGACCGATTTCGGGGTGGCCGCGTCCAGACCGCCGAGCAGGCCGGGCAGCTTCTCGAAAACCTCCACGGCCTGCTGCGGATCCGGGAACAGCCGCCGGATCAGCGCGTCCACGTCGTTGCCGGACTGCAGCCCCAGCGCGTCGAACAGACTGTCCAAGGGACCCAGCACCGACGGTGCGGCCATGGCGAACTGGGCCAGTCCACCGATGTTGTTCTGCAGCGCCTGGAAGATGTCGGTCAGCCGGGCCAGCAGCGGCACCAGATGGTGCACCCGGCCACCCACCCGATCCGACAGGTCCGACATGTTGTGGATCAGGGTGCCGATCACCTGCTGGCGGTTGTCCACATAGGAGGCGAGCCGGCCGATCGCCGCCATCACCGGTTCGACGTCCCCGTCACCTTCGATCAACGCCACCATACTGGCGCTGAACTGGTTGATGGCCTCCGGTGAGACGGTGGCCAGCACGGGCTTCAATCCGTTGAACATGCTGGTGACATCGAACGACGGCACGGTGTGCTCGACATCGATGGTGTGACCGGCCGGGATCCGGTGGCCCGGGGTCGGCTGCTGTTGGAGATCGATGTAGCGCTGCCCGGTGAGGTTCTGGTAGCGGATCGCCAGCTTCGAGTTGTCGTAGACCGGGGTATCCGTCTTCAGCGACAGCCGAATCCGGGCCAGCGCTCCGTCGAGCGAGATGCCCTCGACCTTGCCGACCTGCACGCCGAACTGGCGCACATCGTCGCCGACCTTGAGCCCGTTGGCATCGGTGAACAGCGCCTCGTGTGCTTCGGTATCTCCCGAAACCGGTCGCTTGATGGCGGTGAACACCACCGACAGGACCACGATCATCACCACGGCGAACAGCCCCAGCCGCCAGGCGGCGGCGCCCACCTTCATCGGACTCCTCCCAGCAGCGGCGCCAGCACCGGCACACCGCGCACATCGATTTCGGTATCGAGCACCGGTCCGTTCGGGGTGTCGCGGAAACCGGCGCGCAGCCGGCGCAGCAGCTCGGCCAGATCCGCACCCGATCGCTGCGGCTGCGGAACCGCCTGCGTCAGCGCGGCGAGCAGGGGAACTACAGCGTCCGTCGTGCCGGACAGTTCGGTTCCGGCACGCATCCCCAGACCGGCCAGGGCGGGCAGCACCGAACCGGTCAGCGCCGCGGTGCCCGCGTCGTAGGACTCCCGATTATCTTGCAGCCGTTGGTTGTTGCGCAGCAGGTCGAGAACCTGGATGGTCGCCCCGGCGAAACGACCGCCGCCGTCGAAGGCCGGTCCGAGGCGCCCCACCAGTTCGGACGCGGGCATCTTCTGGTTGTCGGTGATGGTCTGCGCCACCGAGATCAGGGCCTGCACCAACGGCGTGAAGGCGGAGACGTCGGTGGAGACCTGTGCGATCACGGTGGCCATCTGCGGGGTGAGCAGCGCATCACCGGTCTGGGACAAGCCGCGCAGCAGGCCACCCATCGTCGCGTCGTAGACCCCGTCGGCGCGCTGCCCGGCCAGATCGATCGTGGCTCCGGAACGCAGCGGCGCGCCGCCGGATCCGGGTCGCAACTCGATCTCGCTGATACCGAACAGGTTCGCCGGCGCGTAGTCGACGCGCAGGCTGTCGTCGATACCGTGCAGCTGCGAACGGTCCAATCGCAACGTGATTCGCTGAGTTCCGCGATCGGCCGGCTCGATCGCATCGACCTCGCCGACCCGCACCCCGGCCACCCGCACCGGTGTGCCGGTCAGCACCCCGTCACCGATCTGCTCGGTATGCAGCGCGATGCGCAGGCTGTCGTCGGTCCGCAGCCCGCGGTAGAGCAGCGCGGCGACCACCAGCGCCGCGACGACTCCGATCGCCACACCACCGACCAGCAGGGAGCGCGGCTTGTCCACCGCCACTCCGGGCATTCCGTATTTCGGCACCGTTACCCCGTGAAGTCGATCGTCGCGTTGAAACCCCAGAGCATCAGGGTCAGCACCATGTCGATGGCCACGATCGCCACCGACGAGGCGCGCACCGCCCGGCCCGAGGCGATCCCGACGCCCTCGGGCCCGCCGGTGGCGAAGAACCCGTAGTAGCTGTGGATCAGGATCACCACGGTGGCGAAGATCGCCACCTTGATCACGGCGGCGATCACGTCGAATCCGGAGACGAACTGGAAGAAGTAGTGGTCGTACACACCGGCCGACTGTCCGTGCACCAGGGTGATCAGCCCGCGGCAGGCCAGATACGACAGGATCAGCCCGATCAGGAAGGTCGGCACGATGGAGACGGCCCCCGCGATGACCCGCGTGGTCACCACGAAGGGCACCGATCGCAGGCCCAGGGCCTCGATCGCGTCGATCTCCTCCGAGATGCGCATCGAGCCGATCTCGGCGGTCATCCGGCATCCCGCCTGGGCGGCGAATCCGATCGCCGCCACGATCGGGGCCAACTCCCGGGTGGTCGCGTAGGCGGAGACGATTCCGGTCACCGGCCCCATACCGAGGATGTTCAGCATGGTGAACGACTCCACGGCCACCGAGGCGCCCATCACCAGGCCGAGCACGATCATCATCGGCACGGTGCCGCCGCCGACGATCACCGACCCGCGCCCCCAGGTCATATCGGAGATGATCCGCAACGATTCGTCGCGATACCGCTTGAGCGTCAACGGGATCGACGAGAGCACCTGCCAGATGAACGCCAGGACGAAACCCAATCCCTCGACGCGGGCGAGGATCAGGCCCCGGCGACGGTAGAAGCGAACGACGCGGCCGAGCCCCTTGGGCATATACGTCGAGATCGCCATGTCACACCAGCCTCGTCGGCAGGAACATCTCCACGACCTGGGTGACCCCGAGATTGACCACGGCGATCGACACGACCGACAGCACCACCGCCGCGTTCACCGCATCCGCGACGCCGCGCGGGCCACCCTTGGCCTCGAGGCCGCGCTGACAGGCGATGATCACGACGAGGAAGCCGAACATCACCGCCTTGAGCAGCGATACCCACACATCGGCGACGGTGGTGAACGATCCGAAGGTCGCCCAGTAGCTACCCGGCGTGACGTTCTGGCCGCCGACCGCCACCGCGTATCCGGCGACGATGCCGACGAAGATGATCAGGATGTTCAGCAGCGGCGCGACGACGATCATCGCCGCGAGCCGCGGAATCACCAACCGATGGATCGGCGAGATGCCCATGGTGTTGAGCGCGTCGATCTCCTCGCGAATGGTCCGGGCGCCCAGATCCGCGGCGATCGCCGCCGCGCCCGCGCCGCCCAGCAGGAAGCCGGTCGCCAGCGGGGCGCCCTGTTTGATCACACCGAGCCCGCCGGTCGCGCCCAGCAGCGAGTCCGCGCCGAGGGTGTGGATGAGGTTGCCGACCTGTACGGAGACGATCACACCGAACGGGATCGCGATGAGGACGGCCGGGATCGCGGTGACCGTCACCAGCCGCCAGGCCTGCAGAACCGCTTCCCGCCACTGGAATTCGCGACGAACCACGTCGCTCGCGGTGCCGATGACGGATTCCCGGGCGATGTCGACAGCCCTGCCGAAGGTTCGCAGGGCGGACACGACGGTGTCCGAGAAATTCTTGCGAACGATACGAACAGCGGACGCGCCCGAGGAGGCCCGGGTCACCGGCGCCATGGGACGTGGGCTCGGTCCGGGCGGTGTGGCTCGAAATTCACAATCGTTCTCTCCGTGATCGGCAACACTGCCAACACGAAGCTAACGGTTACGACTGGTTACAGTAAAGCCGGTCACGGTGTGAGGGTCGCCGCTCGAACGCATCTCCGCCCGGCGAGATACATCCAGCTCAGTTGCATGTTTTATTAAGTGATCACCGATTCTGAAACCTGTTATCAGCACTGATCGGCTATCGCTATGAGCCACATCACTGTGGCCGCGCACAATCGAGCAACCGTCACGGACTCACCGCGAGAACACCGAATCCGGCCAACAACACCAGGTGAACGCCGCCTTGCAGCAAGGTGGCGCGGCCCGGGACAACAGTCAGCACACCCGCCACCACGGTCAGAGCGAGCAGCACCATCTGCGTGGCGCCCAATCCCAGGGTCAGCGGACCGTCCAACCAGATCGACGCCACCGCGATCACCGGAATGGTGAGGCCGATACTCGCCATCGCCGAACCCAGGGCCAGATTCAGGCTGACCTGCACTCGGTCGCGCCGCGCCGCGCGCACCGCCGCGATGGTCTCGGGCAGCAGCACCAGCGCGGCGATCACCACTCCGACCGCCGAGCGCGGCAGCCCGGCCACCGCGATCCCGTGCTCGATCGACGGTGACACCATCTTGGCGAGCCCGACCACGCCGACCAGCGCGACAACCATCAGCACCAGCGACAGCAGCGCCGCGCGAGCGGTCGGGGGCGCCTCGTGTTCATCGGCCTCGGCCGCCTCGACCGGCAGGAAATCGTCGCGGTGCCGCACGGTCTGCACCATCACGAACAGGCCGTACAGCAACAGGGACGCCACCGCCGCGAAGGCGAGCTGCGATCCGGAGAACTGCGGTCCGGGCGTGCTCGTGGTGAAGGTCGGCAGCACCAGACTCAGCGTGGCCAGCGTGGCGACGGTGGCCAAGGCGGCGCCCGCACCTTCCGCGCTGAATACCGCGACGCGCCGGCGCAGGGCCCCGACCAGCAGCGACAACCCGAAGATGCCGTTACAGGTGATCATCACGGCGGCGAATACCGTGTCGCGTGCCAGGGTCGACGCGTCGGGTCCCGCGGAGATCATCAGGGTCACGATCAAACCGACCTCGATCACCGTGACCGCGACGGCCAGCACCAGCGACCCGAACGGCTCCCCCACGCGATGCGCCACCACCTCCGCATGCTGGACGGCCGCGAGCACCGCGCCGGCGAGCGCGAGGACCACGATCGCCACCGCCGGTCCGGCCGGATGGGTGAACCAGGCGATCACCAGCACGGTGGCGGCCAAGAGCGGAACTACGGTCGTCCAGTGTCGGGTGAGCGCATACGTCATGATCACCATTGTCCGGACAAAACGGACAAACATCCCGCGATGGAGAGATGTCCCTCCTTTTCGCCGTCAGGTGAGGAAGCCGGTTCCGCTCTTCGCCCCCTCGGGTACGAGGGATCCCGTCACTCGCCACGGGCGTAGCGCCCCAACGCGTCTCGCAACACCACCAACCGCTGCTCGCGAAAGTCCGTCCGGCCGTTCTCGATCGCGTCCAGGACATCGAGGGTGGGATCCGAGCATGCCCAGAACCGCAACTTTTCCTCGAGGTGCGGATCGAGATCCCGTGCGCGGCCCCGCTGGATCGCGCGGACGAAGTCGCGACCCGCCTCCGGGTAGAGGTAACAGAGGTCGTAATCCGGGTCGCTGATCTCGATATCGCCGAAGTCGATGAGCCCGCTGATCCGCTCGCCGTCCACCAGCAGATGATCGAGACTGAGGTCGGCGTGGATCAGCGTCGGCTCGAAATCGAAGTTCGCATCGCGATCCAGATATCGCCGCCACATGCGCAGCAGGGCCGCCGCGTCGTCCGGTGGCAGCAACGGAAGCACCTCGGCCCGTACGTCGTTCAGTACCTCGTCGAATTCGGCGCGCAGATCCGTCACTTCGATACCGAAGCTCCGGGCACACTCCACCGGGAAGGCGTGGATTCGCTCGATCAACTCGGCGATCGTGCGGGCGGTATCGGGTCGCAGCAATCCGCGCCGCACCCATTCCTGCTCGTCCAGCGAGAGCCCGGGCACGAGCGGATACACGCAGAATTCGCCCGGCCCCAGCGGGTTCGGCGCGGTGAACAGGAATTGCGGAACCGGCACCGGTAGGTCGGCTGCCAGTGCGGGCAGCAGACCCGCCTCGCGCGCAATCCCTTCCGCGCCGTGCGAACCCTGCGGCAGGCGCAGGACATGACTGCCGACGTCCGAATCGACTTGCAGCGCAACGCTGTCCAGGCCGGCGCCGAGCAGACGCAGCCTCCCGGACGCGAGGTCGGGCCGCGGTGAGCGCCGCAGGGCGGACCGTACCCGGCTCTGCCAGTCCGCCGGCAATCGCACGCTGTCGCGCATGTCCATGTCCGCATCGTAGGGCGGCTGTCCAGCGGTTATTTCCGAGCCGGGTGCCCGCGACGATGCCGGTGCGCAGGGTCGGGCGGGCATGTCTATGATCGGCGGCGTGCCGGAATCCGGGAGCCCCGCCCCCGCCTCGGTTCAGGTCTGGCAGGCGCTGCAGCGGGTCTATGCCGACCTGCGCCCGGACCTGGATACCGAATTGCGGCGCCGCACCGGCCTGCCCGCGAGCTGGTACGACATGCTCGTCGAACTCGATGCGGCACAACGGCTTCGAATGAGCGATCTCGGAGCGCGCATGGTGCTCAGCCGCACCCGGGTGAGCCGGCTGGTCACCGAACTGGAGGCCCGCGGCCTGGTCAGCCGCGAATCCAACCCCGACGACGGACGCTCCGCCTATGTCGCCGTGACCGCCGCCGGGCGGCAACGATTGCGGGAGGCCGCATCGCATCACCACGCGGCGGTCGACGAGCGCTTCGCCGCCCTCGAACCCGCCGAACTGGACCATCTCGCCGTCGCCCTGCGGAAGGTGCTCGGGACGGAGTCCGGTGGCGGTGCCGGTCCCGGCGCAGAATGAACCGATGCGCACCCTTTCGCCAGTGCTCGACCCGCTTCGGCACACCGCCGGCTACGCCCGCTACTTCCTGCACAAGAGCGCCCGCGACCGCGAGGACGCGCAGGCGCTGAGCGAGCTCGAGTCGCGCACCCTCGACCTGCCCGCGGGCCTGGCCGTGCAGTGGCTGGGGACCGCCGGATATCGGCTGACGTATCAGGGCGAAACCCTACTGATCGATCCCTTCCTGAGCCGGGTGCCGCTGTCCACAGTGGTGCGCCGACGCACCGCACTACCCGATCCGGCGGCCGTCGACCGGTATCTGCCGGACCTCGACCGCGTGGCGGGAGTGGTTGTGGGCCACGGCCATTGGGATCACGCCCTGGACGCGCCGGAGATCGCGCGTCGCTTCGGCGCCACGGTCTACGGTTCCCGATCGGTGCGCAATCTGATGGCTCTGCACGGGCTCGCCGACCGCGGGGTCGAGGTGGAACCGTATCGGCACTACGAGCTCGGCCCGTTCACGGTGACCTTCGTGCCGAGCGTGCATTCGAAGATTCCGTTCGGGGTGCGCGTCCCGTCCCCCGGCGACACCAGCTGCGACTCCCTGGCCGGGCTCGCGCCGATGGCCTACGGCTGCGGGCAGACCTGGGGAATCCACATCGCGGTGGCCGGGATCGAGATCTACCACCAGGGCAGCGCGGATCTCGTCGACGAGGCGATCCGCCACCGCGACGTCGACATCTTCCTCGCCGGTATCGCCGGACGGGCGGTGACACCGGACTACTGGCGCCGGATTCTGACGCGGCTGCGCCCGGCGACCGTCGTCCCGATGCACTACGACGACTTTCTCCGGCCGCTGGACGCGCCCATGGGATTCACCGTCGATATCGCCCTGGCCGCCGTGCCCGAGGAGATCGCCGCGGTCGGCCGCGAGTTCGACGTGGTCGCGCTGCCGCCGGTCCGCGGCTGATCAGCGGGCCGGACGCCCGATGAGCAGATGCGCCGGAATGGGCCGGCGGTCGATGCGCCGGTGTTCGACGGTCAACCCGGCCCGCTCCAGGGCGGCGGCGACCTCGGCCACCGGTCGTAACCGAAAGCCATAGGCGGTGAACGGCATCCCGGCCATGGCTTCGGGGTCGCCGATGCAGACCACCACCCGACCGGTGGGCCGCAGAATTCGAGCCAGTTCCGCACAGGCCCGATCGAGTTCCGCCACGAAGTAGACGGTGTTCACCGTGACGACGGCGTCCAGCGCGCCGTCCGCGAGCGGCAGGTCGGTCAACGAGCCCTCGACGACCCGCAACCGCCCGGCGCCGATGTCGGCGGTGAACCGGGATCGGACTCGGGAAAGCATGTCCGGCGAGATCTCCACCCCGTGCACGGTGCCGTCGGGCCCGACGCGGCGCAGCAGGACCGACAGCCCGACACCGCCGCCGAATCCGATATCGGCCGCCGACGAGCCGGGCGTCACCTCCGCGGCCTCGATCGCGGCGTCGACGGCGAAGCGGTTGGCGCGGTTGAGAATTCGCGCCACGATCTTGCCCAGCGGGCCGTGCGGATTGCCCAATTGCGCGGCAACCGTGGTCAGGGCGCGGGCGCGGATCGACGTCACCTCGCACATGCTACCGACCGGAGACGATGCGGCCGTGGTGTGCGCGGCTCGGCCGAGTGTGGCCGCGCTGATCCCCCACATCCGTGCGTCGGCGGCCTACGCTGCACCACGTGGACGACACCGAGCCCGGGCGTGGCTTAGGCCCCGGGGCGCACCCGCACGAACCGCACGGCGAAGGGCTGGCCTCGCGCCTGAACTGGTTGCGTGCCGGGGTGCTGGGCGCCAACGACGGCATCGTGTCGACCGCCGGTCTGGTCGTCGGTGTCGCCTCGGCGACCACCGCGACCACGCCGATTCTCACCGCCGGTGTCGCCGGCCTGGTCGCCGGGGCACTGTCGATGGCGGTCGGCGAGTACGTATCGGTCAGCACCCAGCGCGACAGCGAGCGCGCGCTGCTGTCGCAGGAGAAGCGGGAGCTGGCCGAGGATCCCGATTACGAACTCGCCGAATTGACCCAGATCTATCGCCGCAAGGGCCTGTCGGCCGCCACCGCGCGACAGGTGGCCCGTGAGTTGACCGCGCACGACGCCTTCGCCGCACACGCCGAGGCCGAACTGGGCTTGGACCCGGACGAGCTGACCAATCCGTGGCACGCCGCCTTCTCCTCCGCGGTGGCCTTCACCTGCGGTGCGCTGCTGCCACTGCTGGCGATTCTGCTGCCGCCGGTGACCTGGCGAATCCCGGTGACCTTCGGCGCCGTGCTGCTGGCGCTGGCCGCGACCGGCTCGGTCAGCGCGCGGCTGGGCGGCAGCAACCCGCGCCGGGCCGTCCTCCGGGTGGTGCTCGGCGGCGCACTGGCGATGGGCGTCACCTATGCGATCGGGCAGATACCGGGCGTTTCCAGCGGTTGAGCCGCGATTTCAGTTGTCGCGCACGATAATTCCCGCCGCCCGCGCGAAGGCCGGGGCCAGCTCCAGCAGCTGAGTGGTGGTGACGATCGCGCCCTTCAGGGTGCCGATATCGGCAACGAGATCCAGGCTCGCGGCCGCGCGCAGGTCGACGCTGTCCAGCGTGGCGCGGTGCAACACCACACCTTCCAGCCGGCAACCGGAGAAGTCGACGTGACGCAGGGTGGCGGAGGAGAAGTCGGTATCCCGCAGCACGCAGTCGACGAAATCGACCTGATGCAGCCGCGCCGCCCGGAAATTGACCGATTCGAATTTGCAGCCCTCGAAGCGGATGCGACGCAGCCGCGCGTCGACGGCGATCACGCCCGACCACGCCGAGTCCACGAATTCGGCGTCCAGCCAGCGGGTTTCACACGCATCCAGCCCGATCCAGCGCACGCCGCGCAGCCAGACATCGTCGAACCGTCCCTGCTGCACACTGCCGCCGGTGAGGTTCACCGCCGTGAACGCCGATTCGGTGAACCAGGACCCCGCCGCCGACACCTCCTCGAGCGCGGTGCCGTCGAGGTGGACCCGCTCGTATTCGCCATCGGGCGCGAGCGGTTCCGCCAGCGGCGTCAGATTCCGGGCATACGGCAGATCGGCGAGGTCGCGCGGCATTCCTGCACCTTAGCCACGCCCACCGACACGACTACCGGCCGCCGGATCAGGACACGTATTCGTGGTCGGTGCGCACGCGCCCGTCCGGGTCGAAGGTCAGCACCTCGAGGCCGGTGCCGGCCACCGTGCCGTCCGCCCGGTTTCGCATCACCCAGGTCAGCGCTACGGCGGAACCGGCGTGCCGGATCGGCTCGCCCGAGGCCTCGAAGACATGCTCTCCGTCGGCGATGAACATCTCGTAGGCGCGGGTCACGCGGGCGAACATCGCGTCGTAGCCGCGAATTTCGACCGCCGGGGCGGAAACCCCGTAGTGCCGCGCGGTATCCCGGATCCCCTCCGGCGGGTTGACCAGAACCTGATAGCCGTCCTCGGCCCACACCTCCCGGATCAGTCCGCGACGGCGTTCGGCGTCGGGTTCGTTCCACTGCGCGACCCAACGGCCGAGCAGTTCCTTCAGTTCGATTTCGGTGGGTTCGTAACTCATGGCGGCAAGTCTGTGCGTCACGCCGCGGTGAGGCGATTCCCCGCAGGGTATGGCGCGGCGGCACGAACCGGCCGACGATGAGCCCATGACGACAGTCGCGTCTCCGAGTCCGTTCGCCCGGGAACTGCGCCGCTGGCGCGCGCTGCGCCGGTGGAGTCAGCTCGATCTGGCCATCCGCGCCGACACCACCCAGCGCTATCTCAGCTATCTCGAACAGGGCCGTTCGCAGCCGGGCCGGGCGATGGTGCTGCGCCTGGCCGAATCACTGGAACTGTCGCTGCGCGAACGCAACCAGCTGCTGAACTCGGCCGGTTACGCGCCCGCCTACGACGAATCGGGTTACGACGCACCGCAATTGGCCGCGGTCCGGGAGGCGTTGCGATCGGTGCTGGCCGGACATATGCCCTACCCCGCCCTGATCGCGGACCGCTACGGCGACCTGATCGAGTCGAACGCCGCCTTCGACCTGTTCACCGCGGGCTGCGCCCCGGAGCTGCTCACGCCGCCGGTCAATGTGCGCCGGCTGGCATTACATCCGGACGGGCTGGCGCCGCGAGTGATCAATTTCGCCGACTGGGGGCGCCACGTCACCGAGTCCATGCGCGCTCGCAATCGGACCTCGCCCGATCCCCTGGCCGAGGAACTTGTCGCCGAATTCGAGACCTATCTGCCGGCCGTCGAGCCGGGACCGGGCTATCTCGGCTTCGCGGTGCCGCTGCGGCTGCGCTGGGGCACCGGCGAGCTCCGGCTGATCACGACGCTGACCTCGTTCGCCACCGCGACCGACGTCTCGCTGGCGGACCTTCATCTCGAGGCCTTCCTGCCCGCCGACGACGCCACCGCCGACCTGCTCCGCCGCCGGGCGGCGGAATCGGACGGGCCGCTGCCGGAAGCTATTGCACCGGTACGAAATCCGTCCGCCCGTCCTCGGTGACGGCGTAGATTCCGGAGGCCAGGTCCAGCGCCACCACGGTCCGCGCGGCCGCCTCGTCGATGTGGATGCGGGGCGGATCGGGCCGGGTCGCCGGATCGGGATAGTAGGTGTCGGGGCCGTAGAACTGCCCGTAGCGCAGGACCACTCCGCCGATGCCGAGCACCGAGTCCTCCAGGAATTGCTGGGCCGCAAGTCCCTCACCCGTCATCTCCCACGCCACGCTCTGCGCGAGAAAACGCTTCGCGCCGGCTGCCCGGGCCGCGGCCAGGAGATTGGCGGTGCCCTCCCGGCGCATTCTGGAGTTGGCGGCCCGCCCGGTCGGCAGGTCGGCCGGATCGTCCGGCAGGTCGGTCAACTGATGCATCACCAGATCGGGGGCGAAGGCGCGGACGGCACGTTCCAACGCCGCCGCGTCGTACACATCGCAGACGACGGCTTCGGCCCCGATATCGGTCAGCATCGCCGACTTCTCGGGCGAACGAGTCAGGCCGGCGACCTGGAATCCCGCCGAGACCAGCAGAGGGGTCAGTCTGGCGCCCAGCACACCGGTGGCGCCCGCGACAAAGATTCGCACGACATTCCACGATATCGGTCTCGCGCCGGGGGCCGGGCGCGACGCTCTTGACCGAGTCCGGCGAGTTGACCTACTGTCTACGTACGCAAATAGTAGATGTGGCCGCTTCGCGGCCATCCCTCGTCACGCCGCATCGCGCCGGGTTTCGACGGCCGGGACGACCCTCATCGGTCCCGCCCGCGAGCCCACCGGCTGGACGCCTCGCGCGTCGAGCGCGTGCTCGTGACGATCCACCCCCGGAACGACGGCGCCGGCACGCCCGAATTCCGGGGGTGGTCGTCGTTCACCTCTGATTCGCACCGATCGAATACTTGTGCACGGATACTCGTAGACGTATATTCGTCTACGAGTAAGGAGGTGTGAGCAATGGCCAAGAAGCGCAAGGTCGGCAACCTGCTGGCCCTGGCGGTCCTGGCGACGTTGATCGAACGTCCGATGCACCGCTACGAGATCGCGGCGCAGATGCGTGAGCGCGGCAAGGACCGCGATATGGACGTCAAATGGGGTTCGCTCTACACCGTGGTCCAGAACCTGGAGAAGCACAGGTTCGTCGAGGTCGTCGGCAGCGAACGCGACGGGTCACGGCCCGAACGGACCATCTACCGACTCACCGACGCCGGGCGGGCGGAGGCCGAGGACTGGCTGCGCGAGCTGTTGTCCACACCGGAGCCCGAACATCACCGCTTCGTCGCGGGCCTGTCCATCGTGGCCATGCTGCCGCCCGACGAGGTGATCACCCTGCTCGACGAACGGACCCGCCTGCTGGCCGCCGAGATCGACGCCCGGCGCCGCGAGATCGAGGAACAGTCCCGATTCCTGCCGCGGCTGTTCCTGATCGAGGCCGAATTCGGCGTCGCGATGCTCGAGGCCGAAGCCGAATGGGTCGCCGCGCTGCGGTCCGAACTCGCCGCCGGCACCTTCCCCGATATCGATTTCTGGCGTCGCACCCACGCGGAGAACATTCCGCCCGCCGAGGTCGCCGCACTGGTGGAAGGAGGGGCGTTCACGCAGCCGACCGACAACAGCTAGCGACAAACAGAGAACCGGGCCCGGCGAAGTGCTCGCAACACCGCGCCGAGCCCGATCCGATCACCTCTCGAACCGCATTCGCGCAGGCGAACCCGGCCCAAGTGTGGCAACTTCAGGATAACGGGGCAGTACCTGCGGGGAGCGGCTCGGGTACCGACCCATCAGGAGAATCCCCATGTCCGCAGTACGTTCCGCTCTCGTCATCGGCGGCGGTGTCGCCGGTCCGGTCGCCGCCACCGCCTTGCGGATGGCCGGTATCGAGGCCACGGTGTACGAGGCCTATCCCGGCCCCGCCTACAACATCGGCAGCGCCCTCGGTTTCGCGGCCAACGGGCTCGCCGCCCTCGACGTCATCGGCGCCGGCGATGCGGTGCGCGCCGTCGCCCTTCCCATGACGCGAACAGTGATGTCGTTGGGGCACAAGGAAATCGAACTCCCGGCCGCCGCCGGACTGGAGCCACTGCATTCCGTCGACCGCAGTGATCTGCATCAGGTGCTGCACGACCACGCCGTGGCCGCGGGCGTCACGATCGAATATTCCAAACGCCTGGTCGGCGTCGACGAACACCGCGACGGGGTGACCGCGCGCTTCGCCGACGGAACCACCGCGACGGCCGATATCCTGATCGGCGCCGACGGGATCAAGTCCCGGGTGCGCACCCTCATCGATCCGAACGCGCCGAGCGCGAACTACACCGGAATGCTCGGATTCGGCGCCTACGCCGAATGTTCGTATCCGGTCACGCCGCAGACGATGGTCTTCGCCTACGGCCGTCATGCCTACTACCTGTACTGGTCGATGCCCGACGGCCGCATCGCCTGGGGCGCGAATCTGCCGCACAAGGAATATCTGACCCTGACGCAGGCCCGCGAGGTGCCCGCCGAACAGTGGCTGCGGACCCTGCAGGAGGTCTACGGCGAGGACACTCCCGGGGCCGAGCTGGTCCGCGGCACCCGGCCCGAGGATCTGGTGTCGACCGGCGGATTGCACATCATGCCCCCGGTGCCGCACTGGCACCGCGACCGGATGGTGCTCGTCGGCGACGCCGTGCACGCACCGTCCAACAGCACCGGGCAGGGCGCCTCGCTGGCCATCGAGAGTGCCATCCAGCTGGCGCGATGCCTGCGCGACCACGATTCCGCGACGGCCGCTTTCGAGGCCTACGAACGGATTCGGCGCCCGCGGGTGGAGAAGATCACCGCCCGGGGCGCGAAGATCAACCAATCCAAGACCGTCGGGCCGGTGATGCGCCGGCTGATGCCGGTGATGATGCCGCTGGCGACCAAGCTCTTCAAGATGAACGAGGTGCTGGCCCGCGAACAGAGCTACACCATCGACTGGGATGCGAAGGTCGACGAGCGATCCGAACTCGCGGCGGCCTGAACGAATCCGCCGCAACGATCCGGGGCGCTGCGGCCGGCGGTCACACCGTCAGCCGCAGCGCCTGCGGGCGTTCGACCTCGTCGAGCAGTTTCGCCGCGATGTTGTCCAGAGCTCGGTCGAACAGTTGCCGGTCGTGCGGATCGGCACAATCCCAGTCGTCCAGATAGCGGCACAACCATTTTCGCCAGGCGGCGAGGATGCGGTCGTATTCGGCCTGACCACTGTCGGTCAAGGTCATCCGGTCACCGGTGAATTCGATGTAGCCGGAGCGAACGGCCTTGTCGTACACCGGTTCCAGCACCTCCGGCGGCATCCAGTGCGCGCGCGCCACCGCCGCCAGATCGGCGGAGCCGCGGGCCCGCTGCAACATCTTCACCTGACCGATGGCCCAGGCCTGGTCACGACTCAACGGGCTGTCGGCGGCGGCGAGAATCCGCGGATCGGGTAGTTCGTCGTCGCGCAATTTGCGCAACACACTGGCGAGCGAATGTTCCAGCCGCACCGCGCGGTCGGCCGAATCCGGCACCGAGAATCCGCCGCCCACATCGGCGGCCTCCGCACGAACGCTGTCGCGCAGCGGCACCTGCCGGAGGAACCAGGCCACCAGGAATCCGACCACCGCCACCGGCACCACCCAGCGAAAGACGTGGTCGATGGTGTCGGCGTAGGCGTCGATGATCGGAATCGCCTCGGCGTACGGAAGTCTGTGCAGCAGTTGCGGATTCTCCGCGACCGCCGGCGGTACCCCGGACACCTCGGTGAACGCGTGGCGCAGGTTCGGCTCCAGTTGATTGCTGTAGAGCGTGCCGAAGATCGCCGTGCCGAAGGTCGAGCCGACGGTCCGGAAGAAGGTCACGCCCGAGGTCGCGGTGCCGAGATCCTGATAGGGCACGGTGTTCTGCACGACGATGGTGAGCACCTGCATCGCCAGGCCGATCCCGAGGCCGAGGATCAGCATGTACAGCGACTGCAACCAGAACCCGGTGGTCCGGCCCATGGTCGACATCAGATACAACCCGAGGGCCATCACGGCCGTGCCGGCCACCGGGAAGTACTTGTATTTCCCGGTCCGTCCGACCACCTGCCCGGAGATGATCGAGGTGGTGAACAGGCCGACCACCAGCGGCAGGGTGCGCAGCCCGGACGCGGTGGCCGAGACGCCGTCGACGTATTGCAGATAGGCCGGCAGGTAGGTCATCGCGCCGAGCATCGCGAATCCCACGATGAAGCTGAGGATGGAGCAGACGGTGAAGACGTTGCTGCGGAACAGGTGCATCGGCAGCATCGGCTCGGCCGCGCGTGTTTCGACGAAGACGAAGGCGGCCAGCAGCACCACCGCCGCGGCGAACAGGCCGATGATGGTGGCCGAGCCCCACGGATACTCCTGCCCGCCCCATTCCAGCCCCAGAATCAGACAGCTCACGCCGATCGCGACCAGAGCGATACCGGCATAGTCCACCACCGGGCGCACCGCGGCGCGGATCGACGGGATCGCCCGGGCCGCAACGGCGATCATCACGATCGCCAGGGGAACGTTGACGTAGAAACACCAGCGCCAGCTGGCGTGGTCGGTGAACAATCCGCCCAGGGTGGGCCCGACGACCGTGGTGATGCCGAAAACCGCGCCGAGCGCACCCTGATACTTGCCGCGATCGCGCAGTGGGATCACGTCGGCGATCAGTGCCATCGAGGTCACCATCAGCCCGCCCGCGCCCACGCCCTGAATGCCACGGGCCACGATCAGCAAGGTCATGCCGTGGGCGAGCCCAGCCACCATGGAGCCGACGATGAATATCAATCCGCTGAGCTGGAAGATCAGCTTGCGGCCGAACAGATCGCCGAATTTGCCGGCCAGCGCCGTCGCCACCGCCTCGGCCAACAGATAGGCCGTCACCACCCAGGCCATATGGCCGGCGCCGCCGAGGTCGGCGACGATGGTGGGCAGCGCGGTCGAGACGATGGTCTGATCCAGCGCGGCCATCAACATGCCGAGCACGACGGTGATGAACACGACGTTGGCCCGGGTGTGACTCACGGGCGCGGGCGATTCGGTGACCTCGGCAACACCGGACATCAGCCCAGTATGTGCCCTGGGTCCGATTTGTTCGGCGCAACACGGCAATACACCGAGTGACATCCGGATATCGCAAATCTCCGGAATTCGAAACGCGCGAGTTCGGACCCCGATCGATACGCTGTGCACACTGTGATCTACCCCTACCGCCGGAACTTACTCTGAAGTAAGGTTGGCGGCGAGGACGCGACGAGGCTCCTTTCCGACGGTCGACAGTGAGGTCTCACCATGGCGTGGAATCCCAGCGATATCCCGGCGCAGCACGGACGGACGTACGTGATCACCGGGGCCAACGGCGGTATCGGCAAACACACCACCCGAGCGCTGGCCGCCAAGGGCGCGACCGTGATCATGGCCTGCCGCAACACCACGACCGCGCAGCAGGTCGCCGACGATATCGACGGGGATGTCCGGGTGTCCGCCCTGGATCTGGCCGATCTCGCCTCGATCCGTGAATTCGCCGATCGCACCGGCGAATTCGATGTCCTGATCAACAATGCCGGGCTGATGAACATCCCGTTCTCGCGAACCGAGGACGGCTTCGAAACTCAATGGGGAGTCAACCATCTCGGCCACTTCGCACTGACCGGGCTCCTGCTCGACCGCATTCGCGATCGAGTGGTCAGTCTCGCCAGTATCGCGCACCGGCAGACACCGAAATTGTGGATCGACGATCTCAACTACGAGAACCGGCGTTACCAGCGCAATCTGGCCTACGCCCAGTCCAAACTGTCGAATTTGATGTTCGCCCGCGAACTGCAGCGGCGGCTGCGCGAAGCGGGTTCCGAGAAGCGGTCCTACGCGGTGCACCCGGGAGTCTCCGCGACCGATCTGTTCACCCGCACCGAGACACCGATCGACAAGATCGCCAAACCGTTCATCGCCTTGGTCGGTCACTCCCCGCGCAAGGCCGCGGAGTCGAGTCTGTTCGCGGCCACGACCCCCGACGCCGATCCGGACACCTATTGGGGGCCGACCCTGCTGTTCGGCTCGCGCGGTCCGGTCCGGCCCTCGCCGTCGAGCGCGCTGTCGAAGAACCGGGATCTGCAGCGGCGGCTCTGGGAGGAATCCGAGCGGCTGACGGGCGTGACCTACAAGTTCTGATCGCCGGCCCACGCTGGGCTTCTGACCTGGCGGATCGTCGTTGCGCCGGCCCGTCTCGACCGGGGGTACCTCACACTACGGCCGGTGTAGTAGACGGGTACCGTGGTAGGCGTGTCCGCTCCACATCGTCGCCCGGCTCTGATCATCTTGGTGGTCGTGGCCTCGCTGGCCTGCCTCGGGCTGGGCTGGTGGCAGTGGGGCCGTTTCGAATCGGCGACCGGCACCGCGCAGAACCTCGGCTACGCCCTGCAATGGCCACTGTTCGCCGGATTCGTGGTCTTCGCCTACTTCCGGTTCGTCCGGCTGGAACGGGAGACCGCCGCCGAGCACACCGAGACTGCTCCGACCGCCGAGGGGGCCGACAGCGCGCCCACCAGCGGCCGGCGTAAGGCCGGAACGGCCGCGCCGCGGGAGATTCCGCCCGGCATCCTGCCCGAACGGCCCACGGCCCCCCGCGACGACGATCCGGTCCTGGCCGAATACAACAAATACCTTGCCGACCTGCACGCACAGGATGTGCGCGAGCAGATGCACGCCGTCGGACTCGACGGCCCCGATACCGAGAGGAGAGCCGGTTGAGCGCCGACCGTCCCACCACCCCGGCCGCCACCAGTACACCGGCCTCCGCCCCTGCGCCCGCAGCGCGCGACACCGGCCGAATCCGCTCGGCACTGACCCGCTACCGAGTCTTCGCCTACATCACCGGTGTCTGGCTGCTGCTGCTGTGCGCGGAGATGGTGTACAAGTACCTGCTGCTCGACGACAGCAGCACGGCGCCGCACTGGCTGTTCTACGTCGGCCAGATCCACGGCATCTTCTACATGCTGTACCTGGTGTTCACCATCGACCTCGGCATCAAGACCCGGTGGAAGCCGCTGACCCTGGTGATCACCGCACTCGCCGGCACCATCCCGTTCCTGTCCTTCGTCTGCGAGCACTACCGCACCCGGCAGGTCAGGGCCGAGTGGCTGAGCTCGGAGACGTCGGTGTGAGGATCCGGCTTCAGGAGACGGCGAGCTCGGCCAGTGCGGGGAGCAGGGCGCGCAGCGCTCGGCCCCGGTGCGAGGCGGCGTCCTTGTCCGCCGGGCTGAGCTGGGCCGCCGAGACCGAACCACCCGCCGGAACGAAGAGCGGGTCGTAGCCGAAACCGCCGTCGCCGACCGGCTTTCGGGCGATCGTACCCGGCCATTCGCCAACGGTGACGACCTCGCGGCCGTCGGCGACGAGCGCACACGCCGAGACGAAGCGGGCGCCGCGACGTTCGTCGGGGACGTCGCCGAGCTGAGCCAGCAACAGTTCGTTGTTGGCGGCATCGTCGCCGTGGCGACCGGACCAGCGCGCCGACAGCACGCCGGGCATACCGTTGAGCGCATCGACCGCCAGGCCGGAATCGTCTGCGACACAAGCCAATCCGGTCGCGGCCGCGCCGTCCCGGGCCTTGGCGAGAGCGTTCTCCTCGAAGGTCGCGCCGGTTTCGGGTGCCTCCGGGAACGGCGGCACCTCGTCCAGGCCGACGATCTCCAGCCCCACCACACCCGCCTCAGCGAGGATGCGGCGCAATTCGCCGAGCTTCTTCGCGTTGCGGCTCGCGACCAGTACCCGGCGAGCCATCACTTCTTCCGCTCCGGCTCGGGCAGCTCTCCCGGGTACGGCAACGCCAACGCCTGCTTCTGCACCTCGAACAGCTGCTCACAGCCGGCCAGCGCCGAATCCAGCAGCTTGTCCAGGGTGGACCGGGGGAAGGTCGCGCCCTCGCCGGTGCCCTGGATCTCGACCAGGGTGCCGGTATCGGTGGCGACGACGTTCATGTCGACCTCGGCGCGCGAATCCTCCTCGTAGGGCAGATCCAGGCGGACCCGGCCGTCCACCACGCCCACGCTCACCGCGGCGATCATGCACGAGATCGGCTGCGGGTCGGCCAGCCGGCCGGCCGCGCCCAGATAGGTGATCGCATCCGCGAGTGCGACATAGGCGCCCGTGATGGCGGCTGTACGGGTGCCGCCGTCGGCCTGCAGCACATCGCAGTCGATGGCGATCGTGTTCTCCCCGATGGCCGCCAGGTCGATGCAGGCGCGCAACGACCGGCCGACCAGGCGGCTGATCTCCTGGGTCCGCCCGCCCACCTTGCCCTTCACCGATTCCCGCCCGCTGCGGGTGTGGGTGGCGGCCGGCAACATCGCGTATTCGGCTGTGAGCCAGCCCAATCCGGAGTCGCGGCGCCACGGGGGCACGCCCTCGGTCACGCTCGCGGTGCACATCACCCGCGTCTGACCGAATTCGACCAGTACCGAACCCGCCGGATGCGTGGTGAATCCCCGGGTGATCCTTACCTCGCGGAGTTCGTCGTCCGCCCTGCCATCGGCTCGTCTAGACACCACGCCAGCCTAAGGGATGGGCCCGACGCCGCTGCCCCGGCGGGGCCGGGCGGCCTCCGCCCCACGGGTCCGGCAACCGCCACCGCGACCGCGGCGCGGACACCCCGTGACCCGACAGGCGGGCTCAGATATCGATGACCTCGCCCGGCGACACCGCATGCACCGGACCACTGAACTGTTCCTTGGCCTCGGCGATCACATCCTCGCGCGAGGTCCACGGCGGAATGTGGGTGAGCAGCAGTTCACCGACCCCCGCACGCGCGGCGATCATTCCGGCCTCCGTGCCCGAAAGATGAATGCCGGGTGGACGATTGGCCGGATCATGGGTCCACGACGCCTCCGACAACAGAATGTCGGCGCCTTCCGCGAGTTCGAAGACGGCAGGGCACAACGCCGTATCCCCGGTGTAGACCAGGGTGCGACCGGAGGCGGTGGTGATGCGCAGGCCGTAGGACTCCGGCGGGTGATACATCCGCCGCGCGACCACCCGGTGGCCGGGGCCGAAGCTCACCTCACGCCCCTCCTCCCACGGCCGCAGATCGATCACATCCGACCAGTCGTCGCATTCGCCGCCGATCTCGGCGGACGCGTTGCCGATCCGCAGCGCCGAATCCGACGGACCCCGCACGATGGCGTGCCCGCTCGGCGGGTTCGGGTGATAGCGCCGCCACACCAGCAATCCGGGCAGGTCCAGGCAGTGATCGGCGTGCAGGTGGGTCAGGAAGATGTCGACCTCACCGGGATCCAGATAGCGCTGCAGCGCACCGAGGACTCCCGGACCGAAATCGATCACGGTGGGGGTCATATCCGGACCGGTCAGCAAATAGCCCGACGCAGGGGAATCCGGGCCGGACACACTGCCCGAACACCCGAGGACGGTGAGTCGCATTCCCCCATGCTGCCACGCTGCATTCTCACTCAACTGGGGATCCCCCAAATCGCCGGCCGAGTTCCGCAGTCACCCCGACGATGCGAGGCGGCCGGCACTCTCCCCGCGACGATGACGACGTTCATTCGATGAGAGTACCCAGCCGGCCAGCAGTCCACCCAACGCACCGAAAACATGGCCTTGCCAAGAGATTCCGGGTTGTCCGGGCAGCACACCCCACAGAATCGAGCCGTACAGCAGACCCACTACCACCCCCACCAGGATCTGCCACAGGTTGCGGGTGAACAGCCCGCGCGAAATCAGATACGTCAGCCAGCCGAACACCAGCACCGAGGCGCCGACGTGCACCGACCCCGTCGCGCCGGTGAGCCAGGTGCCGATCCCCGCCACGATCCAGACGATCGCGGTGGCGGCCAGGCCGCGCCCGATGCCGGTCAGCAGCGTGAGCAGGCCCAATACGATCACCGGCAGGGTGTTGCCGATCAGATGCGCCCAGTTGGCATGCAGTACCGGCGCGAAGACGATGCCCTCCAGGCCGGCGGCGGTGCGCGGCCGTACGCCGGCGCTGTCCAGGTCGTGATGGGTCACGGTGTCGACGCCCTCGACCGCGTACAGCAGCGCGACGAAGGCCAGTGTCATCGCAATCGCGCGCTGCCACAACACTTTCAGCGCCGCGGTGCGGCCGGACTGCGGGCTGGGCGGCGCGGCCGGAGCCGTCGGCGCGGGACGCGGAGCGGAGAATTGCGGACCGGACGGTACGGAGCCGGCGGGCGCCCCCGCGGACTTCTGCAGCTCGGCCCGCAGCGCGGCAATCCGATCCGGATCGAAGGACGGGCCCATCTGCTCGGCCATCGCCGTCACCTCCTCGCGAGACCGGCGGTCCGGTCGCTCGCCCTCAACGGTACCGCTGCGACGAGGACCGGCATCCGGTCCCACGGCGGCCACGGCACCGGCGACCTAGGCCCAGAGCTGGCCTTCCAGCCGTTCCTCCGCCTCTTCCAGCGTGCCGTCGTAAGCCCCGGTGGACAGGTACTTCCAGCCGCCGTCGGCGACCACGAAGGCGATATCGGCCCGCGCGCCCGCCCGCACCGCCTTGTTGGCCACGCCCAGGGCGGCGTGCAGGATGGCGCCGGTCGAGATGCCGGCGAAGATGCCCTCCTCCAGCACCAGCTCCCGGGTGCGGCGCACCGCGTCGTACGGTCCGACCGAGAAGCGCGAGGTCAGTACGGTCTCGTCGTAGAGCTCGGGAATGAAGCCCTCGTCGATGTTGCGCAGCCCGTAGACCAGCTCCCCGTACCGCGGCTCGGCCGCCACGATCTGGATGTCGGCGACCTTTTCCCGCAGGTAGCGGCCGGTACCCATCAGGGTGCCCGTGGTGCCCAGCCCGGCGACGAAGTGCGTGATCTCGGGCAGATCGGCCAGGATCTCGGGCCCGGTGCCCAGATAGTGCGCATCGGCATTGGCCGGATTCCCGTACTGGTACAGCATCACCCAGTCCGGGTTCTCGGCCGCGATCTCCTTGGCCCGGGCGACGGCCTGGTTGGAACCGCCCGCGGCCGGGGAATCGATGATCTCGGCGCCGAACATGGTCAGCAGCTGCCGCCGCTCGACCGAGGTGTTCTCCGGCATCACACAGACCAGGCGGTAGCCCTTCAGTTTGGCCGCCATGGCCAGCGAGATCCCGGTATTGCCGCTGGTCGGCTCGAGAATCGTGCAGCCGGGGCGCAGGGTGCCGTCGGACTCGGCCTGCTCGATCATGCGCAGGGCCGGGCGGTCCTTGATCGAACCGGTCGGATTGCGGTCCTCCAGTTTGGCCCACAGCCGAACGTGGTCGTCACCGTCCCATTTCGGCGACAGCGTGCGCAGACCCACCAGCGGCGTATTGCCGAGGGTCTCGATCAGCGATTCGTAGCGTGCCACGAGATCAGCGGCCGGCAGCGCCGTCGCGGCTGCCTCCGGCGACGGCAGGCAGGATGGTCACCGACCCGTTGGCGGGCACCTCGGCCTCGAGGCCGCCGGCGAAACGCACATCTTCGTCGTCGACGTAGATGTTGACGTAGCGGTTCAACTTGCCGTCGGACAGCAGGCGCTGCTCGAGACCGGGGTAATTGGCCTCGAGGTCGCCGATCACCTCGGCGAGGGTGGAACCGGTCGCCTGGACCCGCTTCTCACCTCCGGTGAGGGTGCGCATGATGGTCGGGATGGACACGGTTACCGACATGGGTGCTCCTGTTTCTTCTGGTCGGCTGCGCCGGAGATCCGGCGGGTCGGGTTCAGGCCTGGGGATACTCGGTCACGATCTGTACCGGCTCCTCGGTGACCACACCGTCGAGGATCCGATAGCTGCGTAGTTCGTGCTGCTCCGGGTCGCGGGTGGACACCAGCACGTAGTGGGCATTCGGTTCCGAGGCGTAGGAGATGTCGGTGCGACTGGGGTAGGCCTCGGTGGCGGTGTGCGAGTGGTAGATCACCACCGGCTCCTCGTCGCGGTCGTCCATCTCCCGCCACACCTTCAGCTGTTCGCCGGAGTCGAAGCGGTAGAAGGTGGGCGAACGCTCGGCGTTGGTCATCGCCACGAACCGTTCCGGGCGATCGGAACCCTCGGCGCCGGCGATCACACCGCAGGCCTCGTCGGGATGATCGGCACGGGCGTGCGCGACCATCGCGTCCACGAGATCGGCCCTGATCACCAGCACAGTTCGCATCCTTCCACTCACCACACGACCCGACCGGCCCGTGCGGGTCGTATCGCTGCCGTCAACGGCCGAGGATATTCGGCTATTCCCCACCCGCGGGCGGGTGGTCCCTGATATGGGGCCCGTCCACATCGCGCGGCCCGCGGTTCCGCCGGCAGCACGACCGCTTGCGCTCGTTCAACGCTGCGGGGCCGAACCGGGGCCGAACAGTTCGCGATAGGTCGGGATCCCCGCGACGGGTCCCGCATGCAGCACCGCGTCCACGATCGCCCGCTCCACGCAGACCGCCGCCGCGGTGCACAACTCGTCGAGCAGCAACAGATCGGCCGGAAAGGCCGGTGGCAGTGGGATATTCGAATCCGTCGCGACCGTTCCGGTGGCCAGCGCGAACAGCGTGTCGCCGTCGAGCGGTGAATGTGCCGGGCGGACCGCGCGGGCCAGTCCGTCGTGGGCGGTAACGGCCAACCGGCGGCAGGCCGCCGGATCCAGGGCGGCATCGGTGGCGACCACCCCGATCGTGGTATTGAGCACGGTGCCCTTCACCGGCAGAGCATTGGCACGGGACAGCTGCTCGGCGGACGCGGGAGCCAGACCGAACCACTCCGGCCCATCGGTTCCGGCGCCCCACGGCAGCCCGGTCCGCGGATCGAATACGGACCCGACCGGGTTGGCCACCACCAGCGCGCCCACCGTGTGCCCCGCCGCCGGACCATCGGTGAAATACACACTGGCCGTGCCGATCCCGCCCTTGACGGCGCCGGCGCGGGCGCCCACCCCGGCCCCGACGCTGCCCCGCTCGAAGGTCGGCGCCGCCACATGTGCTGCGCGATAACCGAATTCGGCCGTGGGCCGGATGTCCCAGGCTCCGACCGGTAGATCGAAGATCACCGCTCCTGGCACGATCGGCACCACCCGGGAGGGATCGGACGGATCCATCGGAATGCCTTCACCGTGTTCCTCGAGCCAGCGCATCACCCCGTCGGCCGCGGCCAGGCCGTAGGCGCTGCCACCGGTGAGCAGCACGGCGTTCACCTGGCGAACGGTATGTCCGGGGTCGAGCAGATCGGTTTCCCGGGTTCCCGGACCGCCGCCACGCACGTCCACCGCGGCGGTCGCCCCGCCCGGAACGCGCACCACGGTGCATCCGGTCGCCGCCCCGGATCCGAGGGTGGCATCGGCATCGAGTTCCTGATGGTGGCCGACCAGGACACCGGCGACGTCGGTGATCGCATTGCGCGGGCCCACGGTCGAGCTCACATGTCCTCCCGGGACGGGTCGGGTTTCGGCGGCGGAATGCCCGGCTCGCGGCACGGAATCAGGGGGCGAGGGCGTGCAGCAGGGAATCCTGCATCCAGGTGAGCCAGTGGTAGACGTCCAGATGCGGTGCGCGCGGATCGTCCGGATCGAGTTGGTCGGGGGTGTCGGCATCGATGCCCAGCGCGGTACCCAGCGCCAACCGCACGTCGTTGAGGGCGTTGAGCCAGGCATCGGCCTGTTCCGGGGTGAGCACGATCTTACCGCCGCGTTCCGGCAAGGTTTCCAGCACCACCGTGCCGGCCGCGACCTTGGCGTCGATGATCTCCGGCTCGTGCAGGCTGCGCAGCGCACTGTTGAGATCGGCGCGGTCGGCGTCCGGGGAGCCGGGTTCCTTGCGATGGAAATCGGGCAGCAGCCGGGCCAGCCGCGGATCGTCCGGCGGGGTGCTGTTGCCGGTGCGAAGGCCGGTCAATTCCGCGAGGTCGTCTTCCGGACCCGATCGGGCCCGGTCGGTGAGCAGTCCGGTGACCGCCCCCACCAGCGAACGCAGGACGTCCGCCTCCCGGGGGTCCATCTCCGACCGCAGCTTGAGCCCGCTCAGCGAGTTCTTCCTGCTCCACTTGCGCACGGGGCTACCGTAGCTGTCGCGGTCACTGGTCACGCTGCATGGTCGCCCAGAGCCCGGCGGCGTGCAGACGCTGAACGTCGTGCTCCATCCGATCCCGCGACCCCGACGACACCACCGCCTTGCCCTCGTTGTGCACCTGCAGCATCAGTTCGGTTGCCTTGGCTTTGCTGTAGCCGAACAGCTTCTGGAAGATGTATGTGACGTAGTGCATCAGGTTCACCGGATCGTCCCAGACCACCGTCACCCACGGCCGATCCTCGGCCTCCAGGATCTCGGTGACCTCGACCGCTTCCGGCGTCGCCTGCGCCGCCGACAACTGTCCGGTCGCGAGGTGTACGCGCTCGCTCGGCCCGGCCCACGCCGTGTCCTGCGGGCCCGTCACTCGCGCCGCTGCCTGGTTCGCGCCGACCGGACCGGCGGCGATCCGGACGGCGTCTCTCATGCACAGACCCATAACTCTCAGAGTACGACTCGACTCCGAATAAACAACACCCGCGCCGACCGGGACCGCACGTGATTCGGCCGCCGCGACACGCGCGCGGCGCACCGCGGTGTCTACAGTGGCCGGGTGGACACATCGGCCGCCGCCGCAAGTACCGCCCTGCTGACCGACCAGTACGAGCTCACCATGCTCGCGGCCGCCCTGGCCGACGGTTCGGCTCAGCGGCAGTGCACGTTCGAGGTATTCGCTCGCCGGTTGCCGCACGGTCGACGATACGGCGTCGTCGCGGGTACCGAACGGTTGCTCACCGCCCTGCGCGAATTCCGGTTCGGTGCGCCGGAACTCGCCGTGGCGGCTCGATTCCTCGACGACCGGACGCTCGCCTGGCTGCGCGAATTCCGCTTCACCGGCGATATCGACGGCTATCTCGAAGGCGATCTCTACTTTCCCGGCTCGCCGATCCTGTCGGTACGCGGCAGTTTCGCCGAATGTGTCGTTCTGGAGACGCTGATCCTGTCGATCCTCAACCACGACAGCGCGATCGCCGCCGCGGCCGCGCGCATGGTCAGCGCCGCGGCGGGACGCCGGTTGATCGAGATGGGTTCGCGGCGGACCCATGAACTGGCCGCGCCCGCCAGCGCCCGCGCCGCCTATCTGGCCGGGTTCGACGCCACCTCCAATCTGGAGGCGGTGCGCCGCTACGGAATTCCGGGTGCCGGGACGAGTGCGCACGCGTTCACCCTGCTGCACAGCGGCCCCGACGGGCAGCACGAGGCAGCCGCCTTCCGCAGCCAGGTGGAGACCCTGGGTATCGGCACCACCCTCCTGGTCGACACCTTCGACATCACCGACGGAGTTGCCCGCGCGATCGAAGTGGCCGGCACCGAATTGGGCGGCGTGCGAATCGATTCGGGCGATCTAGGGGTGCTGGCCCGGCAGGTCCGCGACCAGCTGGACGGTCTCGGCGCGACTCGCACCCGGATCGTCGTCTCCGGCGACCTGGACGAGTACGCCATCGCCGCACTGCGCGCCGAACCGGTGGACGCCTACGGTGTCGGTACCTCACTGGTCACCGGCTCCGGCGCCCCGACCGCCGGGATGGTCTACAAACTCGTCGAGGTCGACGGCGTGCCCGTCGCCAAACGCAGCAGCCACAAGCAGTCGCGCGGCGGCACCAAGCGCGCCGTCCGGCTGTCCCGGGACACCGGGACGATCGTCGAGGAGATCGTGTATCCGGCCGCCGCGCCGCGTCCGTCGGGCAATGGGTACGAAGTGCGGGACCTTCTGGTTCCGCTCGTTCGCAAGGGCGAACCGGCCGCCGATCTCCCGGGGCTGACCGCGGCCCGGGAGCTGGTGGCCCGCGGATTGGTCAGTCTGCCGTGGGAGGGGCTGAAATTGTCGGCGGGCGAACCGGCCATTCCGACCACCTTCCTACAATGAGGACGGACGCGAAACGAGGTGCGGGAGATGCCTAGAGCGCTCATAGTCGTCGATGTCCAGAACGACTTCTGCGAGGGCGGGTCCCTCGCGGTGACCGGCGGCGCGTCCGTCGCGCGGCGGATCAGCGAGTACGTGGCCGCGCACCGCGACGACTACGCGACCGTCGCCGCCACTCGCGATTTCCATATCGATCCGGGCGCGCATTTCTCCGAGCATCCCGATTTCGTCAACAGCTGGCCGCCGCACTGTCGGGCCGGGACACCGGGTGCGGATTTTCACCCCGACCTGGACACCTCCAGCTTCGAGGCGGTGTTCTCCAAGGGCGCCTACAGCGCCGCCTACTCCGGATTCGAGGGCTCGACCGATGACGCGGTCGGCCTGGCGGATTGGTTGCGCGACAAGGGTATCGACGCCGTCGACGTCTGTGGCATCGCCACCGACCACTGTGTCCGCGCCACCGCCGCCGACGCCCGCGCGGCAGGTCTGACCACCCGCGTCCTCCTCGATCTGACCGCCGCCGTGGCTCCCGACACCACCACCGCGGCATTGGCGGAGCTACGCACCGCCGGCGTCGAACTGGCGGGCGAGGTACCGACCGGCGGGTAGCTAGCGCTCGGCGACCAGGAATTCCGCCAACGCCGTGGCAACCGGCTCTGGATTCTCGACCTGCGGGTAGTGCCCGGTGACCGGTTCGGCGTCCAGCACCGCGAACCGGGCCTGCGGGAATCGTTCCCGCAACCGCGCGAGCACATGGCCGCCGCTGATCGGATCGGCCGGACCCCACACGAAAAGCATGGGACCGCCGTAACTTTCGAGGGCTCGCCGCCACCGTTCGGCATGAGCACGGCGCTCCTCGTGGTAGCGATTGATTGCCCATTGCACGCGGCGACCGTCGTGATCGGTCAGGGCGAGCCACATCTCGTGCAGGTCCGCGTCCGACACCGGGCGGCCGAGGATACGGCGCAGTGTCAGCCGGAAAGTAGCCTCCGACATCATCGGATTCAGCGCCTTGCCGATCCGGGTGGTCATCAGACGCTGAATCGGCAAGGGGCGGTACAGGTCCGGATACAGTCCGCCGTTCAGCCAGGCGGTCCGGGAGAGCCGCGCGCTGTCGCGCGCCAGCAGTTCCTGCGCCACACTGACCCCGTAATCGTGTGCGACCAACGCGGTTTCGGTGATGCCGAGCCGTTCCCACAGCCGCTCGACCAGCCCGGCCTGTTCGGTCATCCGGTACTCGTGGCGGCGCGGTTTGTCGCTGGCCCCGAAACCCAGGAAGTCCAGGGTCGTCACGCGCAGGCCCGCGGCGGTCAGGGCGGGCAGAATCGAGACCCAGTCGTGCGAGGACGTCGGATATCCGTGCAGCAGCGTCACCGGCCGCCCGTCCACGGGTCCGTCCTGACGATGGAAAATTCGATGGCCGTCCAGTTCGAGGTGCGAGCCCCCGGCGACCCAGGTGCGGTAGTCCGGCTCCATGCGAATCTCCTTCCCCGATCCGCACCCCCTGATGCGGCGTCCCGCTCACCCTATCGGCCCGCCGGTCCGTCGGTCGGCTTCGGAATGCCGGCTGTGGACAACTGCGTAGCTGTGGACAACCAGTATTCGGTCCGGCGCCGACCCGGAACTCGGACGAGGCTGCCGCCGCCGGCCGGACCGCTTGTCGGCCGGGGGCGCTAGTCTGCCTGCGTGCCCGAACTCCCGCCCGTACCGACCCTGTTGGCGACCGCCGTGGAAGCGCTCGGCGGTACGGCGCGTACCGGTCAGCAGACCATGGCGGCCGCGGTTGCCCATTCGATCGACACCAAGGAGCATCTGGCGGTGCAGGCCGGCACCGGCACCGGCAAGTCCCTCGCCTATCTGGTGCCGAGTCTGCGGCATGCGGTGCAGACCGGGCGCACGGTGGTGGTGTCGACCGCCACCATCGCACTGCAGCGTCAGCTGGTCGATCGCGATCTGCCGCGGCTGGCGCAGGCGCTGGAAAAGCCGCTCGGCCGGCTGGCGCGGTTCGCGATTCTCAAGGGCCGCAACAACTATCTGTGCCTGCACAAGATCAACAGCGCGATCCCGGACGAACCGCCGGAGACCGAACTCTTCGACGCTTTCGCGATCTCCCGACTCGGCCGCGAGGTGCAGCGGCTCAACGAATGGGCCTCCGATACCGAGACCGGCGACCGCGACGAGCTGGTTCCCGGTGTCAGCGACCGGGCCTGGCGTCAGGTCAGCGTGTCGGCCCGCGAATGTCTCGGCAAGTCACGCTGCCCGTTCGGCACCGACTGTTTCGCCGAGCGCGCGCGGGCCGAATCCGGACAGGCCGATGTGGTGGTGACCAACCACGCCCTGCTGGCCATCGACGCCATCAGCGGAATCCAGGTCCTGCCCGAACACGATGTGGTGGTCATCGACGAGGCACACGAACTGGTGGACCGGGTCACCGGCGTCGCGACGGCGGAACTGTCCACCGCGACCATCACCGCCGCCGCCAAACGCTGCGCAAAACTCGTCGACGAGGCCGATCTCGACCGGCTCGAGAGCGCCGCCGAGGCCTGGCACGAACTGCTGGAGGATCTGCCGCCGGGGCGATGGGACGAGCTGCCGGCGGGCGGCGACCAGGTACTGGCCCTGCTGCGGGATGCGGCGTGGACGGTGCGCACGGCGCTCGCTCCCCCGGGTTCCGCTGCGCCGCAGGGTGATCCGGAGGCTGCCGCCGCGCGCAATATGGCCGTCGCGGCGGTCGAGGAGGTGCACGATACGGCGGTGCGCGCCCTGACCGCCTTCGAGGAGCCCGATCCGGCCGCCCGCCGCGACGTGCTGTGGTTGGCCGTCGACGAGCTGCGCGGGGTCGCGCGCCGCACCCTGCACATGGCCCCGCTCTCGGTCGGCGGATTGTTGCGCAGCCGATTGTTCGGCACCGCCACGGTGGTCCTGACCTCGGCGACGCTGCAGGTCGGCGGATCGTTCGACGGGCTGGCCGTCACCTGGGGCCTGCCGCCGCAGATACCGGAGCGCGCCGGAGCCGACACTCCCGACGCCGGAGCCCGCACCGACGGGCCCCGGCGCATCGACCCCGGCCTGGCCAACGGCGGCGAGGCGCCCTCGGACAACTCGCTGCTGCGCTGGAACTCACTCGATGTGGGTTCGCCGTTCGACCATGCCAAATCCGGCATCCTCTACGTCGCCAAACATCTGCCGGCCCCCGGCCGGGACGGCCTGGCCCCGGCGTACCTGGACGAGATCGAGCGGCTGATCGAGGCGGCCGGCGGCCGCACGCTAGGACTGTTCTCCTCGATGCGCGCGGCCAAGGCGGCCACCGAGATCCTGCGCGAGCGACTGGATACGCCGATCCTGTGCCAGGGCGAGGATGCCACCGGAACCCTGGTCCGCCGCTTCGCCGAAGATCCCGCGACCTCGCTGTTCGGCACGCTGTCGCTGTGGCAGGGAGTCGACGTCCCGGGTCCGTCGCTGAGTCTGGTGATCCTCGACCGCATCCCGTTCCCGCGCCCCGACGATCCGCTGCTGGTGGCGCGGCAGCAGGCGGTACAGGCGCGCGGCGGCAACGGATTCCTCACCATCGCCGCCAATCACGCTGCCCTGCTCCTGGCGCAGGGCACCGGCCGGCTGTTGCGCAGTGTGCACGATCGCGGCGTGGTGGCGATTCTGGACCCACGCCTGGTGACCGCGCGGTACGGAGGCTATCTGCGGGCCTCGCTGCCGCCGTACTGGGAGACTTCCGACCCGGAGGTCGTCACCAAGGCGCTGCGCCGGCTCACCGCGGCGGCGGAGAACTGAAGCGAACCGTGATGTGACACCAGCCACAATCACAGTGAAAGATCTTCTATTCGGAAGTAAATTGGCGGTCGATACCTCCGGTGACCCCCAATTCCCACATCGGAAGTATCCGAGGTCCCCGCGTCGCGACCCCTGCACGCGACGTGGGGACCCTCCTTTCCGCCGACCCCGGCCTATTTGGTCAGCAGGGTCACCACCGCGGCGACGACGCCGAGCACGAAGGCTCCGGTCCCCCACACGATGCCCTTGCGCTGCCAGGCCCGCCCGTGGTCGAGGGAGAAGCGCCCCGGTCCGGTGAAGCCCAGCGCCACCGCGACCACCGCGAACAGCAGCGCGCTCTCGTAGCCGGCCAGCCCGCCGGACCACGTCACGTTCATCGCGTTGATCATCGTGCCGAGCACGATCGCGGCGGCCAGCGGCGTCAACAGACCGAGGAACAGCAGGCCGCCGCCCACCGCCTCGCACAGCCCGGCCAGCACGGCGAAGAACTTGCCCGGGTTGTAGCCCATCTGCCCGAATCCGTCCGCGGTCGCGGTGAGGCCGTAGCCGTTGAACCAGCCGAACAGCTTCTGCGTGCCGTGGACGAACAGCAGCCCGCCGAAGAACAGGCGCAGCAACAGGAGGCCGGTATCGGCGGCGACCGGATCGGCCCCGGTCCGGAACTCCAGCGGTCGGGCAGTCCGGGTTTCGGTATTGGCGGTCATGATCGTCGTGATCCTCACTCGTTAGTTGGTCGAAGCAAATCGGACCGCGGTCCGGTTAGTAATACGGAGACTAACCGACCTCGGTTCAACGCTTATTCCGTAGGACGAGGAATCGGATCCGGACTAATCGGCGAGGAAGAAGAAATATGCCAGGAAGATCGCCATCAGCACCCACATCACCGGGTGAACCTCGCGGCCACGCCGACGGGCCAGCATGACCACCGGATAGAAGGTCAGTCCCATCGCGATCCCGTTCGCGATGGAGTACGTCAACGGCATCATGATCACGGTGATGAACGCCGGAATGGCGTATTCCAGCTTGCCCCAATCGATGTCGCCCAGCGCGCGGGACATCAGCACGCCCACCACGATCAGGGCCGGCGCGGTCACCGCGGGCACATCCGCGACCACCGCGAAGATCGGGAAGAAGAACATCGCGGCCAGGAACCAGCCGGCCGTGGAGACCGCCGTCAGCCCGGTCCGCCCGCCGGCACTGACACCCGCGGTCGATTCGACGTAGGCGGTGGTGGTCGAGGTACCGATCACCGCACCGGCGGCCGTGCCGATGGAATCGGCGGCCAGCGCCTGCGCGGCCCGCGGCAGCTTGCCGTCGGCCCCCAACAGGCCGGCCTGGTTGGCGATACCGATCAGGGTCCCCGAGGCATCGAAGAAGTCGACGAACAGCATGGTCAGCACGACGATCGCCATCTGTCCGGTGAACGCGTCCGGCAGGTGGACGATCGCCTGGCCGAAGGTCTGGTCGAGTCCGTGCGGCAGCGCCACCACCTGATGCGGCAGATGCACCAGCCCGCTGACGATACCGACCACGGTCGTGCACACGATGCCGTACAGCACCGCACCGTGCCAGCCGAGGACGAGGAAGACCACGGTCAGCAGCAGCCCGAACAGTGCGAGCAGCGTGGTGCCCTTGGTGAAATCCCCCAGGTGGACGAAGGTCGCCGGATCGGAGACCACGATGCCGGCGTTCTTGAGTCCGAGAAATGCGACGAACATCCCGATGCCGGCGCCGACGGACAGTTTGAGCTGGAGCGGAATCGCATCGATGATCTTCTCGCGCACCTTGGTCACCGCGAGGACGAAGAAGATGATGCCCGACAACAACGTCCCGGACAGCGCGACCTGCCAGTCGATACCCATGCCGAGCACGACCGAATAGGCGAAGAAGGCGTTGAGCCCCATCCCCGGCGCGAGCGCGATCGGATACCGGGCCCACACCCCCATCACCAACGTGCCGACCACCGCCGCCACCGCGGTCGCGGTGAACACCGCCTGGGTGGGGATGCCGCGGGCACCGAGCTGACCGTGATCACCGAGCACCGACGGATTGACCGCGAGGACATAGGACATCGCGAGAAAGGTCACCGTGCCGGCCATGAGTTCGCGCTTCATGGTCGACCCGTGCCGCGCGACGCCGAAGTAGGCGTCGATGCGCCCGCGCGACCGCGACAGGACGTCGATGCTCATCAGTTGTTCTCCACCCTTGCGCGGACGATCGGACTGTGCCGAGGGAACCGTAACGGGCCGGGCCTGCCGGATGCCATTCAGACCGGCGAACATGCGGCAAATCACGGTGCTCGATCGGCGGTCCTACCTGCTACGCGAGCAACAGGGCCAGCACCGCCGCGACCGTGACGAGGATCGGCACCAGCAGCACCGGAACCAGCAGCACGGCCACCAGGCGCCCGCCACCGCGGGCACGCTGCGGTGTGGTGCCGATCGACGCGGAGGCGAAACCGCTCGCCGGCATGCGGTAGTGGATCGGTACGCGTTCCCCCGGATCGACCGTCACCACCAACTGCGCCGGATGCAGCAGTACCCCGAAGCGATCGATGTGAATCCGGACCTGATGCCGCCCCGCCGACACCGGAATCAGCCAATTCCCCCAGCCGCGCGCCCGCACCACCCCGTCGACCACGACCTCGGGAACCAGGGCCATCAGCGTCGCGGCAGCGACCCGCAGCGGCGCGGCGACATCGACAGCGAGCACCGGATGCGACCCGGATTCGCTCGTGAGGCCGTGTTCGTGATCGTCCGGCATATCGGCATTCCTCCCGTTCGTTCCTGAACGAGGATGCGCTCGCGGACTTACAGATCGCTCGAGAAAGACCAGTACTACGGAGCGGCGGCGGCGACCAACCCCAGTTCCGCCGGTCCGGACAGCAAGCGGTGCCGCGGCAGGATCCGCACGGTGTATCCGACGGCGCCCGAGCGCGGCAGCGGCGTGCTCACCGCATACAGCTCGGTGCCGGAATCGCTTGCGACGTGGTCCATCTCGACGATGACCGGATCGGTGAGCTCGTCGTCGGGTGATACCCGGCCCAGTACCGCCTGCACCGCCACATCGCTGGGCGCCAGACCGGCCAGGTCGATCCGCGCCCGCAAGGACAACTCGGCGCCGATCACCGGAATGTCGGCCAGCCCCGAACTGTCGACCTGGACCACCTTCACCTGCGGCCAGACCGAATCGAGGCGGCGGCGGAACTCGGCCAGTTCTCGCGCACCGGCGTAGTCGTCGCGGGCCACCGCCGCGTACGAGGTGGCGGCCGGAACGTAGTAGCCGGTCGTGTAGTCGCACACCATGCGTGTAGCCTGCACCTTCGGCCCGAGGCTGCGCAGGGTGTGGCGCACCATTTCCATCCAGCGCACCGGCAGATCGGCGGCGTCCCGCTCGTAGAACCGCGGCAGGACCGACCGTTCCAGCATCTCGTACAGGGCGGCGGCCTCCAGATCGTCGCGCCGGTGCTCGTCGCGCACGCCGTCGGCGGTCGGGATGGCCCAGCCGTTGTCGCCGTCGTACATCTCGTCCCACCAGCCGTCGCGGATGGACAGGTTGAGCCCGCCGTTGAGCGCCGCCTTCATTCCCGAGGTGCCGCACGCCTCGAGCGGGCGCAACGGATTGTTCAGCCACACATCGCAACCCCAGTACAGATAGCGGGCCATCGACATGTCGTAGTCGGGCAGGAAGACGATGCGGTGGCGTACCGCGGGGTCGTCGGCGAACCGCACGATCTGCTGGATGAGCGCTTTCCCGCCGTCGTCGGCCGGATGACTCTTGCCGGCGACCACCAGTTGTACGGGGCGTTCGCGGTCGAGCAACAGGGCCCGCAGCCGGTCGGGGTCGCGCAGCATCAGCGTGAGCCGCTTGTACGTCGGCACCCGGCGCGCGAACCCGACGGTCAGTACCGTCGGATCGAAAACGTCGTCCACCCAAGCCAATTCGGCCGGCGCCGCGCCGCGTTCGAGCCACGAGGCGCGCAGCCGCCGACGCACTTCTTCGACCAGGACCGCCCGCAGGGTGTTGCGGGTGTCCCACAGGTCACGCAGATCCACCTCGCTCAGCCGCGCCCACCCGTACGCCTGCGCGACCGGTTCGGTGCCGGCCGCCGCGCGGGCGGTTTCCGCTGGGAGGTCCGCCGCGGCCGGGTCCGCTACTGCCGCCGCGGTATCCGTCGCTCGCGCCGCGGTCTCGAGCCATTCCCGCGCCGCCCACGTGGGGGCGTGCACGCCGTTGGTCACCGATCCGATCGGCACCTCCGCGGCATCGAATCCGGGCCACAGCGGCGCGAACATCTGCCGGCTGACCTCGCCGTGCAGCTTCGACACGCCGTTGGCGCGCTGGGCGAGTCGCAGCCCGAGGTGGGCCATGTTGAACACCGCCGGATCCGCTTCCCGGCCCAGCGCCAGGATCCGGTCCACGGAAACCCCTGGCAGCAGCGGAGATTCGCGGTCCCCGTGCGCACCGCCGAAGTATCGCCGCACCAGTCCGGCCGCGAACCGATCGATACCGGCGGGCACCGGCGTATGGGTGGTGAACACCGTCGCCGCCCGCACCGCCACCAGCGCCGACTCGAAATCCATACCGGCGGACATGTATTCGCGAATGCGCTCGATCCCCAGAAAGCCCGCGTGGCCCTCGTTCATATGCCAGACGTCCGGATCGGGCAGGCCGCGCGCGTGCGTGTAGGCGCGCACCGCCCGTACGCCGCCGATTCCCGCCAAAATCTCCTGTTTGATGCGATGGTCCTGGTCACCGCCGTAGAGCCGGTCGGTCACCGCGCGCAGTTCCGGATCGTTGTCGGCGATATCGGAATCCAGCAGCAGCAACGGAATTCGGCCCACCTGCGCGATCCACACCCGCGCGCGCAGCACCCGCCCCTCGGGCATCGGCACATGGATGAGTACCGGCGCCCCCTCCTCGGTGAGCAGGCGGAGCGGCAACCCCTGAGGGTCCAGGTCGGGGTAGCGTTCGGCCTGCCACCCGTCGGCGGTCAGCGACTGCCGGAAATAGCCCGACCGATAGAGCAGGCCGACCCCGATCAACGGCAAGCCGAGGTCCGACGCCGCTTTCAAATGGTCGCCCGCCAGGATCCCCAGCCCGCCGGAGTAGTTCGGCAGCACTTCGGAGACACCGAATTCCATCGAGAAATAGGCGATCCCGCGCGGCACCGACGCCGGCTCGTCGCGCACCTGGTCACCCGCGAGGGAGTCGCCGAACCAGCGCGGCCGGGTCAGGTAGTCCCGCAGGTCGGCCGCGGCGGCGTCGACGACGCGCTGATAGTCCGGGTCGGCGGCCAATTCGTCGAGGCGGTGCGCCGCCACCTCGCCGAGCATCCGTACCGGGTCACGGCCCACCCGCACCCAGAGTTCTGGATCCAGCTGTGCGAACACGTCCTGGGTCGGCCCGTGCCAGGACCACCGGAGATTGGCGGCCAGCTCACCGAGGGCGGCCAACCGCTGCGGCAGATGGGCACGGACGGTGAAACGACGCAAAGCCTTCACCGGGTAGACCCTACACGGCGACGGCCGCCCACCTACCGCACGACGATCCGGAACCAGCGTGCTGACCAGGCCCGGAGGACCCGGGTCAGCCGCGGAGGGTGCGGTCGAGCAGACCCAGTAGTTCGCGACGGTGCCGCTCGTCTGCCGCCCGGTCGTAGGCCGACGTATCGGACTGGGTGTAGCCGTGGTGGGCACCGGGATAGACCTCGGTGCGATAGCGAAGTCCGGCCGCGGCCAGTGCCTGGTCGAATTGCTCGATCTGCTCCGGCGGCAGGGAAGGATCCGCGTCCGCATGGCCGAAGTACAGTTCGGCCGTGACGGTGCCGAGGACGCGATGCGGACTGTCGGGCCCGTCGACGACCAATCCCCCGGTGTGGAATCCGGCCGCGGCCGCGATCCGGTCACCGAAGGCGGCGGCGGTATAGAGCGCCAGGCGGCCACCCATGCAATAGCCGGCAGTTCCGATCGGCCCGGGTGCCGTGTACTCGCAACGCGTCAGCCGATCCAGGTAGGCGCCGGCGTCCCGGACGGCGACCTCGCGAGTGAGCTCGTGGATCATCGGGCCGAGGGCGCGAAACAGTTCGGGCCGCTCGTCCGGGTCGATGTATTCGGGCAACTCCACGACGGGCGCGGGGCCGTGTCGATAGAAGACGTTGGGTACCAGGACCGTACAGCCCGCGGCGGCGATGTCGTCGGCGAGCGCCCGCAGGCTCGAACGCAGGCCGAAGGCGTCCATGTACAGCAGCACCCCGGGGTGACGCCCACCGTCGTCGGGATGCGTCAGGTAGGCATCGGCCACGCCGTCGGGCGTGCTGATCTCCACCGTGGCGCCCTGCACTGCCGTCATGCGCGATTCCTCTCGTTCGGTGCTCATCTCGAATCCGCGGCGCCAAAAACGGAACCAGCGCCCCGGAAAGTCTGCCACGGCCGACCGCGGGCCCGCAATCGCCGCACCCCGGACCGCATGCGCAGGACAGCCGGCGGACTACCGGTACGGTTGGTGCCGTGACCGGTCGCATCGCCATCGATGACACCGCCCCTGCCATCGCGGGCGGATATCCGGCCAAAGCCGTGGTCGGCGAGGTCTTCCCGGTCCGTGCCGTGGTGTGGCGCGAAGGCCACGACGCGGTGGCGGCCACGCTGGCCGTGCGCGGACCCGGCGGCGGGCGCACCCAGCGCATCCGGATGGCGCCGGAGTTCGAACCGGACGTGTTCAACGCCGTCTTCACCCCGAACACCCCGGGCCTGTGGACGTTTCGCATCGAAGGCTGGAGCGATCCGATCACCGGCTGGCGGGCCGCGGTGGAGGCGAAACTCGCCGTCGGCCAGAGTGCGGCCGATCTGGCCAACGACCTCGAAATCGGCGCCCGGTTGTTCGAACGGGCCGCGCAGGCGGTACCCAAGCGGCAGTGGGAGATCCTGCGCGCCGCCGCGGCCGCGCTGCGCAGCGACGCCCAACTACCGGCACGCGTCGCCCCCGCCTTCGGCGCCGAGGTCGCCGACATCCTGCGGGAAACACCGCTGCGCGAACTGGTCACCCGCGGTCCGGCCCACACCGTACTGGTCGAACGCCGCCGCGCACTGGTCGGCGCCTGGTACGAATTCTTTCCCCGCTCCACCGGCGGCTGGGACGACGACGGCAATCCGGTCCACGGAACCTTCGCCACCGCGATCGAGGAGCTGCCCCGCATCGCGGCGATGGGATTCGACGTGGTCTATCTGCCCCCGATCCATCCCATCGGCACGGTGAACCGCAAGGGCCCCAACAACTCTCTCACCTGCGGCCCGGACGACGTCGGCTCCCCGTGGGCGATCGGCTCGGCCGACGGCGGCCACGATGCGATCCATCCCCGGCTCGGCACCGAGGCCGACTTCGTCGCATTCGTCTCCGCCGCAACAGAACTCGGACTCGAGGTAGCGCTGGATCTGGCTCTGCAGTGCGCGCCGGACCATCCGTGGGTGCGCAGCCACCCCGAATGGTTCACCACCCTGCCCGACGGCACGATCGCCTTCGCCGAGAATCCACCGAAGAAGTATCAGGACATCTACCCACTGGACTTCGACAACGATCCCGACGGGCTCTACGCCGCCGTGCTCGGCGTCGTCCGGCACTGGATCGCCCTGGGCGTCAAGATCTTCCGCGTCGACAATCCGCACACCAAGCCCGCGGACTTCTGGGAGTGGCTGCTCGCGCAGGTCCGCCGGACCGATCCGGACGTGATCTTCCTGTCCGAGGCGTTCACCCGTCCGGCCCGCCTCTACGGCCTGGCTCGGCGCGGATTCTCGCAGTCCTACACATATTTCACCTGGCGCACCACCG
Organism: Nocardia veterana NBRC 100344; assembly: GCF_000308855.1. Classification (GTDB taxonomy): domain Bacteria; phylum Actinomycetota; class Actinomycetes; order Mycobacteriales; family Mycobacteriaceae; genus Nocardia; species Nocardia veterana. The sequence continues at coordinate 9,674 of NZ_BAGM01000032.1, read as the reverse complement.
CACACGAATTGGCCGAATTCGGCCGCGAACTCGCCGCCAAGGCCGACGAGGCCCGGCCCAACTTGTTCGTCAACACCCCGGACATCCTGCACGAGAGTCTGCAGCACGGCGGCCCCGGCATGTTCGCGATCCGCGCGGTGCTGGCGGCGACGCTGGGACCGAGCTGGGGGATGTACTCCGGATTCGAACTGTTCGAACACCAGGCGGTGCGGCCCGGTAGCGAGGAATACCTCGACTCGGAGAAGTATCAACTGCGACCACGGCGCTTCGCCGAGGCCGCGGAGCGGGGTGAATCACTGGCCCCGTTCGTCACCCGGCTGAACGAGATCCGCCGCGCCCATCCCGCGCTACAGCAGTTGCGCTGCATCGCCTTTCACCACGTCGACAACCCGGCCGTGCTGGCGTATTCGAAGGTGGATCCCGCCTCCGGCGACGCGGTGCTGATCGTGGTGAACCTCAACCCGTTCGGTGCCGAAGACGGGATGATCTCGCTCGACCTGCCGGCCATCGGGCGCGAATGGCACGATCGCCCGACCGTCCGCGACGAACTCACCGGCGAGGAATACCACTGGGGCCAGACCAATTACGTGCGACTGGATCCGGTGCGCGCACCCGCCCACATTCTGGTCCTGCCGCCGGTATCCGCCGCCGCGCGCACGGAACTGGCCTATCGCAGGACCTTCCGATGAGCAACGACACACCCCGGCGGCCGCGCCGATGAATCGGCGCGATCTCATGCTGCTGGCGGCGGGGACCCATACCGATCCGCACACCGTACTCGGCGCTCATCCGCACCCGGACGGCACCGTCATCAGAACGCTGCGGCCCCACGCCGATTCGGTTGCCGCCCGGATCGGCGGCGTCGACCATCCGCTGCTCCCGGTCGGGCACGGCGTCTTCGAGGGTGTGGTCGGATACCACGACCTGTGGGACTACCGGTTGCTCGTGTCCTATCCCGGCAGCCGCACCGTGCTCACGGCCGACGGATACCGCTTCCTCCCCACCGTCGGCGAGCTCGATCTGCATCTGCTCGGCGAGGGCCGTCACCAGCGCTTGTGGGAGGTGCTGGGCGCTCATCCCCGGGAATACACCACCCTCGACGGTCCGGTGTCGGGGACCTCGTTCGCGGTGTGGGCGCCGAATGCCCGCGGTGTCACCGTTTTCGGCGATTTCGACCACTGGGACGGTACGAGTACGCCGCTGCGCCGGCTGGGTTCCTCCGGCGTGTGGGAGGTGTTCGTCCCCGGCGTGGCCCCCGGTACCCGGTACAAATACCGCATCCACGGCGCGGACGGACGCATCGTCGACCATGCCGACCCCGTCGCCTTCGCCACGGAGGTTCCCCCCGCCACCGCCTCGGTGGTTACCAGCAACACCCACCGGTGGAGCGACGACCGGTGGTGCGCCGACCGGTCTCGCCGCGACCCGACCCGGGAACCGATGAGTGTCTACGAGGTCCATCTCGGCTCCTGGCGGCCGGGCCTCGACTATCGCGGCGCCGCCGAGCAACTCGCCGATTACGTCTGCGAACGCGGATTCACCCATGTCGAACTGCTCCCGGTCGCCGAACACCCGTTCGGTGGTTCCTGGGGCTACCAGGTCGGCTCCTACTACGCGCCGACGGCACGCTTCGGATCTCCGGACGATTTCCGTGCCTTCGTCGATCATCTGCACGGACGCGGAATCGGTGTGATCCTGGACTGGGTGCCCGGACATTTCCCCCGGGACGAATGGGCCCTGGCCCGCTTCGACGGCACCGCCCTCTACGAACACCCCGATCCCCGCCGCGGCGAGCAGTTGGAGTGGGGCACTTACATTTTCGACTTCGGCCGGCACGAGGTGCGCAACTTCCTGGTCGCCAACGCGCGGTTCTGGATCGAGGAGTTCCACATCGACGGCCTGCGCGTCGACGCCGTCGCCTCGATGCTCTACCTCGACTACTCGCGCCCGCCGGGCGGATGGGAACCCAATGTGCACGGCGGCCGGGAGAATCTGGAGGCCGTCGCCTTCCTACAGGAGCTGAACGCCGCGGTGCACACCGGATATCCGGGAGTGGTCACGATCGCCGAGGAATCGACCACCTGGCCCGGGGTCACCCGCTCCACCGAGGTCGGCGGCCTGGGATTCACCCTGAAATGGAATATGGGCTGGATGCACGACACCCTCGGCTATCTCGGCCGGGACCAGGTGCATCGCAGCTGGCACCACAACGAGATCACCTTCTCCACGGTCTACGCCTGGAGCGAGAACTACCTTCTCCCCATCAGCCATGACGAGGTGGTGCACGGTAAGGGCACGCTGTGGACGCGAATGCCGGGCGACGATTTCGCCAAGGCCTGCGGGGTCCGGGCTCTGCTGGCATACATGTGGGCCCATCCCGGTAAGAAGTTGCTGTTCATGGGCCAGGAGTTCGGCCAGTTCCGGGAGTGGTCGCACGACCGCGGCCTGGACTGGGACGAATTGGCCAATCCGCTGCACGACGGCATCCGCGTTCTGGTGACCGATCTGAACGGCGTGTACCGGGCGCACCCGGCGCTGTGGAGCCAGGACACCTCACCCGGCGGCCATTCCTGGATCGAGGCCGACGACCACGAGCACAACGTGCTGGCCTTCCTGCGCTACGGCAACGACGGGTCCGTGGTGGCCTGTGTGTTCAATTTCTCCGGCCTCGAACATCGCGACTATCGCATCGGCCTACCGGCGACGGGTACCTGGCGCGAAATCCTCAACACCGACGCGAGCGCGTACGGCGGCGGCGGCACCGGCAACCTCGGCGCGGTCACGGCGACCGACCGACCATGGCACGGCCGGCCCTGTTCGGCGGAGGTCACCATCGCACCCAACAGCGCGATCTGGCTGGCTCCCGACCATCGTGAGCCGGTTCAGAACTGCCAGGGCGCCGGCAGCTCCGGGACAACACACTCGTAGGTGTGTTCCACCGACACCGGCATGCCGCGTATCGTGCCGTGCGCACGCAACTCCACCGGGTAGTACCGGAAACAGCGAACGCCGGAATCGGAATCGGGCAACACCAATTCGGTGTCGGCCAGATACGCGCAGGCCGCCGCCGCGTCGGGATGTGAGCCGCCGACCGGATCGCAGGTCAGAGTCACCGAGCGAGGTGAGCGATCGGGTTCGGTACGGGTGAAGACCAACTGGGTGGCGGCTTCGTGCGCGCCCGCACTACCGGCCGGCACCAGCACGGCCGCCGCGCACGCCGCGCCGATCAGCACCCGTAGGACCACGTTCACAGCAGCCTCCCGTCGCCGGACCCTCGTGCGAGCGTCGCGGCCGATGGGCGACCGCGACGATCGACGTCACTCAGTACAGCGCCGTCGCCAGCTTCCGACGGGCCGCGACCACCACCGGATCGGCGGTGTCGAACAGCTCGAACAGCTCCACCAGGCGGGTCCGCACCCGGTTCCGGTCGTCGCCGGACGTGCGCTTGATCAGCCCGATCAATCGGTCGAAAGCCGCCTCCGGCTGCTGGTTGAACAGTTCGGCGTCGGCCGCGGTGAAGGCGGCGTCGATATCGGTGGGATCGGCGTCGGCTACTGCCACCGCATCCGCGGGCAGTTCGCGGGCGCGGGCGAAGAACCGCACCTGGCGCAGGGCCGCCTTGGCTTCCTCGTTGGCGGGCTCGGCGGCCAGGATCGCCTCGTAGGCAGCCTCGGCACCGGCGATATCACCGCGGTCGAGCGCTTCCTCGGCGGCGACGAATCGCGGGTCCTCCGGCGCGGGCGCCTCACCCTGATCCGCGCCGACCCCGGGCAACTTGCCCCGGACGGCGTCGACGACCGCGTCGAGCCACTGTTTGATCTGAGCTTCCGGCTGCGTGCCCTGGAAGTCGGCCAGCGGCTGCCCGGCAGCCACCGCGATCACGGTCGGGATGCCCTGCACCCCGAAGGCCTGCGCGATGCGCATATTCGGCTCGGCTTCGACCGTGGCCAGCTCCCAGCTGCCACGCGCCTCGGCGACCAGGCGCTCGAACAGTTTGACCAGGTCGACGCTGCCGGGGCTGCGCTGGGAGTACAGGACGACGACAACCGGCACCTCGAGCGATCGCCGCAACACCTTGGTCTCGAAATCGGCCTCGGTGACGGCGTGATCGCCCGGGACGTCCGTGGCGGCCGGCTGTTTGAGAGCGGACAGATCCACCGCGCCGGACATGGCAGCGGCGACGGCGGGCGAGGGACGACGTGCAGCAGGTCGAGTCACGACATCCAGTTTGTCACGACACCGCGGGTGCCGGAGCCGCGGCCGCGCTCAGTTCTCCCAATTGTCCGGAACGAATCGCCCAGCGCTCGAACCACACCGAACTGAACGGCACCACCGAGGACAGCAGTCCGAGCAGGATGGTCTTACCGGGCCACTCGTACTCGCGCCAGGCCAGCAGCAGGCTCACCGCGTACAACAGGAAGATGATCCCGTGCAGCATGCCGAACACCATCACCGGCCAGGTGATGGGTTCGGGCAGCCGCTTGAGCACCGAACCGAGTAGCAGCAGCGCCCACGACGGCGCCTCCAGCAGTCCGAACAGACGCACCCGCTTGGCCACGGTGCTCACGTCGAAGAATTCGCCCATGGACTCCATTGTGCCCAACGACTACGCAGTGTCGTAGTAGGTGTGGGTCACACCACACGACACACCGCGCGGCCGCGGGAAAACGCCCGAGTGGATCAGACCCGCACGATCAGCGCGTCGCCCTGGCCGCCGCCACCGCACAGGGCCGCCGCGCCGATACCGCCGCCGCGCCGCTTCAACTCCAGCGCCAGGTGCAGCAGAATGCGCGCACCCGACATGCCCAGCGGATGACCGATCGCGATCGCGCCGCCGTTGACGTTCACCTTCTCCGGATCGATCCCGAGCTTGCGAGTCGAGGCGATACCCACCGCCGCGAACGCCTCGTTGATCTCCACCAGATCCAGATCCGCGGGCGAAATGCCCTCTTTCGCACAGGCTTTCGCGATCGCGTTGGCCGGCTGCTCCTGCAGCGTGGAATCGGGACCGGCCACCACACCCGCGGCGCCGATCTCGGCGATCCAGCTCAGCCCCAGCTGCTGGGCCTTCTCCTTGCTCATCACGACCACCGCGGCCGCGCCGTCGGAGATCTGCGACGCCGACCCGGCGGTGATGGTGCCGTCCTTGGCGAAGGCCGGACGCAGCTTGCCCAGCGATTCGACCGTGGTGTCGGCCCGGATGCCCTCGTCCTCGCGGACGACGATCGGGTCGCCCTTGCGCTGCGGCACCGATACCGGCACCACCTCGTCTTCGAACACACCGTTCTTCCACGCCGCGGCCGCCTTCTGATGGGACGCGGCGGCGAAGGCGTCCTGCTCGGCCCGGCCGATGCCGTCCCCGGCGTTGCGCGATTCGGTCAGCGCGCCCATCGCCTGATCGGTGAAGATGTCGTGCAGACCGTCGTAGGCCATGTGGTCGCGCAGCGTCACATCGCCGTATTTGAAGCCCTCACGGCTCTTCTCCAGCATGTGCGGGGCCCGGCTCATCGACTCCTGGCCACCGGCCACCACGATCTCGTACTCGCCCGCGCGAATCAGCTGATCGGCCAACGCGATCGCGTTGATACCGGACAAACACACCTTGTTCACCGTCAGCGCCGGCACATCCATCGGAATCCCACCGGCCACCGCGGCCTGCCGCGCCGGAATCTGCCCGGCCCCGGCGGTCAGCACCTGACCCATGATCACGTAGTCGACCTGTTCGGGCGCCACCCCGGCCTTCTCCAGCGCCGCCTTGATGGCGAAACCACCCAGATCCGACCCGCTGAACCCGGACAGCCCACCGAGCAGCCGACCGACCGGGGTACGGGCGCCGGAGACGATGACAGAGGTGGTAGCCACGGTGAACCTCGCTTCTCGAATGCGTGCACAGCGGCGGCGGGCCGCTTCTGTGCTCAGCGACGCGCCGCTCTCGTACCCAACGGTAACCCGTGCCGTCCCGGCAGCTCCAGGTAGGTGCGCGCTACCTTCGTAGAGTGAGCACTACCGATACGTCCGCTTTCATCCCCGCCGACTATGTCATCGCCGTCGACCACGTCGGCGTCGCAGTACCGGATCTGGACACCGCCGTCGCGTGGTATTCCGACAATCTCGGCATGGTCGAAACCCATCGCGAGGTCAACGAGGCCCAAGGCGTGCACGAGGCGATGCTGTCGCTGCCCGGTTCCGGCGACGACGCCACTGCTCTGCAGTTGCTGGCGCCGCTGAACGAGGACTCGACGATCGCCAAGTTCATCGACCGCAACGGCCCGGGTTTGCAGCAACTGGCCTACCGCGTGACCGATATCGAGGCGGTAGCTACTTTTCTGCGAGGCCGCGGCATCCGTTTGCTGTACGACGCCCCGCGCGCCGGGACGGCGAACTCGCGGATCAATTTCGTACACCCGAAGGATGCTGGCGGTGTGCTCGTGGAACTGGTCGAACCGGCGGCGAATCCTACTCACTAGTACCGCAATCCGGCCGCAGAAACAGTTCGTAACGACATTCGCAGTCGACTCACCATGGTGGGTCGACAGGCTGTAGTTTGTGGGGCATGTCGTCCACTGAGCCCGATCGCAATCGCTTCGTCGCGTTGCCCTTCACGGTAGTCCGTAAGGGCTATGACCGTGACGAAGTACGCAATTACTTCGACCGCTTCGATGCCGAGCTGAGGGTTACCGCAACAGATCGCGATGCCGCCGCCGCTCAGGCCCGCAACCTGGCCGCCCAGCTGGAGGACGCCCGCGACGAAATCGACGAGCTCCGTAAGGAAGTCGATCGTCTGTCGGTGCCGCCCACCACCGCGGAAGGTATGAGCGACCGGATCTCCCGGATGCTGCGTCTGGCATCCGACGAGGCATCCGAGGTCCGCGCCCAGGCGCAGGCCGAGGCCGCCGAGATGATCTCGATCGCCGAACAGCAGGCCACCGAGATGCGCGGCAAGTACGAGTCGCTGCTGGCCGAGACCAAAGAGAAGCGCGAAGCGCTCGAGGTCGAATTCGAGCAGACGCTGTCGAACGCCCGCGCCGAATCGGCCAAGATCGTCGAGGCCGCCCAGGCCGAGGCCAACCGCATCACCAAGGAAGCCGAGGCCAAGCGCAAGGCCGCCCAGCAGGACTTCGAGGCCACCATGGCCGAGAAGCGCACCAAGCTGACCAAGGCCATGGAAGAGCTGGAGGCCTCCAGCCGCGCCGATGCCGCCCAGCGCATCAAGGAGGCGACCGACGAGGCCAACCGCCTGGTCACCTCCGCCACCCAGACGGCCGAGCGCAAGATCGCGCACGCCAAGGAACTGGCCGAGGAGATGCGCGTCCTGCGCGGCCGAGTTCTGGCCCAGCTGTTGGGAATTCGCGGCCAGCTCGATTCCGTCCCGGCCATGCTGGCGGCGGTCAACCGCGAGAGCGAACTGCTCGACGGTGCGCCCGAACAGCGCTCACTGTCCGGTAAGCAGTCCGGTTCCGGCCGGCAGAAGGCCATCCCCGAGGTCAAGGCGGAAGACGAAGAGTCCGTCGACGAAGAGCGCGAAAGCGCCGAAGTTTCGAGCTGACACCCGCGCCACCCCCTCAGGGCGACAACTTTCACCACCCGTTTCGAGGCCGCTCCCGCACTGCGGGGGCGGCCTTCCCTATGTGCAGCCGGCCGTCCGGTATGTAGTGGTCGCCCGGTTCCGCCCCATCGATGGATCGAGCGCCGCCTACGACCAGCGCCGCGTAATCGTCCGGGTATGCCGACCGCGCCAGCAGCCGGAATGCCAATGGCGTCGGTCGTGCTCACCGCCGTCCGCCGGCCAAGCCACGATATGCGCTGTGCCGGGCGGGATTTCGTGATCACAGCCGGGACAGCGGTAGGTCTTCACCGCGCGCGAACCCGGAACGGTGCGCACCACATAGGTTTCCGCACCCCCCGGGCCGGCCTCGGTCCGGCCGAAGACGTCACCGATCGGCCGCGGTTCCCGGGGGAACCGCGACGACGACTGCGGGCGTGGCTTCCGGCGGGGCACGAACGCCTCAGAACAACCGGAATTCGGAACTGTCGGTGCCGCGGAGGGCGTCGTAATCGAGTGTGACGCAGCGGATTCCGCGGTCGGTCGCCAACGTGCGGGCCTGCGGCTTGATCTGCTGCGCGGCGAAGACACCGGTCACCGGCGCCAGCAGCGGATCGCGATTGAGCAGTTCGAGATAGCGAGTGAGCTGTTCGACGCCGTCGATCTCACCCCGTCGCTTGATCTCCACCGCCACGGTGGCCCCGGCGGCGTCCCGGCACAGGATGTCCACCGGCCCGATAGCGGTCATGTACTCCCGGCGGATCAAGGTATAGCCGTCGCCGAGGGTGCCGATGTGTTCGGCGAGCAACTCCTGCAGGTGTGCCTCCACCCCGTCCTTGACGAGGCCGGGATCGACACCCAGTTCGTGGGCGGAATCGTGTTCGATGTCCTCGACGGTGATCCGTAGTTCCTCGCCGGCCTTGTTGGTCACCACCCAGAGCCGGGTGTTCTCGGGCACGGCATCGGATCCGGCGTCGCGTTCCTCCATCCAGCAGGGCGGGCTCATCCAGTTCAGCGGTTTGTACGAGCCGCCGTCGGAATGCACCAGCACCGAACCGTCCGCCTTCATCATCAGCAGCCGACGAGCCATCGGGAGGTGTGCGGTGAGCCGACCCACGTAATCGACCTGGCAACGAGCAATCACAAGGCGCACCGGTCGAGTCTAGGCCCTCCCCGAGTCCGCCTGCGGCGCGGGGCGATCAGCCTACGAGCAGGATGTAACCGAGGGCCGCGGCGATGATCAGCAGCGCGGTCTCGAACCGGTTCAGCCGTGGCGCATGCGCGTGACCGCTACGCAGCAGCAGCCATCCGGTCAGCAGTCCGATCGACAGCGCGATCAGATGGCCCACGTTGGTGAAGGTATGTCCCATCACCACGCCGGCGACGGCCACCGCGGTCAGCGAGACGGCCCAGGTGGGCCGCCACTTGCTCGGCAGCACGACGATCAGCGATCCGATCACCGCCAGGGCGCCGTAACTGACCCCGACGTCCTCGGCGAGCGAAATACTCGTCGGCAACCATTTGACGCTCACCGCGACCCACAGGCCGCCCGCGACGAGCAACGTCGCCCCGATGTGACCGGCGATGAATATGCGCAGTAGTGACAGCGCTCCGAATCGCCATTCCGCGAGCACCAGCAGACACACGAGCAGCGGGATCAGGAGGGCTCCGGCGGTACCGTCGCCGATCACGAACGCGCTGGAGAACAGGGTGCCGAAACGTCCGGCCAGCAGGTTGTTCAGATTGGTGCTGGCATGTTGAATCACGCGGGTCTGCTGGGCATCGCTGAGCACCGAGACCAGCACGGTCACCGCGATCAACAGCGCACCGTAGCTGTAGGTCATGGGCAGCTTGAGACGATCCCGCAGCGTGAGGGAACGGCCGACCGTGCCGAGGTCGGACTCCAGTGCTGACTGAGTGGCCGGCTCCTGGAGTAGAACCATTCGGATCACCTTCCGCTACCACGCCGGCGCCCACTGCACCGGATCGACACTTCCATGATCCCGATCGATCACCCAGATGGTGTCAAGCTCGGTTAGGAAAGTCCTGTGAAACGGGAGTACCCAACCGAATCGATCCCATTCGCCCGAAAATCGGCCCGACCAGGGCCGTTCGTTCGATACGGAGAGCG
>NZ_BAGM01000033.1 GCF_000308855.1 Nocardia veterana NBRC 100344 | reverse complement strand
AAGATCTTAGTCCCCTCGTCTTCGATGCGTCGCGGATCTCGTCAACGGAGCACCCTCTCGGGAAACGGCTCGGCCGAATCCGCACGCCTACGCAGACGATGAGCAGCACACCGGCAGCGATCGCTCTAACGATCCACACCGATGCCGTATGACAGGCACGACGCTCATCGGATACTCGTTGAACGCGCATGATCGGAGGCGAGCCCGATGCTGCGGGTGTACAACCGAAGCGAGTTCATAGAGAGCCTCGGTGCCGCGGCCGGGCTGAGAGGCCTTATGCGACCGCTGGTTTCGGCGCCAGTGAAGAGGAGTTGCGGATGATGATAGGCCAATTCTTCGCGCCATCTTCCCGGCACCCGCCTGCGCGCCTCCTTCTCGACCCGGCTCGGCTGCGTCGCATACCGTCAGCAAGCAGCGAACATCAAACTTGTTGCGGCTGTCTGCCTTCGATCTCCGCCATCAGCATCCGTAGTGTCAGCGAGTGCCTCTCGGGTGGGAGTGCATCGAGGGCGGCGCGGGCCACCTTTACGCCTTCGACTCGGTCCCCGGCGCGTACCAGCATCAAGCCCTGATGCATGTCGAGATGCGTGCGGAATCGGGGAAGCTCCGGTGGTAATTCGGCGCGAGCGGCTTCCTGTGCCTTGACCGCTGTGCGTTCATCGCCGAGGCGAGCCGCCAGTAGCGACAGAAAGACGTTCACCCGCCACCACGGCACTGCGTAATCCGATGTCTGCTCCTCGGATCCGGACTTGTCGAATTCCCGCCGACCGATGTTGATCAATCCTATCGCTGTGGCCTTGTCGCCCTGGATCGCTGCCGCATGTGCCTTGCCCCACAATGCGTTCAGACGACCGAGACTGGGCTTGTCACTGATAACCAACGCCTGATCGGCGAACTCCCGAGCGCTGGCCAGCCCGGCACCCTCGTACCCGAGGGCGATCGCCGCCCGGCCTCGGACCCAAACCCGAATATCGGTGTCCTCGGACCGGTCGGCAGCGGTAGCGGCCATGCGATACCAGTTGAGCGCCTTCTCACCATCGGATCCGGGGTAGGTCTTCGCGAACAACGTCATCATGCGTGCCGCGATGGCCCACATGCGTGGGCTGTCCAATTGCTGTTGGAGCGTTACGAGATCCGCCGCCAGCCGACGTTGGATGTCTGCCGCACCCAGGCTCATATAGTCGGTGCCGTAGCGAGCCAGCGCTCCCTCCCACTCGTCGATCGAGGGTCCGCGATTGTCCAGTCGTGCCGAAAAGCCCTGGGCGAGAATGTCCGACGCTACGACTGGTGCGATGGATGTTGCCGCTAGCTGAGATAGAAATGCGCGCCTGTTCGTGTCGTCCTCCAATGTCGCCGGCGGGCACTCCAATACCGCCGCCAGATGCCGTAACCAGAACGGCGAGGGCGAGTACTTCCCCGACTCCCACCGCCGAGAGATGTACTCGCGCGTGATCGTCGCCCCGGAGTGGGCGGTCAGTTCGTCAGCCAGCCGGCCCTGTGACCACCCACGCGCTTGGCGAAGCTCCCGTATCAGTTGCCCGACCGCCGCCTGAGTCATAGCTCAATATTGCCTCTGGTCGCAGGGTGCGCGGAAGGTTACGTGCACGCCAGGAGCGAAAGTGCCACTCCCACTGCCACTACCGAACAGGCAGAACCCGCCCGCCCTGCGATGCCACCTCCGCTGCCACTGTCGGCCCATGTGATCTGAAGGACATCCTGATCACGGCCCCGATGGCAGGTTGACCCGGCCGACCCGCTGTCGTCCCTGCTATCGGGAGTCACACCAAATCGTGCATCGGACAAAGGGGGAACCGTGCGGTCTCAGCCCACAGCTTTCGGATGGATCGACCCCGACGTGAGTACAGCACCAGAGTGGGATGCCGCCCGGATCCGGCGACTGTGCCGACAACTCGGTTACACACTGATCTGGCCGGACACACCCACCATTCGATTCATCGATCGAGTACGCGACGCAGACATCGACGCCGTCGTGCTACCGACGCCCGACCATCTGGACCCGCTGACACTCAACAATCTAATGCACCTCGCGGACGTCGAGTTGGTCTGTCCGCGTCTGTCGTTCGCCCGCTGGTCGCCGGTCGGGGTGGTCGGATGAGTTGGCAGTTCGGGCTTGTCGTGGTCATCGCGTTGCCTTTGGCGGTCTTTGTGGCCGCGGTGTGCTGGCCCCACCGCGTTCCGAAAGACAAGACAGTAGATGCGATTCGCGAGCGGATAGACCGCGAGTAGCGTTCCGTATTCAGCAGCACACCGGCGCCGGCCATGGCGGTGCCAGACCCAGCCCGGATCGCGTTGGGACTCGCACCCAGGAATGACCGTTCGGTGACATCCGTCAGCCCCATGGAGATCACCCGCAGCTACCCGGCTCAGGCCGACGCTGCCACGGACATCCGCACCGCCGTCCGCAGCGCGGAGACCGTCGACGTCTTGGCGGTACGCGGGCTCGGCATACTCGGATTGAAGGACTCACTTCTCCGCGAAGTCATCCCGGTCGACACGCGAGTGCGCGCCCTTCTGCTCGACCCCGAATCGGCTGCCGCCGCATACCGTGCGCAGGAGGTCGGCGAATCAACACCGCACACCGGGTCGTCTGAGCAGCGACAGAAAGGCAGCGCCGTGATCGAGGCAGAGTACAAGGCCAGGCTGGCCGACGCGGACCGAGTCCGCGCCGCCCCACGGGACCGAGCCAGGCCAAACTCACCGATATGGCCGTGGAACTGCACAAGGGCCAGCTGCTTTCGCTCCCGATGTCGTGTTGTACCACGACACCTACTTCGACACTCCCAGCGGCGATCCCGCCCGCTCGGGCCGGGAATTCCGCCTCCGCACTGTGGCGGACTCCTCCGGCGGACAGCGGCATGTACTCACCTTCAAAGACCCCGTCGTCGATGAGGCGAGCGGATCCAAACCCGAATTCGAAACCCTCGTCGCTGATCGAAACAGCATGGGCGACATCATCGCTCGGCTCGGCTACGAAACCGCGTTGTCCTTCACCAAGCGATGCGAAAACTTCGAGTTCACTGCGTCCGGTAGGCGCATGGTCGCCACAATCGCGCGCGTCTCGGAGATCGACGGGACCTTCCTCGAACTGGGAAACCCAAGCCGAAGATTGGGACCTAACCCGCGCCTTCACCGACCTGAAGACGGTACTCGCCGAACTCGGTGTCACCCCCGAAGAGTTCACTACTGAGCTGTACACCGACGCGGTACTACAAGCACGCCACTCCACGGATGCCAGCTGAGATCGACGCGGCTCGATTGTTGCTCGCACATACTCCGAACCTCAGTGGAGAGCTTCGCTCAGAGATCCACCGCATTTCGGAAGTAAATCCCGGTGTCAGCCTATCTATTGAAAAGCAGGCAACACAGGGCTCCGGTCGGTTCAGTCCCAGAAATTGAAGAGAGCTTCGCCGAGAGTCTGCGGCTTCCAGTACTTGACGTCATCAGGGTCGATGTCAGGCCAGTCTGCCGGGTTGAACGGGCCGTTGAGTTGGGACGAGGTGAGTATCTCGAACCCAGGCTGTTCAGCCAGAGCGTCGGCAAGTTCGGGGGAATCGTGGAAGGTCAGTGGGCCGAAATCGGCTGCACCCTCGCGCGGATCGAAGACATGTGGCTCAGCGACCGCAAGCACCGAGGAGTCGCGTAACGCGACCACCGCGAGGTGGCGATCACCGTAAGCAATGATCCCTTGGTAGTAGTTCGGTGCCACGCCGTCGGGCAGACGGAACTCGATCACTTTGCCGCCCGTGCGGCGGGCGGCGGCGTAGCACGCCCGGCGGAATGCTCGGAGTTCGGTCACAACAGAGACGGTATCTCCAACCACCGGGGAAGGGGCATAGGCCCTATCGCCGATGCTGGGTAGTACACAGCCTCGATGACGAACGAATCAGCGGGTCGACGGTGTCGGGATTCGCAGTCAGAGCTGCTCAGTTCGCGATCAGGGCATCACCGTGTGCGAGTCGCCGATCAGTGGTGTGGGCTCAGTTGCCGTACAACGATTCTCTCGCCCGTGCATACGCTTCGCGGATCCGTGTTCCCCGAGCACTGTCGTCAGGCGCCGCAAGCTCGACAGTCCCGGCAGCAGTCCACTGCGGCGGTTCGGCCCCGCCATGCAATGCCCACGCGGCCTGCCGTGCCGCGCCCACGGCAACGTACTCCTCCGGCTCCGGCACGGTCACCGCCACCCCGAAGATCTGCGCCGCGGTCTCGGCGACGAACCGCGAACGCGATGCGCCGCCGATCAGCAGCACGCGCCGGGGCGCCGCGCCGGCGGCGCGGAGTCGGTCGAGTGCGTCGGCCATGTTGCAGAGCATTCCTTCGACTGCGGCGCGGGCCAGGTGCGTGGGACGCATTGTCTCCAAACGCAATCCGTGCAGGCTGCCGGTCGCGTGGGGCAGGTTCGGGGTGCGTTCGCCGGACAGGTACGGCAGGAGAACGAGGCCGTCGGCGCCCGGTGGGGCTTGCCGGGCGAGCGGGTCGAGTTCGCCGAGGCCGATTCCCAGAACCGTGGCCGTCGCCTCGAGGACCCGGGCGGCGTTGAGCGTGCACACCAACGGCAGGAATTGCCCTGTGGCGTCGGCGAATCCGTTGACGAACGGATCGGTGTTCGGCTGCGAGGTGCGGGCGAATGCGGTGCCGCTGGTGCCCAGTGAGATCACCACGTCGCCGTCGCCTATTCCGAGGCCGAGCGCCGCCGCCGCATTGTCACCCGCGCCCGCGGCGACGAGCGCACCCGACGTAGTGTGTCCGGCGCTCTGGGAGGGTTCCAGCACTGCCGGAAGCTCCGGGGCTCGATCGCGGAAGGCGGTGGCCAGCAGGTCTTCTCGGTACCGGCCCTCCACCGCGGACCAGTAACCGGTGCCCGAGGCGTCGCTGCGATCGGTGGTCGGTGCGGCGTCGCCGCCACCACGCAGCCGCCAGGTGAGGTAGTCGTGCGGGAGCATGACCCGGGTGACCCGGTCCGCGAGGTCGGGCTCGTGGTCGGCCATCCAACGCAGTTTCGCCACGGTGAAGGCGGCGACCGGGACGCTGCCGACCGCGTTCAGCCACGCCTGTGGGCCGCCCAGTTCCGAGACGAGGTCTTCGGCGGCCTCGGCGGAGCGGACGTCGTTCCACAGCAGGGCATCTCGCACCGGCTGGTGCGACTCGTCGAGGGCCACCAGGCCATGTTGCTGGCCGGCGATGGATACCGCGTCGACGTGGTCGAGCAGGCCCTCCCCTGCTTGCTGCAGCGCGGTCCACCATGCCTCGGGCGGGACCTCGGTCCCGTCGGGGTGCGGTGCCTGTCCTCGTGCCAAGACCTCACCGGTGTCCGCGTCGCACACCACGACCTTGCAGGATTGGGTGGAGCTGTCCACTCCGGCGACGGTGGCCATCTATCCGCGCGGGGCGATCTGGATCTTGCGGCCGATGCCGTCGCGGAAAGCTTGCAACGCTTCCGAGAATTGGTCGAGGCCGAAGGTGTGGGTGACCATGGTGTCGGCGTCGATGGCGCCCTTGCGGACCAGGTCGACGGCGCGGCCGAAGCTGTGGACCACCGCCATCGAGCCGACCACGGTGATCTCGTCGTTGTAGATGCGGAAGGGTGACAAGGAAGCAGTCGCGTCGCCGGGGGCTACGCCGAACTGCTGATAGGTGCCGCCGCGGCGCACGCGGGTGAGGCCGTCCTCGATCGCCGGGATCGCGCCGGTGCAGTCGATGACGACTTCCCATCCTTGTGGGCGGTCGAACTCGTCGGCGTTCGTGGCGACCGCGTCCGCGCCGAGGGTGCGGGCGATCTGCAGGCGGTCGGTGTTGAGGTCGACCACCGAGATCGAGGCCGCGCCCGCGGCGACCGCGAGTTGCAGCATCATCAGGCCCATCGTGCCGGCGCCGTAGATCAGGTAGTGGGAGCCCAATACCCTTGGCAGGCCGTCGAATCCGTGAACGGCGCACGACAGCGGTTCGACCAGTGCGCCGTGCGAGGCGGGCAGATCGTCGGGCACCGTGAAGCAATTCGCCTCCGGCACCGCGACGTATTCGGCCATCGCGCCGTTCACGGTATCGCCGATCGCACCCCAGCGTTCGCAGAGGTTGCCGCGGCCGATGCGGCAGTAGTGGCAGGCGCCGCAGAACAGCGACGGGTCCACGGCTACGTTCTCGCCGGCCCTCGGGCCGTCGACGATCTGGCCGCAGAACTCGTGACCGGGCACGATCGGGTACGGCGTGGGCGGAAATTCGCCTTCGACGATGTGGATGTCGGTCCCGCAGATCCCCACCGCGGCCACCTGGACGACCACCTCGCCCGGGCCGGGAGTGGGGTCGGGAATCGTCTGCACCGAGTACTCGCCGGGTTTTTCGATCACGAGCGCGCGCATCTACCGTCCCCTTTCCTGGTACCACCATGCGGTGGTGGCGATTTCGGCGTCGGCCAACGGCAGGTACCGTCCGCCGTCCTGCCAGCCCAACGCTTGCAGCGTGACGCGGAGCTCCTCATGGAAGCGGATCGGGTCGCGCACATGCCAGCGATACATGCCGAATCGTTGTGTCGGCGTGTAGATCTCGTCGTGCGGCAGTACTTGGTGCAGACCGAGATAGGGGCTGGAGTAGTCGCGGTAGGCGCCCTCGAGGTCGAAGTTCCAGGCGCCGCCGAAATAGTCCTCGGTGCCGGTGCCGCAGATCGTCGGGAAGTCGTCGTCTCCGTCGAGATGGAACTTGACCTCACCCTCGCCCCACCAGCCGGGCGCATTCGGCGCGATCGCCAGATAGGTGCCGACGTAGCGTCCGCGGCCCCGGACATCATCGACGATGGTGTGCACCGCGGGTGTGCCCAGCGGATTGCTGTGGCGCCGTTGGCAATGCAGGTAGCCGACGTCCTCGCCTACCTCGGTCTCGTCGTAGGTGAGCTGGTAGTAGACCGGCACCGAACGTTCGGTGGGGTTGTGCAGGGTGACGCGGGCGCGCCGACGAAAAGGCATGGGCCAGTAAGTGTTCAGCCCGCCCGCTGGTGCGACTACCACCATTTCCGAGCTCACCAGCGCCAGCTCGTCCCAGCCGTTGCAGAAGAAGTCGCCCAGCGGCACGTCGATCGACGGGTGCGCGTCGTCGTCCCAGGTGAAGTTCAGAGTCAACCGGCGAAGTACCGTGCGGTCGGTGGTCAGCCAGAAATGCCGGATCACGCCAGGCCCTGACACGTCGGCCAGCGTCGCGGTGGATCCTGCTGCCAGGTCGATCGACGGGGACACCTTCCAGCCCACGCCGAGATCGCGTGCCGCGCCCGCCCCCGTGCCGGTTTCCGCCCGTGCGCCCGCGCCCGGCTCGCCGGTCGGGTTCTCGGGGCTGATCGAACGGGTACGCGCCCGATCGAGACGCCAGAGTTCAGACATTGTCGTCCCCCACCCGATGGTGTTCCGCGTGGGGGCGCACGCTACCGAGACGCCAGAGCTCAGCCATGTTTTGCCGTCCGATGTTGTTCTGCGGCAAGGAAATGCGCGATATCCGCAGTCGATTCGTAGAGTTCGCGATAGCGCCGGTAGTACTGGTCGTAGATCGCTTGCCGATCAGCATCCGGCTCGATGATCGACGTCACCGGATTCCAGTCCGACGTGTCGACGCCGGCGGCCTCCGCGGCCAGCAGGGCGTCACCGAGGCAGGCTCCGACGGTCTCCGCCGGAAGCTCCTGCGGCAGACCGGTCACATCGGACACAATCTGGGTCCACAGCCCGCCTTTGGTGCCGCCACCGACTGCGACCAGGCGTCGAGCGCGGCCACCGGCATCGGACATGGCCTCCAGGTTGTGCCGCACCCCGTATCCGGTGGCTTCCAGCGCGGCGCGATACAGCTCGGCGCGGCCGTGGCTGGTGGTGAGTCCGGCGACGATGCCGCGCGCGTCGGGGTCGAACAGGGGTGTGCGTTCACCTGCGAAGTACGGCAGCATCAACAGTCCCCGGCTGCCTGCCGGAACTGTGCCCGCCGCCGCGATCAGGTCGCCGAATTCTCCGCCGACCAGGCGGCGCAGCCAATCGGTGACCGCGCCCGAGGTGGCCATCCCCGCCGCCAGGGAATAGGTTTCGGGCCAGGCACCGCAGGTGCCCCACAGGCCGGGATGCGGACGCGGCCGGTTGAGGATCTGGACCAGGAACATCGTGGTGCCGTACATGACCATCGCATCGCCGGGTGCGCGGACGCCGACGCTGGCGGCTTCGGCCCACGCGTCGACGGTGCCGGTGGTGACCGGTAGTCCCTCCGGAAGTCCGGTCGCGGCGGCACCTTCCGCGGTCACTCGGCCCACTACCTCGGTGGGCCAGGCGAGTTCGGGTAACGGCAGGCCCGGGGCGCAGTGCTCGGCCCAATCGGCCCATTCCCGCTTACTCAGGTCGTACATCGGCACACATTGGCTGGCCGACTGGTGGTCCAGCACGTATCGCCCGGTCATCCGGTGTACCAGATACGAACTCGCCATCAGCAGCATCCGGGTACGCGCGTAGACGTCCGGTTCGTGTCGCGCCAGCCAGCGTAGCTTCGGTCCGACGGCTTGACTGGTCAACGGCGAGCCGGACCGTCGAAGCACCGCCTTCTCGCCCAATTCGGCGGCCAGCTCAGCGATTTCGGCGGTTGCCCGGGTATCGACCCCGTACAGGATCGCCGGCCGCAGCGGATTTCCCTGCGCGTCGGCGGGCAGTAGACACGGGCCGATGCCGCTGATGCCGAGCCCTTCCAGCCGGGCACCGTCGGCGGCTTCGACCAGTTCGCGGGCGATGGCGACGAAGTCCGCCCACCACACCGACTCCGCGTCGTGTTCGACCCAGCCCGGGCGCGGCATCGACACCTCATGCGGGCGCTCGGACCGAGCCAGGATCGTGCCGTCGGCGTCGGTCAGCACCCCCTTGGAACCCGAGGTGCCGATGTCGATTCCGAGGAACATGGTCACCGGCTGAATTCGTCCACGGTGACCCCGAGCAGATCGCATGCGGCCCGTACGGTCGCGCGATGGTCACCGGGTACGGCGTGGATGTGGTTGGCGCCGAACCGGGACAGGAAATCCTCGGCGCGAGCGTCCAGCCGCGCGAACGCGTGCGGCCATTCCCTGGTCGACTGGCTCATCAACTCGTCGTTGGTGGCCTCGTCGTAGCTCTCGAAGTCGCCGAGCATCAACTGCATTCGGTAGTTGCCGTCGTTGCGCGTCAGCCGGGCCAGCGTCATCCGTCCCGGCGCCGCGAGGTGATGAACGGACGCCCCACCGGCAGGGAAGAAGAACACCTCGGGGAACAGATGCACCCGGGACAGGTTCTCCGTCGGGTCGTCGCTGCGGGCGGCGAACCAGGTGGCGTGCTGGCCGGAGTTGCACAGATCCCAGATGTCGCGGTCGGCGTGGTAGTGGCGCACGTCGGCGAACAACACCGGCGTCTTCGAGATCTGTTTGAGCAGTTGCATGGTCAGCGCGCCGTCCATATCCGCCTCGGTCGCGCAGACATGCGTCGCCTTCGGGCCGTTCCAGTCGTACGGGTCGTTGAGGAACGCCTCGGTGACATCCATGGTGGCGAAGTACTGGGTGAGTTCGGGCTGGCCCTTGATGCCGGAGAAGTCGAGGTTCCATTCGTCGATCAGCTCGCGCACGGCGAGGTAGGAGCGGATCTGGCGCTCCAGCAACTCGGGGGTGAGTTTGTCACCGTCGTAGTGCACGCCCGCGGTGGTCTCCTCCAGCCAGGCCCGGGCTTTCGAGACCTCGGCGGCGTCGGCCAGTTCGGCGCGGCGCACGATCTCCAACTGATCGATCTCCTCGACGTCGACACCGAAAATGCGTTGCCACTGATCGGTATTCGCGACGGCGGTGTTCATCCCCATCGGCCGGCCGCCGAATCGGCCGAAGGTCGAGCCGCGCAAGCTCGACACCGCCGCTGCGGCAGCAGCCTGGACACCGATCTTCTCGATCAGGTCCGGGTCGGCCGGGTCGCCCCACAGCCGGGTGTGGGTGCGGCCGATCTGGTCCAGCGCTCCCCCGGCCGCCAGCATCCCGACCATTCCGGGCTGCACCGGGTCGATATTAGACAGCAGCAGCAGCGCTCCCGGCGTGGCTCCCTGGACGAGCATCGTGAAGTGCGGGAACGCCCATACCGCGTAGTGCAGCACGGTCAGATCGACTCCGGCCGAGGCGACTTCGCGGGCCACCGAGACGGCGAGGGTGTTGGTACTGACCGGCGCGGAGCCGCGCACCACCTCGTGCCCGGCGGCGGTGAGCTCGGCGACGAGTCGGTCCTCGTTGGTACGGATGAACTCGGCTATGCCGTCGTGCACATAGTCGCGTCCGTCGGAAATGCTGATCACACCGATACGTGCCACGCCGGATCCCTTCACGAGACGAACGGTCGGACTCACTGTCGCGCCGATGGCGGTGCACGCACCCCTCCGTGGTTTACGCGCACTGGCAACGTCGGGCTGCACCTCCACCGCGGTGCCCGATGCCGGTGTCCGCACAGCCCTTCCGGGTAACGCGGGCCGCCGCCGGGCCGCTCACACCACTAGAGATATCACTCAGGACGTGGTTCCCGGTGGAGTTCTCCCGATCTCGAGCGGCGCCAACGAAACTCCGCCCTGTCCCCAGCCGCAACTCGTGATCCACAGCTCCTCGCCGTCGGCGATCACCTCCGCGGCATGCGCGGCGATGTGAACCACCCGGTCGTCGATCCGGAAGTGGTAGGGGTCGTCGCTGCCGAACACGTCGGTGCCGACGTAATCGGGTCGCGGACCGATGAACAGATACCAGGAATCGTTGTGGCGCAGGACGAACGGGGATTCGGTGTTGCCGGCTTCGGTTCCCGCCGTGGGGTCGGTGAAGGCGATGTGCCGCTCGCTCCAGGTGCGCAGGTCGGTGCTCGTGCGGTACGCGACCACATAGTTGCCGCCGGTCGGCGAACTCGTCGCGGCGTAGTACATCACCCAGTGACCGTCGATTCGGGTAACCATGGGATCGCGGGCGTCGTATCCGTCGCGAAACACCGGCCCGGCCGGTTCGCGGGTCCACTCGAACAGGTCGTCGGAGGTGGCCACACAGATCGCGGCCGCGGTGCGGTCATTGCCGCCGCCCGCGTAGAACATGTGGTAGCGGCCGTCGGCGCGGATCACGTACGGCGCCCACAGATGCGTCTCGCCGTAGTCACGGTCCACGACCAGCGCCGACGGGTGTTTGGTCCACGGGCCGTGCAGATCGTCGGCGCTCGCATGGGCGAATTCGATTTCGTGGAACGGATCGGCGGGTTCGGTGTGGGTGATGCCGAACAGATGCCAGCGGCCCGATTCGTCGCGAATGACGGTGTGGTCGTTGATGTACCAGCGCTGCGACTCGCCGGCACTCGGGTCGTAGACGGTGCGGAACCGGCCGGCCCGAACGCTCGCGGCGCGGCCTCGGTCGGGCGGAGACGGGACGGACTCGCCGCGGCTGCTCGACAAATGGCACTCCTTACCGTGTCGTCGTCCATACCGACGTCGTGGACGCCTCGACCGTCCGGCCCCGGAGCGTGGGGCCGTCGGTGAAAACCAGCGAATGAACACTACCGATCCGGCGGCGCTTTCCAGCCGGAACGCCGCGCCGAAGCTCCGACCACCGGGCACGCCGGCTCGTTACGCCGGCACTCGGCCGCCCGGTCGGATCCTCGCACCAGCCGGTCCGGTTTCATGAGGTCGAACAGACCGGCCATCCGCACATTGTGAACGACCCTCGACGCCGAGCGATCGGGACGAAGTTCCAGCTCGCGTGGCTAACCTGCGAATATGAACGCCGAAACCGCCGGGGGGATGTCAACGGAACCGCGCCTGCCGAGCGGAATCGTGCTGCGCGTCAAGGCCGTATCCATCGCCGGCCCGTGCCGGGCCGACGGCGGCTGGATCCGGTGCGCCGATGGTGCGGTCTACTCGATCCCGCCGAGCCTGCACGACTGGGCCGTCGGTCTGATCGCCGCCGAAACCGAACACCAGAGACTCACCGGACACACCTTGTTTCCGGTGCCGTTGCGTATCCGGGGCGCCGATCATCCGCAGCCGCACGCGGCCTGAAGCCCTCCCGGCCGTCCGGGCGAATGACGGCCGGGCCCGGGGTTGCGGTCTCGACGTCAATCGCGAGGCCCGAACGACTGCATGACGATCGGCGGCAACGATTGCGGGCTGACGGTGCCGACCACCGGAACTCCGGCATCGACGAAGTCGGCGACCGCGCGGGGCATATGGTCGGCGGAGGTGACCACCACCGCGTCGCGGGAACCGAGCGACTTCATCAGCGCCTCGGAGTTGGCGGCGTTCTCGATCGTGTTGGCGGCCCGCGGCTCGATGTGGATGCGCTCGGGCGCCACCCCGTGATCGGTCAGCCACCGGGCCATCGCCTCGGCTTCGGTGGTGCCGTTGCGCGGATTTCCCCCGGTGACGATGATCGGCGAACTCGGCGACACGACCGCCTGCACGAGCCCGGCCTGCAAGCGTTCGACCAGCTCCGGGCGCATATCACCATCGGGCAGCAGGCCGTAGCCGAGCACGACGATCGCCGTGTCCGGGCCGTGCGGAGCCGGCAACCCCGCCAGCGCCGCGCCGGTCGCGGCCTCGACTTGATGCACGACCGAGCCGATCGCATCGGACACGACGTCCGCTCCCGCGGTAGGCGCCGCGGCCCAGGTCGTGACCATCGCCGCCGCGGCAATCGCGGGGGCAGCGAGCAGCCGAACGGATTTGTGGCAGAAGCACGTACGAATGTCGGGCATCGGGTCTCCAGAAGATAGTGCGGCCGTACCACGCCCCGACGTGTGGATCGACCCGAAAAGAACAACTGCTGAAATATTCCGATACCGTCGGCCAATAACTTCGTATTCCGTTGCAAGTGTGGAGATTTCACGACATCGCGACCTTCGGTCTTGTGGTCGGCCGCGCTACCGCCTCGGTAGGGTTGGTTCGCCGGCGTCGTCGCGCACGGAACGCTCGCGGAGGTCGTCGACTTCGGGGACCTGTGTGCCGGGGATCCGGCGTGGGACCTCGCTGCCGCCTGGATGCTCCCGCCGGCACGGCCGCGCGGTTCTTCGACAGCTACGCCCGGGCGGACGACGCGGCGGTCCGGCGTGCCCGCGGGCCGACCGCCATGAAGAGCCTCTTCCTGATGCTCATGGGACAGAACGGTGATCGAGGCGTGCCCCGCGGTAAATCGCACTGGGGGCCGGCCGGGCGAGCGGCGCTCGACCGCGTTCTGGAGGCTGTGTGATGTCGGGCCGGCGCGACCGGCACGTCGATCGGGCGTTCCGGCCGGTTGGCGGCTGCCCCTCGCTCGGGTAACCTCTTGCGGCGGTTGGGAGTTCAGGGTTTTCCTGAATCACTGCCGACTTCTCTGCTGCGGCATGGGGCGTGGGACCCACCACCGCCGCGTATCCGTTTTCCTATCTCAGGCCGCGGTGTCACGTCGGCCGGAAGGGCTCATCGGCGATGACCATCTACTCCCGGCAGCCGCAGGGCGGGGACATTCGGATCGTGGCCACCCACCACACCCCGGGCGGCGTGCTGTCTTCGACCGTGACCACTGTGAAGTCCGATGCGACGGCGGCGCGGATCGTCGACGCCCTCAACCGGATCTCGGCGTGCGCGTCGATTCCGCTGGGCGTGACCGACCGGCGTGGCGGTGGCTTCGAACGGTATCCGGACCGGCACCTCGCCGCGCTGACCGACCGTGCCGCACGCGCCGGTCTGCGGGAAGGCACGCACAGCCTGTGGTACGAGCAGGTGATGTGGCTGCTGTACGAAGCGCTGACCGATCTCGACGATGCGACGGTCGAGGCACCGGCACCGGTTCGTTCCGCCCTGGCCACCGAGCTGGAAGCCGAAGCCCGCTCGCTCCGCAACGCCCTGGCCGAATACTCACTGACCGCGGAAGCCGGCGACGACGACACCCGGCGCATCTGGGACCTGGAGAACCCGCTCGTCACGTTCGACGGTCGATCGGCCGGTCTCGACAGCCGGGACCGCGATCTACTGGACCACCTCGAAGCGGAGGGCACGGACCGGGAACTGCGGGACGCGATCATCGATCTGCGGTTGATCCTCGACATCGACGCCCAGGTCGACGACCCCGATATCCGTCTCCAACTGGAGGACCTGTCCATCACGGCGGAACCGGGGGATGCCGAGGATCTCTTCCTCACCGTGGCGGCTCCCCTGCCCGGTGGCAGGCACAACCGCGGACAGTGGGGAGTGGCTCTCGACCGGTGGGAGGCAGACGAGACGGACGACGAGGGCTACCCCGTGCAGTCCCACGGCGAGCCGGTACTCCGGTGTGTGCTCGCCGAGCGACCGAAAATCACCGACGTGGTGGAACTGCTGCGGCTCGCCGACACTCAGCAGCAACTGGCGGAATGGGCGGACACTCCGGTCGGGGAACCATTGGCCGACACGGCTTTCGTCGTGACGGACCGCCACGACGACGCGGACGGGCCCAGCTACTCGGAATGATCGGGCACGCTCACCCCGCCGTCCGTGCTCGCGGCAGGGTGAGGGTCAGCGCACCCAGTCCGAAGGACACCACCGCCAACGCCAGCATCATGGTGATTGCCCCGCCGAGGGTGTGGGAGCGGAAGAACAGGGTGGTCAGAATCGCCAAACCCAGTGCGTTGCCGACTTGTTCGATGGTCGGGATCACCCCCGACGTCTCGGCCATGTGGTCGGCGTGCAGACCCGACAGCATGATCGGCTGGATCTGCACGGCGAAGATTCCGACACCGAAACCGGCCGCGAAGCACGGCGGGCCGGCCAGGAAGGCGTTGACCTCACCGCTGGTCAGGTACAGGTAGATCGCGCCCGCGGCCATACAGCCGCCGTAGAGGGTGACCCCGGCCGCCAGGACGATGATTCCCCATCGGCCCACCAGGAACAGCGAGCCGAGCGCGCCCGCACCCGCCCCCACCGCGAACAGGGTCATCACGATGGCGGTGTGCCACGGGGTGTAGCCGAGCACGTCCTGCATGGTGACGGAGGCGGCGAAGACGAAGGCGGTGAACAGACCGAAGAAGACGCACACCAGGACCGAGCCGACCCGGAATCCCTTGTCGGAGAAGATGTTCAATCGCATCAACGGATCGGCGCCACGGGCCGCGCGGCGGATCTGGTGGGCCACGAACAGCGCGGTCACCACGGACCCGGCCAGGCCGAGTGCGACCGGCCCCGGCTGCCAGCCGTGCTGCTGGATCAGCGCGAGGGCGTAGACGATCAGCAACAGTCCGACGGCCGACAGCGCCGCGCCGCCGAGGTCCAGCCGATCCGGAGCCGGGGGCCGGCCGATGTGCAGGAAGCGCCAGGCCAGGGCGAAGGCGACCACTCCGATCGGCAGGTTGATCAGGAAGACGGTGCGCCAGCCCCAGCCGCCGAGATCGAGGGTGAGCAGCGCACCGCCGAGGATGGGGCCGAGCATACCGGCGAAACCGGCGACGCCGCCGTACATGGCGAATACCAGGGAGTGCCGTTCGCGGGGAAAGCTGGCGATCAGGATGGCGATGGTCTGGGCGGCCATGCCGGCGCCCGCCGCGCCCTGCCCGATGCGCGCCACCACCAATTCCGCGGCGCCGGTGGACAATCCGCACCACACGGACGCGGCGGTGAAGGCCAGGACCGAGGTCAGGAACATGGTGCGGCGGCCGACGATCGCGCCCAGCCGCGCGGCGGTGAGCAGGGTACAGGCGAAGGCCAGGGAGTAGCCGGAGATCACCAGCAGCTCGGCGGAACGCGAGGCCCGCAGATCGGCGCTCAGTCGTGGGAGCGCGGTGTTCACGATGGTCACGTCGATCATCTGCATGAACACCGCGATCAGGCAGCCGGTGAAGGCCAGCCAGGCGGGGAGTTCGGCGGCGATCACGGCACGCGCCGAGGCGACCAGCCCGGCCGGGCCGGCGTCGGCAACGGTGATCGGTTCCTGCCCGACGTCTTCGGTCATCAGCCGATCAACTCGATCACTCCGCGCGCCGCGGACATCGCGAACTCCGTCGGGAAACTCAATCGCACCAATCGATGCGGTGCGGCATGCTCGAAATGCGCGACGAGGGGCGGCACCAGGCCGCCGATCACCTTGTCCAGCAGTCCGTTGACGTGTGCGAAGCCGGGCCGCAGCCGCACCTGCCAGCAGTCGAGGACGCCCGCGTCGACCCGGATCTCGGTGCGCTTGTCGACCCGCGCGATCAGCGGCCAGTGCACCGAGAACGACAACCACAGATCGATCGATTCGACTGTGCCCTCGGTGAATTCGAGGCCGCGCAGCAGCGTCATGCCGCCGACGATCGGCATCACGTTCGGGGGAAACGGCGCCGGGGCGCCACCGATCGGCAGGTGCACGGTATCGACGAAATGCGCCTCCTCCCGCGAAACCACCCGGCCCTTCGAGCGGGTCTCGGCCCGGTAGTCCTCCGCGCGCAGGTAGCCGTCGACGCGACCGAAGCGCTGGTCGATCGTCATCTCCAGATCACGCCCGACGGTGGCGTCGAGAATCGCGCGGTAGCCGCCGGACTCGTGGGAGACGACACTGGTCATCTCGAATCCGGCGGGCTGCCCGGACATCCCGACGGCGTATCGGCATTTCTCGCCGTCCGGGATTCCGGGATCGCGGAAGAGGGTGTGCACGAAACCTCCTGAAGTCAGCTCGATACCGTGGCCTGCTCGACGATCGCCGCGAACATCGACCGCATGGTGTCGATGTAGCGCGCCACCGATTCGTGAGCGACCTCGGTATCGGGATAGATCACGCTCAGCGTGGTTTCCGACGGCAACCGGTTCACCCAGATGAGCGCCTCCTCCGAGGCCGCGCGGTTGGCGTAGACCCCGGCGGTGATCTCGTCGAAGAATTCGTGGCCGAGGAAATCGCGGGCGTCGATGAACGAGATCATCGGTGTCACCCAACCGGGTTCGACCTTGATCTCCGAGTCCGGCGGCAGCAGTTCCAGCACCCGGTGGAACGAGGTGGGCGCCAGCAGCAGCCCGTTCTCGTAGGCGCGCTGCGCCAACTTCAGCGTGCGGGTGACCGGCGTGCCGGGACCGAGGGGGAAGGCGACCGGCACCAGGGTCACATACCAGCCGACCGAATTCGCCTCCGCCGCCGAGGTTCTGGTGCTGACCGGCGTCATTCCGAAGTAGTAGTCGGAATCGGCGAGGGCGCTCTCGGCCAGGGCCGCCGCCGCGAACACCCCGCCCACGAACTCGGCGTCGTTGGCGCGGCAGACCCGTTCGAAGGCCAGCGCTTCGGCCTCGTCGAGCAATCGCACCGTGCGATGGGCGGAACGGTTGTACCTGTCGGCGCGCTTGCCGAGATCCAGCGGGAACGACGGCAGCCGATTGTCGTTGCCGCGCAACAGCTGCAGCCACTTGACCACGCCGGGTGAGGACAGGGTCAGCTGGTCGCTGAAGGCCCGCTCGGCGAGGCAGTAGTCGAGATAGCTCGCCGCCGGTGGCAGCGGCCCGGTCTCGCCGCCGAGTTCGGCCAGGTACAGCTGTGCGAAGTCGGAGGCGGACAGGTACTGGCCCAGACCGTCGGTGTGCAGGTGGTCGACGGCGAGATAGACCGTGGTCGCCTCGCCGTGTTCGATGGCGCCGAAGGTGAAGCAATCCCATTGGAACGGACCGGGAGTCGTCTTCTCGACATGTTGGCGGATCGATGCGGCATCGTCGATCCAGCCGTAGTCGATCGGGACGAAATCGACCGCCTCCGCCGGCACCAGATGCCGCCGCACGACGCCGGCGGAGTCGATGTCGAACCACGTGCGGAAGGTGTCGTGGCGCAGCAGGAAGGCGTTGATGATCCGGGTCATGACCTCCCGGTCCAGGTCGCCGGTGGGGATTTCCGCGGTGACCAGGCACAGGCCGGAGAACCGGAAGTCGGCTCCGGCGTGCCGGGCGGCCAGCCGCAGATACTGTTCCTGCTGCAGCGACGGCGGCGCCGGATGCCGCGGCGCCGCCTGGGCGGCGGCCACCGAGTCCGGTGACGCGACCCAGGTGACCAACCGTCCGGGCGGCGGCTCCCATTCGTCGATGAGCCCGAAATCGACCACGGGTTTACCTCGATTCCCTCGTTTGCCGTAACGACGGATCCATCAGCTGACACCTGCCATTTCCGCGACCGCCCCGGCGGAGTTCGCGGGGGCCGCCTCGGACCCGTCCGGTACGGACCTGTCGACCGCTGCGGCCAGCGCCGCCGGATCCGGTTGGGCGCCACCGGGTTCGTGCGCCAGGATCAACTCGGCCACCTTGGGCCCGGCCTGCTCCAGACTGAACGAACGACCCATCTGCAGCGACATCAGGTCGATGCCGAGCGTCTTGGTGACGCGGGCGCCGAGTTCGACCGCCATCAGCGAATCCAGGCCCAGCTCCGGGACCGGGACCGTCATATCGATGGTGTCGACGTCCACGCCCATGACGACGGCCAGTTCGCCGGCCATCAGCCGCGCGATGTGCGGGCCGCGCTTGGATTCCTCCATCGCGGCCAGCTCCTCGCGCAGCCGGGCCAGCTCCGAGGTGTCCTTCGCCGAGGCCCGGGCCAGCGCGGCGGTGCGACCGGTGCGGGCCAGCTGTGGGAAGGTGCCGGTGAGCTTGGCCCAATCGGTCGGGATGACGGCCACCCGCGAGACGCCCAGCCGCAAGCACTGTTCCAGATAGGCGGTGGCATCGCCCATATCGATGGGACCGAATCCGACCAGGTCGAGATATTTCTCGGAGGTCTCGTTCGCCGCCATCCCGCCCGCGCCGGAGAGGTGGCCCCAGCCGACGCACAACGCCCGCTCCCCCGCCTGCGACCAGCGCAGCGCCAGCGATTCGACCGCGACATTGGCCGCGCAGTAGCTGTATTGGCCGTAGATGCCGTACATCGACCCGCCGGACGAGCACAGCACGAACATGTCCAGGTCGATGCCCGCCTCGGCCACGGCGCGGTGCACGAGCTGGGCGCCCAGCACCTTCGGCAGATAGACCTGTTCGAGCTGACCGAGTTCCATCTTGGCGAGATTGTTGTCCGCGACCGCGCCCGCGGCGTGGAAGACGCCGCGCAGCGGATGCTCGGCGCTGTGGATGCGCCCGATCGCGGCGGCCACGGCGTCGGCGTCGGTCACGTCGAGCAGTTCCTCGACGATCTCGATGCCGATGGCCCGCCACGCCTCGAGCTGACGGCGCGCCTCCTCCGTAGTGGCACCCCGGCGTCCGGCCAGCACCAGCCGCCGCGCACCCCGCAGGGTCAGCCATCGGCCGATCGCCAGCCCGAAGCCACCGAAGCCTCCGGTGATCAAATACGTTGCGCTGTCGCTGATCTCGACACCTGGCAGATACGGGCGCACCGGTGGTTCGGCGGCATCCATCCGCAGCGCGATGCGGGCCGGCCGCGACGAGCGCAGCGTCTCCTCGAACGCCTTGCTCACCTCGGCGGTGTCGAACAAGTGGTACGGCAGCGGGCGGTAGGTGCCCTCGGTGACCTTCTCGAACACCCGCTGCAGCAGCGCCGCCAGCCGTTGCGGCTTCACCTTGACCAGCCGGTCCAGGTCCATCGAGAAGTACGACAGGTTCTTGTCGAAGTTGGCCAGCTCGAGCAGTCCACCGGTGTAGATGTCGGCCTTGCCGACCTCGACGATGCGACCGAATTCCGCTGCGGCATTGAAGTTCTGGCGCAGGATCTCGCCCGGCGCGCTGCTGACGATCACGTCGGCGCCCGCGCCGCCGGTGATCGCGGCGACCTCGTCGACGAAGTTCAGCGACCGCGAATTGACCGCGTAGTCCGCGCCCATCGCCAGCACGTGCGCACGCCGCTCCGGCGTGCTGGCGGTGCCGATGATGGTGGCGCCGCGCGCCTTGGCCACCTGGATCGCGGCGGTGCCGACACCACCGGCCGCGCCGTGCACCAGCACCGTTTCCCCCGGTTCCAGCCGCGCCAGATCCAGCAGCGCGTATTCGGCGGTGCCGAACGCGATGATGCTGGTGCAGTGCCCGGGATCGGTGCCCTCGGGCAGCACCACCGCGAGCTGGCGGTCCACGACCGCGAACCGGCGCATCATGCCCTTGGCGGCCACACCGACCAGATCGCCGGCCTTGACGTCCTCGACGCCCGGGCCGACCCGGACCACGGTGCCGACGCCCTCCATCCCGGGCACGGTGCCGAAGTACGTCGGCGCCAGCTCCCGCTCGCCGAGTAGTCCGATGACCTTGAGTGGGTCCTTGTAATTCAATCCGACGACCTGCATCCGGATCTCGATCTGGCCCGGACCCGGTGCCACCCGCGGGCATTCGCGCCACGCCAGGGCCGACAGCAGCCGGGTGCGCGGCATATCGAGTTCGAAGTTGGCCTCCGGATCGGTCAGCGGCGCCGAGGTTTCCAGGGCCTCCAGGCGTTCGGGCAGCGGTTTGGTGATCACCGTCGCCCAGCGCTTCCCGTCCCGCAGCACGACCTCGTCGCAGTTGTCGTGGGTGAAAGCGCCGGGGACCGCCAGTTCCGCCACGAGATCGGCGATCGGCGTGCCGGGTTCGGTGTCGACCAGCCGCCACCGCAGTGCGGTCTGCTCGTTGAGCAGAACGCGCCGCGCGCCGGCCAGCGCGGCCTGCCCGGTATCGGGAACGGCGGAACTGCCGGGCAGGGCGAACGCGGATTCGGTGACCAGGGTGCAATGCACCGCGCCGTCTCCGAAAATCGTTTGTGGAGCGGCATTTTCGCCGTCCGGTTCGACGAATTCGGCGATCGCCACCGCGAGGCGTTTGAGGGTCCATAGATCGGCGATATCGTCGCTGACCGCACCGGCCACCACGCAGATGTGCAACCGCTGCGTCGGTTCCGCACGGGCGGCGCGCAGCTGCTCGATCAACTCGGTCTCCAGTTCCGGACCGGTCGAGGCCACGACGTGCAGGCGGGAATCCGGGAGCGCGGCCGCGAGTTCGGCGGCCCGTGTGGTCTCGCCGAGTCGGACCACCACGGTGCTCGCCGAGCCGACATCGGCCAATGCGGCCGGGTCGATCGGATCGCGTTCCTCGAAGGTTTCGGTGTAGTAGAAGTCGGCCATCCGGTGCAGCGGGTCGTCACCGGGACGCAGCGCGCCGATCTGCAGGCCGGAGAGGCGGACGACCAGCTTGTGGTCGGCGTCGAGCAGATCGACATCGGCGCGCAGTCGCGCATGCGGATCGCGCCGCGCCACCACCGTCACCTCCTTCGGCAGTTCCGCGAGCAAGCGCACCGCGCCGACGCCGACCGGCACCATGACGCCCTCGTCGATGCGTTCGTCGGCGAACAGCATGGCGGCACACTGCATGGCCGCGTCCACGACCGCCGGATGCGCCAGATGGCCGGAGTCGGCGGCGATTTCGCCGTCGACGGTCGCCACCACCACATCCCGGCCCACGCGCACCGAGGTCACCCGCCGGAACGACGGCCCGTACTGGAGCCCGGCCGCGGCCAGGCCCGTGTAGAACATCGCCGGGTCCACGTCGATGCCGACCTCGATCTCCGGGACATCGACCGTCGTCTGCTCGTGGCTGCCGGTGAGCGTGCGTCCGGTGGCGTGCACGGTCCACGCGGTACCGGTGGCACTGCGGGATCGGATCAGGAACCGGCCGCTGGCCTCCTCGATGCTCAGCGCGACCAGCGGCACATCCGGGGCGCCCATGATCAGGGGTGCGACGAATCGGACCCCCTCCAGCGCGACCTGGTCCGAGCCGATCCGCGACTTGGTGGCGCTGAGCGCGGCGTCCAGATATGCGGCACCCGGCATGATCTTGATGCCGTTGACGACGTGATCGGCCAGCCACGGCAGCAATTCGGCGCCGACCTGCAGCAGCCACTCCGGCCGGCCCTCGACATCGGGATCGCCGAGCATGGCGTAGGAACCGGGGGTGCCGAGGCGGGCCTGTTCGAACAGCGGCAGCGCCGAGTGCAGGCGGGTGCGCTGCCAGGGGTAGCGCGGCAGCGGCAGATGCGGCGTCGCGGCACGATCGGACGGGAACAGCACCTCGCGGTCCAGGACGCCCGCGGCATGCAGTCCGATCAGGGTGCGGCGCAGGCTGTCGGCGTCGGATTGTTCCCGGTCCAGCGTCGCCACGGTCGTGCCCTGCGCATCCGCGCCCAGCAGGGCTTCGCGAATATTGCCCGACAGCACCGGATGCGGACCGACCTCGAGGAAGATCCGGTGCCCGGCGCCGATCAACGCGGTCACGGCGTCGAAGAAGCGCACCGGCTGCCGGACGTTGGACCACCAGTAGGAGGCGTCCCAATCGCCTTCGGAGACCTGCATGCCGGTCACCGTCGAATACAGCGGCACCGACGGTTTGCGCGGTGTGAGATCGGCCAGCTCGGAGCGCAATTCGGCCTCGATCGGGGCCATCAGGCGGCTGTGGTAAGGGACCTCGACGCGCAGGCGACGCGCGAAAACGCCGTCCTCGGTGAGCTTTTCGGCCAGCCGGTCCAGCCGCTCGACCTCACCGGAGAGGGTGACCGCGCTGGGGCTGTTGACGGCGGCGATGTCGATACCGCCGTCGTCGCCGATCAGTTCGAGCGCCTTGTCCTTCGGCAGGCCGACGGCGAGCATCCCGCCCGTGCCGGCGGTGGTCGCCTGCAACCGGGCGCGATGGTAGGCAACCCGCACCGCATCCCGCAGCGACAACATGCCGCTGAGGTAGGCGGCCGACACCTCGCCCACGCTGTGGCCGACGATGGCGGCCGGGGTGATGCCGTACTGTTCCAGTTCCCGCACGATCCCGACCTGGACCAGGAAGTTCGCCGGCTGCGCGACTTCGGTGCGGGTGACCCGGGATTCGTCCTCGGGTTTGTTCAGTTCGTCGATGATCGACCAGCCGGACAGCTTCCGGAATTCGGCGTCGATCTCCTGCGCCGCGGCGGCGAACGCGCCACCGGCCGCGAGCAGTTCCCGGCCCATCCGCCAATGCTGCGGACCCATGCCGGAGAAGACGAAGACCGGTTCGGCGGCCCGCGACACGATGGTGCGAGAGGCGTCGCGACCCTCGCCGGCCGCGTAGTCGCGCAGATCCCGGACGAGATCGTCGGTCGACTCGCCGACCAGCACGCCGGTGCGGAACGGGTGGTGCGCCATGCGCGTCCAGGCCGCCTCCGCGAGATGGTCGGGATCGGCGCCCGCGGCGACGAGGTCGGCGAAGCGACCGGCCAGCGCCCGCGCCGCGCTGGTGCTGCGCGCCGAGATCGGCAGGATGCCGAAGTGGCGTTTCGGTGCGGTCGCCGCGGGCTGCCGATCGCCCACGTACTCCTGCAGAATGGCGTGGGCGTTGGTGCCGCCGTAGCCGAATCCGTTGACCGCCACCGACATCGGTCCCGCATCGGGCGCCAGCGGTTGCGCTTCGGTCTGCACGTACAGGCCCAGCTCGTCGAAGGGAATGTCGGGGTTCTGCTTCTCCAGCCAGCCCTGCGGGGGCAGCGTGCGATGTTTGATCGCCAGCGCCGCCTTGATGACGCTCGCGACGCCGGCGGCGGCCTCGGTGTGGCCGATGGTGGCCTTCACCGAACCGACGCCCACCGCGTCGGTGCGACCGGACTGCGCACCGAAAACCCGTCC
Source organism: Nocardia veterana NBRC 100344 (assembly GCF_000308855.1). GTDB lineage: Bacteria > Actinomycetota > Actinomycetes > Mycobacteriales > Mycobacteriaceae > Nocardia > Nocardia veterana. The sequence continues at coordinate 52,622 of NZ_BAGM01000033.1, read as the reverse complement.
CAGTGCGCGCAATTCGACGGGATCGCCCACCAGTGTCCCGGTGCCGTGCGCCTCGAGGTAGGTGATCGAGTGCGGCGCCAGGCCGGACCGTTCACACACCGTGCGGGCCAGGGCCTCCTGCGAATCGACGTTGGGGACCGTGATCGCGGTGGTGCGCCCGTCCTGATTCGAACCGGTGGCCTTGACCACCGCGTAGATCCGGTCGCCGTCGCGCACCGCATCGTCGAGCTTCTTCAGCACCACCATGCCGGCGCCCTCGCCGCGCCCGTATCCGTCGGCAGAGGCGTCGAAGGATTTGCACCGGCCGTCGGCGGCGAGGAATCCGCCCTTGCACATCAGCACGAAGGTTTCCGGCTGCAGCATCACGTTCACACCGCCGGCCAGCGCCACCCGGCAGTCGTCGTTCTCGAGCGCCTGGCAGGCCAGATGGAAGGCCACCAGGGAGGAGGAACAGGCGGTGTCGACGGTGATCGCGGGCCCGACCAGGTTGAGCGCGTAGGCGATTCGGTTCGACAGCATGGTGTAGGACGCGCTGGCGGGGGTGTGCATATCGGTGTGGAACAGGGCGGGCCCGACCACGCCGATCACCGACTGGTCCACCACGAACCCGCCGACGTACACGCCGACCGAGGAGCCGGCCGCGCGCCCGGCCATCCCGGCATCGTCGAGCGCCTCCCAGGTCACCTCGAGCATGAGGCGCTGCTGTGGATCGAGCACCGTCGCCTCGCGCGGGGAGATGCCGAAGAAGTCGGGGTCGAACTGCCACGGGTCGACGGTCATGAAGGCGCCGCGCTTGGTGTAGCTGCGCCCCGGGGTACGCGGTTCCGGGTCGTAGTACCTGCGGTAATCCCAGCGATCCGCCGGAATGTCGACCACGCCGTCGCGCTTGTCGACCACGAAGTCCCAGAATGTCTCAGGCGAGTCGATTCCGCCCGCGAACCGACATCCGATACCCACAATTGCAATATCCGACACGAATATCCTCCGGTCTCGCCTACACAGCCACCGGGGCCGACTCGGCGACTCACTCGTCTTTTTGGTCCTGGGCATTGACCGATGGCGCCCACGCTATTGGCCGATCACTACGGAAAGAAATGCTTTACCGGACATTTGGATCCGCCAACCACGGTCCCGGCCCGAAATTGTGAACTCGCCCAGTGGCCTCGCGCCCTGCCCCGTGATCATCGGCCGGACTGCCATCGACCGGGCAACACGGAGTCCGAAAGCGCTGGAATGCAACAGTATTCAAGGCGATGCGGCGGTACCGTCGGCCTGGCGACCGCGTCTCGTACCCACCGGTCACAACACCGCCGCGGTGAAATTATGATCGGTCGGAAAATTGAATACGCCACCGCCGACCCGAAGCGCGTGGCGTCCTAATCTTTCGTTCGATGCCCATTTTCAGCGGGGAACTGCCGGTCCTGCAGCGCAGCGTCCGGACAGCTAATTTCCAGAAATTCTCGGCGACCGGACCGGCGCTCGGCGCGACCCGGTTCCCTACCGAGCCGCACACACAGGTGGGAGGCGGCACGTGTTCGCCGGTATGACGCGCTGGGCCGATATCGTGCTGCGCAGGCGGCGATCAGTGATCGTCGCCCTGGTGGCCGGCCTGCTCGCGCTCGGCGGCTACGGGCTCGGACTCGGTGACCATCTCAGTTCCAGCGGATGGGACGATCCGAACTCGGAGTCGGTGCAGGCGGCGCGGATTCGCGCCGAGGTGTTCGGACGCGACCACAGTGCCGACGTCATCCTGCTGTATCACGCCCCACCGGGAACGACGATCGACGATCCGGCATTCTCCGGCCCCGTCGTCGCGAGCCTGAACAGTCTGCCCGAACGCTATCCGGGTCGCATCGACCGGATCAACGGCGCGTACTGGCCGACCCGTACCGGATCGGCGCTACCCGACGTCTTCGGCTCGCCCGACCGCACCCACGCCTTCGCCTCGGTCGCGATCCACGGCGACACCCCGACCGAGCAGATGCGCAACTTCCGCACCCTCGCGCACGCCTTCGACGTGCCCGGAGTGGATATGGAGGTCGCCGGCGGACAGGCGGTGGCCGGTGCGTTGAACGACACCATGGCCCACGATCAGCAGCGGATGGAATTGTTCGCCGTTCCCGCGGTAGCGGTGCTGCTGTTCTTCGTCTTCGGCGGGGTGGTGGCCGCCGCGCTACCGCTGATCGTCGGCGGACTGACCGTACTCGGGGCCTGGGGGCTCATTCGGCTGCTGACCACCGTCACCGAGGTGAACTCCTTTGTCTCCCCGGTGGTTTCGATGGTCGGCCTCGGCCTCGCCATCGATTACGGCCTGTTCGTCCTGAGCCGGTTCCGCGATGAGCTGGCCGACGGGCGCGAGGTCGACGAGGCGGTGCGGCGCACGGTCGGGTCCGCGGGACATACGGTGCTGTTCTCCGGCACCATCGTCGCCGTCGCCGCCGCGGGGATCCTGGTGTTTCCGCAGGGGTTCCTGCGTTCGTTCGCCTACGGCGCGATCATCACCATCGCGTTGGCCGCCTTCGCCTCGATCACGCTGCTGCCCGCGATGCTGGCCGTGCTCGGACACCGGGTGGACCGGTTCGGGGTCGACTGGTTCCGGCGCAGCACGCCACCCGGCCGTATTCCGGACAACCTGTGGAGCCGGATCGCGGCGCGGGTCATGAAAAGGCCTCTCGCCGTGGCGGTTCCGGTCTGTCTCGGCCTGCTGGTACTCATCGCGCCGCTTCGCGACCTCGCGTTCGGCACCATCAACGAGCGCTTTCTACCGCCCGATCATCCGACCCGGGTGGCGCAGCAGCACTTCGACGAGATCTTTCCGTTGCGCCGGATCAACCCGATCGATCTGGTGCTGATCACCTACGACCCGGCCGCCAAGGACACCGTGCTGGCCGCCGCCGATCGCACCCCGGGGCTGGCCGCACCCTTCCCCGACTGGCTGCAGCGGCCCGCGCAGTCCAGTGTCTTCACCACCCAGACGGTGCTGACCGCCGATGCGGACCCCGACGCCGCCATCGAGCGGCTGCGCTCGCTGCCGCTACCGCCGGGCACCACCCTGCTCGTCGGTGGCCAACCGGCCATCGAGAAGGACAGCATCGACGCCCTCGTGCACCGCATACCGCTCGTGGTCGCGCTCGTATTCCTGGCGACCACCGTGCTGATGACGCTGAGCCTGCGCTCGCTGGTCCTGCCGCTGAAGGCGGCGGGACTGAATCTGCTCGGGCTCGGCGCGACCGTCGGCATCCTCACCTGGATCTTCATCGACGGCCACGGTGCGGCGGTGCTCGGCTTCACTCCGCAGCCGATCATGGCGCTGGTGCTGGTGGTGATCGTCTCGGTGATCTACGGACTGTCCACCGACTACGAGATCTTCCTGCTCTCCCGGATGGTCGAGGCGCGGGCCGCGGGGGCGACCACACCGGAGGCGATCCGGGCCGGTGTCGCGCACACCGGCCGCATCATCACCGCGGCCGCGCTCATCCTGCTCGTCGTCACCGGCGCCTTCGCCCTCTCCGATCTGGTGATGATGCAGTACATCGCCTTCGGCATGGTGGCGGCGCTGGTGATCGACGCCACGGTGCTGCGCGTCGTGCTCGTCCCGGCGACGATGCGACTACTCGGCGACGCGTGCTGGTGGGCACCGCGCCGACTGCGACGGCCGGGGCGCGGCGACACCGAAAAGCGGTGTGCCGACGGCATGTCCGCGCGCACCGAAGCGGAGCCGGCGGCCCCGCTGCCGCAGCGGGTCTGATCCGGGTCGCCGAAGCCGGGGCAGCTTCGATGCGGCACGCCGTCCGGTGACCGGCATACGGCGGGGCACAGTGGGTACTGCCGTGCACACGGGGACCGCCGACACGGTCCGCGTGTGCCCGATCACCAGCGCACCCCGGGCTACGGTCGGGTCGGCCCGGATGTCTCCGGGTCGACCCGACCGGGTGCCGAACGGGACAGGAGGACATCGCCGTGCCGGAGCCCGCAGCCGTACTGTTCGATATCGACGGAACCCTCGTCGATTCCAACTATCTGCACGCCCTGACCTGGCATCGCGCCTTTCGCGCCGTCGATCTCGACGTCCCGATCTGGCGAATCCACCGCAGTATCGGGATGGACGGCGACACCCTGGTCCGGACACTGGCCCCCGAACTCGACGACGACGCGGCCGACACCGCGAGCGACCTGCACAGCCGGCTCTATCTCGAGCGTGCCGACGAACTGACGCTGTTGCCGGGCGCGCGCGAAATCCTGCGCGATCTGCACCGAGACGGGCTGCGGATCGTGCTGGCCACCTCCGCACCGCCGGACGAACTGGCCGTACTGCGGGACCTGCTCGACAGCGAATCCCTGCTGTACGCGGTGACCGGTGGGGAGGACGTCGAGACCGCCAAGCCGGATCCCACGATCGTGCGCATCGCGCTGGAACGAGCCGGGGTGCCGGCGCGGCGCGCGGTGTTCGTCGGCGACACCGTCTGGGATATGCGGGCCTGCGCCGACCTCGCACTTCCCGCGGTCGGGGTGCTCAGCGGCGGCATCGGCCGGGCCGAGCTGGAGGCCGAGGGAGCGGCCGTCGTCTGCGACGATGTCGAGCAGCTGCGGCACCGGATCGCGCGGACCCCCATCGCCGCCCTGCGGTAGCCTTCGGGTTCGCCCGCGAAGGAGCGCAGACGAGATGACCGTGCAGTTCGAGAGCGCCAGCTTGGCGGATACCGAGGAGTTCCTGAACCGGAACTACACGACAATGCACATCGGCAACGCCGCCGAGACGCCCGTGCGCAGTCACATCACCCGGGACATGCTGGGGTCGGTGAGCCTGGATCGGCTCGAACTCGGCTTCGACATGGCCTACGACGCCGATCCGTTGCAGAAGATCTGCCTGTGCGCGGTGGAATCGGGGCGGATCGCGGAGAACTACGTCGACATCGGCACCGACACCTTCGGCCCGGGCGACGTGGGTGTTCTCACCCCGCCCGAACTGCCCTTTTCCGGGACGGTCCACCAGGCTCGGTACACGATCACCATGTTCGACCCGGCCGTGCTGAACCAGGTCGCTACCACGGACGACCCCGACGGCGCACCCGTCCGGCTGACCGGGCACCGGCCGGTCACTGCTGCCGCGGGCCGCGGCCTGGCCTCGGTCCTCGCGCACATCCAGCAGCTCACAGCGACCTACGACGGCGAGGTACCGCCGCTGGTGGCGGCGACGGCGACCCAGTATCTGGCCGCGAGCGTATTGCACGCCTTCCCGAACACCGCCGCATCCGAGCCCGGCCCCCGGGACAACCGCGATGCGCATCCGGCGGCCCTGCGCCGGGCGATCGCGTATATGGAATCGAATGTGCACCGCGATATCACGGTCGCCGATATCGCGGCGGCGGCCTACGTGACCGTCCGCGCTCTCCAGCTGGCGTTCCGACGCCATCTGGACACGACCCCGATGGCCTATCTCAAGCAGTTGCGGCTGCGTGGGGCGCACGAACAACTCGTCGCGGGCTGTCCGGCCGACGGCGACAGTGTCGCCGCCATCGCCGCCGCCTGGGGGTTCGGACACCCCGGGCGCTTCGCCGCCCTCTACCGCCGCCACTACGGGCGGTCACCGGCCGCCACCCTCGGCCGCTGACGACCCATCGGGCGAAGGACGAGCCGAAAAGCGAACGGTTCTGTCCAGTTCAGTCCCCACCTACGGCGCTACCGATAGCGTTCACACATACTGATGTCTGTGCATAGAACCGACCCGACCAGGAACAACAGCTCCGCTATGAGTGCGCGCGCGGATTCCGCGCCGCGGGTCGGATCGTTCCGATTCTGGTTCGCCACCCGCCGCTGGGAATGGTCGGAAGAGGTCTACCGCATGCACGGGTACGCCCCGGCGGCGTCGTCCCCACCACCGAGCTGCTGCTGGCGCACAAACATCCCGACGACCGCGAGGAGGTCGCCCGGACCATCGCCCGCGCCATCGAGCTCGGCGAATCGTTCTCGAGCCGGCACCGCTTCGTCGATACGGGCGGGAAGGTGCACAACGTCATGGTGGTCGCCGACCGCATCTTCGACGATGAGGGCAAGGTCGCGGCGACGGCGGGTTTCTACATCGATCTGACCGACACCCTGGCGGAGAACGAGCGCGAAACGCTGACCTCGACCCTGCCCGACGTCATCGAGAACCGGGCCGTGATCGAGCAGGCGAAGGGGGTGCTGATGCGGATGTACCGCATCAGCGCCGATCAGGCCTTCAAGGTGCTGGCCTGGCGCTCCCAGGAGACCAACACCAAACTTCGCGACCTGGCCACCCAGATCATCGAGGAGCTTCCGCTGCTCCCCGCCCCGTCCCCGCAAACCATCACCGCCTTCGACCACCTGCTGCTGACCGTCCACACCCGGTTGCAGTCCGAGAAACCCGACCGCAAGTGACGGCACTACCGGACCGGTAGCTCCGCCGTCTCTTCATAGCCCAGGTGCAGGTCGTGGCTGGTTCGGCCGGCGGCCACGGTGACATTGCTGCGCACCGACGGATATCCGCGAGCCACTACCGTGTACCGACCGGACGGCAGCCCGGTGACGTGGTACCGGCCGGTCCGATCGGTGCGGGCGACGCAGACCCGCGCACCGTGTTCGTCCAGTACGGTCACCTGCGCGTTGGGCACCGCCTGGCCATCGGCCAGGACGGCACCGGCCAGGGTGGCGGTCGGCTCCAGTTCCGGGTCGTGTCGCAGCAGCCCGCTCTCCGGCACGGTCAGCGTCGTGGCATGGGGGCGCATCCCCTCGGCGACCACGACCAGGGTGTGCGTGCCCGGCGCGACGCCGCGGCATTGGTAGCCGCCGTCCGCACCGGTCACCGCCGCGCCCACGACCTCGCCGCGGGGGTCGGTCAAGGTCACGGTGGCGCCCGGTACCGGTCGGCCGTCGCCCGCACGGCGGACCGTGCCGGACACCTCACCCGAACTCGGCAGCGTCAACTCCACCCACTGCGGCCGCGCGCCGACCACGACATTCACCGCGACCGGCTGATGTGCGGCCGCCGAGGCGATCAGGACGTAGGCGCCCGGCGCGGGCGCGGTCATGGCATAGCCGCCGTCGCCGCCGCTGTGGGCACGCGAAACCTGGTGTCCGCGTTGGTCGATCAGCGTCAGCGCCACTCCCGGGACGACCGACCCGCCGTCGCGACGGACGGTTCCGGTGACGGCGTGCGGGTCCGCATCGAGCACCGCCTGCGCACCCTGCGGCGCCGTCACCCCGGTGATACCGGCCGTGGCATCGAGGCCCGCCTCCTCGGCGGCCACCACCTGCTGCGGCGCCCGCGCCCGGGCCGCGGGAATGATCACGGCGGCGAGGGCAGCCAGCACCGAGATTCCGGCCAGGAACCAGAACACGTGGGAATAGCCCGAGTCGGCGGGCAGGCCGTGTGCGGTGGTCGCCCCGGAGGTCAGCAGCACGCCGGAGACCGCGCTGCCGATCGCGCCACCGACCGTGCGGACATTGGCGTTCATCCCGGTCGCCGCGCCGGTCTGGGCGGGCGGCACCGCGGCGACGATGATCGCCGGCATGGACGAGAAGGCCAGCCCGATGCCGATGCCCAGCAGCGCGCCCGCCAGGTAGATCTCCCAGCTGTGGTCGTGCCCGACGGCGAGCATCACGAATGCGGGCACGGTGATCACGCTGCCGATCAAGACGATCGCCTTCGGCCCGACCCAGGCCGCGAGCGGGCCGATCGTCAGGCCGATCACGAACATCGCCACCGACAGCGGCAGCATGTACAGCCCGGACTGGGTGATACTCGCGCTCAGTCCGTATCCCGCCACGGCTTTCGGCGTCTGCAGCAGCTGCGGTAGGAACGTCATCATCGCGTACATACCGGCGCCGGTGAGCACGGCGACCAGGTTGGTGGTCCACACGGCCGGAATCCGCATCGTCCGCATATCGATCAGCGGCGTCTCCGATCGCAGCTCGACCACGATCCACGCCGCCGCGCACACGACGGCCGCCGCGAACAGCCCCAGCGTCACCGCCGAACCCCACCCCCACGACGGACCCTTGCTGACGGCCAGCAGCAGCGCCACCAGCCAGGCCGAAAGCAACAGCGCCGCAGCCCAATTGATCCGTCCGGGGCTGCGCACCGGTGATTCCGGCACGAACAGCATCGCGGCCACCGCGGCGACCGCGGTGATGATCATCGGCACCCAGAACAGCCAGTGGTAGTTGAGGTGATCCACGATCGGACCGGCCAGCACCAGGCCCACACCCGAACCCACCGCGATCAGCGACGAGGCGACACCCACCGCCCCGTGCAGTTTCTCCGCCGGGAACTCGTCACGAATGATGCCGAACGCCAAGGGAATTACGCCGCCGCCCAGCCCCTGGATCACCCGGGCGACGATCATCACGCCGACCGAGTCGGTCAGAGCCGCGATCAGCGAGCCGACCGTCAACGCGACCAGGGTGACGACGAGCATGCGTTCCTTGCCCACCTTGTCGCCGATCCGGCCGAGGATCGGCGTGGCGACCGAGGCCGACAGCAGGTAGCCGGTCATCAGCCAGGTCGCGGTGTTCTGGGTGGTGTGCAGGGCAGGGATCAACAGCGACAGCACCGGAACGATCATCGACTGCAGCAGTGCGTACGCGGATATTCCGAGCAGCAGCACCGCGAAGACGACGTTGTAGTGCGGGCGGGATTTGACACGCGCCACGGGTACGTTTCCTCCCACGATCTGAAACGGAGTGAATCTCCGGTTATAGACCGTAACAGAACGCCGGGCCGGACTCAGGCCGTGCGACGTGATCTTGGACTCAGCGTCCAGTAACCACAATGTTGCCGAAATCGTGACCCACGGTCGGTTGATGCCCCACAATGAACGACAACGATGAGGATTCCACACGAACTTGGATAACGGCATGACGGCAGAACTGGCAGGAAACGGATTACTGTCCGTTCTGCGCGCCGCATGTTTGAGTGTCGGAATGGAAGCGGGGGGCGCTCGCCGGATCCAGTTCGGGACCAGCACCGACTACCGGCTTCCCAGCGGGGTCGTGGTCCGCATCAGCCGACCCGAGCACCGCTCGGGAGCACGCCGCGAAATCGAGGCGGCGCGCTGGCTGACCGAATCCGGCATCCCGGCGATGGAAGCCGTCCCCCACGTGCGCCAGCCCGTCGACGTGCACGGCCGCACGGTCACGTTCTGGCTCGACCCGCCCCCACACGAGCACGGCACCCTCGGCGACGTCGCCACGGTGCTGCGCCGCCTGCACGAGCTGCCCCCGCCGACGAGCTTCACCCTCGGCCGTTTCCAGCCCTTCCTCGGTCTGGCCCACGAAATCGAGACCACCCGGGTGTTCGGGCCCGCCGACCGGCGCTGGCTCACCGAACACCTGAACCAGCTCCGCAGCCGGTGGCAGACGCTGCCGCCGGGCAGGCCGTGGTGTGTCATCCACGGCGAAGCCTGGGATGGCGAATTTGCAGCAACCGTTGATGATCGAGTGATCCTGCTGAATGCGGAGAATCTCGCGATCGGCCCGCCCGAATGGGACCTGGTTCCGACGGCGGTCGAATATCTGTCCTTCGGCTGGATCACGGCCGCCGAATACGCCCGATTCTGCGATGTCTACCGCCAGGACGTGCTGCGATGGGGCGGGTTCTACCTGATGCGCGACATCCTGGAACTGCGGATGACGATGGCCGCGGCCCGGGCCGCCGCGGAGAACCCCGCCCACCGCGACCAGGCGCGGCTGCGATTGCGCTGTATTCGCGGCGACGAGGGACCGCGCCAGTGGCCGGGATGGGTTCCGCTGCCCTAGACGTTGCCGAATACGGGCCCGGCCGGGCCGCACGAGGCGGGCCCGGCCGGGACGTCGGTCGACAGTGCTACGCGGACGCACCCTCGATGGCGGCGATGATGCGCGGCCGCAGCTCGCGGGCGCTGATCACCGCATCCACCGAACCGACCTCGACGGCGCGGTGGATGTTGTGCACCCGGTCGAATTCCGCGGCGACCTCACCGAGCTTCTCGGCGCGAACCGTCGACCGGAGTTCGTCGAGTTCGGCCGACAGCTCCGCACGCTCGGTACCGGAGGCGTTCGCCACCCGGGACTCGAGCTCGCGCACCCGCGGATCGGACGCGGTGCGGGTGTTCACCTCGCCGGCGAAGACCACCGCGGCCGCCGGCGCGCCCCCGAGTACCGAGGCGAACGATCCCTCGATCGCCAGCACGGTCATATTCGGGTTGAGCGCCTTGGAGAAGACCACGAACGCACCGCCGTGGTACCGCGAAATCACGCAGAACACAATGGGCCCACGGAAATTCACGATCGCGCGGCCGATCTCGGCACCGTATTCGAGCTGCAGTTTGCGCATCGACTCCGGCGAGCCGTCGAAGCCGGACAGATTCGCCAGCACCACCAGCGGACGGTTGCCGCTGGCCGCGTTGATGGCCCGCGCCGCCTTCTTCGACGACCGCGGGAACAGCGTGCCGGCGGTGTAGGTGTCCGGACCGTCGGTGGCCGGGAACCCGCGCCGCGGCACACCCCGCGATTCGATACCCAGCAGGCACACCGGGATACCGCCCAGATGCGCGTCCTGCACGACCGCGGTCTCGGCGTCGGCCATCCCGGCCCACCGCTCCAGAACCGGATGATCCTGGTCGGACAGCGCCCGCATCACGGTGCGAATATCGAAGGGCTTCTTGCGATCCGGGTTGGCGGAAGCGGAGAAGATCTCGCCCACCGTGCGGAAATCGCTGTCCGGGATGCTGTGCGGGTAGTCGCACACGTCGCGGTCGACCGGGTCGGTCGTCTGCGCCCGGCGCGGGCTCTGCTCACCGGGGGCGATATAGGTGTGGTCGTAGTGCGCCATCAGCACATCACGCGCACCGGCCAGGTTCGGCGCCCAGTACTGGGCCTGACCGTTCGGACCCATGACCCGGTCGTAACCACCGATGCCGAAGTTGTCCTCGGCGGAGACGCCACCGGAGAAGTCCAGCGCCTGCTTACCGGTCAGCACCATGGCCGAATCCGGCGTCATCACCAGGATGCCCTTGGTGTGCATCAGCATCGTCGCCTCGGCGTTCCAGTACGGCTGCGCGCCGACGTTGATGCCGGAAACCACGATGTTGATCTCGCCACCGTCCTGGGTGAATTCGACGATCCGCTTGAGCGCGGCCGCCACCCAGTCCATGTTCTCGGTGCCGGACTTCATCGAGATCCGGGCACCGGAGGACAGCGCGTACCACTCCAGCGGCACCTGCATCCGCTCGGCCAGATCCAGGGCCGCGATCACCCGGCGGCATTCCGGTTCCGACAGCGCGCCCAGCGATTTCGTCGGATCGCCGAGCAGCAGGACCCGGGTGACACCCTCGGGATGCCGTTCGGTCGGCGTGGTGACCACACCCGCGACCATCGCCGCGGTGTTGTGCCCCTTCGGCCGGTCGACGGGGACCAGGGCATGGTCGGCGTCGAGGTCGTATTCGGTGAAATCACCGAGCAGGCCGGTCAATTCGTACGGGTAGACCGTGCCGCGGGCGGCGGCCCGCAGCACCTTCTGCCGGTACTCGTCGAGCGGTTCGACCGGATCGTCGGTGCGTTCGCCGACGGTCACCTCGGTGCCACCGGTGGCATCGAACCGGATGCGGACCACGATCTTGACCAGCTCACCGGTCTGCGGATCGGGCTGCCGCGCGATCAGCAGGATCTCCTCCAACCCGGCGCCCGCGGTCGTCGGCTCCACGCGGCCGACGATGGTGTCCAGCTCGGCGCGGGTCACATCCAGCGGCGGCCAGATGTAGAGGACGATCCGGTTGGTGTGGAACCGCTTGGCCGACGGCCGCCGCGACTGTGCCCGGCGAATGGAGTCGACGCAGGTGGCCACCGTGCTCTCGGCGGTCGGCAGCGCCAGCAGCCGGCCGTCGTGTTCACGCAACGCGGTCAGATCGCGCACCTGCGCGAAGGCGACCAGCCGCTCGTCGGCCGGATTCTCCTTCGCGACACAGCGGAACAGGTACACCTCCTCGTCGGAGGACGGCAACCGGGTGAGGTCGAACTTGCGCAGCCGGCGCATCTGCATCCGCTCGGCGATGTAGGGATGCAGGCCGCGGATCAGCCGCTCCTCCGCCATGCCGGTGGCCGACGGCCGGAAGGTGAAGTGGTGGTGCATGACCGCGCCACCGCTGCCGGCGACGGTCGCCGTGATCCGATGCACCTGATTGGGCAGCGGATTCGCGCCCAGCACCTCCTGCAGCGCGGCGGCCATCGCGTCGAAGTCCTCCGGCTGCTTCTCCCAGCCGAGGTAGATATCGGCCTCGACCGAGGCCGCACCGCCGGCGAGTTCGGCGAGACCACGCAGCACGGTCTCGAGTTCGCCGAAGCTCACCGCCGCCGAGACCAGGCTGACCCCGCGACGTTCGGCGACGACGAAGGTGCAGCCGCCGGCCTCCTGGGTGCGGACGCTGGAGAGTCCCTTGTTGCCGTAGTAGCGGCGGGTCAGCACCTCGAGCATCACCGCGTTGTCCGGGTTGCCGCGCGACAGTCGCTGCGCGAGCAGTCGCACCAAAGGTTCGGTGCTGCGGACCATCTCGGCGATCCGGTCGCCGCGGTCGGCGGCGTCCGGGTGCGCGTCCAGATGGCTCAGGTGCTTGCGGACCGTGGTGTACACGCGAGCCCGGTTGCGCCGCAGCAGCGGCTGACCGAACCAGGCGTAAACCACGCCGCGGGTGAGATCGGCGATCGCCGGGAAGCGCACCTGCGTGGCCGCCACCAGACGCTCCAGCGCGAGGCCGACCGGCTCCCGCAGCACCCGGTCGGGCACCGGCTCGGACAGCCATTCCCGCAGCAGCGTGGTGACGACCGTGACGGTGTCGGTCGGGCGCTGCTGAGCGAGGAAGATCCGGAAGACCGCCGCCTCGAGCTCCGGGGTGCGTTCCAGATCGGTGACGCCGTAGTGCGCCAGTGCCTTGGCCAGTTTGGCGCGGTAGGACTCCGGCAGGCCGGCCCGCTCGACGTCGAGGCTCTGCAGGTAGGTGTGGAAGTACTCGCGAGCGCTGTGCACGTGGCCGTGGGCCGCGTCCTCACCCCAGAACCTGTTGTGGGTCAGTTCGGCGAGATCGGTGAACAGCTCGACCAGTTCGAGCTCCTCGGCCAGCGGACGCCGGTTGTCGGCGATGGCCTCGGCGCGGGCGGCGAGGTAGTCGGCCAGGACGCGCCCGTTGTCGTGCGGGTCCACGTCGAAACCGAGCAGCAGGCCACGCAGATCCTGCTGGCCCCGCAGCGTGCGCTCGTGCGCACGGACCGAGGGGGCGGCGGGCAGATCCAGCTCGACGGTCTCGGTCGCCGCGGTGTCGGCCGCCTCCTCGTCGTCGGCGATCGGTTCCAGCCGCAGCAGCGGGGCGCCGGCCTCGACCTGGCTACCGACCGAGACGCCGCACTCCTTGAGCCGCGCTTTGAACGGCGCCCGCAGCACCGTCTCCATCTTCATGCTCTCGAGCACCAGCACCGGGGCGCCGGCCTCGACCTCGTCACCGACCTCGAGCGGCTTGGCGACGACCAGCGCGGGCGCCGGGGAGCGCACCACGCCGCCCTCGTCGCGGCTGACCCGATGGGTCACACCGTCGACGTCGACCAGGTGGGTCGGTCCGTGTGTGCCGGTGACCAGCCGATACCGGACGCCGTTCACCACGACCTGGCCGGTGTGCCGGTCGAAACGCTCCAGATCGACATCGGCGGTGTGTACCTCGCCACCGGCCTCGATCCCGATCCGGAACCGGTGCGCACCGACCCGGGCCACCCGCAGCCGGTAGGTCACGCCGCGCAGTTTCAGATCCAGCGGGCGGCCGCTCTCGTGCTGCACCTGCGGACGGCCACCGGCGGCGGTGGACAGCAGCCGATTCCGCTCGGCCCGCTCCTCCTCCTCGTAGGCGTCGATCGCGGCGGCGGCCAGCGCGACGGCGGTGTGCCGCTGGGCGACCAACCGGCCCTCGCCGCGCACCCGGTCGATCCAGCCGGTGTCGGCGCTGGCGTCGATGACCTCGGGCTGATCGAGCAGGTCGAGGACGAAACTCTTGTTGGTGGCGCCGCCCTCGATGATGACGCGGGTTTCGCCGACCGCGCGCCGCAGGCGGCCGAGCGCCTCGTCGCGGTCCCGACCGTAGGCGATGATCTTGGCGATCATCGAGTCGAAGTCGGCGGGGATGGTGTCGCCCTCGCTGACTCCGGTGTCGACGCGGATGCCCGGACCGGCGGGCAGATCGAGCAGGGCGATCCGGCCGGGCGCCGGGGCGAAGTCGCGGTCGGGGTCCTCGGCGTTGAGCCGGGCCTCGATGGCGTGTCCGCGTTCGGCCGGCGGCTCCCCCTCGAGCCGGCCGCCCGACGCGACGTGCAGCTGGGCCCGGACCAGGTCGAACCCGGTGGTGTACTCGGTGATCGGGTGCTCGACCTGCAGGCGGGTGTTGACCTCCAGGAAGGCGAACAGTTCGTCACCGGGGTGGTAGAGGAATTCGACGGTCGCCGCACCGCGGTAGCCGACGGCGACGGCGAGCCGCTCCGCCGAGGCCTTCAGATCGGCGACCTGTTCCGGCCGCAGCACGGGCGAGGCGGATTCCTCGATGACCTTCTGATTGCGGCGCTGCACCGAGCAGTCCCGCACACCCAGCGCCCACGCGGTGCCCTGACCGTCGGCGATCACCTGGACCTCGACGTGGCGGGCGCCGGTGACCAGGCGTTCCAGGAAGACCACACCGCTGCCGAAGGCGCGGGCGGCCTCCTGGCTGGTGCGCTCGTAGGCGTCGACCAGTTCGGCCTCGTTGTTGATCACGCGGATACCGCGGCCACCACCACCGGCGGTCGCCTTCAGCATCAGCGGGTAGCCGATGTCGGCGGCCGCGGCGATCGCGGCGTCGAGGGTTTCGACCGCGCCACGGCTCCAGGGGGCGACCGGTACACCGACCTCCTCGGCGATCAGCTTCGCGCCGATCTTGTCACCGAGTTTGCGCATCGCGTCCGGGCTGGGACCGATGAAGGTCACCCCGATCTGCTCGCACAGTTCCGCGAATGCGGGATCCTCGGCGACGAAACCCCAACCGACCCAGGCGGCATCCGCCTTCGTCGTCACCAGCGCCTGTTTCAGCGCCTTCAGATCCAGGTAGGGCCGGGCCGATGCCGGGCCGAGGTCGTAGGCGATATCGGCCTCGCGCACGAAGGTCGCGGTCCGGTCGACATCGGTGTACAGAGCGACGGTTTCGATCTGTGTCGCGGTCGCCGCGGCCAAATCTCGGACGGCGTGGATGAGGCGCATGGCGGCCTCACCCCGGTTCACGATGGCGATGCGGCTGAACACTCGCCAGCTCCTTTCATCTCACAGCACGGGCCCGATGGGGGCGGGGTTTGCGACTGCCGGTCCCGCGTAGTCTGCACGTCTATCGCTCACAGGTACACCGCGTGACGGGTTACCCGCACGTATAGTGGGAAATCCCTCAACGAAACCCCCGTCATCAGCGGGAATTCGCCAATTCGAGCAGTTTCGAACCACGAGAAGGCCATCTCTGCATGGCCGTACCGAATCCTGCGCGACGCCGCCGGACGTGCGAGGCTGATCCACGTGTCCGACAGCGTGGATGTCTCGCCCAATCTCACCGACCGCGGGCGCGGTCCGGCGATCCTGCGGTTCGCCTCCGAACTCGTCGCGTGGATCGCCGCGCCCTGGGCGTTGAGCCGGTGGTCGGTGGCGGCCGCCGTCGTCGCGGTGGTGATCCTGATCGGCGTCCCGTCGGTCTTCGCCACCCGCGGGGACAAGAAGCAGGTACCGGTCGCCGTGCCGGGCTGGGCGACCATCGCGATGATGGTGGTCTTGCTGGCCGCCGCCGTGCTGGGCGCCTGGTTCGCCTGGCCGGTGTGGGCGGCCGTCCTCGTCACGATTCTGGCCGCCGCCACCGTGATCGCCGAACTCCCCCGCTGGCGCTGGCTGTCCAGCGCCCGGTGAGCGGACGCCGATACCGTTGCGGCGCAGGCGAATCCGACGCCGGTATCAGCCGGCGTCGACGCCGACCGGGGTACGCACGTCCGCGGCGGACAGACGCGGATAGGTCGGGTACTCGATGCCCGAGATGTACTGCACGGTCCGCACCACCTGCGACGAATAGCCGAATTCGTTGTCGTACCACAGGTACAGGATCACGGTGTCGCCGTCGACGATGGTGGCGTTGGCATCGATGATCGAGGCCGCCCGCGAACCGATGAAGTCGCTGGAGACCACGTCGGTGGCCGCGGTGTAGTCCAGGTTGCGGCTCAGCGGACCGGCGAGTGAGACCTGGCGCAGATATTCGAGCACCTCGGCCTTGGTGGTCTCCCGTTCCAGTTGCAGGTTCAGGATCGCCACCGAGACGTCGGGGGTGGGCACCCGGATCGAATTGCCGGTGATCTTGGCCTTGAAGTCCGGCATCGCCTTCGCCACCGCCGAGGCGGCGCCGGTTTCGGTCAGCACCAGGTTGAACGGCGCGGACCGGCCGCGGCGATCCGCCTTGTGGTAGTTGTCCAGCAGGTTCTGGTCGTTGGTGAACGAGTGCACCGTCTCGACGTGTCCGCGGACGATGCCGAATTCGTCGTCCATCGCCTTCAGCGGTGGCACGATCGCGTTCGTCGTGCACGAGGCGCAGGAGAAGATCCGCTGCGACAGGTCGAGGTCGCGATGGTTGACGCCGTGCACGATATTGGGCACGTCACCCTTGCCGGGCGCGGTGAGCACGACCTTGGCGATGCCGGGCCGCAGATGCTGGGACAGTCCCTCGCGATCGCGCCATTTACCCGTGTTGTCGATCAGGATCGCGTTCTCGATCCCGTAGTCGGTGTAATCGATCGCGGCCGGATCGTCGCTGTAGATGAACTTGATGACATTGCCGTTGGCGATGATCGTGTCGGTGTCGGTGTCGACCTTGATGGTGCCGTTGAAGTGGCCGTGCACCGAGTCCCGGCGCAGCAGCGACGCCCGCTTGGTCAGATCGTCGGCGCCGCCCCGGCGCACGACGACCGCCCGCAGATTCAAACCGTTTCCGGAACCGACCTTCTCGATCAGCAGGCGGGTGACCAGCCGGCCGATCCGCCCGAATCCGTACAGTACGACGTCGCGCGGCCCCGGCGACTCGGCCTTGTTTCCGTCGACGACCTCGGCCAGTGCCTCCGCGGCGAATTCGCGGATCGACAGACCGCGGTCGTCACCGCGGTAGGCCGTCACCAGCTGGCCGAGATCGATCTTGCACGGGCCGAGGTCCAGCTCGCTGAGCGCCTGCAGGAAGGGCAGGGTTTCGTCCACCGACAGTTCCTCGCCCTCGATCTGCCGGGCGAAGCGATGGGTCCGCAGAATGCTGATCACCGATTTGTTCACCAGCGACCGGCTGTGCAGCAGGATCGTCACCCCTTTCGCCCGGTACAGCGTGCCGATGAGCGGGATCATCGCCTCCGCGGCGGCTTCCTGAGCGTTCCAGCGGTCAAGTTGTTCGGTAGTCAACACAGATCCTCGGATTCCATCGATGGGGTCGCCCCACTCATGCTATGAGCACGGCGAATATCACCGCGGCCGCCCACCCGGCGGTGAGATCTTCCCCGCACGGAACCCGAGGATCGCCCGCTCAGTCCGCCCGGATCTTGCGCCCCACCGCGCCGTAGAGCGAGACCTGCTTGTCGTGGCTCGGGGGATGCTGGATGCCGCCGTTGCGCCAGCGATGGATCACCTCGACACCGGGCTCCACCAGTTCCAGCCCGTCGAAGAACCGCGCCACCTCGTCCCGGGTCCGCGGCCGCACCGGAATGCCGCGCTCCCGGTAGACGTCCAGCAGCCGTCCCATCCCTTCCGGATCGCGCTCGCCGTCGTCGAAATCCGTTGTCACATGCGACATCGCGAGATACGACCCGGGCGCCAGCGGCGCCATCAGGGTCGACACGATGTCGTAGACGTCGCCGGGAACGAAGTGCAGCACCGCCATCAGCGACACCGCCACCGGCCGGGACAGGTCGAGGGTCCGGGTCACCTCCGGCGCGGCCAGGATCGCTGCCGGATCCCCCGCGTCGGCCTGCAGGTACGCGGTGCGGCCCTGTTCGGTGCTCACCAGCAGCGCCCGCGCGTGCGCCAGCACCATCGGATCGTTGTCGACGTAGACGACCCGCGATTCCGGCGCGTGCTCCTGCGCCACCTGATGCAGGTTCGGCTCGGTCGGAATCCCGGTGCCGATATCGAGGAACTGTCGCACACCCTGTTCCACCAGATATCGGGTCACGTGCCGCATGAAGTCACGGTTGGTGCGCGCGGTCACGCGGACGGCCGGGAAATCGCGCAACGCCTGTTCGGCGGCCACTCGGTCGGCGTCGTAGAAATCCTTGCCGCCGAGGAAGTAGTCGTACATCCGCGCCGGATGGGCCACGTCGGTACGTAGTTCGGTTGGGCCGTGGGGCACCGTAGATCCTCTCCTGAGGTCGAATCCGTACCGCGCAGATATACCGCATCCGCTCAACCGGGCCAACGCCTTTCGCGATATCGGCGCGATCGCGCCGAGTGCCGCTGCCCGATTCGCCGCGCGGCGGTCAGGTCGCCGGGAGCACGTGGACCGGGAGATCGTCGGCCCAGGGCTGGCTGCCCACCATGTCGGCGACCCGCACCCGACCCCGCTCGAACTCCCCGGTAGCCGCGTCCACCAGCCGATACGACTGCCACTGCCGGTGAATCGGCTGCGCGTCGAGCAGCACCACCCGCACCTCGCCGGGCTCGAAACGGCACCGCTGCTGCAGCGCGGCGATGAGTTGCTCGTTGTGCATATGGCCGTCGCCGAAGTTCCAGCCGATCGCGGTGCTGCAGATCCGCTCGCCGTCGGTGATGGTGTAATCCTCCTCGCGTCCATCGGCCATGGCCCGATGGACGAGGGTGAACAATGCGCGGCCGTGCGTGTTCATCGCGCGGAAGGCGTAACCGAGATAGAGCGGGATCTGGGCGCGGTCCTTGCCGTAGAACCGCTCCATCTGGGCCTGCGGCATACTCGCGATCGCGACCACGTTCTCCGAGATCTTCTGTGCCGCAGACGGTTTGATGCACCATACGGTGGTGTCCCAGTTCCCCGCGTAGTACCGCATCCCGGGCAGGAACGAAATCTTGGCCGGGGCCAGATTTCCGGCGACCACGGTCGCGACGAGCACCGCGAACAGCAGGACCGGCAGCCACGGGTGCGCGGCCTCGGCGAAGCCGATATCCGCGTAGGCCACGAACAACACCCCGAGCCCGAAGATCATGAAGACGTTCCACTCCAACGGCACCCCCATCGGGATGGCGGTGAGGATCGCCAGGTGCAGGCACAGCATGATCACCGCGGCCACGGCGGTGACCCAGCCGCCCCGGGAGAAGAACAACACCACCGGAACGCACAGCTCCACCACGGTCGCGCTGTGCGCGACGATCTGCGACGGCCGGCCGGGCCGCAGATCGTCCGGGAACTTCGCGAAGAAGCGCCGCTTCAACCAGCGTGGCCGCACGATCGGACTGTTCGACATCATGGTCGAGACCACGAACGGGAAGTGCTGGTTCAGTTTCGAGGTCGCCGCCCCCATCCAGATGACGACGAAGACGAGTTTGGCGCCCAGCACGATATCGGCGCCGGTGAACAGGAACGCCACCGCCAGCGACCCGTACACCTCGCCGCGCGCGGCCAGGAAGATCACCTTGTCGCGCAGGCCCAGCACCACCAGCACGGCGAGGATCAGGGCGATCTGCCAGGCGGGCAGCACCCCGACCGTGGTGTGGAGCTCCGGGATCGGGCCGGTGCCGTCGGAGACCAGCGCCCACACCAGCAAGGCCAGCAGCAGGGCGTAGAGCGCGACATCGACCGGCCCGCGACGGGTGCCGCGGGTCAGCGGGACGTAGCGGGGCCACGGTGGCAGCCGAATGGTGTCCGGCCGCAACCAGTACAGGATCGAGCCCATCGGCGGGAAGTACCGATTGTTCAGCGGGCCGAAGCCGCAGCCGAGCCCCACCACCTCGAACAGCATGGTGAACAGCACGGCCTTCTCCAGCACGATCGGCTCCGACCACCAGCTCCCGACATCGGTGAAGCCGTCGATGCCGGTGGTCGTCAACGCGAACAACCAGCCGCCGAGGATGTAGAGGCAGATCTTGACCACGTAGAACAGATGCAGCACGACCGGCGTGCCGAATCCGACCTCGGCCCAGTGCCGGGCCATCAGCCGGATCCGCGCACTGCGGTCACTGCGCTCCCACACCTGCTGATCGACAACCGGGAGCTCCGGCCGCACGAACCCCATCCTTGTCTCCGTTCCCGCATCCCAACCGGAAAGACCGCTACCCCACCGGGTTTCAGATACCGAGCTCGGCCTCGGCGCGCACCCGGACCGCCTTCTTGTCGATCTTGCCGAGCCCGGTCAGCGGCAATTCGTCCACGACGACAACGTGTTTGGGGGCCTGCACCGACCCCTTGCGGCGCTTGACCTCCTGCCCGATCTCCTCGATCACGGTCGCGACGGCCGCCGGATCCGCCGCGGTTCCGGGCGTGAGCACGACGACGGCCGTGACCGCCTCACCCCAGCGCGGATCCGGCACGCCGACCACCGCCACCCCGGACACCTTCGGATGGGTCGCGATGACGTCCTCGACCTCGCGCGGGAAGACATTGAACCCGCCGGTGACGATCATGTCCTTACTGCGTCCCACGATGTGCAGGAAGCCGTCCTCGTCCTCGCGGGCGAGGTCGCCGGTGTGCAACCACCCGTCGTGGAAGGTCTCGGCCGTCACCTCGGGAAGGTTGAGATACCCGCCGGCCAGCAGCGGACCGGACACGCAGATCTCTCCGGCCTCCCCGCGTTCGACGGGCTGTCCGTCGGGGCCGAGCAGTGCCGTGCGCAGCACGACCGAGGGCCGGCCGCAGGAGGTCAGGCGGGCCTGATCGTGTTCGTTCTTGCCCAGGTAGCTGATCGCCATGGGCGCCTCGGACTGCCCGTAGTACTGCGCGAAGATGGGCCCGAACCGCTCGATGGCCTGGCTCAGCCGGCCGGGATCGATGGCGGAGGCGCCGTAGTAGACCGTTTCCAGCGACGACAGATCCCGCTTGTCGATATCCGGATGGTCGAGCAGTGCGTACAGCATCGAGGGCACCAGCATGGTGGCCGAGATGCGGTGTTCCTCGATGGCGCGCAGCACCTCACCGGCGTCGAAGCGCGGCAACACCACACACTGTCCGCCGAGCACGACCACCGGCAGGAAGAAGGCGGCACCGGCGTGCGAGAGCGGGGTGCAGATCAGGAACCGCGGCCGCTTCGGCCATTCCCATTCCGAGAGCTGGATCTGTGTCATCGTCGCCATCGTGGCGGCGGTGCCGATCACGCCCTTGGGCTTTCCGGTGGTTCCGCCGGTGTAGCTGATCGAGATGACCGCGTCCGGCGGCAGATCCACGGCCTCGATCGGCTGCGGCTCGAATTGTGCTGCGGCGGCGATCAAGTCGACGCCGACGTCGGACAGTTCCGCCGGCACCGGGCCGAGCACGAGCACCCGCTTCAGCTCCGGCACCCGGTCCACGAGTTCCCGCGCGCGCTGGACGAAGGCCGGCTGCGGATCGATCACCAGGTTGGTGATCCCGGCATCGCTCAGCACGTGCACGTGGTCGTCGAGCCCGCCCATCGGATGCAGGGCCGTGCGCCGGTGCCCGGCGACCTGCCCGGCGCCCAGGATGAACAACACCTCGGGCCGGTTGAGCGCGAGCAGCCCACTGGGCGTACCGGTTTCGACGCCGTGGGCGGCGAAGGCAGCCACGTAGCGGCTGATCGCGTCGAGGACGTCGGCCCCGGTGAGGACGGTGTCGCCGAGGGTCATCACCGGCTCGCGGCGGTGCCGGCGCAGGCCCGCGAGCAGTGCGTGACCGTTGTGGGTCG
This sequence comes from Nocardia veterana NBRC 100344, assembly GCF_000308855.1. GTDB lineage: Bacteria > Actinomycetota > Actinomycetes > Mycobacteriales > Mycobacteriaceae > Nocardia > Nocardia veterana. The sequence continues at coordinate 30,743 of NZ_BAGM01000033.1, read as the reverse complement.
GCAGGCGCAGCCGGGTCGCGGGATCCACTGTGGTTGTCGCTGTTTCGATCATCTCTCTCCGTATGTCAATTCACCACGACGGCGGTGTTGCCGTTCTCGTCCGCGGTGACCTGGATGTCGTGGCCGAGTGGATCCGCCACCGCGGCAAGGCTTTCGGGGTCGATTCGGGCCACGAAGCGGCTGCCGTCGGCGGCCAGCCGGCCGATCACCAGGCCGGACTTCGGATCGGCTTCGTGGCGCACGGTGTAGGTTTCGATCCGAGCCCGCCCCTCGGTCCGCGATCGATGCGGGACGACGGGCATCGCCGCGACCTCCTGCTGCAGTTGCGCACTGCGGTCGGGCGACCAATTCGCGGCGGCGGTCGAATACACGCCCACCGAGTACTTGCTCATGATGCCGCCGTTGGCGCCGACCAGTCCGAACGTTCCGGGTTCGGCGCGCGCCCCGGCGACGGTTTCGGCGATGGCGTGCATCGAGTAGTTGTTGCCCGGGCCGCCGAAGAACGGCAGGCCGCCGGTCACGGTGAGCCCGCGCGGATCATCGACGGCCAGGCCGGTGCCGTCGCAGAAATTGAACACCGCCACCGGGAAGCAGCTGTACAGATCGAAGGTGGCGACCTCGTCGAAGCCGATTCCGGCCACCCGCAAGGCTTCTCGGGCCGCGGCCGCGGCCGTCGGTGCGGCGCCGAGGTCGGGCCGGGCCAGCAGCGGCTGTTCCACCAGGTCGGCGTGGCCGCGCAGGTACACCCATTTCTCCGGCGGCACCCCGAGCCGGCGCGCCGCCGCGACCGACATCAGGGCCACGGCCGCACCGAGATTGACCAGATCCCGGGCCACGAGCAGCCGGGGATACGGATCGCAGATCATCCGATTGCTCGCGGTGACCGTGGCCAGTTCCTCGGCCGTGCGTACGACCGGCGAGGCCGCCAGCGGGTTCTTCGCCGCCACCGCGGTGAACGGCGCGAACAGCTCCGCCATCTGCTGCCGATAGTCCTCGGGACTCGCGCCGACGCGGGCGCGCCGCGCGTTCTCCAGCAGGCCGTACTGCGTGGGCGCCCCCATCACCCCGTGCCGGACGAGATTCTCGTCGATGAACGACTCGTAGCCGAAGCCGCGGTCCTCCAGTTGCCCGGGGGCCGTTTCGGAAAAGTCGGGTTTGTCGTCGCGATCGGCGTAGAGGCGCTCGGTCGAGATCGCATCCGAACCCATGACGAGAACCGACTCCAGCCGCCCGGCCGCGATCGCGCTCGCGAACTCGGTGACCAGATGCTGTGGTCCCTGCCCGCCCACCACCTCGAGCACGGCGTGTGCCGGGTCGATGCCGAGCCGCCGCGCCACCGAACGGGGATAGTTGTCCGAGCGGCCGAGCGGCGCGGTCACCGGTGCCGAGATCTCGAACTGCCGGACGCCGGCGATCACCTCGATCGACGCTGCGACACCGGCGAATTCGGCCGCGGTGTCCTCGATCGCGCGCCGCGCCGCCGCGGCCGCCAGCTCGACCGACGACAATCGCCGATAGCCCGGGTCGTCGATACTGTCGGCCACCTGCCCGACACCGACGACCACCGGTGTACGTGGATCGATCAACACCTACCGCCTCGTCTCGCGCCGCAGCGCCGAACCCGCGGTCTCGACGCTCGGATGACAGCGACGCTATCACGAAAACTGGAACATGTTCTAGATATCGGCGAGGAGGCGGCGGTGCGGTGCGATCAGTTCCCCGAGAAGTCGATCCGGGCGGCGGCGTTGCCGACGGCGGTGACCAGCCCGGTCCCGATCGGGCCGCGCGAATCGAAAAGGGTTGCGGTGCCGACGGATATCCCATTGGCGGTCAGGTGCGTCCCGGCGTGCAGCCCGATCCGGTCACCGACGGGCAGCCGGTCCAGGGCAACGGTGAGATCACCGTTGATGTAGCCGATGCCCTCCGACCCCCAGTTGGTGACGAGACTGGTCGATTCGGCGGCGATCACCGCCTCGACGAACGGGCTGCGCTCCTCCCCTTCGACCGCGCCCAGCGGAACCACCCACAGGCTCTTGCGGCCGGCGTTCTGATGGTCACCCATCCGGGTGGACCAGTCGTGGTCGCTGCGATACCACCAGTCGAGGCCGGTGTCGGCCGGGGGGTCGAAGGGGTGCTCGGAATGCCATTCCGCGCCGGGCGGGGTGTCGGTGGCGCGCAGCTGGACCAGTCGCGCCTCGGCGACGTCGACCCCGTCCTGACGCACCCGGGCGGCCGCGACGTGAATGCGCCGGCCGGCGCGCACCACCTCGGTGTACACCTCGAGCGGGCGGCCGCGCGCCGCCTTGAACAGGTCGATGGTGAATCGGGCGGGCACGAAGCCCGGCAACCCGTGTGCGCGTTCCAGCGAGCGGGCCGCCGCGGCGCAGATCGCCGGGCCACTGAGCATGTCCGCCGCCCACCGGCCGTACGCCCAGCGCTGGGGCAGGTACCGGCCGTCGTCGTCGAGGGTGAACATCGCGGGCATATCAGTCATGGGCTCATGATCTCGCATGCCCGGAATGCGCCGAATCCGCGGCGGTCACGCGGGCACGCCGTCACAGGGCGGGGACTCGACTGTCCAGATCGAGGCGCATGAACACGTCGGCGCGGTCGTACGGGATCGGATGCAGTTGGTCGGGCGGGACGTGTACGAAACCGACCGATTCGTAGAGGTGTACGGCATCGGCCAGGCGCCGATTGCTGGCCAGGAACAGGCTGGTGGCGCCGAGTTCGCGCGCCCGGTCGACGGCCGCGTTCAGCAGCCGCCGCCCGATACCGCGACCCCGGACCAGCGGCGACACAGCCATTTTCGAGATCTCGAAGACGCCGGGCTCCGCCGCGACCAGCGCGACACAACCGACGCGCTCGCCGCCCTCGCGGGCGATCAGCACCTGCCCGCCCGCCGCGACGATGCGGTCCGGATGATCAAGGGTGGCGAGATCGGCGGGTTCGACACCGAACAGGGCCGTGATCCACTCCAGATTCAATTCCTTGAAGGCGCGCGCGTCCGCGGACGTCGACATCGGTTCGATGACTATCACCCGTCCAGGATCACCCACCTGGAACCATAACGTCCAATACTCGATAGCTCGAATTGATACGTTGACCTTATGGATGACGTCGAGCTGCGCCACCTGCGCTATTTCCTGGCAGTGGCCGAAGAACTCCACTTCGGCCGGGCGGCCGCCCGGCTGCACATCGCCCAACCGGCGCTGACCCAGCAGATCCGCCGGCTGGAATCCCTGCTCGGCACTCGCCTGTTCGACCGGACCTCCCGCAGCGTGGCGCTCACGCCCGCCGGGGCGGTACTGCGGGAACGAGCCGCGGCGTTGCTCGGCCACGCCGAGCGCGATCTCGCCGAAATCGCCCGCATCGGCCGGGGCAGTCAGGGAACGCTGTATCTCGGGTTCGTCCCGTCCGTGCTGCCGCTCGAACCGTTACGCGGCGTGCGGGCCTTCCGGGAACGATTCCCGCTCGTCGAGGTGGACCTCGTGGAGGGCTTCACCAGCCATCTGATGGAGCGGTTGGCCACCGGCGCCCTCGACCTCGCCATCGTCCGCGATCCCGACCCGCACGCGGGCACCGTCGTCACCCCACTGATCACCGAACCGTTCGTCGCGGTGGTTCCCGACGATCACGACCTCGCCACGCGGGAGCAGGTCACCGGCGCCGAACTCACCGACCATCCGATCGTCTTCTTCCCCCGCGCCGCGGGCTCGCTCGCCCACGACAAGAACCTCGCCCCGCTGCTGCGGTCGGGTCGCCGCCCACACATCGTGCAGGAGGCCACCAACTGGACCATCATCCTGTATCTGGTGGCCGCCGGGCTCGGCATCACGGTCGCACCCCGCAGCGCCACCTTCACCGCACCCGCCTCGGTCCGCATCGTTCCGCTCGCCGAAACCGACAGCGCCACAACGATCTATCTCGCCAACCGCGCCGCGGAATCGCGTCCGCTCGTTCTCAACCTGCTCGACCTGCTCCCCGACCCGCCGCAGCGGTGACAGTGCGGCTTTCGGTGAATCCACGACGCGGCGCGGCCCGCCGTCCTAGGTTGGCGGGTGGGTTCGATCTGCTGCCGAAACAGGACGGAGGCCGTCGTGCCGGACGACAAGCAAGCGGCGCACCGCGCGCTGGTGGCGGGCGTACTGCACGGAAAGGGCAAGGCGTCGCCCGAGCAGCGTGCTCGCGCCTTCGACAACAGTGAGCTCCCGCCACCGCTGCATACGCTCATCGACAAGGTCGCCACCCGGCCCACCGCCGTCACCGACGAGGACTTCACCGTCGCGAAGGCCGCCGGCTACAGCGAGGATCAATTGTTCGAGCTCGTGGTCTGCGCCGCCGTCGGAGCTTCGGCCCGGTTGTACGAGGCGGGCCTGGCGGCACTGGCCGAGGCGGACGAGGGGGCACGCTGATGCGGCTGGCCATCCTCGACCACGGTTACCGCCCGCAGACGAAACTGTTGTTCGCGCTCATCCGCCGCTTCTCCGGGCATCGAGTACCGGACGCGGCGAAGATCGTGTTCTACCGGCCCGGCTTCTACGGCACCCGCGCCAAAGCCTTCACCCACGCGGCCATGCGCGGCCCCTCGGCATGGTCGGTCGCCGACCGCGAGCTGATGGCCGCCTACGTATCGCAGGTCAACGGGACCGCCTTCTGCATCGGCGCCCACACGGCGACGGCCGCGCGGGCCTACGGGGACGAGGCGAAAGTTGCCGCGGCGCTGCAGGATCCGGAGACAGCACCGATCGAGCCGGGCCTGCGGGCCACCCTGCGAATGCTCGGCAGGTTGACCCGGGAGGGCACCGTGAGCGGCACGGACATGCGCGAGGTCCTGGCCGCGGGGGTGACCCGGGAACAGATCGAGGACGCCTTGGCGGTCGCCGCCGCCTTCGCCGTCACCGACCGCCTCGCCGACGCCTTCGGTTTCGAACTGCTGAGTCCGGAAGGGTTCGACGCCGGCGCCGAATTCCTGCTCCGGCGCGGTTACCGATAGCGTTTGCCGTCGCCGTGCCGGGGCATCTTCGGTGCATGGACGATCCCGAGGCGACGGGGGCGGGTGAGCACCCGTGGATGTCGCGGACGTGACCTTCGGCGTCGAAGAGGAATTCCTGCTGGTGGATCCGCGGTCCGGCGCGCCGATTCCGAAGAATACGCAGGTGGCCGATTCGGCCCGCGCCATGGGAGTCGACCTGCAATTGGAGTTGACCAGTTGCCAGGTCGAAACGAGCACGGGGGTGCACAGCCGAGCCGACGAGCTGCTGCGCGATCTGTACGAGTTGCGCTGCGCGGTGGTTCGCTGCGCCGCCGACAACGACGCGCGACTGCTCGCGGCCGGAGTTCCGCCGACGATTCCCGACGCCTATCCCGTCACCGACACGCCGCGCTATCGACGCATCGAGAAACATTTCGGGATGCTGGCCCACGAGCAGGGGCTGTGCGGCTGCCACGTGCACGTCTCGGTGAGCGATCCGGAAACGGCCGTGCAGATCAGCAATCATCTGCGACCCTGGCTGCCGGTATTTCTCTCGCTGACCGCCAACTCGGCGATCTACCGTGGCACCGACACCGGCTACGCCAGCTGGCGCAATGTGCTGTGGCGACGCTGGCCGAGCGCGGGCCCGCCGCCGTACTTCACCTCGAGCGCGGACTACGACACGGCCGTGGACATGATGCTGACCTGTGGCAGCATCCTCGACCCGGCGATGGTGTACTGGGACATTCGCCGCAACACCACCTTTCCCACCCTCGAGATCCGGATCAGCGACGTTCCCGCCACGGTCGAGGAATCGGCGCTGCTCGCCTGCCTGGTACGAGCGGCGGCGATCGTCGGGCACGATCGGCTGCGGCGGGGCCGGCCCGCACCGGCGGTGCCGGCGGCGACCCTGCGCGCCGCGTATTGGAAGGCGGCCCACGACGGTCTCGACGGCGACGCCCTGGACCCGCTGACCGGGCGGGTGGAGCCGGCGACGGTTCGGCTGTCCCGGCTCGTCGACTATGCCCGGCCGGCGCTTCGGGAGCTGGGCGAAGAGGAGTTCGTCACGCAAACCCTCGCCGCGCTCACTCACCGCGGCAACGGCGCCCGCCGCCAGCTGGCGGCGCTGCGGCGCGGTGAACTGACCGACGTGGTGAACGAACTCGCCCACGCCACGGCCATGGCGCCCGGCGCCGAACCGCGCTGATCGCCGCGGCACGGGAGCGTCAGCCGTGACCGAGCAACCGCCGACCGAGTGGCCCGCGGGCACGATCTTCACCCTCGGCCATTCCACGATGCCGATCGATCGATTCCTGGACCTGTTGCGCCACTATGGCATTCGCATTCTGGTCGATATCCGGACCGTTCCCCGGTCCCGGCACAATCCGCAATTCGAGGCGACCGAACTGGCCCGCAGCTGCGCGGGCGCCGGATTCGGCTATCGCCATCTGGCTGCGCTGGGTGGTCTGCGCAGGACTCGTGCCGACTCGCCGAATACGGTCTGGCGAAATACCAGCTTTCGCGGCTACGCCGATTACATGCGGACCGACAAGTTCGAGACGGCGCTCGCCGAGCTCATCGCCCTCGGGCGTCGGGATCGCACCGCCATCATGTGCGCCGAGGCGGTGCCGTGGCGCTGTCATCGCTCACTGGTCGCCGATGCCCTCACCGTCCGCGGCGTCGAGGTCGTGGAAATCCTGTCCCGCACCGGTTTCCGTCGCCATACCCTGACCTCGTTCGCACGCGCCGACGGCACCCACCTCACCTACCCGCCCAGCGGGGAAGGCTGAGCGACAACGGCGTTCGAACCCGACTCGCCACGAGACCGGCGGCCGAGCGGGGCGACTGCGGAGCGGGCGGATCGGTGCTCGATCGTGGTCTGCTCGCGGACGGGATGCCGACTGCGGAGCAGGCCGCGGGTGCGGCTCGACATCGCAGATCCCCGCCACCCCGACCACAATACAAGTTTCTCTCAATTCTCCACTGAAATCTGCCACAAGCATGCGATCTGGACAGTAAGTTACTAATCATTCTCAACCGTTGCCGCTCACCGAGGGCGGGTGCACGTACCGAACAACGGACCGATCGATACGACGGAGCAGCTATGAACCCGTGGGTGTGGATCCAGGAACTTCTCTACCGCCTGGACATGGGATCGTCCGCCTTCGGCGGCTGACCGCACGCCGGCCGGTTGCCCCGATGGTCAGCGCCCGGCCGGCGGTTCGATCATCGGCACCAGATAACGCCGGGCGAGATCGGCCAACTGCTGTTCGTCGTCGAGATCGACCAGCCGACTGGGAATCGCGAGGAACGACGCGGAAATCCGGACCATCAACTCGGCCGCCAATTCGGCATCGATCTCCGTCGAGACCTGGCCGGCGCGTTGCTCGCGGCGCAGTTGGCCGGCCACGAACTCGCTGACCATCGCCACGGTACGGCCCTGATCGCCGATCATGGTGCCCACCAACATATCCGGCTCCAGAGCCAGCAACCCGCCGATGATCGGGTTGGCCCGGATCGCACGCAACGAACTGACGAAGCCGAGCACCACTCGGTCGGCGGCGCTGCGCGCCTGCCGGATTTCGACGAGGAACTGATCGAAGTAGCGGCGATACTCCCGCAGGATCACCTGCTCGACCAGTGCGTCCTTGGTCGCGAAACGACGATAGACGGTGATCCGCGAAACATTGGCCCGCCGTGCGACATCGTCCATGGTGGAGCGCCGCACCCCGAGCAGCGCGAACTGTTCGCACGCGGCATCCAGCACCCGGGTCCGGATGTCGTCATCCTCCTCCGCGCCCTCGACAGCAGCGGAATAGGCGCGCTGCAACAGGGAATCGGGGTCTGTTGGTTGCCCGGGGGCCGCGGATTCCAGCTTCACTTTTTCCTCTCGTGCGGGTCGGTCTTCCGAAATCTTGCCAACTTCTTGTGATCACGCACACGGTGTGTTCTTATCAGGATACTCAGATGCAGAACTTGTATCTCTGTATCTGTGACTCGATGTAGAGGAACCTGACATGGATGGACTCGGTCTCAGCAGGCGTGATGCTTTGCGAGCAGGCGGTGGACTGTTGGGCGCGGTGGGCGCGCTCGCCTTGGGAGCGCGGACGGCGCGCGCGGAGCCCTGGACCTGGTCACCGGGCGGTTCGGTGGTCGGAAGCGGCGGTGGCGCCGACCCGTTGACGCTGTGGGATCCCGAAGCCGATCCGGTGCTGGCCGATGTGCTCGATCACGCGGACGTGCCGGCGATCAACAACCTGTTACGCACCTGGACCAAGAACGACCAGCCCGTTCCGGCGGGACTGCCGAAGAACCTGCGCGATTTCATGGAATACGCCCGGCAACTGCCGCCGTGGACCGATGAAGCCGCATTGGCCGCCGGCTTCGAGTTCAACAAGAAGCGCGGCACCTATCTCGGCGTGCTCTACGCCTTCGCCAGCGGCATGATGTCGACCGTCATCCCGCACGAGGCCCGCGCGGTGTACTACTCACGCGGCGGATCCCATCTGAAGGACCGCATCGCCAAGACCGCCAAATTCGGGTACGACATCGGCACCGTGAACGCCTACGGGCCCGGCGGGGAAATGGTGGTGACCTGCGTCAAGACCAGGATCATCCACGCCGCCGTGCGTCATCTGCTGCCGCAGTCCCCGCACTGGCCGGCCGAACACGTCCCGATCAGCCAGGACGACCTGATGGTCACCTGGCACAGTCTCGCCACCACGATCATGCGGACCTTCCACACCTGGAATGTGCGGATACCGCAGGTCGAATCGGACGGCTACCTGCACACCTGGCAGCTGGCCGGACATCTGCTGGGCATCCGCGACGAGTACATCCCCGCAACCTGGGAGCAGGCCGACGCGCAGGCGAAACAGGTACTCGACCCGATTCTGGCGCCGACCCCGGAGGGCATCGATCTCGCCCACAAACTCCTGGATCTGGGTTTCGACCTCGATCTGACGCTGCTGAGCAAACCCATCCTGGGGGCGTTCACCCGGTTCATCCTCGGGGATCGGATCGCCGACTGGTTGCAGATCGCCCGCGAACCGGTGTGGGATCCGTTGCTGAAGTTCAGCTGGGGCCCGTTCGTGGCCGTGCGCGAGGGCGTCCTGGGCGCCATCCCGCCCTCGGCCGACGCCGCCTGGCTGTTCGACGAGTTCCTCCGCCAGTTCGTGCTGTGGTACATGGCGGAACTGCGCATGCCGATCAGCATCGAAATCCCCCAGACCAACCGATGATTCATCCAGTGATCCGCCGCGCGGCGCGGTGCGGCGGACCACCGGAACGACCGTCCCCTCGGTCGAAGGGCAACGACCGCAAGCGTATTCGACGAACCCCGCGCTACGCCGCCAAGGCGAGTCGGGGCGAGCAGCGCCTGTGCGAATCATCCACGCTGCGTGCGTGTTCGCCAGGCTACGATCCGAAAACAAATGGACAGCAAGTCATTTCGGACAAAAGCAAGCCCCAGGACGATCCGGTGATCGTCCCGGGGCGAAGTGGCGCGGTCGGTCGTGGTGCGACGGAAATCCGGCACCGCGAGCGTTCGGCGCCCGCGCCGCGTGCAAACATCTAGAAGTAGTGGGCGCGGCCGCCGACGGGCCGACCCATCATTCCCAGCAGGGCGAGGATCGCGCCGATCACGACGGCGATGATGCCCAGCGTCCACAGGATCGGGATTCCGAAGATGAACCCGAGAACCAGGAGGATTACTCCGAGGACGATCATGGTATTGCTCCTTACTGCGTAGCACCCCCAGCCCGGTAGGCCGCGTTGGTCGAATCGGGGGCCGCTCTTGCCTGATACCCGGCCGCGTCGCCGGCAAACGGGGAAAGAGACCGTCAGATTTCCGACGCCATCATCTTCAACACGAGCACCGTCGCGACGGCCAGACCGACACTCCCGGCGATCGCCACCGGCAGCGAGGCCAGCGTGGACAGGCCGAGTAGGAAGAACGCACAGATGCCGGCACCGAACAGGGTGCCGGGCAGATCGATGCTGGTGCGGTTCGGGCTCCGGTTACCTGAGGTGATCATCATGTTCGCCGTATTCACCGCCCCCGACACTTTCAAACAGCCGGTTCCGCGGCGCAACTGTGACGCAGGCCATTCGGAAAGCTCGGTAGTTGTGTTGTGGCGCATGCCATTTCGGGTAGGACTCGGCACGAGGCCGCCGAACGCAGCTCGCTGAGCGGAATCGGTTCGGCCGCAATGCATTCGCGAGCGGAAGGAGCTGATCACGGTGAGAATGTCCGGTGTCGCCACCCGTCGACCGCCGATTCGAGTGGCCGACTGCTACGGCAGTACCCGCTCGGCCCTGGGCATCTGGGCCGTCTGGATCGCCTCGATGATCGCCCTCACGGTCGCGCTGCTCGTCCTGTAGTCCGCACGCCGCTATCAGCCGGGGCTCCTCGGCCCGCCCGGCTGCCGCGATAGGCGTTGCTCCGAATTCGCGTGACTACGTGCGGAACCAGTACCACTCCCGGCGGATGGAAGACGGTCGGGTCGATCGCGTCGTCGGATGGTGCGGCGGACTCGAGGGACAGTCTCAGATCGGCGAAAGGCTGCGGCGGCCCACCGATCGAGCCGATCGTCAGGGAGAACTCGAGATCCGCGCGGGACGAGTACTGGCGCAGTGCGGCCAACGAGGGATCGGCCGGCTGCGAGCCGGCGGGCCGCGCGAAGACCCACATCGGACTACCGCCGTCGAAGCGGTACGGCAGCAGTGAGCCGTAGGTCGCGGCCCGCCAGGAGCGCACCGGCACCGGGACGAACCGGGTCACCGGCCCGGACCGGGTGGAGGCGAGAGCGAAATCCCAGCGCTGCCCGGACTCGGCGTACACCCGCAGGCCGAGCCCCACCGCATCGGGCAGTCGCCCCGGCAAGCCGATCGCCTTGGACAGCCGGGCGGTGACCTCGCGATCCCCCTCGCCGAAATACCGTTCGAACCCGGGGGCGGCCCGCAGCCTGCCGCCGAACCACATGCCCCGCGGATGAAACACCCGCGCCCGCCGGAGCCGAGCGGCCCCCGCGAACGATTCCTCGATCAGCCGATCCCCGGCGGCGGACACCCACGCGCCGACGGCAGACGCTCTCGCTTCGATCATTTCCACGGACCTGCTTTCCTGGCGGACGGTCACACCGGGCGATGCGCCTGCCCGGCCGTTGTCATCTCGCCTGTACCCCGCATGCATGGGCATTCACGCGCCTGGGCCGCCGAAGCGGGGTGGCAGGGTTCCCGCGTCGCCGGTGGTCGTCGCCGCGCGGTGTTTGGTGCGGGCCGAGGTGGGTAGCTCGCGGCCGAAGCGACCATGCGAGGAGTTCGGCGTGAGCGTTGTCGACAAGGCGAAAGACCAACTGGGTGATCTGGTCGGGACGGTGCTCGGCGGGCCGGGTAGGACCGGGCACCCGCAGACCGTGACGATCGACCGGCCCCGGGCCGAGATCGAACAGTTCTGGCGTGATCCCGAACGGCTCTCGACCGTCTTCCGCGGGATCGCGGAGGTGCGAGCGGTCGAGAACGGCCGCTACGAATGGCGGCTCGTCCCCGGCGGCGGGTCCGTCACCTGGGCGACCGCCTTGACCGCGGAACCGGGATGTGTGCGGTTCACCGCGATCGGGGAACCCGGTACGCAGAGCGGACCCGGCTTGCGCGTCGATCTGCGTACGGCGCCGCACGACCTCGGCACCGAGGTCACGCTGACGACCAGCACCGCCGCGCCCGATGTCCTCACCGATCCGGTCGTCTACACCGTGCTCTATCGCGCGCGAGCACTGCTGCAAACCGGTGAAGTCCCCACCCTGGCGCACAACCCCAGCGCCCGGTCGGCCACTACCGGATAGGAGCGACGGATGCGCGCACTCTGCTGGAACGGTGTCAACGATCTCGCGGTCGAGACGGTCCCGGATCCACAACTGGTCAATCCGCACGATGCCATCGTGCGGGTCAACCTCACCACGACCTGCGGCTCGGATCTGCATTTCATCGACGGCTACCTGCCCGGGATGCGGCACGGAGACGTATTCGGGCACGAGTTCACCGGCGAGATCGTGGATTTCGGGCCGGAGGTGACTCGCCGGACGCTGGGCGAGCGGGTCGTCGTCCCCTCCTTCATCGGCTGCGGCTCGTGCTGGTTCTGTTCCCACGAGCTGTGGGCGTCCTGTGACACCACCAACCCGAATGCCGCGATGCAGCGTCCGGTTCTGGGGTTCCCGACGGCCGGCATCTACGGCTACACCCATCCGTTCGGCGGGTACCAGGGTTCGCACGCCGAGTACATCCGGGTGCCGTTCGCCGACGTCAACTGCTTCACCGTGCCGGACGGGATCACCGACGAACAGGCGCTGTTCGTCTCCGACGCAGTGCCCACCGGATTGATGGGCGCCGAGTTCTGCGATATCGCGCCCGGGGACACGGTAGCGGTCTGGGGCAGTGGCGGCGTCGGGTTGATGGCGGGGCATTCGGCCCGGCTGCTCGGCGCCGAGCGAGTGATCGTCGTCGATCGCTATCCGGAACGGTTGGCCTTGGCGCGCAAGCAGTTCGGCGCGGAAACCATCGACTACACGGCGGTGGACAGCGTGCAGCACGAGATCCTCGAGCTGACCGGCGGCCGCGGGCCCGATGCCTGCATCGAGGCCGTCGGCATGGAGGGGCACGGAACGGGGCTCCAGCAGATTTACGACCGCGCCAAACAGCTGCTCCGCCTCGAAACCGACCGGGCGACACCACTGCGGGAGGCCCTGCTGGCCTGCCGCAAGGGCGGTGTGGTCTCCGTGCTCGGAATCTACGGGCTCACCGACAAATTCCCGATGGGTGTCGTCACCAACAAGGGCCTGACCATCCGCACCTCCCAGCAACACGGACAACGCTACGTGCCGCGGATCTTCGATTACATCCGTCAGGGCGACCTCGACCCCTCGTATCTGGTCACCCACGACATGCCCCTGACGGACGCGGTGCGCGGATACGAACTGTTCAAGAACAAGGAACAAGGGTGTATTCGCGCGATCTTCCGGCCGTGAGCCCCTCGCTCGGCCGCCGATCCCCGGCTACGCCTGATTCTGTAGGTCGTCGCGCAGTTGGTCGCGTTCGGCGGTCAGCACCGTATTGCGCTCACGCAGCACCGTATTGTGTTCGCGCAGCGCGATGTTGTCGTCCTCGAGATCGAGGATCCGCGCGACCGCCGACAAATGGATACCCTGTCCGGCGAGCGTGGTGATCCGGCGCAGTCGAGCCAGATCGTTTCCGCTGTAGCGACGGGTTCCACCCGCACTACGGGCGGGATTGATCAAGCCGTGCTGCTCGTACAGCCGCAGCGTCTGGACACCGATACCGGCGAGTTCGGCAGCGACGGAGATGGTGTAGACCGCCTGCTGCGCGTCCGGGAGGTGTCCATCGGGCCGGTCCGAACCCATCTCACTCCTTTCTGTCACCCTTACAGCGTATCTCCGCAGCTGTCGACCTCCACCTGTGGCCATCCACGGAAAAAATCTCTGGCGCACTCCAGAGATTATCCGACCGGAAGACCTGGCACTATCCCTGTTCAGCCGGACTCCGCCGGCGTCGTTCCTACCGGAATCGCTCGACTTTTTCTCGGCAACGCCTTGCAGACATCATGGCCGAGTGCTACCTATTATCTGTGTGATCTGACAGAGATTATCTGAGGATCGAAAGCGAGGTGGTGCCCGTCTTCCGGAAGATCCTTCCGCCGGGTGCGACACAACTCGTCTACCCGGTAATCGGTCAGTCCTCATGTTCCTTCCGTCGACGGGTGGGCCCGGTTCGCGGACGCTGCCGGGCTCACCCGGCTCTTTGCCACCACTCGTTCACGTTCGAGGGAGGAGATCGCCATGCCCATCCTGGAATCCGGCAGCGACCTCGACCGCGCCGAGCAGAACACGCCGGTCATCGACCGCGACCTCGAAGCCGGCCTCGACACCGCGGCGATGCATCCGCTGGCCGAACGCATCCGCGCCGCCTTCGATGCCGCCGAGATCAGCGACCGCATCGATCAGAACTGGATCACGCCGCACGACGACGACGAGTACGACTGTCTCGCGTACTGAATCCGGCCCTTGTCCGGCCCGGGACCTCATCGCCCCCCGCGGTGGGGTCCCGGGCCGGTCGGGTGGTTACCCGCTTCGGAGAGATCGGACCACTGCGGCGACGGCAGTGGCGCGCGAAGTCGGCGTCAGGACAGTAGGCGGCGCAGGATCCGGTTGCCGAATCCGTACCGGATCAGACCGTCCAGGCTGCGAATCGTCTTCTCCGAGTAGGGGTACCAGATGCTCTCCCCCTTCGGTTGCCAGCGGTCGATCAGCACCGGCTGCGCGTGCGTGAAACCGCGGAGCGCATCGGGTCCGTTGACCTGCCCCACGCCGCTGTCCTTGCGACCGCCGAACGGCGCCTCGGGCACGCCGTAGATGACCGCGGCGTCGTTGTGCACGACGGAACCGGTGGTCAGCCGCGCGGCGATCCGGCGCGCCTTGACGGCGTCCTTCGTGAACACCGAACCGCTCAACCCGTATTTGCAGTCGTTGGCCAGCCGGATGGCTTCCTCCTCGTCGCGCACCCGCATGATCGCGGTCACCGGCCCGAAGGTCTCCTCGGTCATCAGCTCCATCTCGTGGTGGGCGCCGACCACGACGGTGGGCTGGAAATACAGGCCGTCACCGGAATCGGCGGCGCCGCCGACCACGATCTCGGCGCCCTTGGCCTTCGCGTCGTCGATATGCCGGATCACGATGTCGCGCTGGCGATCCCAGAACAGCGGACCCATATCCGTGGCACCGGGTCCGTAGGTGACCGCGGCCGCCTTCTCGGTCACCAATCGGATGAACTCGTCGGCGACACTGTCGACGACGTAGATGCGTTCGACACTCATACAGACCTGTCCGGTGTTGAACATCGACAGGTACACCGCACCCGCGGCCGCCCGCTCGAGGTCGGCGTCGGCGCAGACGATCATGGCGTCCTTGCCGCCCAGTTCCAGGGTGCAGGGCAGCAATCGGGCCGCGCACGCGGCGGCGATCTTGCGACCGGTGCCGACACTTCCGGTGAAGCACACCTTGTCGATATCCGAATCCACCAGTGCCGCACCGGTTTCGCCGTCACCGTGCAGCACCTGCACGACATCCTCGGGCACCCCGGCCTCGTGCAGGACCCTGGCCACCCATTCACCCGAGCGCGGTGTCACCTCGGAAGGTTTGAACACCACCGTATTTCCGGCGACCAGCGCCTGCACCACCGGATTGAGCGAGAGGACGAACGGCGCGTTCCACGGCGTGACGACGCCCACCACGCCGAGCGGCTGGTACTGCATGTAGAGCTTCTTCATCGGGCGCAGATAGCCGTGCAGCTTTTGCCGATGCGGGCGCAGATCGCGGCGGGCCCGCCCGGTCCAGTAGTTGAGGAAGTCGCACGACGGCACGATCTCCACCCCGAGTGCCTCGACCTCCGGCTTGCCGGTTTCGGCGCGAATGGTCTCGACGATCTCCGTCCGGCGGGCGACGATCACGCCGATCGCGGAGCGCAGAACGGCGGCCCGCTCGGCCACGCTGCGCGCCGCCCAGGCCGGCTGCGCGGCCCGGGCCCGGGCCACGGCCGCGCGCACCTCGTCGGCGGTGTCGACCTCGAGTTCCCCGATTCGCCGACGGTCCACCGGACTGTCCAACGCCAGCTTGCGCCGGTCGCCGTCGGTGGTCGGCAATGCGTGGACGATGGCCATGCTCTTCCCCTCGGTGGTCGCGGTCCGATTCGCTCGATACACGAGGACCGCCGCTACCGAGCTCACCGCACGACGACCGTCCCCTGTGACGCAGTAGACAACTTACCAAATCTGTCTACCCATGGCTAGAACTCGTTCCAGTTTCGGATCGGGTGTTTACCGGCCCGAATCCGGGGTTTCCTGGCTGTGCAGCGTGAATCCTCGATGAGGGAGATGAGCGGTATGCCTGTCGAAGGTGGCTTCGAGGAGCCCGAGGCCGGGGCGCCCACCCGGGCCGACGATCGGGAACCGGTGGTGCGGTGGCCCGAACCCAGCGCGTTGGACGACTGGTGGACCGCGGTGATGGCGGGCGAGCCGGTGAGCGGTATCGCCCGCCGCAGTACCCGAGTGATCACACCGCCGCGCACCGTCGCGGGGTGACACGCGGTATCCGAATTCCCGAACGAGCGATTCCCGAACGAGCGGTCCGTGCCCGGTACCGCGCCGATCATGCGTCATACTCTCTCGGTCACAGACATGAATGTGCCGCGGAGCCAAGCGGTCTCGCTCGGATCCGCGGCACCCGAGAGGCAGGGGCAGCATGAGCATTCTGTTCGGGATCGGGATGGCGGTCTGGTTCACCAGTGTCGCCGCGATGTTCGTCGCCCGCGCCCTTCAGGATCGACGGGCGCAGGCGTTCCAGGCCAGCTTGGCGGCCTGCGGCATCGCCTCGGTGCTCCTCGCGATCACCACGCCCGCTGTCAGCGGTAGTTCCACCACCAGGAATGTGGTGGTGTCCGGGGTGTTCGTCGTGCTGGCGTTCCTGTGCGTCGGCGCCATCCGGATCCTGCGCCGCAGCACGGTGGAGCGGGTCTGATTCGCGTCCGCTCAGTTGGCCGGGGTCGGTTGCCGGCGGGCGACGAATTCACCGATCGCGGGATCGACCGCGTCGCGCACCCGAATCCGTTCCGGCAGTAGCCCGTTCGCTGCGAGCAGGTCGGCGGCACGCTGCTGCTCGTCGAGGAACTCCTCGGTCACCGGCCCGATGCCGAACGGCCGCCCGCGCAGGGCGGCTTCCCAGGCGTCGAGGTCGGCGGTGCCACCGCGCGCGACCACATCGTCGACGAAGTAGCGGGCCGCCGCGCGCGGATTGGCTTCGATCCAGGCGTCGGATTCCTGCAGAGCGGTGACGATCGCCTCCAGGGCCGCGCGGTTGCCCTCGGCGAAATCGCGGCGGGTGAACCACAGCGACGGGTGGCTGAAGACGGATTCGGTATCGACCAGCGTGTGCAGGGCGGCCTCGGCCTCGACCGCGGCGAGACCCGGATAGGCGCCGACCCACGCGTCGAGGGTGCCATCGAGCAGCAGGGCGCCGCCGTCGTGGACGTCGGTGTCGACCGGTTCGATATCGGACCATCCCAGTCCGGCCCGGTCCAGTGCGAACAGCAGCAGCGTGGTCTGCCAGGAGCCGTGGGCGATGCCGACCCGCTTACCTTTCAGATCGGCCACCGATTCGATGCCGTTGCCGGCCTTGGTGACCAACCTGCCGTTCTCGATGCGCGGGCCGGAGATGCCGACGTAGACGATGTCGCGGTCGTTGCCGAGCGCGGTGATCGGCGGCGTGAAGCCGGTGCCGATGAAGTCGTAGCCGTTCGCGCCGAACAGGTAGTCCGAATGCAGCGACGGCAGTGCGGTTTTCACGTCGGCGCGGGGCGGCTGCGGCAGGGCGCGCAGATCCACCCACTCCACGTCGGGCAGCGCGCGTTCCAGGATGCCGCGGTGGCGCAGGACGAACAGCGAATTGTTGTGCGGGAAGTAGCCGACCCGAACACTCATGGGGATGCTCCTCGGGAAAGTACGGAAGTAGGGGGTCAGATCAGTCCGCGGCGGCGCGCCTCGTCGGCCAGCCCGGTGCGCCCCCACTGCACCGCCAGATTGGACGCGTCGAATTCGACGGAGCCGCCGAGGGTTTCGGCGATCGCCTGGTATTGGGCGCCCTCCTCGAGCAAGACGACCAGCTTCGCCAGGTCCAGCAGTCCGGCCCGGCCGATGACGTTCGCGCCGCCGTTGGCCTCGAAGATGGCGATGAGGTCGGGGTCGCGGTCCAGTTGACCGAGGATGAACTCGCCCGCGCCGATACTGCGGTCGATATGCGGCGGGATCTCTCGCGACAGGGTCAGCCGCTGCACGGCGGCGTAGCGGATCGGGAAGGTGCGGTGGGTCTGCGCCCAGCCGCCCAGCCACGGGCTGTGCACGTGCACGACGGAGGTGATGTCCGAGTGTGCGCGGAAGACCGCGGCGTAGCCGGTGACGAATCCCGCGGAACCGGTGCCCGACAACACCTCTCCGTCGAACGTCGCGACGACCGGTCGCACGGTGCGGTCGTCGGCCCAGGGCCCGGGCTCGTTGAGCGCGACCGCGATCTCCGTGCCGGGGACGCGTTCGACGAAGTTGACGGTCCCGTTGCCGGCGACGGTGCCGGTCTCGCGGAAGACCCGGAACGCCTTCTCGGCGTCGCGGGTGGCGGCGGCGACGAATTCGGTGACGGTGTCGTCGAGCCGGATTTCGGTGGTGGTCACGATTCTCCTAGTGGGCGTGCGTCAGGGCGGGGGTGGCATCGGGTGCGGTCAGGCGGGATCGGCCGAGCAGCGGCAGCACTTCCTCGCCGACCCGGTAGGCCTCTTCCAGATGCGGATTGCCGGCGAGGATGAAGGCGTCGACCCCGAGGTCGATCAGCTCGTCGAGGCGCTGGGCGACCTGTTCGTAGCTGCCGACCAGCCCGAAGGCGGGCCCGCCGCGGATCAGGCTGAAACCGCACCAGACGTTGGGCTGCACCTCCAGATCCCGGTAGCCGGTGATGGTTTCGGGCACCCAGCCCTTGATCCGCGCCGCTCCCACCGAATCGCCCTGGGCGGCACGGTTGGCGGCCTCCCGGTCGACGAAGGCCCAACCCTTGCGGATCTCGTCCCAGGCCGCCTCTTCGGTATGCCGGGCCAGGATGTCGATGCGCACCGCGAACTTCGGTGTGCGGCCGATCTTTTCGGCGTGGGCGCGCACACCGTCGAATTTGGCCCGCAGGTCGCCGAAGGGTTCCAGCCAGGACAGGTAGTAGTCGGCGTGGCGTCCGGCGGCCTGCACCGCGGCGCCGGAGGACCCGGAGAAGTACACCTCCGGGAACGGTTGCCCGGCCAGGCCCGGCGGCAGGGCGGCGGCCTCGGTGTGGAAGAACCGGCCGTCGTGGGTGTACGGCCGCCCGTCCCAGACTCCGCGCAGCACATCCAGGAATTCACTGGTGCGGGCGTAGCGGTCGTCGTGGGCAACCTTGTCGCCCCACCACAATTGGGCCGGACCGCCGCCACCGCTGATGATGTTGTAGACGAGCCGCCCGCCGGTGGCGCGCTGCAGGCTGGCCGACATGCGCGCGGCCTGCACGGGGTGCAGGAAGCCCGGCTGGAAGGCGACCATGAAGCGGTAGGTGGTGGTCTCGCGGGCCAGTGCGGCCGCGAAGGCCCACGGATCCTCGGTGACCGGGAACGAGGGCAGGAGCCCGCCCAGGAATCCCGCGGATTCGCTGGCTCGCGCGACGGCGGCGACGTGATCGATATAGCTGTAGCCGTCGAGTTCACCGCCGCGCACGGCCGGGGCGATATTGCCCGGACCGTAGCCGCCGGCGTTGCCGCGGTTGTAGCGGCGTGGCGTGCGCAGCGAGGCGTGGTCGCCTTCCATACCGATGCGCCAGTAGACGTCGATGGTCACAGCGCGACCTCCTTCAGGGTGCGTCCGGCCGGATCGGCCAGGAACAGCAGATGCTCACCGGCCCGGTGTATCTCCTCGATGTGCGGGTGCCCGGACAGCACGACGGTGTCGAAACCCGTTGCGGCATAGACCTGCAGCTGCCGGGCCACCTGCTCGTAACTGCCGACCAGACCGATGGCCTGCGGATACCCGAGCAGGTCGAATCCGGCCCAGCGGCCGTCGCCCAGCGCCAGCGATCGCGCGCCCGGCCCGTCCGGGCGCACCTCACGCCATTGCCGTTCCGCTCGCGCCCAGGCTTCGTCCTCGGACTCGCGCGCGATGACCGGGATCTCGAGTCCGGCGCGCACGGTGCGTCCGGTCTCGCCGGTGCGGGCGCGCAGCGCGGCCAGCTGTTCGCCCGGGCCGTCGGGGGATTCGGTGAATACGTGCACATCCGCGTGACGTGCCGAAAGGTCCAGGGCCTCGGGCGAGGTGCCGGACAGGTAGACGGTCGGGAAGGGCAGGCCCGACAGCACGCCGCGGAAACCGCCGTCGATCACGTCGTAGTAGTCGCCCGCGAAATCGAATCCGGTGCCCTGGAATCCGGCCGCCGGCACCGGATCCCGATTCCACACACCGCGTGCGACGGTGAGGAATTCCGCGGCGCGACGGTAGCGGTCGGCACCGGAGACCCGGTCGCCGCGCGAGCGCGCCTCCGCGTCGTCGGTGTCGACCGCCAGGCGCCAGCCCAGCCGCCCCGCCGACAGGCGCTGCAGGGTGGCCGACACCTTCGCCGCGTAGACGGGAGTGCCGAAGGCGGGCTGGAATTCGACGATCACCCGGCTGTGCCGGGTGGCGCGCAGGGCGCCGCCGGCGACGATCCACGATTCCTCGCCGAGCGGATCGTAGGGTGCGAGGACGCCGTCGAGTCCGGCCAGTTCGGCGGCGTCGATCACCTGGTGCAGGTCGTCGAAGGGGCCGAAGCGGCCGGGCCGCACATCGGTGGGTTCGCGATCGGGCACACCATGACCGGTGCGCCCGCTCGCCGGGGTGGGCGCCGGAGCGCCGAAACCACCGCGATGCCGCAGCTCCGGGCGTGCCCGGCGGCCGTCACCGCGGCTGGGCAGCCGCCACAGATACTCGGTCATGCCGCCGCCCGTTCGGCCGCGACCAGCTCTTGTGCTCGGGCCAGGGGTTCCGGCGCGACCCACGAGTCGAGGTCGAAGTCGGCGGCGAGGAAGCCGTGGGTGTAGAGGAACTGTTTCTGCACGCCCAGCAGTTCGAGCCGTTCGTCGTCCAGGCTGGGGTGCAGGCCGCGGTGGAAGTCCTCCCCGTAGGCGGCCACGACTCCGTCGGGGCCGGAGAGGGTTTCGCGTTGCAGTACCGCGCGGACGCCGTCGAGATTGCCGGCGGCCCAGTCGGCGGCGCGCAGACTCTGCGCGAGGAAGTCGATCACCACCTCGGGTCGGGTGTCGAGCAGATGCTGATGCACGGTGATGGGCCGCGGGGTGCCATTGTTGACGCGCAGCCGCTTGCTGTCGGTGGCGTCGAGGTCCACCGCCACCCGCAAGCCGTGCTCGGTAGCCACTTCCTGGGCGCGTGCGCCCTTGACGTAGATCGCGTCGACCTCGCCGCGCAGCAGCTCCTCCGCGCCCCAGGTGACACGGCGGGTCCGCTGCTGAACATCGGTGCGCACCTGCGGATCTCGTTCGACGGCGAGTTCGACCACGGTGACATCGGCGAGGGTCAGACCGCCCAGCCGCAGAGCGCTCGCGAAGCCGTGCAACGCCATGGCCCGCGGGAAGCTGCGGGCCTGATCCTGTGCCCATGCCGGAACACCGATGCGCAGACCGGCCAACTCGGCCGGGGTGGTGACGGGTGAATCCGGGCCGACCAGGATGGCCTGCGATTCGTCGATCCAGGTGAGGCCGATGAGCCGAGTGGGCGAGCCGGCGGCGCGAGCCGCCAGCGCGGGCACGTTGCCGCCTTCGCGCACCAGGCCGGGCAGCGCGTGATCGAAGTGGAATCCGGCCAGTTCGGGCCCGGCGTCCTGCAGGACGCCGAAGATGAGGCCGCTGCGCTGCGCGGTTTCCCCGAGCCAGCCCAGACTGTGCGCCAGACCGCTGGCCGTCGGGACGGGGCAGCGGGTGTACCAGAGGGTGTCGGTCATGAAATGCTCCGTGAGTTCGGGGAATTCGATGGTTGGGTGTGCCCGACGCCGAGTTCGGCGAGCAGAGCCGCCTGATAGCGCAGGGCGGCGGGGTCGGTCCGGTCACGCGGCCGGGGCAGGTCGATATCGATGTCGACGGCGAAGCGGCCCTGGTTCAGCACGAGGATCCGGTCGGCCAGCCGAACCGCCTCGTCCACGTCGTGGGTCACCATGAGCACCGCCGGGCGATGCCGCTCCACCAGGTCGCCGACGAGGTCCTGCATCTGCAACCGGGTCAGGGCGTCGAGTGCGGCGAACGGTTCGTCCAGCAGCAGCAGTTCGGGCTCCCGGACCAGTGCGCGGGCGAGAGCGGCGCGCTGGGCTTCGCCGCCGGACAGGGTGGCCGGCCACTGCCGCGCCTTCCCGTCGAGTCCGACCTCGGCCAGGGCGCGCAGGCCTGCCTCCCGGACCGGCTTGGAACGACGTTGCCCGACAACCACATTCGCCAGAACGCGTTTGGACGGGATGAGCCGGGGCTCCTGGTAGACGGTGGTACGCACGGCGGGCACCAGCACGTCGCCCGCATCCGGGGCCTCGAGTCCGGTGAGTAGTCGCAGCAGCGTCGTCTTACCGGTGCCGCTGGGGCCGAGCAGCACCACGAATTCACCGCGGCGGATGCTCAGCTCGACACCGTCGAGAACAACCTTGTCGCCGAAGGCTTTTCGGAGTCCGACCAGCCGCACGGCGAGCGCTGTGTCGGTGTGTGGTTCGTCGACGGCGGTCATCGGATCGCCACCTGCCCGCGCCACGGCATCGCGAAGCGCTCGATCAGCCGCACCGCGCCGTCGAAGATCAAGCCCAGGACCGCGTAGAGCACGACGCACAGCACCATGTAGTCGGTGCGGTTGTATTCCTGCGCGAGGGTGACCAGATATCCGACACCCTTGCTGGTGCCGACCTGTTCGGCCGCGATGAGGCCGGTGATGCTGATGGACAGGCAGACTCGCAGCGCCATCAGGATGCCGGGCAGCGCCGACGGCAGGATCACCTCCAGCACCAGCCGCGGCCCGGCCAGCCCGAAGCCGCGGGCGGCCTCCACCACCTTGCGGTCCACATTGCGCACGCCGAGATAGGTGTAGGCGTACATGGGCGCGACGGTAGCGACGGCGATGAGCAGCACCTTGTACAACTCGTCGATGCCGAACCAGGCGATGAACAGCGGCACCAGCGCGAGGAAGGGGACGGCGCGCACGATCTGCATCGTCGAATCGACCAATTCCTCACCGAGGCTGGACAGTCCGGCGGCCAAGCCGAGCAGCAACCCGGCCGAGACGCCGAGCAGCACCCCGAGTCCGGCGCGGACGAAGGAGGCGAGCGCGAAATCGACCAGCTGTCCGTTGTTCACCAGTTCGGTGAACGCCGACCAGACCTTCGGCGGGCCGGCCAGCACCTCCGGCGACAGCGCGCCGGTCGCCGACCCGATCCACCAGCCGGCGAAGATCAGCACCGGAAGCAGGAAGCGCAGCGGCACCGACAGCCATGCGGGCCTGCGCTTCTCGATCCGGCTGCGCGGCGGTGCGAGCCGGCCCGTGGATACGACGGGAGCGATGACGGCGGTCATGTCAGCGGCCCGTCTTCAGCGCGGCCAGCTGGTCGGGGGTGAGCTTGGCCTTCAGGTCGTAGAAGATGTCGGCGGCGGTGATCGTACGGCTGATCACGCCGTTACCGGCGAACAGGTCGACCACGTCGGCAAGGTCGGCGGCATCGGATTCCCGCGGCAGGCGCGGAACGGTGGCCTCGCTGTCCACCCGGATGGCATCGGCGAGCCGGGCGCCGGTCAGTGCGCGCGGGCCGGTCTGCTCGAAGACGTTCTCGAACGCGGACGGATTGTCGTGCTGTTGAACGGTCAAGCCCTGCAACACCTCCAGATATTTGGCGGCGATCTCCGGGCGCTTGTCGAGGATCTCGGTACGGAAGACCACCACCGTGTTGTCCTTGGAGCCGATGCTCTGCTCGGTCGCGATTTCCACGCCGCCGTTGGCCTTGGCCTCCTGATAGGGCACCAGGAACGAGGCCCAGGCATCGACCTTGCCGGTGGCGAAGGCCGAGGCGGCGTCCTTCTGCTGCAACGGAACTCGCGTCACCTTGTCGGCCGGGATACCGGCCTGGGCCAGGGCCTTGAGCAGGATGTACTCGCCCTTGCCCGCCGGATTCACCGCGACCCGCTTGCCGACCAGTTCGGCCACCGAGTGGATGCCCGATTCCTTGGTGGCGATGATGCCGCTCTGGTCCTTCCCGGCCGGATCCTGCACCGCCACGATGCGGACCGCGACGTCCTTCGACAGCGCACCCACCACCGGGCTGAACGCGGCGCCGGAGACGTCGAGTTGCTTGGTGTTGAACAGCTTGAGCATGGAGCTGAAACCCGGTGTGGTGTTGACCCATTCGACCTTGGCGCCCAGTGGAGCCAGGGCCTTGTCGAATGTGCCGTCGCGTTTGGCCACCGCGAGTGGGCCCGCGTTGCCCGGATCGGCCACCTTCAACACCAGCTGCGATCCGGCGCCCGATTCGGTCGCGGATCCGGAGCCACACGCCGCGACCAGAGCGACGACGGGGGCGAGCGCGATCGCGAGTCGCCAACCGTGTGGCCTGCGCGTGCGAAACATCGTGGAGCACCTCTTCCGAATACGAACCGAAGTCGACGGGATACCGCGACAGTAGGGACGAAGCGCTGCCGTTGCGAGGTAATGCTTTCCGCAGATCGGAAAACTTGACGCACCACTCGGAATCGGTGTAGGTGTCCGATACGCCGGGTGCCATGCGCAAATTACGAGTCGGGTCCAGAATTTTGCGCAGCGTAAGCCGAAGCGGGACCGAGACCGACTTCCCGAATAATGGAATGAACGAGCCGTCTCCGGTGACGGCGTGTGTTACCGTCGCCGTCGTGGAAGCCTCCGGCGTGCAGACCGTCACCCGTGCCCTGTCGGTGCTCGACTGTTTCCGCGACGGCGAGGAACGTGGCGTCTCCGAGGTCGCGCGGCGGCAAGGCCTTGCCGTCAGCACCACGCACCGTTTGCTCAGCGCCCTCGTACATGCCGGTTTCCTGGAGAAGGACGAGGCCTCCAGCCGCTATCGGATGGGCGGCGCACTGGCCGAATACGGGCAGATCGCCTACCGGCAGCACCGGATCTACCTGGCCGAACCGAGCCTGGAACAACTGGCGGTCAGCACCGGGGCCAGCGCCTCGGTGGCGATCCGGCACAGCATCCACGCGGTGCTGCTCGGCACCAGCCGGTGGCGCGAAACCGACGGCCACCGGCTGATGGGTGTGCGCCTCCCCCTGCACGCGAGCGCACTGGGCAAGGCACTGCTGGCGTGGTCGGAGGTGCCGGACGACTTCCTCGCCACCCTCCCCTACGACGAGGGCACCGACCGCTCGGTGTCGAGTCCCGCCGAACTGCGCGCCGAACTCGACCGCACCCGCGCCCGCGGCTACGCCTACAACGACGAAGAACTCGATCCCGGCTTCCGCACCATCGCGCTGCCCATCCTCTCCCCCGCGGGCGACTGCCGATTCGCCCTCGGCCTGCGCGGCCCCACCACCCTCATGCTCCCCGAACGCCTTCCCCTGCTGGTCGAACTGAGCAAGGTGACCGCCGCCGACATCGCCACCCGATTCGCCACCGACGGCCGGCCGGGATAACCGCACACCCCACGGGATCTCGACGACCGCGCAAACCGATCCGAAATAGTTTGACGGCCGATACTCTGACGTCCATGAGTCTCGATCCTCGCACCAACACCGTCGACGGCGTGCTGCGCCGCTCGGCGGCCCGCGTCCCCGACCGCATCGCAGTGACCTTCGAGGGCCGCTCGCGCAGCTATCGCGAACTCGACGCCGCGGTCAGCCGGGCCGCAGCACATCTGCTCGGGCTCGGACTCGTCGCCGGTGACCGGATCGCGGCCTACGGCACCAACTCCGACGCCTATCTCATCGGCTTCCTGGCCTGCGCCCGCGCCGGATTGGTGCACGTGCCGGTGAACTACGCGCTGCGCGGCGAAGAGCTGAGCTATCTCCTCGGCCAATCGGGTGCGCGGGCGGTGCTGGTCGATCCCGCGCTCGTCGACACCGTCGAGAGCGTGCGCGCCGAGTTGCCGGCGCTCGAGCGGATCGTCCCACTCCGCGACGCCGACCCGTCGCTGCTCACCGTGGCCGATTCCGGCCCGGTGCCGGAGGTGGCGCCCCAGGCCGGCGCCACCGACCTCGCCCAGTTGCTCTACACCTCCGGCACGACGTCGAAGCCCAAGGGCGCCATGATGACTCACGAGGCGCTCGGCTACGAGTACGTCTCCTCGGTGATCGCCCTGGACCTCACCGCCGAGGACAATCCACTGGTCGCCATGCCGCTGTACCACTCGGCCGGCATGCACGTGTTCGCGCTGCCGTACCTGTCGGTCGGCGCCACCGTGAACCTGATGGCCACCCCGGACATTCCGGAGATATTGCGGCGCATCGAGGCCGAGCGGATCGGGTCGTTGTTCCTGGCACCCACCGTATGGGTGCCGCTGTCGAATCATCCCGACCTGGACCGGCGGGATCTGTCCGCATTGCGCAAGGCGCAGTACGGGGCGTCGATCATGCCGGTCACCGTGTTGAACCGGTTGCGCGAGCGGTATCCCGATCTCGGCTTCTACAACTGCTTCGGCCAATCCGAGATCGGCCCGCTCGCCACCGTGCTGCGGCCCGAGGAGCACGCCGAGCGGCCGGCCTCGTGCGGGCGTGCCGTCCATTTCGTCGAAACCCGGATCGTCGACGCCGCGGGCAACGACGTCGCCGCCGGTGAGGCCGGGGAGATCCTGTACCGCTCACCGCAACTGTGCCAGGGCTACTGGGACAATCCGGAGGCGACCGCCGAGGCGTTTCGCGACGGCTGGTTCCATTCCGGTGATCTGGTCACCCGCGACGCCGAGGGATACATCACGGTCGTCGACCGAATCAAGGATGTGATCAATACCGGCGGCATCCTGGTGGCCTCGCGCGAGGTCGAGGACGCGCTCTACACCCATCCGGCGGTCGCGGAGGTCGCGGTCGTCGGCACCCCGGACGAGAAATGGATCGAAGCGGTCACCGCCGTGGTGGTCGTCCGCGACGGGGAGTCGGTGACCGCCGAGGAGCTGATCGCCCACACCCGGGAGCGGATCGCACCGTTCAAGGTGCCCAAGCGCATTCGCTTCGTCGCGGCGCTGCCGCGCAACCAGAGCGGCAAGCTACTCAAACGCGAACTTCGCACATCGGGGAATACAGTTGTTTAGATTTCAAAGATATGGGACATACTGAAGGGGACGTACCCGGCTCGAGCGCACGGGCGGGTTCGTCGTAGGCGGGTGAAAGAGGTTTGGCCGCGATGGCTGCTGCCCCGACGGACGACGACCACGTGCTCTCCGGGGCACGTCTGCTCAGTCGGATCGACGAAATCGTGCACCGATGTGTCGGGCATACCATGCTGCGGATCGTCACGGCGATCACCGGACCGGCACAGGCGGTGGATGCCCGTCTGGCCGGGCACGCCGAGGTCGTCGTCCGCGAGATCGCCTGCCGAGCGCTCGAATACGCCGGGGCCGACACGCTGGTCGTCACCGTCTCCCTCGACGACTACCTCACGGTGACCGTCGAAACCCTCGGGACGGAACCGGGCCGGGACGGGGGCCGGCCGGATGCCTTTCCCGCTTTGGAGGCGCGCGCCCGCCTGGTGTCCGGACGCTGCGAATACGGGCCCGGCAACCGCGTCACCTGGTACGCCCCACTGAACGCCGTCCCCGAGCAGGCGCGGCCACCGATCGAGGTGCGGCCGAATCCGGTGGGGCAGTACCGGTTCTGATCCAACCGGCTCAGGGATGGATGCCGTCGAACTGCATCACCCGATACGGGTTGTTCGTCGTGGTGTTCCATTGCGACACATACAGGGTCACATCGGTGGGTGAGACCGAGCGAGGATGAACGAATCCGCCGTAGAGTTGCGGGAAGGAACGCACCCAGAACCGCCACCACGGCACGGCGCCGTAGATCTGCGGCTTCGCGGCGGTCCACACTCGGTCGATCGCCGGCGCGGTGCGGGTGGAGATGCAGTAGCCGTCGACATCGAAATACGCCATCACCCAGGTCCCGACGATGTTCTTCACGCTCAGCTCACCGATCGGCCCGGCCCCGGCGAACAGCGGCGTGGGCGTGGGATTTCCCCACTGCCAGTCCGATCCGTTGTAACCCCAGAACTCGTAGTCGGCGCGACTGGCGACCCGCTGCCACGGCACGCGCATCAGAATCGGTCCGTTCCGGTTGTGGATCCGCCCCCACTCCTTCGCCAGGACGTACACGTAGCCGTCGTCGTTGTTGTTCCCGATACCGGCGAAGGTCTGCATCATGAACGGACTCCAGCCGTCGTAGCCGTCGCTGCCGTCGTTCGGCCACACGGCCGCGTAGTCGGTCCAGGTGCGGCCGTCGTCGTCGGAGTAGGCCAGTCCGCAGAACAGCGCCCCGTATCGATCGCCGGGGGCGTACCAGTCGTGAACGCTGGTGTAGCTCAACCAGGTTCGGCCGTTCGGGTCGACGAAGGCGTCGGACGGAATCCGGCTGACCTCCACCCCGTAGCCGTTGTCGGCGTTGTGCGCGTAGGTCAGGGCCTGCCGTGCCGGTCCCCCGCCGGGTGTCGCGGTGAACGTCGTCGTCACATCCGGCGGATCCGACGCGAACAACAGGACCGGTGAACCGAGCCAGGTGCCGGATCCCTGGCTGTCGCCGGTGAAGGTGTCACCGAAGACGAAACCCGATCCACCCGGTTCGAAGCGGCTCCGGTCGTACGGGATGCCGAGATCGGTACCGCCGACACCGAATTGCGCGGCCGAGCTTCCGGAGTATCCGGTGAGCGGGGTGCCCCAGTGGTTCGGCATGGTGGCCGATCCCGGCTCAGGCCGGTGCGGCGAGGACGAACCTGGTCCAAGCCGCCGCGCTGTTGGCGTTCTCGGTGGTGATCTTGCCGGTGCTGAGATCGATGGCGTAGACACACCCGGCGGGAACTCCGCCGTTGTAGGTGGCGAACCACGCGGTCGGCCCGGCTTGTGCGGCATCACACGCGGTGACACCGTCGAACGCACCGTCCGGGAAGACGATTTCGGCCACGGACGCGGACGTGAGGGCGGCCAGGGCGCCCCCGGCGGCGGCGGCCGTCGCCGCCGCCCGGACCTGGGGCACACATTCGGTGATCACGAAGAAGCGGCCGTTCGTGCTGGCGATTGTCGGCATGCGAAGACTCCGTCGGACTAGCGAGTAGGTGGTTGGAAGCCGGGGATGTCGAGTTTCCGGCCGATCGCCGCGATCGCGTCGACCAGGGACCTGCCCCCCAATTGTGCCCAGCCGTCACCCTGCAGACCGCGCATCTGAATCCACTCGTCGCGGATCCGGCCGTCGGTGTCGCGCGGCAACGGAACCTGCGTCGGCCCCGGCGGCGGCGCGAAGCCGGGCAGGCCGAGCGTCTGCCCGACGGCGGCGACCCCGTCGACCAGTGTGTGACCGGCCAGCTGTGGCCACCCGTTGCCGCCGATCCCCATGAACTGAATCCACATGTCCGTCACCGGGTCCGGCGCGACGACACCCACCCCGACCTGGTTGGCGAACTCCTCCGGGGAGAACCCGTCGGCGGAGTTCATATCGCAGTTACCGAAGGGCGGGGCGCCCTCCGGCAGTCCCCCGCCGTACCCCTGACCGTCGGTGTACTGGTGCGCGATCTGCCCGGGCAGATTGGGGTTGCTGCCGTACCCGGCGCCGATCATGTTCAGCCCGTCCGGTCGGATCGGCCACATGCTGTCGAAATCGGGCCGGTTGGCATAGCCGATGACCCGGCGGGTGGAGCCCAGCCAATCCGCCAGCCGCCAGTAGGCGCGGTTGATGCCGTCGGACTGATCGCCGCCGGGATTGCCACCCGACTCCACGTCGATCATCGTGATCATCTTCGGATGCGGGCCACCCGCCCGGCCGACCATGCCGCGATGGGTGTCCACGGTGTCGAGCCAATTGGGCCGCCAGTAGAAGTAGACGATGAAGCAGGCGATCCGGCCGGAATCGGCGGCCTGCGCCGCCCAGGAATAGTTCTGATAGAAGTTGTGGTCCTGGTAGGTCCCGTCGTTGGAGCGGAACGAGAAGATCCGATAGGGATACGAATCGTCGACCGGCACTTGGAACTCGGACACGTCGGCGAAAAGGGAATCGACCATAATCCCCTCCAAGAGGTCGACCGGCCCTTGGGCGGGACCGGGTTTCGTGTGGTGGCTATCTCATTCTCCGAGGCTACTCCGCTCCCGGCATCGATACGGCCGTTCTCGTGACCACGTCGTAATCCACGCTGCCACAACGAAACCCGTACGGCGGGCGCTACTGCCCGCGGGCGCCCGCCACGACCGCACGCACCCTGAGCTGCGCGGTAGTCACCTGCCCGTTACCGCACGCCGTTGCGGCCCGGTCGAGATACACCGATGCGGTGTTGTCCGGCGGGTAGATCCGCAAGCCCGGCACCGCCACCGGCCGGCACCGATCGGGCGGAATATTGTGCACATCGGCCGCGAAAACCAACGACGACGCCTGCTCACCCGGCGCCAGCCGCACCGGGCCGGCCGACCCCCCGTCCCGCGCCGCGGGCGCACCGACCGGTTCACTGTCGGGACCGGTGGCATAGGAGACACCCGGAAACCCCTCCACCACACACGGTCCCGATCCGGCGTTGGTGAAGACGATCGGGAACGCGACCGTCCCCGCGGCCGCCGTCTCCTGCCCGAGGCTCGCCCGCAAGTCGGCCGTAGCACATTGCGGCACATCGGAATCGGCTTCCCGCGCGGTGGCCGCCGCCCCCGGCGGTAACGACCCGACCCCCAGCGCCGGTCCGGTGGTAGCCGATGTCGCATCCGATGCCGAGTCGTGCGCGCCGCAACCGGCGACGGTGACGAGCACCGCGGCGATGATCAGCCGGCCCGCCGTTCGCCTTCTCTTCACAAAAGGCCACCGTACTCCGGGAACGGTCCCGGTCAACGCCTTTCGACGCGGTGCCGCACGCCGAGGAGCGAGCGCGGTCCGAGCGGGCCTGCGTGAACGTCCCGTTCGGAATTCCGGAAAACTTGTGGCAAAATAAGATCTT
>NZ_BAGM01000034.1 GCF_000308855.1 Nocardia veterana NBRC 100344 | reverse complement strand
AATCAGTGCTACCGATTCGGCTTCACTCAACGCTACACGGGTGATCTCCCGGAGAGCCTGGAAATATCTCCGCAGCTCAGCCTCCCGTTCCAAGTACAAATCACCGGTCCATCCCTCCACGTAGATGATCGGCGGCTGCGCCAGCCCAGAGATGAGATCGGGGAATTCCAGCAGCATGAACGACCCGACATACGCGCCGAGGTGACTCGACGAGTCGAACGGAACCACCCGGATGCATAGATTGGGAAGCTCCGAGAGCGTCACCAACTGCTCCAGCTGCTCGGCGTAGACGCTCGTACCGCCCACCCTTTCGTGCAGGACGGCTTCATACAACAGAGCGGTGATATGAAAGTTTGGGTCCTTCAGCCGCTCTTGCCGACGAGACTGCCACTCGATTCGTCGTTCCAGCTGTTCGGAAGGCATTTCTGGTCGTTCCGCCCATCCCATTGTCCTGCGATACGCAGGCGTCTGGAGGAGGCCCGGAAGGATAGTCGTCTTCCAGACCGTCATCCGGCTCGCGGCGTCCTCCAGCGCCAGATAGTGATCGAACCCGCTGTCCTGCGCGTCCGCGTATGCCCTCCACCAGCTCGCCGTCACCTTCCCCTCCCGGGACGCCCGGATCTCCTTCACCAGATCCAGACAGATTCGTCGCTCCTCGTCGGTGGCCCCGTAGCTGTCGCACAACGCGTTCACCTGGAGGCTGGTGATGCGCGTCGTCTGGCCCTCTTCGATGCGGCCGATCGTCTGGTGTGAGGTTTCCGCGATGCGGGCGGCCTGGGACTGGCCCATCCCCTTGGCATTTCGCAACCGCCGCAGTTCGCGGCCCAATGCTCGCTGCGCGAGAGTACTCCCTGACCCCATATCGTTAGCTCCCCTATCGATTATGTCCCGGTTTTCTGGACAGGTCCCCACTGGACAGGTTGCTGCCGGACGAGTTCGAACAATCGGGACGGCAACATGTGCCCGAATTCGCCGTCATTCGGCTTCGACTCGCGGCCCCGCCGGTGCAACCTCAACGCCGACAAGCACTTTCACATCGCAGGGAAAGTATCCATCATGGGGCTGCTCAACCACGATCGAATGCCGATCATGACCGTCTCCTACGCGCACATCATCATGCAATTGCACATCGACTGCGCTTTGTGCGTGTGCCCGGTGAAACAGCAGGCGAAGCAACGGCTCGTCGAGGCGAAGCACCTGGTACCGGACTCGGGGCGGAGGTGAGGCCGATGTTCTGGGAATTCGTTCTGCTGATCGGCATTCCGCTGTCCGTGCTCCTGCTCGCGGTGTTCTGGCCGGAGCAGATCGCCAAGTCCGAATCGCGCGATTCCGTGCGCGCGATCATCGACCGCATCGCGCGTGAGAACCGAGAGGCGAAATACCGTGACCGATACCGCGAATAGCGGCCACTTCCGGACCGAAGCCGGCGCATCGTCCGCATGGTGGCGGGTCGGCGACCGCGAGCGGGTGGAGATCACGCACTTCACCGATCACGAAACCCCCCTCGAGACGGTATCTTTCGGGAATTTCCGGGTGATGCGATATTCGTGCCACGGCGTGGTCTTCATCGACACCCCGACTTTGGCGCAAGCACATTCCCTCCTGCCGCAGTACCACCCCCTGTGGTGCGCGGTGAGCGAGGAGTTCCGGCGCCGAGACGCCCATCCACCCGGGTGAAACAGCGCGCGCTCGTCCTGGAGTGAAAATGGTTTCCACCAGCGTACGAGCGCCGTGACCGAGGAAATCGAACTATTGTCTGGACAGCTGTCCGGTGAGACCGGGGCGGGCATACACTGGCCCGTAAGGTGAACCGGAACCCTCGACGCGTAAAGGAGATTCCATGTCCCAGAAGGTTCGCGGCGTCATCGCCCGCAGTGTGGGCGCCCCGGTCGAGATCGTCGATATCGTCATTCCCGATCCGGGTCCGCACGACGTGGTGGTGCGGGTGCGGGCCTGCGGGGTGTGCCATACCGATTTGACCTACCGCGAGGGCGGCATCAACGACGAGTTCCCCTTCCTGCTCGGCCACGAGGCCGCCGGTGTGGTGGAGACCGTCGGCGATGCCGTCACCCATGTCCAGCCCGGCGATCACGTGGTGCTGAACTGGCGGGCGGTGTGCGGCCAGTGCCGGGCCTGCAAACGCGGCAAACCGTGGTACTGCTTCGACACCCACAACGCGAGCAAGCCGATGACGCTGGCCGACGGCACCGAACTGACCCCGGCCCTCGGCATCGGCGCCTTCGCCGACAAGACCCTGGTACACGAGGGACAGTGCACCGTGATCGACCCGGAGACCGATCCCGCCGTCGCCGGGCTGCTGGGCTGCGGCGTGATGGCCGGACTCGGCGCGGCGATCAACACCGGCGGGGTGAGCTACGGCGATTCGGTCGCGGTCATCGGCTGCGGCGGCGTCGGTGACGCCGCCATCGCCGGGGCCCGGCTGGCCGGCGCCACCACCATCATCGCGATCGACCGTGATCCGCGAAAGCTGGAGTGGGCCAAGGAACTCGGCGCCACCCACACCCTCGAGGCCGGCGACGACGTGGTCGAACGGGTACAGGAATTGACCGGTGGTTTCGGCGCCGACGTGGTGATCGACGCGGTCGGCCGGCCGGAAACCTGGAAGCAGGCGTTCTACGCGCGCGATCTGGCCGGCACCGTGGTGCTGGTCGGCGTACCGACGCCGGATATGACGCTGGAGATGCCGCTCATCGACTTCTTCTCACACGGCGGCTCGCTGAAATCCTCCTGGTACGGCGACTGCCTGCCGGAACGCGACTTCCCGATGCTGCTGGATCTCTACCGCCAGGGCCGGTTGCCGCTGGAGCGGTTCGTCAGCGAGCGCGTGGCCCTCGACCAGGTGGAGCAGGCCTTCACCACCATGCACCACGGCGACGTTCTGCGATCGGTGGTGACGCTGTGAAGATCGATCGCGTCGTCACCTCCGGGAAGTTCGAATTGGACGGCGGCAGTTGGGATGTCGACAACAACGTCTGGGTCGTCGGTGACGACGACGAAGCCGTTGTGATCGATGCCGCGCATCAGGCCGAGCCGATCGTCGCGGCCGTCGCCGATCGCACGGTGCGCGCGATCCTCTGCACCCACGCCCACAACGACCACATCAACGTGGCGACCGAACTGGCGCAGGCCCTCGACGCGCCGATCCGGCTGCACCCGGCCGACGAGGTCCTGTGGAGCGCGCTCTACCCCGACACCCGCTACGAACCACTCCACGACCGGGAGCGAATTCCGGTGGCGGACAGCGAAATCGAGATCCTGCACACCCCCGGACACTCGCCCGGCGCGGTGAGCCTGTACCTGGCCTCGGAGAAAACGGTCTTCACCGGCGACACCCTGTTCCAGGGCGGCCCCGGCGCCACCGGCCGCTCGTTCTCCAGCTTCCCGACCATCATCGAATCCATCCGCACCCGCCTGCTGACCCTGCCCGCGGACACCACCGTCCTGACCGGCCACGGCAACCCCACCACCATCGGCGCCGAAGCGCCCCACCTACCGGAATGGATCAAACGCGGACACTGACGGTGAAAGGCTCCACCCGGATCCCTACGGGCATTTCAGTACCTGGCAGACCTGGATGAAGTGATCGCGACGGACGTCTCGGCCGTTCGAACCACCGTTGATGATCCGCGAAACCGGGTCGATGCTCGCCGGGTCCCGGGGGTGGGCGTTGTCCGCCACGGCATTGAGGTTGTGGGTGGTCCAGTACCACGCGGCGGTGGCGAACGCGTACTGCGGATCGGCGACGAGCTCCGGGTGGTTGACGAAGTCGACGCCGAGCGCCTGGCTCGCGAGTTCGTAATTGTGGCGGCCGGTGAGCTGGAGGGCGCCGCGCCCCTTGTACTTGGGTCCGTCACCGGGCTGGGTGTTGCCGAGATCCGCGCGCCCGTCGTAGGCGCTGCCGTCGCTGTATTCGGTCAAGGTGGCGAAGCCATCGGTTTCCTGACCGATCTGAGCGAGGAAAGCGGCAGCACGCTGCGGTGTGTCGTCGATACCCGCCGCGGCCATCGCATTGTTGATCTGCGGCAGCCAGGCGCTGACATGCGCCTGATCGGCGCCGGGCAACGCAGCCGGTGCGGCAACAGGCTCGGGCGCCGGCGCGGCACTGGGCTGGGGCGCCGGCGCGG
>NZ_BAGM01000035.1 GCF_000308855.1 Nocardia veterana NBRC 100344 | reverse complement strand
GGCACCTCGAACCGCACATCGACCGACGATTCTCGACGCTGCCCGACCCGAGGGAAGTGCGGAGTACAGGTCGTCGGCTCTGGGTCAGATCTGCGACGTTCGCAGTCGGAGAAGCCTTCTCAACGGGAACGCTTCGGCATGGTCGATTGCCCACTGTTCGAAAGAGCGCGCCGGGCGGCCCGTGATCTCCTGGATGGTCGACGTGACGAGGGTTGAAGTAGAACGCTTTTCGGCGGCGGCAAGCAGGGCGTCCACCAGTGCCTGCGGGCGGCCGTCTGCGAGCATCTGCAGCCGCGCGGCCTCGACGGCGACCTCCTCGAAGCGCAGCGAGCGACCGATGGCTGCGCCGATCGCGTCGACCTGCTCCGGGCGGCTGATCACACGCGGCCCGGTCAGGAGATACGTTTGCCCGGCATGCGCGGCGTCGGTGAGTGCGGCCGCCGCGACGGCGGCGAGGTCACGCGGATCTACGACTGCGGTCGGGGCGGTCAGTGGTCCTCGCACCACGCCGGTCGCCCGGATCTGTTCCGCCCAGCCGAGGGTGTTACTAGCGATGGTGTCCGACCGCAAAATCGTTCGGGCAAGGCTACTTCGGTCGATCAACTGTTCCATGGCCGCGTGCATGGCGAAGATAGGATCGTCGCGTTCCTCGCGGGTGCCGACGCCCACCGAGGAAAGGTAGACGATTCGCTGCGCGTGACGGCCGACCGCCTCC
The DNA here is from genome assembly GCF_000308855.1 of Nocardia veterana NBRC 100344. GTDB lineage: Bacteria > Actinomycetota > Actinomycetes > Mycobacteriales > Mycobacteriaceae > Nocardia > Nocardia veterana. Next base: position 126,398 of record NZ_BAGM01000035.1, on the reverse strand, counting down.
AGAACCGCGGGCGCGCCGTCGGTGTTCAGGAACGGCCACATCAACAGCACGGTGTCCACACCGATCAACGCCGCTTCGAGCGATTCGAAATCGGTGAGGTTACCTTCGACGATGTCGACTCCGGCCGGCAGCACGGCCGAGACCCTCTCCTCGGCGCGCACCAGCGCTCGTACTGCCGGCGCCCTGAGATCGTGCAGGCGATCCACCACATGCCTGCCAACATTGCCTGTAGCGCCGATCACCAGAATCATGTGCCGCACCTCTCTTGCTTCGGCAAGTAGCAGATACCGACTGTAGCGCTACTTCGATCTTCGTCAAAGTCTCGAATTGCTTGATACAGTCGTCGACATGCGGGCACTGCACCATCCCAGCCTCGATTCGATCGGGCTGGCAACGATCCTCAACGCACTATCCGACCCGGTGCGTTTGCAGGTGGTCGGCCAGCTCGCCGGCGCAGGAGGCACGGTCTGCGGAGAATTCGATGTAACAGTCACCCCATCGACGCTGTCGCATCATCTCAAGGTGCTCCGCGAAGCAGGACTCGTGCGCGTCATTCAGGAAGGCAGTTGCCGTCGGCACACCCTCCGTCTCGACGAAGTCGAGGACCGGTTTCCCGGCGTGCTGACCAGCATCGTGCGCGCCATCCACGCCGACAGCTCGGTCGCTTGACGATCAGCATCCATCACTACGTTGCAGGGACACGCTCGCACCGGGTAATCAGGCGCGCTACCACCTCGCAGTGACGAGCCGGCTATCCGAATTTTCACGCTCCGAGTACCGCGGCGTCGGATGTCGGCTTCGAGTCGAGCGCTGCTCCGTTCGTCATTCGGCCTGGGCCCGCTCCTCCGGGCGCGAGGCAGATTCCGGGAGGTGGACCAGAATCAGTCCGATGCCGGCGATCAGGAAGTTCTGCAGCGCCGCCGAGGACGCGTTCACCTCCTTGTTGGCCCACATCCGGAACCACTCGCCGCCGATGGTCAGGAAGCCGCCGGCGAACAGCAGCACCGCCATGGTCCAGCCCAGGCTCGACAACTTGGCCGCGGTGTCCGGCCGCAGCCGCACCCGGCTCGGACGTCCGCTCAGTGCGCGCACCCATGCAGCAGCGGCGACGAGCAGGACGACGGCGATGGCGAACTCCCAGATCACCACGAGCACATAGGCGATCAGCGCGACATTGCCACTGGTGATCGCTCGCCAGTCGGTGCCCGGGTTGTGAATCGTGGCCCGCATCGACAGCACGGCCGATACACCGCGACGGTTGGTGACGGTGTCGGTGCAGTTGGTGACCGCGACGAACAGATAGTAGAAACCGGTGATCGCCGTGAGCACCGCGACGGCCATCCGCCGGCTGCCCACCATGTCGAGAATTCCCGCGCCGATTCGCATGAGCCCAACCAACCGCACGCGCGGCGCGGCGTCAACCGCACTGTGGCAGGCCGACTTTCGAGTTCGACCGAATGCACCCCCGGCCACTCGTCCGGAGATCCTCCTGCCAAAATACCTCCGGCCCATCACATCGGCGATGTGATGGGCCGGAGGTGGTCCGGTCGCGGGTCAGGCCGCGCTTCCGCTGGTACCCAGCGCGACCAACACGTTCGCAAACAGCGTCAAGAAGTCCATTCCGGTTCTTACCTTTCGATCTCAGCAGTGGCCGCCAAGCATGCATGCCCAATGTTTCGGGCAGGTTATCCGGCGGTGAAGTCGATCCCACAGGCGCCGGGTCGCGACGCGTCGCCACTGCCCCGGATATGCGCGCCGACCCTGCGGGCTCACCGTCACCGCGCCGAACCGATCCCGGATCTCGGTCGGCTGAGCCCGCCACCTCGTCGGGAGTGCCGGCGTAGCCGTTGTCCTGCGCGGGCCCACGATTCAGCGGTGAAATGCGCCCTCGGCGGTTCGACTCCGCGGTCAGGGCCGCATGGCGCAGGTGCGCGTGCGTCGAACGAGGACCACGACGCGGCGATCCGCGCAGTTGGCACCATGGTCTGCGAGACTCGTCCGTGCCCATCGCCTCGAATCGAAGGAGCGTGATCGCATGCCCGCCGAAAACCCGGCCACCGAATCCGTGGATGCCGTCGTCATCGGCATGGGGCCGGGCGGCGAGGCCGTGGCCACCGAACTGGCGCGGGCCGGGCTCGCCGTGGTGGGCGTCGAAGGCCGGCTGCTCGGCGGTGAATGCCCCTACTACGCCTGCGTGCCGACCAAGATGATGGTGCGCGCCGCCGAAACCCTCGCCGAGGCACGGCGGGTCGGCAGGCTCGCGGGAAGCGCGCAGCCCCAACCGGATTGGGCACCGGTAGCGAAACGGATTCGCGACGAGGCCACCGACAACTGGGACGACCGGGTCGCCGTGGAGCGGTTCGAGTCGGCCGGCGGGACCTTCGTCCGCGGCTGGGGCCGCCTCGCCGGACCCGGCCAGGTCCACGTCGACACCGCGGACGGTCCGCGTGATTTCCGAGCGCTGCGGGCGATCGTGCTGAATCCCGGCACGGTGCCCGCCGTACCGCCCATCGAAGGTTTGGCCGAGACACCGTACTGGACCAACCGGGACGCGGTGACCACCACCGAGGTTCCGGAATCGCTCATCGTGCTCGGCGGCGGGCCGGTGGGCGTCGAGTTCGCGCAGATCTTCGCCCGGTTCGGCGCCGAGGTCACGGTGGTCGTCCGCAGTCGGCTCATCCCCCGAGCGGAACCGGAGGCAGCCGAAACCCTGGCGAAAGTCTTTGCCGAAGAAGGCATCTCGGTGCGAACCGGCGTCGACACCGAACGCATCGACCACGACGGCGAGTACTTCACCGTGCGGCTGAGCACCGGTGACCCGATCCGCGCCCGGCGACTGCTGGTCGCCACCGGCCGGCACACCGATCTCGGCGCCCTCGGTATCGGCACCATCGGCCTGGACGAACACGCCCGTGGCATCGAGGTCGACGACCGGTTGCGCGCCGCCGAGGGTGTCTGGGCGATCGGCGACGTGACCGGGCACGGCGCGTTCACCCACATGTCGATGTATCAGGCCCGCATCGCCGCCGCCGACATCCTCGGCTCGGCCACCGAACCCGCGCAGTACCACGCGGTCCCGAACGTCACCTTCACCGAACCCGAGATCGGCTCGGTCGGCATGACCGAGGCGCAGGCCCGCGAGGCCGGGCTCACCGTGTGGACCGGGCGAGCCGACATCCCGGCCGCCACCCGCGGCTGGATCCACGGTCCGGGCAACGCCGGATTCGTCAAGCTCGTCGCCGACGCCGATCGCGGCATCCTGGTCGGCGCCACCTCGGTCGGGCCGGTCGGTGGCGAGGTGCTCAGCGCGCTGACGGTGGCGGTGCACGCCCGCGTGCCGATCACGACGCTGCGGGAAATGATCTACGCCTACCCCACCTTCCACCGGGCCATCGAGGCCGCCCTGGGCGACCTGGGCTGAGCTCGGCGTCGCGCCGGCCGACATCGGCGGCCGATCCCGCGCGAGTTCCGCCGAACCCGTCACACATCGCCGGATTCGTCCGCATAATCGGCCCATGGCCGATGCCGACGACGTCCGCCGAATTGCCCTGGGGCTGCCGGAGTCCGCCGAACAGCCGCATTTCGACATGCCGTCGTTCCGGGTGCGCAAGGCGATCTTCGCGACGCTGCCCGATCCCGAGCACGCCCATGTGATGGCCAGTGCGTCCGATATCCGGGAGGCGGTGGCGGAATACCCGCACTGCTGCTCCGAGAAGTGGTGGGGCCGGCGGTTGTCGGCGGTGCGGGTCGATCTGGCCGCGGCCGATACCGACCTGCTGGGCGAACTGCTGACCGACGCCTGGCGGCACCGGGCACCGCGGGCCCTCGTTCGCGCATTCGACGCGGCCGCCGGCTGACCGGCGTTCACCCTTCGGAGGTATTGCAATGCTGTCCCTGCAGGAGATTTCGGACCGCCTCGAAATCGAGGATCTGATGGTCCGGTACTCACACGCCGTGGACACCCGGAACTGGGATCTGCTCGACGAGATCTTCACCGCGGACGCGTACATCGACTACTCGGCCATGGGCGGAGCATGCGGTGGCCTGCCCGAGATCAAGAAGTTTCTGGCCGCGGTGATGCCGAACTTTCCCGCCTTCCAACATCTGATCAGCAATTCCGCGATCACCGTCGACGGCGATTCCGCCACCGCGCGCACGATGTGCCACAACCCGATGCTCGTCGGGGAAGAAGGCAAGCAGAACCTGATGCTGTGCGGCCTGTGGTACCTCGACACGTTCACCCGCGTCGACGGCGCGTGGCGAATCGCGCGCCGGGTCGAGGAGAAGAGCTACATGTTCCTCGCGGCCGCGCCCACCACCGGCTCACAGTAACCCCCGGAATAGAACCTGTTACAGTTCGCGCGTGGGGCTCGATAACACGTCACCGATTCGGCATCGCTCGCCGATTCGCCACTGTGCACCGATTCACCGCGGAGCGGTCGCGTGATCGCCGATTTCGCCGAGCACTGGCTGCTGTACTGTTCGATCCCGGTGGTCGCCGCCCTGATCGGCTGGTCCACCAAACTCGTTGCCGTCGAAATGCTCTGCCGCCCATTGGAGTTCCGCGGCGTCCGGCCCTGGTTCGGTTGGCAGGGGGTCATCCCGAAGGCAGCGCCGCGGATGGCGACCATCGCCGTGGATCTGATGTTCTCCCGGCTGATCGATCCGCAGGAGATCCTCGGCCGCATCGATGTGGCCCAGCTGACCACCACGTTGCGCGAACCACTCGACGAGGCCGTGGCGCACACCGTGCACGAGCTGATGATGCGCTACGAGCCACGACTGTGGGTCACCATGCCGCAGTTCGCCCGCGAGGCGATGATCCGGCGAGTCCAGCGCGACGTTCCGGAGCTGATCGACGAGATCGTCACCGATCTGCGGACCAACCTCGACCAGATCATGGACCTGCGGGCCATCGCGATCGACACCCTCGTCAACGACAAGGCGCTGCTGGTCCAGATGGTCCGCCGGGTCGGCCATCACGAACTGCGGTTCATCGTCCGTTCCGGGCTGCTGTTCGGCACCCTGCTCGGATTCGTCCAGATGATCACCTGGGCATTCACCCATTCGTCGTGGTTGATGCCGGTGTTCGGCGGATTCACCGGCCTGGTCACCGACTGGCTGGCCCTGCAGATGATCTTCCGGCCGGTGCGGCCGTGGCGGATCTTCGGCCGGATCGGCTGGCAGGGCCTGTTCCACAAGCGGCGCGAACAGGTCTGCATCGACTACGGGGACCTGATCGCCACCGAAATCCTCACCCCTGCCAAAATGCTCGAGGCCGTCCTCAACGGGGAGCGCTCGGATCGTCTGGCGTCGATTCTGGCGCGGCGGATGGACGAATTCATCGATACCCAGTCCGCACCGGCGCGGCCGCTGGTGATGCTGGTCGCGGGCGATTCCATCACCCGGGTCAAGCGCGAGATCGTTCCCGAAATGCTGGCCTATATCCGAAGTGCCGCAGCCGGATTCGAGGATCACGCCATGCGCACCCTGGATCTGCGCAATCTGGTGATCGAGAAGACCCGCCAGCTCACCGACGACGAGTACGAGGGACTGCTGCGTCCGGCGTTCAAACAGGACGAGTGGAAACTGGTCGCTATCGGCGGCGTGCTCGGATTCCTCGTCGGCGAGCTGCAGGTGCATCTGCTGCTCAGCTGACCCGTAGCCGCTGACCTGCCGATTCGCGGTTACCCGCCGCGATCGGCTATTGTTTTTCTCGCACCGCCGGACGGCGGGATGCGGATGTAGCGCAGTTGGTAGCGCATCACCTTGCCAAGGTGAGGGTCGCGGGTTCGAATCCCGTCATCCGCTCCACGAAAGTATCGGGCTCGGGCAGTTGCCCGTGCCACATTCTCGGGTACCGCGGTCGATCGTCTCCGCGAAACACAGCCCTCCCCCGCCGGATCGGCAGCCGATTGATTCGGTCCGATGGGCTCCCACCAGCGGGCAGTCCGACGGCCACATTGCTGCGTAAACTCCGGTCCGCGTTCGGCATTCGAACTCCGCCGGGTACGGCTTGCCGTCCGGCCGTCGAGGTCGGCGCGATCGCGCAGTTGTTCGCAGCACCCATGGAAGGACGCATGCCCACCACCGAATCCGAGCTGGACGACCTGTATGCGGCCATCGAGAAATCCGCGCGGATTTCGAACATTCCCTGTACGCCCGACGCCGTCCGGCCGGCCCTCACCGCGTTCGGCGCGATACTCACCCAGTCGGTGATGTCGTTTCGAGTGGTCACCGAGGCTCGTCGCGCGGGCGACCTCGACTATCGATTCCTGACCCTGCCCAGCGATATCGACCCTTACCGGATCGCTGTGTCGCACAACCTGATTCCCGACACCGACCATCCGATCGGCACGCTGCTGGACCAGGTCCGCGAGCACTGCCCCGTGGACAGCTACGGAATCGATCTCGGCGTGGTCGGCGGCTTCAAGAAGATCTGGCCGTTCTTCCCGGCCGACAGCGTGCAGAAGGTCTCGGACCTGGCCACACTCCCGGCGATGCCGGCCGGTCTCGCCGACCACGCCGACATGTTCGCCCGGCACGGGCTGGAGGACAAGGTCGGCCTGCTCGGCATCGACTACCACGACAAGACGATGAACGTCTACTTCCCGGGCCTGCCCGCCGAGCACTTCCAGCCCGACGCCATCGTCGCGTTGCATCGCGATGCCGGATTCGCGGAGCCGAGCGAGGAATTCCTCTCGCTCACCCGGCAGGCGTTCGACATCTACGCCACATTCGGCTGGGAGTCGAATCGGATCGAGCGCCTGTGCTTCCCGGTGATCACCGCGGATCCCACCAGCCTGCCGGTCCCGCTCGAACCGCGCTTCGCGGACCTGCTCGACCGGGTCCCGATCACGACGAACGAGCGCCGCTTCACCTATGCCGCCACCTCGTCCCCCGGCGGGGAGTCCTACAAGTTCAGTTGGTTCTACCGCTGGCAGCCCCGAATTCTGGACAAGATGAAGACCACCGATTCGTAGTCTCGCCTGCAGCATCGTTTCGGTGGCCGCCGCCGCGACACAGCGGCCGGCCGCGGATGTGCGGGATCGGGCCCCCGCAGCGGAGCCCGATCCCGCGGTCGGCCGCCGGGTGTGGGACGGCGGCCGAAGTCGGTCACTCAGGTGCGGCTGCCGCACACCATGTCCACCGCCCGCGCGAGGATCTCCAGTCCGGTATCGATCTCGGCATCGGTGATCGTCAGCGGCGGAAGCAGTTTCACGACCTCGTCGCAGGCGCCCGAGGTCTCCACCAGCAGCCCCTCCTCGAACGCGACCCGGCTCACCTTGCCCGCTTCGGACGCATCGTCGAACACCAGACCGTGGACCAAACCCCGTCCCCGCGTGGACAATCCGCTCACCGAGCCGGCCAGATCGGTCAGCGCCCGATGCACTCGCTCGCCGCGAGCGAGGGTCGACAGTTCGAGCCGGTCGTCGGTCCAATACCGGGTCAGCGCCGCTCGAGCGGTGACGAACGCCGGATTGTTGCCCCGGAAGGTCCCGTTGTGTTCCCCCGGCGCCCACTGGTCGAGTTCCCGCTTCATCAGCACCAGCGCCATCGGCAGGCCGTAGCCGCCGATGGACTTCGACAGCACCACGATGTCGGGAACGATGCCGGCGGTTTCGAAGGAGAAGAACGGCCCGGTTCGCCCGCAGCCCATCTGCACATCGTCGACGATCAGCAGGATGCCGCGCGCCGAAACCAGCTCGGCCAGCCGGCGCAACCACTGCGCGCCGGCTACATTGACCCCGCCCTCGCCCTGAACGGTTTCCACAATGACCGCGGCGGGCCGGTCGACACCGGAGGACGTGTCGTCGAGAATCCGTTCCGCCCAAGCCCATTCGTCCGTGTCGCCGCCGAGATAGCCGTCGTAGGGCAGCGGCTGCGCGTGGGTCAACGGCACCCCCGCGCCCGCGCGTTTGGCGGCGTTGCCGGTCACTGCCAATGCGCCCAGGGTCATCCCGTGGAAGGCGTTGGTGAAGTTCAGCACCGTGGTGCGGCCGGTCACCTTGCGGGCCAGCTTGAGTGCCGCCTCCACCGCATTGGCTCCGGTCGGCCCCGGGAACTGGACCTTGTAGTCCAGCCCGCGCGGAAGCAGGATCAGATCGCGCAGCGTCTCGAGCAGTTCACGCTTGGCCACCGTCGCCATGTCCAGGGCATGGGTGAGCCCGTCGCGGGAGATGTAGTCGATGAGCGCCGTTTTCAGCAGCGGGTTGTTGTGCCCGTAGTTCAGCGCACCGGCGCCGGCGAAGAAGTCCAGGTACTCGCGTCCGTGCTCGTCCCGCAACCAGCAGCCGCGGGCGGTCTCGAACACCGTCGGCCAGAGCCGGCAGTATCCGCGCACATCGGATTCCAGCGTTTCGAAAACGGTGGTCATAGGCGATCCTCGGCGGCGGGAGCCACCGCGGCGACCCCAGTGTGAAACATGACTGTTTCTAACACTGCCGCCGCGAACGCGGCAAGGTTTTGCGCAAATGCGGCCGGCGACCTTGCCGACCGCGCTTTCACCGCGACAATACCGACCGCTCGGATGGTTCTGTGGGCCTTGTCGGAAATTCGGTCGACGAGACGGTGCGACAGTCGTAGCCTGGAACACTTGTGCGCGCGGTCTCGGGGGTCTACACACGTCTGTTCGGAGCCGGCTTCCGGCGTCAGTGGAACTACCGTTCGGCCGTCCTCGCCGGATTGGCCGCCAATATCGTCTTCGGCGTGATTCGCGCCGCCGTGATGTTGGCGGCGGTGCGCTCCACCCCCGGGTTCGGCGGATACACGGGCGCCTCGATCGGCGCCTACGTCTGGCTCTCCCAGGGGCTGCTCGGCGCGCTGCGCCTGATGGGACCGCCGCACGACATCGCCGACCGGGTTCGCAGCGGTGATGTGGCGGTCGATCTGCAACGTCCGATCGATATCCAATTCTTCTACCTGGCAACGGATCTCGGTGGTTCGGCGTGCACGCTGGCGCTGCGCGGCCTGCCGTGCGTCGTGGCCGGCGCGATTTCCGCCCAGCTGGTCCTGCCGCGCGCGATCATGCCCTACCTGCTCGGCGCGGCCAGTGTGGCCGCGGCCGTGACACTTTCGCTGCTGCTGCTGTTCTCGGTCAGCCTGCTGGGGTTCTGGCTGGTCGAAACGCGCGGGATACGAATGCTCTACCAGATCCTGTCCACCTTCCTCGCCGGGCTGTACGTGCCGATTCACCTGTTTCCGGCACCGCTGGCCACCGCCGCGCGACTGACCCCGTTCCCGTGGCTGCTACAGGGGCCGATCGACGTACTGTCCGGCCGAGCCACCGGTTCGGCGGCATGGGCGGTCCTCGGCGCGCAAGCGCTGTGGATCGTCCTGGCAGTGGGGCTGGGCCGAGTCCTGATCACCGCGGGACGACGGAAACTGGAGGTGCAGGGTGGCTGAGCTCGCACCGCACGGCAGCAGGCTCACCCCCTACGTCGCCGTCCTGCGTTCCCGGATGCGCGCGCAACGCGCCTATCCGCTGTCGTTCGCCACCGATCTGTTCTCATCACTGCTGATCGGCCTCGTCGAATTCGCCGAGATGTGGCTGATCTATCACAACGTCACCGCCCTGGGCGGACTCGATTCGACGCAGATGCTGCTGCTGTTCGGTCTGGCCAATCTGAGCTTCGCCGTCGCGCAGATCGCCGTCGGGCATACCGACACGCTCGCAACGTATATCCGGATGGGCACCCTCGACGCATTCCATCTGCGGCCGCAGCCCCTGCTGCTGCAACTGATCACCAGCGACGTGTCGCTCCGACGAATGTCCCGCGCCACCGTGGCCGCCGTGGTGCTGACGGTCGGCCTGATCGTCAACGACATCACCTGGAGCACAGCGCATATCGTGTTACTGGCGACCGCCGTGCTGAGCGGTGTCACCATCTTCGCGGGTCTGTTCGTCTGCGCCGCCGGGCTGCAATTCCATCTGGTCGACGGATCGGAACTCACCAACAGCTTCACCTATGGCGGCTCGTTCGCCGCCCAGCAACCGGGTTCGGTTTTCTCCGGTCCGGTCCGCGCGCTGTTCGGATTCGCCGTACCCGTCTCGTTCGTCGCCTACCTTCCGACGATCGCCCTGCTCGGACTGCCCGGCCCGCCCTGGTTGCCCGCCGATCTCGCCTGGTTCGGACCGATTGCGGCGCTGTGGGTTTGGATAATGGCCTTGATGCTCTGGCGCATCGGGGTACGGCACTATCAGGGAGGGGGCGGATGAATACCGTCGAAGTGTCGGAACTGACGAGACAATTCGTGCTGCGGCGCAAACAGCCCGGTCGGCGCCGGCGCGTGCGGGAGATACTCACCGCCGTCGACGCGATGAGCTTTCACATCGAAACCGGTTCGGCGGTGGGCTACATCGGCGCCAACGGGGCCGGCAAATCCACCACGATCAAGATGCTGACCGGAATTCTGGTCCCCACCTCGGGCAGCGTGCGCACCTGCGGCCTGGATCCGGTGCGCCGGCGGCGCGAGTTGGCCGGACGGATCGGGGTGGTATTCGGGCAGCGCTCACAGCTCTGGTGGGATCTGCCGCTGCGGGAATCGTTCACCATCCTGGCCGCCATCCATCGCCTGGAGCCCGTCGCGGCCCGGCGGCGCACCGAGGAACTGGTGGAACAGCTCGAGATGGCGCACACCCTCGACACCCCGGTACGCCAGCTCTCGCTGGGTCAGCGGATGCGCGCGGAAATCGCCGCCGCCCTGCTGCATCGCCCCGAACTCCTGATCCTCGACGAACCCACCATCGGCCTGGACGTCCTGTCCAAACAGCGGCTGCGCGAATTCCTGCGCCGGGAACGCGCCGAGCGCGGTACCACACTGCTGCTCACCACCCATGACATGGGTGATATCGAGCGGCTGTGCGAGCGGGTTCTGGTGGTCGACCGCGGCCGCCTCGCCTACGACGGCACCCTGTCCGGGCTGGCCCGCAGGGTCGGGGCGCGCCGGGTGTTGGTCGTCGACCTGGCCCGGCCCGCGGCCGAGCTGACCGGCCTGCCCGGCGCGACCGTCGTCGCCAGCGTCGGCGACGGCATCCGGCAGCGACTGGCGTTCGACCCCGAAATCACCACCGCGGCAGAGCTTCTCGCCGCCATCTCGGAGCGCGCCGAGGTGCGGGACCTGTCGATCGAGGAGCCGGATATCGAGGACGTCGTGCGCCGGATCTATTCCGCCGAGACCGGTTCCCGATCCGAAACTGCCCCGGCGCAGCGCGGCGCCGGGGCAGTCACCGGGGAATCCGACCCCGCAAACCCGCGGGACTCAGCCGCCGAAGGAGCCGGTGAACAGAGTGTTCAGAACTCCGCTGAGGGCGGCGCTGCCGGTGTCGAGGAGTCCGTTCAGCGCGGCGCTGCCGGTGTCGATGATGACCGGAATCATGCTGCTACCTCTCTGTAGGGGGGCAAACGTCCGTCGATGTCCTTGTCGAACGATCGACCAGAACCCACCCTGCTGGTCCCGACTTAACGACCACTGGCCGATAGCTGAGAGTCACGTAAGAGCGCCTGTGGCATGTATCTCGGTAACGAAAGCCGTTGCTGCACCGATCCGAAAGCGGGTTCGGCGCTTGTCATCCGGGTGTTTGCTCCCCGGCGGAGTACAAGCTCACCTCGCCGCCCTCGCCGAGAAATGCGTTGACCAGCATCGTCCGTTCGGCCTGCATCGAGTCCGCGTCGGGTGCGGTGGTGGTGATCGAAATCTGCGGAATGGCAGCCCAGTTGACCACATAGCGTTCCGGCGGGCCGGTGGCACCGGAAACATGGGCCAAGCGGAAAACCGAGACCGTGCGACGTTCCATCAGATCTCGCACCACCTCGGCGATTCGCTCAGGATCCTCCAGAGCGAAGAGAAAGCCGAAGGTCAACTCCGGCGAAGAAACGTAGGCGGGCACAAATATCCAGGCTAACCAACCGTGATGAGCGGCGCAGGCGCCGCGCCGAATCGGTTGCCCGCCCGCCGCCGCGCTCGTCGAGACCCGCCGCCGCGCTCGTCGAGACCCGCCGCCGCGTTCGTCGAGATCTCCGGCTCACCGGCCCGCGCGACCCGCCGACCGATGGTGGATCTTCGCGATCATGTGATCGCGGCGTAATGCATATAACGATTGCCCGGCACCTTGGGCGTTCGGCCGCGTCAACCGTTGCATGCCCACTCCGGACACGCTTTCCTGAATATGTCCCCGCACTCGGACTCGTCTCATCGCATCGTCGCGGATTTCCCGGTTTCGTACACCCGTGCGCTTGCGACCGAGCGGCCGTGGTCCGATCCGCGGGACTACGCCGGAGCCGAGGGGTGCCCCTCGGTGAAACCTCCTCGGCCCTGGCGTAACCAAGCATTCCGACCGCTGAGGTGAGGGTGGGAGACGATGGTGACCGCATACGCCGGTGACAACGAGACAGCCGGCGCACTTCCCTCGGTATCGGCACTGCTGCGGGCATTTCGGTCCACCACCCCGCCGCCGGCCGACCATCCGGTACTCGAGGCCGCGCGACAACTGGTCCGATGCCACGAATTGCGCCGGCACGCCTATCGGGACGCTCATGCCCCGCAGGTCTCCAGTGCACGGGTGGCCAGCTGCAGCCAACTGGTCGATCACATCGATCGCGAACGTACCGGCCTGGTCGAGCGAATCAATATGTGGGTCGCCGACAACGTGGCCCACCGGGAGGGCGCGTCGCTGCACACCGAAACCCTCGGCGCGGTGATCGATCGGATGGCCGGGAAATGGGTGGCCGCCCAGCATGCCCTCGGACTACCCGATGCGACCCGGCCCGGAGCCGCGGTCGCCCGGGCCGGAGTCGACAGCGAGGCGCACCTGCATTGGGTGCGCCTCGCCGAATTGGCCGACGGCTACAAGGATCTGATCACCGACATCGCCGCACATCGGCGGCGCCTGCCGGTGTTCTGATCGCGATCCGGCGCGGCGTGCTCAACGCTCGGGGTCGACGATCTCCACATCGGCGTCGATGACGGGTTGCACCGCACTCACATTCGGCGTCGGTTCCGGCTCGTCGATCAACACGTCGGGCTCGGCGCGCCCGGCGTTCGCCCCGGCCGCCGCTTCCCGATCGCGGTGGGCCGCGGCCGCGGCCTCCCGCATTTCGATGGCATCGGTGATCCAGTCACCGATTTCGCGAGTCACTTCCGAGACCGTGCCGGTAATGATCGTTGCGATATTGCCGACGTGTCGTGCCCCGGAGGAGGTCAACTCCTGGATCAGATCCTTGTTGCTCTCGAATTTTCCGATCATCTACCCGCCCACCTCGCTCGGCTCAGCCGGATGCCCGGCCGGATTGCGGTCCGACCGGCTCGGACTGCGGTTCCCGCATCACGATAACACCAGGCTGCGAGCCTTTCCCGACGAGCGCGGGGGGCAGCGCCAGCTTGCAGATCTTCAACCAGACCGAGCCGACCTGCTTACTCAACCGGCCGGTGTTGTAGGGCAGGCCGTACTTCTCGCACAGCGCTCGGACCTCGGGCGCGATCTCGGGGTACCGATTCGCCGGCAGGTCCGGGAACAGGTGGTGTTCGATCTGATGAGAGAGATTGCCGGACAGGATGTGGAACAGTTTGCTCCCCGTGATGTTGGCCGAGCCCAGCATCTGGCGGACGTACCACTCACCGCGCGTCTCGTTCGCGGTCTCCTCTTCGGTGAACGTCTGTACGCCGGACGGGAAGTGTCCGCAGAAGATGATCGAGTACGCCCAGATGTTGCGCACCAGGTTCGCCGTCGCGTTGCCCGCGAGCGTCGAGACGAACAGCGGCCCGCTCAGCAGCGGGAAGACGATGTAGTCCTTGAGGACCTGCCGGCTCGCCTTACGGATCTGTCCCTTGGCCAGGCGCTTGATATCCGACCACTTGCGCTTGCCCTTGATGATGTTGTCGGCCTCGAGGTCGTGCAGCATCACGCCCCATTCGAACAGCAGCATCAAGGCCAGCGCGTAGACCGGATTGCCCAGGTAGTACGGGTTCCACTGCTGACCCTCGTCGATGCGCAGGATGCCGTAGCCGATGTCGCGGTCGCGGCCGTGGATGTTGGTGTAGGTGTGGTGCATGTAGTTGTGCGAATGCTTCCACTGATCGGCCGGGCAGACCGTGTCCCATTCGAACACCCGGGAATTGAGCCCCGGCTCACGCATCCAGTCCCACTGGCCGTGCATGACGTTGTGGCCGATCTCCATGTTGTCCAGAATCTTGGACAGGCTCAGCGCGGCGACGCCGGCGAGCCAGAACGGCGGCAGGAAGCCCAGATACATCAGACCACGCCCGGCGATCTCGAAACCGCGCTGCGCCTTGATGATCGAATAGATGTACTCCCGGTCGCGTTCCCCCAGGTCAGCGGTTATCCGGTCGCGGAGCGCGTCCAGCTCCCGGCCGATCTCGGCGACCTGCTCCGGTGTCAGGACCAGCGGTCCGTTCTCGGTTTCGGTGAGGATGGTCATGGCTTTTTCCCCTCTCAGATTTCGATGTCGACATCGCCGACCGCGGCGCTGACGCACAGCTGGATCGGCTGGTCGGGATCGCTGTCGATTTCGCCGCTGCGCAGATTGCGGGTGCAGCCGGACCGCTTGACCGCGGTGCACGAGAAGCAGATCCCCATCCGGCACCCGAACTCCGGGTTCAGACCCGCCGCCTCGGCCTGCTCCAACAGGCTCACCCCGGTGTTCTCCGCCTGCTTGCCACTCGCCGAGAAGGTGGTGACACCCTCCACCTCGGCGGGGTCGGCCGGTGCGGTGGTGACGACGAATTCCTCGCTGTGCAGGCGATCGTCGAGCTCCTCGGCCCGATAGATCCGCCGCACGGTCTCCATCAGGGCCGGCGGCCCGCACACATAGGTGTGGGCGGTGGCGAAAAACGGTGCGATCCGGGTCAATTCGTCATAGTCGAGGAACTTCGCGGCGGGCACGGCGGCGCAGTTCCACGGTGCGCCGTCGAGCCGCTCGGAGCGCCCCAGTTCCGGATATCCCAGCACGATGTCGACGTTGTCGTGGCGGCGGGCGATGTTCTCCAGCAGATCCCGATGCGGCACCTCCTCGGGCGATCGGGCGTAGTGCAGGAACACCACCTCGCCCGGGTAGTCCTCGGCCGCCAGCGTGGACAGCATCGACAGGACCGGTGTGATCCCGCTGCCGCCGCTGATCAGCAGGAGTTTGTCCGGCCGCTGCGCGGGCAGGCGGAACACTCCGGATGCCGGCGACAGATCCACCACCATGCCGCGGCGCGCTTGCCGGTGCAGATACTGCGACACCAGCCCGTCCGGATGCGCCTTCACCGTCAGGGTGAGCGTGCGTCGCGGCCCCGTCTCGGCATCGATCGGTGAGTAGCACCGGGTGTGCTTGACGCCGTCGATCAGCACGCCGACCTGCACGAACTGTCCGGCCGCATGGCCCGCCCAGGCACGGTTCGGGCGGAGTGTCAGGGTTACCGAACCGGGCACCGAGCGATCCACGCCGATGATCTCGGCCCGCAGATCACGGAGCGTCAACGTCGGGCGCACCAACTCCAGGTACCGGTCGAGCGGGTGCGGCGAGGTCAATGTCTGGACCAGATCGAGCAGTCCCACCATGCGGTTCTCCCCAGCCTTCGTCGGGTTGATCATGTGCGCCGAATTTCGGTGCACATCTGTACACTGAACAAGTGTGCCCGGCAGTACCGCAATAGTTCAACCTGCATCTGATGTGACCGATGCAACATCTCGACGAATGGACCGATCGTGAACGGATGTATGCTCACCGAAATGAGCGAGCAGGCCGAAACCCGAGTCGAGCGCAAAGAGCGCACCCGGCGAGCGCTGCTGGACGGCACGCTGACGCTGGCCGCCGAGCGCGGCTTCGCGGCGCTGAGCCTGCGCGAGATCGCCCGGTCGGCCGGAATCGTGCCCACCGCCTTCTACCGCCATTTCGACTCCCTCGACGAACTGGGCGCCGCCCTCGTCGACGAGGGCGTGCGCCAGCTGCGTCTGGCACTGCGGCAGCTGCGCCGCACTCCGGACGCACGCCTCGCCGAAACCGTGCGCTTCGTTTTCGCCCAGATCGCCGGCCGCGAGGATCTCTACGGTTTCCTGATCCGCGAACGGCACGGCGGCTCACCGTCGCTGCGCACTGCGATCGCCACCGAAATGCAGTTGATCACAAGGGAATTGGTGGTCGACATGTCCCGAGTGCCGGCGCTGGACGCCTGGCCGACCGACGATCTGGAACTGGCCGCGGATCTGATCGTCTCGACCGTCGCCGACCACATCGCCGACTTCGTCTCCGCACCGCTGCGGGAACGCCCCGATCTCGTCGATCGAACCGTGGGCCAGGTGCGGATGATCGCCCTCGGCATGGCCGCCTGGAAACCCGGCAGCGCCCGGTGAGGTCGCATTCCCGACCAGGCGCACAAATACGGCGAGGCAACGTAATTCCGGCAAACCGGGGCAGGTCCCACACGCCAGGCCGATGCGGCGGTACAGAAGGGCGCCCCTCGAACCTGTCGGCCGGATGAGGCGCCCTTCCCGTATCCGAGATAGTGCAGAGCACCGCGGCTGATGATACAGAAAACGACGGGTGCTCACAGGGTTCTCGGCGTTCAGCCCCCCTGCCGCGGGAATATGCACCACGTTGCATAGTACGCCGTGTATCGGCTAATCTCTGCGCATGGCCCTCGAGCATGCGCTGCTGGTATCGCTGAGCGAGCGGGCCGGTTCGGGGTACGAGCTGGCGCGTCGCTTCGACAAATCGATCGGATTCTTCTGGAGCGCAACGCATCAGCAGATCTACCGCGTACTCAAACGGATGGAGGAGCGCGGCTGGGTCAGCAGCGAGGCGATCGCCCAGGACGGACGCCCGGACAAGAAGGTCTACACCGTCAGCGACGCCGGTCGCGCGGAATTGTCGCGCTGGATTTCCGCCCCGACCGACGATATCGGTCCACTACGCAGCGAACTCGGTGTGAAGATCCGCGCCGCCGGGCACGGCGATCCGGAGGCACTGCGCGCCGAGGTGGCGCGTCATCGCGAGCACCACGCCCAGCGGCTGGAGCTGTACCGCCACATCGAGAAAAAGGACTTCCCCGCCCCGGACCAGCTCACCGGCACCGCCCTCTACCAGTACCTGGTGCTGCGCGGCGGCATCCGGGTCGAGGTCGGCTTCGTCGAATGGTGCGACGAAGTCCTGGCCGGCCTGCGGGGCGTGCGTCCGACGTCGAACGAACCGGAAGCCCCGGAAGCCCCGTAAGTCTCAGCCCCGCAACCGGATTCCGCATCCGAAAGGTGATCTCATGACCGCGAATTCCATCGATTCGCCGCATCCGTACCCCCATCTGTTCACCCCGCTGGATCTGGGACACACCACGCTGCGCAACCGCGTGGTGATGGGCTCGATGCACACCGGACTCGAGGACCGTGCCTGGGACACCAACCGGCTCGCCGCGTACTTCGCCGAACGCGCCCGCGGCGGTGTCGGCCTGATCATCACCGGCGGCTACGCCCCGAACCGTGAAGGCTGGCTGCTTCCGCTGGGAGCCAAACTCACCAACAAGACCGAGGCCTACCGTCATCGCGCGATCACCAAGGCCGTGCACGCCGAAGGCGGCAAGATCGCTCTGCAGATTCTGCACGCCGGGCGTTATGCCTATGTGCCGTTCAGTGTTTCGGCATCCTCGATCAAGGCCCCGATCAACCCCTTCCGGCCGCGCAAACTGTCCGACAAAGGTGTCGAGCGCACCATCGAGGACTATGTGCGCTGCGCGCGGCTGGCACAGTTCGCCGGGTACGACGGCGTCGAGATCATGGGCGGTGAGGGCTATCTGATCAACCAGTTCCTCGCGCCGCGCACCAACAAGCGCACCGACCGCTGGGGTGGTTCGGCGGAGAACCGGCGCCGCTTCCCGCTCGAGATCGTGCGGCGGATCCGCGCGGCGGTCGGTCCGGACTTCGTCATCGTCTTCCGTCTCTCGATGGCGGAATTCGTGGAGCACGGCCAGACCGAACACGAAATCCTCGCGCTGGCAACCGAACTCGAATCCGCCGGGGTCAGCATCATCAATACCGATATCGGCTGGCACGAGGCCCGGGTGCCGACCATCGTGACCTCGGTGCCGCGCGCCGCATTCGTCGAATTCACCGCGAAAATCACCGAGCGCGTGAATATTCCGGTCTGCGCCTCGAACCGGATCAACATGCCCGAAACGGCGGAGGAGATCCTCACCCGCGGCGATGCCGACCTGGTCTCGCTGGCCCGCCCGCTGCTGGCCGATCCGGACTGGGTCGCGAAAGCGCGCGCCGCCCGCACGGACGAGATCAACACCTGCATCGCCTGCAACCAGGCCTGTCTGGACCACGCCTTCGTCCACAAAACCGTGTCCTGCCTGCTGAATCCGCGCGCCGGACACGAAACCGAGCTGCGGCTGCTACCCACCCGGCGCACGCAGCGCATCGCGGTGGTCGGCGCCGGCCCGGCCGGTCTCTCGGCCGCGGTCAACCTGGCCGAACGCGGGCACCGGGTGGACCTGTTCGAAGCCGACGACAAGATCGGCGGGCAATTCGACATCGCCCGGCGGATCCCGGGCAAGGAGGAATTCAACGAGACGATCCGCTATTTCACCCGCAAACTCGAACTCAGCGGTGTCCGGCTGTTCCTGAATCGCCGGGTGAGCGCGGATGAACTGATCGAGGGCCGCTACGACCACGTCGTGGTGGCGACCGGGGTGCGCCCGCGGATCCCCAACATTCCCGGCATCGACCATCCGAAAGTGCTCACCTACGCCGAACTGGTACGGGAGGAGAAGCCGGTCGGCAGGAAGGTCGCGGTGATCGGGGCGGGCGGAATCGGTTACGACGTCAGCGAATTCCTGACCGTCGAGGGACATCCGTCGCTGAAGCTGGACGAGTGGAAGCAGGAATGGGGTGTCGTCAGCGACGATCCGGACGCGCCCGGACAACTGACCGCTCCGCAGCCCTCCCCCGCGCCCCGGGATGTCGTTCTGCTGCAACGGAAATCGACACCGTTCGGCAAGACCCTCGGCAAGACCACCGGGTGGGTGCACCGCGCGGCGGTGAAGGCCAAAGGGGTCGAGCAGATCGGCGGGGTGAATTACGAGCGGATCGACGACCGGGGTCTGCACATCAGCTTCGGGGACGAACGGGCCCGGCCGACCGTCATCGAATGCGACAACGTCGTGTTGTGCGCCGGCCAGGAATCGGTGCGCGATCTGGTCGAACCGTTGCAGCGCGCCGGGGTGCGTATCCACCTGATCGGGGGCGCCGATGTGGCGGCGGAACTCGACGCCAAACGGGCCATCGATCAGGGCACGCGGCTGGCGGCGGCGCTGTAATGGCCGCGCTGACCCGCCTCGGCTTTCCGGGCGACGAAAAGTCCTGGAACACCCTCGGTTTCGCCGTTCACGACGGCATGCTCCGCATCGGGCGGATCTCCTGCACCCTCGGCGTCGGTGCCGGGTGGGGGTTCGACGGCACCGAAGCCGACGCCGGTGTCCTCGGCGTACCGGAGGTGCTGAACGACACCGAGGCCGACGCCACCCACCCCAATGGCGTGAGCTTCGTCGACCACATCGTGTACTGGGTGCCGGATCTGGACGAAGCCGTCACGGCATTGACTGCGGTGCTGGGTGCCGGTCCTCGCCGGCGCTTCCGCCCGCGCGGACCCGAGGGTCCGGAAATGGCCTTCTACCGGGTAGGCGAGGCCTTCATCGAGGTGGTGTCCGCCGCGCGCAGCGCACCGGCGCTGGTCGGTGTCGCATTCGGCACACCCGACCTCGATGCCACCGTCGCGGCGGTCCGGGCGGCCGGCGGTCCGATCGGCGACCCGAAGCCCGCGGTGCAGGGCGGTCGGATCGCCGGCGTGTGGCACGGCCACCTCGACTGGGGCATCGCCTTCCTGGAGCCGAAGGCCACCACTGCCCGCACCCGGTAGGCTCGGCGACCGTGAGCCTGCCTGCACCCACCGCCGACAATCGTGCCGTCGTCACCGGAGCCTCCTCCGGCATCGGAACCGCCCTGGCCGAGGAGCTGGCCAAACGCGGGTATTCGGTCATCCTGGTCGCCCGGCGCGGCGATCTGCTGGCCGAACTGGCACAGCGGCTGACCGCGACCTACGGGGTGACCGCCGAGGTGCGGGCGGTCGATCTGTCCGACCGCGAGCAGCGGGCGCCGCTGGCCGCCGAACTGGCCGAACGCGAGATCGCCATCCTGTGCAACAACGCCGGCGTCGCGACCTTCGGCGCCGTCGCCGACCTCGACGCCGATGTCGAGCGCTCGGTGATGGAGCTCAACGCGGTCGCCGTCCACGATCTGACCCTCGCCGTCCTGCCCGGCATGCTCGCGCGCGGCGGCGGCATCCTGATCACCGGCTCGGCCGCCGGGAATATGGCCATCCCCAACAACGCCACCTACGCGGCGACGAAGGCCTTCACCAACACCTTCTCCGAATCACTGCGCGGCGAACTCATCGGCAGCGGTGTCCATGTGACGCTGCTGGCACCGGGACCGGTCCGCACCGACAATCCCGATCAGGAGGAAGTGGGCAGCAAGATTCCCGATTTCATCTGGGTCTCGGCCGCCTACACCGCCAAGATCTCCATCGATGCCCTGGCGCGCAACAAGATGCGCGTGGTCCCAGGCCTGATCAGCAAGGGAATGAGTGTCGCCGGTCAGTACGCGCCGCGCGCGCTCACCGCGCCGATCGTCGGCTCGTTCTACAAGAAGCTCGCCGGCTAGGCCGGGGCGGTCAGGGCGGCGTCAAGATCACGGCGCCGCCGGTCAAGAGGGCGTATCGATACGGTCCGGCGCAGCTCGTCCGGCGTAGTTCTGGGGGTGGCCCCGCAGTGGAACGCGGGTGCCACACACAACTCAGGAGAAGCGCCGTGACGTTGCTCGAGATATTCCCGTCCTTACGTTCGGGGATGCCCTCCCCGCGCCTGGATGCCACCGTGTGGCCGCGCCGGACCCATTACGACGAGCTGGGCCGCATCACCGTCGACGGAGTGGCACTCGACGATATCGCCGACCGCTACGGGACGCCGGCCTATGTCCTCGGCGAGACCGAGATTCGCGACCGCTGCCGGTCCTACCGCAAGCATTTCCCGGACGCCGAAATCATCTATGCCGCAAAGGCATTACTGACCCGGACGGTCGCCGGGTGGATCGCCGATGAGGGACTCGGCATCGACGTGTGCTCGGCCGGTGAACTGGCCGTCGCGCTGGCGGCCGGCGTCGACCCCGGACGGATCGTGCTGCACGGCAGCGGGAAGCCGTACGCCGAACTGGACTACGCGGTCCGTGCCGGGGTGGGACGGATCGTGATCGATTCGCTGACCGAGGTGAGCCTGCTGTCCACCGTGGTCACCCGGCCGCAGCGGGTGCTGCTACGACTGACTCCCGATATCGACGTATCCGGTCACCCCGCGGTCCGCACCGGCGTCGCGGACCAGAAATTCGGTTTCCCGCTGCACGACGAGACCACAGCGGAAGCGATCCGGACCATCCTGGCGCATCCGCTGCTGGAACTGTGCGGCTTCCATTGTCATCTGGGCTCCCAGATCCACGATCCCGATCATTACGGCGAGGCGGTGCGGCGGCTCGTCGCCCGCATGGCCGAAGTGCGCCGCGAGCACGGTGCCGTGCTGACCCAGCTGAATCTGGGCGGCGGCCATGCGGTCGCCTATCGGACCGGGGATGCCGAACTGAATCTCAGCGAACTGGCCGATATCGTCGACGACGCGCTGGATGCCGCCTGTGCCCGGAATCGGTTCCCGCGACCGGTCATCGCGATGGAACCGGGCCGCGGCGTCGTCGCGCGGGCCGGGGTGACCATCTACCGGGTCACCGCGATCAAACGGGTCCCGGGTGGGCGCACGTTCGTGATCGTGGACGGCGGAATGAACGACAATCCGCGGGTGGCCCTCTACGGAGCGCGCTACGACGCCGTACTCGCGAGCCGTCATCCGACCGGGCCGCAGCTCACCGCCACCGTGGCCGGACGCTGCTGCGAGGCCGGTGACCTCCTCGCCACCGACGTGCGCATGCCCGCCGATCTGCACGTCGGAGAGCTGCTGGCGATGCCCTGCACCGGGGCGTATCACCACAGCCTCGCCTCGGCCTACAACGGTGTCGGACGGCCACCGATCATCGCCGTCCGAGACGGGCGGATGCGCGAGCTGGTTCGGCGCGAAACTCCCCAGGATCTGCTCCTGCGCGATATCGGTTGAGTCGCGCGGGGCCCGCGGCCCGGCGCCGGCGCAGCTCACCGCCTCCGGGTTCCGAACAGGCTGCGGCTGATCTCGCGGCCCGCAGCCGACGCCGCCGACCGCAGGAAACTCTTCACCGCCGGATTGCTCATGATCCGCTCGGCCGCCGAGGGTTCCGCATCCCGCTCGGCGGCCGCCTCCGGCGTCGGCGCGGTCTCCGGTTCGGCGGCAACGACTTTCGCTGTCAGCATCTCGTATGCCGATTCACGATCGACAGTGCGCCCGTACTTCTCGTGGAGCGGACTGGCCTGCGCGCGAGCACGGATCTCGTCCACGCCGATGGTGTCCATCAGCGAGTGCGGCGGACGCAACCGGGTCCAGGCGACGGGTGTGGGCGCCCCCTTCTCCGAGAGCACCGTCACGACCGCCTCACCGATGCCCAAGGCGGTGAGCGCGTTTTCGAGGTCGTAGACCGTGGTCTTCGGGTAGGTGCGCACCGTCTTCGACAATGCCTTCTGATCGTCGGGGGTGAAGGCGCGCAGCGCGTGCTGAATCCGCGCTCCCAGCTGCGACAGGACGGCGTTGGGAACGTCGGTGGGCAGCTGGGTGCAGAAGAACACGCCGACGCCCTTGGAGCGGATCAGCTTCACCGTCTGCTCCACCTGGTCCAGGAAGGCCTTCGACGCGTCGTCGAACAGCAGATGCGCCTCGTCGAAGATGAACACCAACTTCGGCTTGTCCACGTCGCCGACCTCGGGCAGCGTCTGGAACAGGTCCGCCAGCACCCACATCAGGAAGGTCGAGAACAACACCGGCCGGGCTGCCTGCGAACCGAGTTCGAACAGGGTGATCACCCCGGCGCCGTCGACGGTGCGCAACAGGTCGGCGGGATCGAGTTCGGGTTCGCCGAAGAAGGTGTCGCCACCCTCGGCCTCGAGATTCACCAGAGCCCGCAGGATGACACCTGCCGTGGCCGCGGAGACGCCGCCGATCCCCTTCAGATCCTCCTTGCCCTCCGGACTGGTCAGGTGCTGAATCACCGAGCGCAGATCCTTCAGGTCCAGCAGGGCCAACCCCTGGGTGTCGGCCCAGTGGAAGATCAGGCCGAGCGTCGATTCCTGAGTTTCGTTGAGTCCCAGCACCTTACTGAGCAGGACGGGCCCGAACGAGGTGATCGTCGCCCGGATCGGCACGCCGATGCCGTCGGTGCCGAGCGAGACGAATTCGGTCGGGAAGCCCCGCGGGGCCCACTGCGCATCGCCGGTTTCGGCCGCCCGGGCGGTGATCTTGTCGTCCGAGCGTCCCGGTTGCGACAGCCCGGACAGGTCACCCTTCACGTCCGCGAGTACCACCGGCACCCCGGCCGCCGACAACTGTTCGGCGATACCCTGCAGCGTCTTCGTCTTCCCGGTTCCGGTCGCGCCGGCGACCAGGCCGTGCCGATTCAGCGTCCGCATCGGAATGCGCACCCGCGCAGCGGGATCGACCGCGCCGTCGACCAGCACCGTCCCCAATTCGAGGGCGGCGCCGTCGAAGGCATAGCCCGCCGCGATCTCCTGTGCCGCACCGTGGGACGCCGAGTCCGGCGCGACCGCAGGCGATTTCGTCTCGGCCGGCGCACCCCCGGACTCCTCGGCCTGTTGTCCGCCGCCCTGCGCCGCGGCTTCCGCCTCCGCCGCCTCCGCGGCCGCTGCCGCCTCCGCGGCGATCCGCGCCGCCTCCTCGGCGGCCTTGCGCGCCGCCGCCGCCCGCTCCTGAGGAGTTGTCATCGCCGATCCTCCGTCTGCCCTGCCAACTACCGCCAACATCGCCGAACGCACGAATCACGCACGCAAGACTGTAGCCGCAGCAACCGCCACGGACAGGGACAATCGGTCGGTGGGCAATCGTGGCGCAACCGCGGCGGCGGATCCGCTTCCCGAGCCGCGCCCACTAATGTGGCCTGCGTGTCCGACAAACTCATGGTGTGGATGGATTGCGAGATGACCGGCCTGCGCCTCGACAGCGACAAGCTGATCGAGGTGGCCGCGCTCGTAACCGACAGTGATCTCAACATTCTCGGCGACGGCGTCGACATCGTCATCCACGCCGACGACGATGCGCTGGCCGCGATGCCGCCCGTGGTGCAGGAGATGCACGCGAAATCCGGCCTGACCGAAGAGGTCCGCCGATCCACCGTGACGATGGAACAAGCGCAGCAGCAGGTCCTCGACTACGTCCGGCAGTGGGTCCCCACTCCCGGCACCGTGCCACTGGCGGGCAATTCGATCGCCACCGATCGCGGCTTCATCGCCCGGGACATGCCGGAACTCGACGCCCATCTGCACTACCGGATGATCGATGTGAGCTCGATCAAGGAGCTGTGCCGGCGCTGGTATCCGCGGATCTACTTCGGCCAGCCGGAGAAGGGGCTGTCCCACCGCGCCCTGGCCGATATCAAGGAGTCGATCCGTGAACTCGAGTACTACCGACGCACCGCGTTCGTCCCCGCGCCCGGTCCGTCCAGCACGGAGATCGCGACGATAGCCGCGCAGGTCAGTGGCGGTTCCTCCGGATCCCAGCCACCGGCCCCAGCAGCCGATTAGGTTTCCCGGCGGGGTTCGCGCTACCATCTAGCGCGCCGGTTGTTACCGGCGATGGTGAGCGTAGTTCAGTTGGTAGAGCACCAGGTTGTGATCCTGGCTGTCGCGGGTTCGAGTCCCGTCGCTCACCCCGAGAGATCGGGCCCCTCCGGATTCGGAGGGGCCCGATCTTTTTGTCACCGGACCCTCGCCCGGCATCGGCGCCGGACACGCGAAAGAAATTACGGATCCGGCGAATTCACCGGTCCGACCGGTTCAGGACAGGTCCGCGGCCACCTCGGCATGCAGATCGAGCAGATCGGGGATCTGCTCGGCCGGGCGGCGACCGAACCCGCATTCGGTGGCGATTCCGAAGCCGTCGATCACCTCGCGGGCGGCCGCGATGCGCCGACGGGCGCCGGCCGCACCGTCGGTGGCGTGGACAAGCCCCAGGTACAGCCGGGTGGGCTGCGGCAGCCGGAGTTCGGCCAGCGGCGCGAAATAGTCACGATCGTCGCGCGAGCGCGGAACCGGCATGTGGACCCAGTCGACCCGGCGGGGCAGGCCGGCCAGCACCGCGTTCGTCACCGCGACCATGCGCCCGGTGTCGACCGGTTCGGCGAAATGCCGATGGCCGAAATCGCCGTAGCACAGGTGATAGCCGAGTTCGACGCCCGTGGGCACCGCGGCACCGAGCCGGACCAGCCGGGCGACGATCTGAGTGAATTTCGAGTCGTCGTCGGTGCCGAACCAGGACGGAAAGATCCCTTCGAAAATCGCGAACTCGACCGGACAGTCCCACTGGATCGCCAGGTCCACGGCCGGAATCTCCGCGACGATGCGATCGAGTTCGGCCAGCAGGGCCGCCTCGTAGCGCTGTTCGAGCACATCCTGCGGGTCGCCGACGAAGGCGCCCACCACCGAGATCGGCGACGGCAAACACACCTGGAACCGCACCTCGGCCGCGATATCGCCCTGATCGCGCAGCTTACGGAAGATCCGCCACGATTCCAGCGCGGCATCGGCATAACCCAGTGCGCCGAAATCGATCGACGCCGCGTCGACACCGGGCCGGGGCCGCACCCGCTCGCTCGGCCCGTATTCCGGACTCGGCGGCGGCACGACCTCCAGATCCGGATGCGCCGCCATCCGAGGCAACTGCCAGACGGTGAAGTTGTCCCGCTCCCCGACCTCACCATCGGGGATCCGCGCGAGCCACGGCCCCAACCGCCGGGCAGCCTCGGTGAATACGGTTTCCGTGGTGGACAGCGGCACACTGCCGCACAGATGGACATCGCCCTTGGGCATCGCGAACTCCTGCGCCTGTTCGTCGACCGGGTCGGGCGCACATTCGCCGACCCGGGCGACAGCTTGATCGACGCGACGAGACTAGATTCGCGACCGTCCCCCACCTTCCCACCGCGGAGAACCGGCGGCGGCGACCGTCACCGGCTGGTGTCGGCGTTGCCCGCCTTCCACTCCGCCCAGGGGATATTCCAGTCACCGAGTCCATCGACCCCGGACAGTGTTTCGCCGACGGTGTTCTTCACGATCGCGATATCGCCGCGTTTGGCGTTCTCGTACACCCAGCGGGCATCCTCGGGGCTGAGGTTCAGGCATCCGTGGCTGGTGTTCGAATAGCCCTGCTGACCCACCGACCACGGCGCGGAATGCATGAAGATGCCGCTGTAGGACATGCGCGTCGCCCAGTCGACCGGAGTCCGATAGCCGTTCGGACCGGTCGCGGCGACGCCGTAGGTGGACGAATCCATGATCATGTGATCGAACTGATCGCCGATGATGTAGATGCCGTTCTGCGTCGGCGTGGAGTCCTTACCCATCGAGGTCGGCATCGTCCGGATCACCTGGCCGTTGCGCTCGACGGTCACCATCTTGGTGTTGTCGTCGGCGGTGAAGATCATCGGATCGCCGATGGTGAAGCTGGAGTGGATATCGCTGTCACCGATCAGGCCGTTGCCCAGATCCCGGCCGTAGGTGTTCACGTCCACCGTCACCCGCGTGCCCGGAGCCCAGAAATGCTCGGGTCGCCACCGCACTTCGCGATTGTTGACCCAGTAGAACGCACCCTCCACCGCCGGCACAGTCGTGATCTTGATCGCATCCTGCACGGCCCGGCGATCCGGGATGTTCTCGTCGAACTGCACCGCCACCGGTTGCCCGATGCCGACCACCGCGTCTTCACCGGGCAACAGCCACGGGTGGGTTTTGTTGCGCGGGGCGAGTGTGGTGAAACTCATCGTGGTCGACGTGGTGCCACCGATACCGACCGCCTCGGCCCGCAACCGATAGGTTCGATCGAACCCGAGCTGTTCGGTCAGCTGCCACGACGTGCCGTCCGGCGCGATCTGTCCCGCGACCGGATTACCCTCCGGTGTGAGCAAGGTGACAGCCGTCAGCTTGCCGTTCTCCACCTTGACCGGCAGTGGATCACCCGGCGACACCCCGACCGCACCGTCCGCGACCGGCGTGACGACCTTGGGTTTGACCAGATCGATCGCCGAATTCGCTTCGATCACCGGCCCGCCGCCGACCGCGCCGGAACTGCTGCATCCGGTCACGGCGAGCGCGAGTACCGACATCACGCCCAGCCACCCCATCATCAGCTTCGATCGCTGCCGGCCCAGACGTCTGCCCATGTCCAACCCCGTTTCATGCCTCGTACGCAACCGGGAAGCCCAGCCACGCTGCTCAACCCACCACGCATGCGGGGATCGGTCGAGACCACGCCCACCCATTCTGCCAGGTGGAAGGGTCGCAACAGCACAAACACGACGAGCCGCCCCGCACACTCTCGTCCGATTCATCCCTTCGAACCCTCCGTCCGTTACCACCCCCGCCACAACCCGATCCCCGCGCTGAACAGGCGATTTCACTTTCCGCCCGCCCAACTGTTATGGTTTCTCCCGCACCGGAACGGAGCCCACAGGCCCGATCCGGAGGTCCAAGCGCCATTAGCTCAATTGGCAGAGCAGCTGACTCTTAATCAGCGGGTTCGGGGTTCGAGTCCCTGATGGCGCACAACAGCAATCCCCCTCCGAATCCGGATGGGGATTTCTTCGTTTCGGCCGCCGATTCCTCGGCACGCCTCCTGTCGCCGCGTGCCCTCGAGTCCGGGATATGCCCGTATCTTCACCGGCGGTACTCGAGTAGTTCTACTCGTCCACAACGCCCCTGTCGTCGGTGAGACTTCCGATATGGACGCGAGGGAGCACATCGGGCAGGGCGGGGCACGGGTTCGTCGTCGGGCGGCGGTGACGCTGGGGCTGCTCACCGGGCTGCAGGCGAGCGTGGTGATCGTGTCGGTCGCGGTTCGGTTCAGCACGCTCGGCTGGTTCTTCGTCATATTCCTGTTCGGCGGATTTCTCCTCGTACTGGCGCCCATCGTGGCCGGCAGTGTCTTGGGTATGTATGCGCTGTGGATGGGCGGGCACCGGCTGCGGCAGTGGGTGGCGGCCGCGTTCGTCGCGATGGATCTGTCGCTGCTCGCGTTCGCGCTGACACTGCCCGACATCACCGACGACGAATCCGATACGGCCGCACCGATTCTGGTGCTCGCTTCCGGAGCGCACGAATTCTCCGATCGGGCCGTGGATATCTGCGCCCGGGTGGCGGGATCGAGCGCGCTGTGTCATCTCGCCGCGGTGGCGCTGGCGATCGGGCTCGGCATCACGGCGCTGTGCCGGCCGAGACACCCCTGAGCGGGAACCGCGGACCGGGGTGGCCCGTCCAAGCCATTGTGGGGAGCATTGTCGAGTTCATCGACGCGCGACTGCGTGAGGATGAACAGCTGGCGCGGGCGGTCGACGGGGAACGACGGACCTGGCGATTCGAATCCGGCGACGGAAGTGTGCGAGCCGGAACGCAGCATCCGGTGGCAACCGCGGACCGCTCGGCCGGGCCGCATATCGCGCGATACGATCCGGAACAGGTCTTACGGGAGGTACTGGCCAAGCGCCTGATCATCACGCTGGCGCAGTTGCCCGACGACGACCGACGCCGGGACCGGCTGCTGCGGTGTATCGCGCTGTGCTGGGCCGATCACGCCGACTACCGGCAGGAATGGGTCCTGTAGCCGAGGCGGGACCCGTGCTGGTTAGGCTCGACCGCAACCGTTCGCGATCGGAATCGATATGGCCGACTACGCACATACCGACCATGCCAGTAAAGGACGCGCCGAAAAGGCGCGGCGGCTGGCCGCATATCTGTGGCAGCGCGGCATCACCGGCGCCGAACTTGCGGAGATCCCGGCGGCGACGCGGCGCAAACTGGCCCGCGCCGCCGACACGAACCCGCCGAGCACCGGGGAGACCTGGGATCAGGTGGCACGGCTGCTCGACGAGAAGGATGCCTGGGCCGCGCGCCACCCGAATCACCCTGCCGCTCAGAGAAGGTGTACGGACGAGAAGATCCTGTGGGTCAAACCACCCGTCACACCGTGGCTCACCGGTAGCGGCGATTCGGCCACCTGAGGCACCCTCGTCCCCTGCACCATCCGCTCGACGGTCGTGGACCGGCATGCGGCCGCCGTCGACCCTTGACAGCAAGAAGTGAACTGGAGTTCACTTCTTGCGTGACCGACGACGCGAACCACTCCGGCACTCGCCCCGCCGCCTGGCGGGAAGACCTGACCAGCGGCGAGGATTCGCTGTTCGCCCGACGACCGGAACCGGAGCGGGGCCCGGACTACCGCACCCTCACCTACGAGGTGACGGGACGAATCGCCCGCATCACGTTCAACCGGCCCGAACACGGCAATGCCATCACCGCCGACACCCCGATCGAACTCGCCCACGCGGTCGAACGCGCCGATCTGGATCCGCGAGTGCACGTGATGGTGGTGTCGGGGCGCGGCAAAGGCTTCTGCGGGGGCTACGACCTGTCGATCTTTGCCGAGAACGGCCTCTCCCCCACGGTGTCGGCGCAGCCCACCGCCGGCACCGTACTCGATCCGGTGGTGCAGGCCCGCAACCACGACCCTGCCGGCACGTGGGATCCCATGGTCGACTATCAGATGATGAGCCGATTCAACCGCGGCTTCTCGAGCCTGTTGCATGCGAACAAGCCGACCGTCGCCAAACTGCACGGATTCGCCGTCGCGGGCGGTACCGATATCGCGCTGTTCTGCGATCAGATCATCTGCGCCGACGACACCAAGATCGGCTATCCGCCCACCCGTGTCTGGGGCATCCCCGCGGCCGGGATGTGGGCGCACCGGCTCGGGGACCAGCGCGCCAAGCGACTGCTGTTCACCGGCGACTGCCTGAGCGGAAAACAGGCTCAGGAGTGGGGACTCGCGGTCGAGTCGTGCCCGGCCGACGAGCTCGACGAGCGCACCGAACTACTGCTGCAACGCATTTCGCGGATGCCGATCAACCAGCTGATCATGGCGAAACTGGCCCTGAACAGTTCGCTGCTGGCTCAGGGCGTGGCCAACTCCGGCATGGTGAGCACCGTTTTCGACGGCATCTCCCGGCACACGCGCGAAGGATATGCGTTCCAATTGCGTTCGGCCACCGTCGGTTTCCGGGAGGCGGTGCGGGAACGGGACGAACCGTTCGGCGACTGGAAGCGAGCCCAGTTCGAACGATCCGAGGTCGCCGACGAGAGGTGAGATGCGGCCACTCACCACGCCGGCCGATCGTGCGGGGCCGGGCGTCACTCCCGCCGCACCGGATCGGCCGACTCCGACTTGGCCTCGATCCTCGCACTCACCTTGTCCGACACCGACCGAAGCGCGGCCGCCTCCGCAGCCGTCACCTGGTCGACGAACAGCCGCCGCACCAGTTCGACATGCCGCGGCGCGGCGCGTTCGATCGCCCGACGTCCGGATTCGGTCAGGCAGATCAGCCGGCCCCGCGCATCCTCGGCGGCCGGACTCCGCACGACCAGCCCGCGCTTCTCCATCCGGGCGAGATGCTTGGACAGCCGGCTCTTGTCCCAGCAGATCTGCGCCGCGAGATCGCGAGCACGCACACTTCCGGCGCGCGCCTCGCTCAGCGCCACCAGAATCTCGTAATCGGAAACCGACAGCCCGTCGCGGGCCAACCCGGCGGCCATCGCCGCATCCAGGCGCTGGCGTAACCGGATATACGCCGACCAGGTCTGTTGTTCCTGCTCGTCCAGCCAGCGCACCATGCCAGCGACCCTACTCAGGCCGCGTGCCGTGGACAGCGCTCGACCTCACAGCGGCCCGCGCAGGCTCGGAGGCGACACCGACGCTTCGGGGAATGTGACCGGAAGCGAAGCCAGCGCGCGGTGGAACGGACCCGGCCGCCACGCGGGTTCGCCATCGGGGAGGGCGAGCCGCATATCCGGGAGCATGTCCAACAGCTGATCGATGGCGTCCTGAGCGATCAGATAGGCCAGGCTCTGCGCCGGACAGGCGTGCTGGCCGATACCGAAGGCCAGGTGCGAGCGGTTGCCGGTGCGATCGTCGGCGCGAATCGCGGGATCGCTGTGACAGCCGGCCATGCTGACCAGAACGGGCTGATGCGCGGGCAGCCAGACGTCACCGAGCAGGACCGGTTGCCGCGGATAGGTGATGCAGTAGTTCGCGAGCGGAGGGTCGTTGAAGAGCACCTCGTCGATGGCATCACGGGTCGAGAGACTGCCGCCCAGCACGGACCCGGCGAATCGATCGTCGGTGAGGATCAGCAGCAGCGTATTGACGATCAGATTGAGTTGCAGCTCGATTCCCGCGCCGTAGAAGGTCACCAGCTGGTGGACGAGTTCTTCGTCGTTCAGTTCCGACGGGTGCCGCAGCAGCAGCGAGGTGACATCGTTACCGGGCTCGGACCGTTTGAGCAGTACCAGCTGCCGCATCGCATCGCTGACCATACGGTTGCCCTGGTCGGCGTCGACACCGTCGAACATGGCGGCCATCCCGGCCGCGACCTGCTGCCCGATTTCGGGCGGGCAGCCGACCATCGCGCAGCAGACCTGAAAGGTGAGGGGAAACGCGTACTGGCTCAACAGGTCTGCCGATCCGTCGCCGGCGAATCCCTCGATCAGCGGTAGCGCGATCCGCTCCACCACCGCGTGCAGGCCGTAGAGGTCGACCTCCTCGATACTCGCCACGGTGGCCTGCCGGTAGCGGGCGAATTCGGGACCGGCGTTGCGGCTCCCGGTCGGGCGCCACTCCATGATCGGCAAAACCGGGCAATCCGCGGGTACGGTCTGCTGCCAGCGCCGCGGATCGGCGGGAAAGCGCTCCGGGTCGTTGAGGATCTGCAGTGCGGTGCGATAACCGATCACCAGCGTCGCCGGTACGCCGGGCGCCAACTCCACCGGGACGATCGGCCCGAAGCGCCGGCGCATCTCGGCGTACATCCGGTGCGGATCGCGCGCGAACTCCGGCGAATACAACGGGATCCTCGGGTCGTTCGACCCGCCCGGCGCGGCATGGACCACCGGGCAGGCAGCCGTGTTCGGCGCGGACTCGGTTCCACTCACAGCGACATCTCCCCACCACGGATTCGGCCCGTCGACGACTGCGATTCCGGGCGTCCGGCCTGGGCCGAGGCCGATCCGGCCGAGCCGCGACCATACGAGTGCTGGATTCGGGACATATCGCGAACCTACCGCAGCGGCAACGAAAGCTCTTGACAGGCAATGGAATCGACAGGTGACCAGCGAGCCTCCCGGCGGTTCCTCGGATGCCGCCGACCAGGCCCCGGGTGGACTCCGCAGGAGGGTAGCCGGGCTCGGGAATGATCCGGTCACGCTATTGGTTGACATGGACACCAACAGGCCGAGGAGGACACCATGCCAGCGATCACCGTCGACGACATCCTGGTGCTGCCGCGCCTACCGCGTCCGGACCGGACCGCGCGGCAGCGACCGGTACGCACCGTCACCACCGCGCACAAGCAACTCGAAGGGGCCGGTTTCGAGGTGCGGCGGCCGTTCCCCAGCCTGGACGTGCGCACCGCCGATCCGTTCATCCTGCTCGACCACATGGGCCCGGTCGCCTACGAGCCCTACGAGGCCAAGGGCGCACCCTGGCATCCGCATCGCGGCTTCGAAACCGTCACCTACATGATCGACGGGACGATGGTCCACCACGACTCCAACGGCGGCGGCGGAACCATCGCCGAGGGCGACACCCAATGGATGACCGCCGGCTCGGGCATCCTGCACGACGAACTACCGGCCGAGGAACTGGTGATCTCCGGCGGCGTCTTCCACGGCGTGCAGCTGTGGGTGAATCTGCCGCGCTCGCTGAAGATGGCGGCGCCGCGATATCAGGATCTGCGCGCGAGCGAACTGACATTGGTGACCTCACACGACGGCGGGGCGCTGGTACGCATCATCGCCGGCAGCGTCGGCGGCTTCGAGGGCCCGGGTTCGACGTATACGCCGATCGCCTATGCCCACGCCTCGATCACTCCGGGCGCGCGACTGGAAACGCCGTGGCCCCAGGACTTCACCGCGATGGCCTACGTTCTCGCCGGCAGCGGCACCGTCGGCGACGAGGGCCGCACGCTCACCGAAGGACAACTTGCGGTGCTCGGCCACGGCGAGGCCCTCGCACTGACCGCCGACGAACACCAGCACGGCCCGACCGGCCAATTCGAGGTCCTGCTCCTCGGCGGTGCGCCCATCCGGGAGCCGGTGGTCCAGTACGGCCCGTTCGTGATGAATACCAAACAGGAAATCATCGACGCCGTAACCGATTTCGAGGCGGGGCGAATGGGACATATTCCGGCGGAACATATGACGGGTAAACGCTTGGGTGAATAAGCGGCTCTCGGCCCTGCAGTTGACAACGACGGTCGCCATCAGAACAGTAGACTCGGCGGTTCCGGCCCTGCCACCGCGGGGAGTGCGGCCGGTCCGTTGTATCAACCGCAGCTGACATCGAGGAATACATGAACGTTCGCAGGCTTATCGTGACCGGCGCGGGCTTGATCACCCTCGCCGCCCCGATCGTCGTCTCCGCCCCGTCCGCTCTGGCCGACGGCTTCATCCCCACGGGCTCCGCCGGTACCGGATCGTCGGGTATCGACGACGCCATCGGCGCCACCGGTTCGTCGGGCCTGACGCAGACCGGGTCGGCGGGAGGCACGTTCAAGAACTGTGACGAGGCCCGGGCGGCGGGTCGCGCCCCGCTGTTCCGTGGTGAGCCCGGCTATTCGCCGCACCTGGATCCCGACGGCACCGGAATGGCCTGCCCGACCGTCTGATCACGAAAAAACGGAACCCGGTGTGACACCGTCACACCGGGTTCCGTCGTTTCCGCGGCCGCAGCCGCACGCCTCAGCGGCGGAAGACCTTGATCAGCACCAGCACGCCGACGAGAGCACCCGCGCCGATGAGGCTGTACTTCACCTTCGGCTCGTTCACCTTCGCCAGGACCGCCTGCTTGGTGTTGTCGGCGATCCGCTGCGGGTCGGCCCGCACCGCGAGCTCGTCGAGTGTGCTCGCGAGCCGGTTACGCGCGGCTTCGATCTCCCGCTCGATGTGCTCGGTATCCCTCGCCACGTTGTCTCCTGTTGTCGTTCGTGTATGTCGCTGGGCGTCGAGTGTATCCGCCGTCGTGGATGTCGCGTCCGTTGTCACATCCGTGGGCTACGGTGCAGGGCATGACCGATACCCATCGACTCGGCACCGGCGACCCCGCGCCGGATTTCACCCTCCCGGATGCCGACGGTAAGCCGGTTTCGCTTTCGGACTACCGCGGCCGCAAGGTGATCGTCTACTTCTACCCCGCCGCGAGTACACCGGGGTGCACCAAACAAGCCTGCGACTTCCGCGACAATCTCGCCGAATTGAACGAGGCCGGCCTCGACGTCATCGGCATCTCGCCGGACAAGCCGGCGAAACTCGCCAAATTCCGGGACAACGAGAAATTGACGTTTCCACTGCTCTCCGATCCCGATCGGGAAGTTCTGCAGGCATGGGGCGCCTTCGGTGAGAAGACGATGTACGGAAAAACCATCACCGGCGTGATTCGCTCGACCTTCCTCGTCGACGAGCAGGGCATCATCCAGCTCGCGCAGTACAACGTGCGCGCCACCGGGCATGTGGCGAAATTGCGCCGCGATCTGTCCGTCTAGTGGTACCGCGAGCGGGCCCGGGACGGATTCGTCCCGGGCCCGTTCGTTTCAGTAGTCGACGTGCCGCGGGGCCGTGGCGTGCGAATCAGTCGCGCGGCATCATCGCGACCATCCACCGCACGGTCAGCCGCCAGTGGTTGTCCCACCACTGATTGAACTCGGGGGCGCCCAGTTGCGGCGGGGCCGATTCGCCGGGGAACAGCAGCGAGGCATCGGGCCCGCCGACCGGTTCGGTCGGGGCCGGAATCACCGATTTCGTTTGCGGGTGAGCCGAATCCGGCTCCGG
Organism: Nocardia veterana NBRC 100344; assembly: GCF_000308855.1. Taxonomy (GTDB): domain Bacteria; phylum Actinomycetota; class Actinomycetes; order Mycobacteriales; family Mycobacteriaceae; genus Nocardia; species Nocardia veterana. Next base: position 91,290 of record NZ_BAGM01000035.1, on the reverse strand, counting down.
CGCCTCCTTGGCGAGCCGCTTCGGCTCACCGGCCTGGTCCGATCCGCGCAGGCTCAACCACGGCGAGCCGTCCGGACCCCAGCTCGCGGCCGCCGGATCGGCACTCGTCGCGTCGTCGGGCGCCGCGTGGCGCGGCGGGCGGTTGTCCATCGGACCGTCGATCGGGAACTCCGGAATCGAATCCGGGGCCGGCAGACCGGGGTCCGGCTTGGCATGCCGCGGGCCCCGCGTGGCCTGCGCGGCGGTGCGAGCATCGGCCAGCCGAGTGGTGGCGTCCGAACGCGGGTGGTCGGTGAGCTCATGGATGCCGCCCAGGGTCAGCCCGCCGGCCAGCACACTCGCCGCGGCCACGACCGCGACCGAATTGCGCGACATCCGAGCGGCTTCGGTCGGTCCCGCGGCGAAGGCCTCCGGCTGCACCACCAGAGCGGCACCGATCGCGGACCCCGCGGCCGCCACCGAACAGGGGATCACCGGCACGTTGAATCCGGACGACAGGGTCGCGGCGACCGCGGGCCGATCCGCGGCGGAACCGATCACGACGACCGCACTCGGCCGCACACCCGCCGCGTCGAACTGATCCCACGCGGCGGCGATCCCCGGGCGCACCGAATCCTCGGAGACGAAGCCGGCGTTGGTAGCGGTGGCGGCCACCACGCGGTCACGCAGCGGCGAGATCAACGAGAAGCCTTGGTATCCGGGAAGCGGCTCGCACACCAGCAGGTATTCGAATTCGCGGGCCCACGTCATCGCCCGAGCGAGCGCGAGATGTGCGGACTTCGCCGAAACCAGGGAGGCCTCCCGCCACGGGCCCGCCGCGAGGCCGGTGACGACCGCACGGCGGCCCGCCGCGTCGCGATAGGTGACCGCCGCACCGGCGATCTCGTAGTCGGCCGCGACCTCGGCGGCCAACCCGTCGAGCAGCGATTCGATCAGTTCGGGCACGCCCGCGGCGGACGGTCCGAGGTCGGCCACCCGATGCGCCAGCACCCGATCGGTCAGTTTGCCGCTTCCGCCGCGCAGGGCCACCGCGTCGACGCAGTCGCGAGCGATCGAAGCACCGAGAGTCACCACAGGTCGAACCACCACAGATCAAGCCTTCCGTGTGCAGGAACCGCGCCGGAGAGCTGCGCCGAGCAGCGGTTCAACGCCGCAGCGGGAACGGCCGAAAACCGACGAACCCCCGCCGATGTAGATCTACTCGGTATGTGTTCGTCACCACATTCGGCTTGGATGGGTTATGAATCGGACCGAATCGCGGGTACGGAAGGCGGCACCGTGTGTCATCCGCGTGTCGCTACCGCTAGCCTGGTGGATGTGGTGGAAGCGCGCACGGCACCGAGGTCGAACCGACGTCCTGACCCGGCGTTGGAGTTGCAGGACGACCCGCAGGAGTTGATGCCGCGCCGACGGCCCACCCAGGAACGCAGTAAACGCAAATTCGATGCGCTGCTACAGGCGTCGCGTGAACTACTGGTCGAGGTCGGGTTCGAATCGTTCACCTGTGAAGAGGTCGCCGCCCGGGCCGAAGTCCCGATCGGCACGCTCTACCAGTTCTTCGCCAACAAGTACGTCATCGTCTGCGAACTGAATCGTCAAGACCTGGTGGCCGTTTCCCAGGAGCTGGCCGACTTCCACGGCGAGATCCCGTCGATGGACTGGTTGCGGCACATGAACAAGCTCGTCGACCATCTCGCCGAGTTGTGGATGACCGACCCGTCGCGACGCGAGGTGTGGCTGGCCATGCAGTCGACCCCCTCGACGCGAGCCACCGGTGCCATCCACGAGAAGGAATTCGCCGAGGCCGTGCAGCAGATGCTGCGGCCGCTGATGCCGCGCACGCCGCGTGGGCGTCGTTCGATGATGGCCCAGGTGCTCGTGCACGTGGTGTATTCGATGCTGAATTTCTCGGTACAGGACGGCCTGAGCCACGAGGCCGCGGTCGCCGAACTCAAACGCTTGATGGTCGCGTATCTGCTGATCGCGGAGAAGGAATCGCGCACCGGGCAGCGCGAGACCGCCGGCTGAGCGCGCCGGCCGAGCCGTCGTTCCGACGAAGGGCGGAACCGGACGACGTGTGAGCGAGACGTCGTCCGGTTCCGGCCTTCGCAGGAGCGACGGCGGCAGGTCTGCCGCCGATCCGCTACCGCCTCAGGAGTTCTCGATCAGATCCGCCAATTCGCCCGGATCCTCGAGCACCACCATCGCGGCCGCCATATCGCCGTCGTGGGTGATCGACAGATGTACTCGCACCCGCGGCAGGAATTCCGCTGCCAGCCCGTGCAATTTGATGCTCGGACGCCCCCAGGCGTCGTTCACCACTTCGATGAGCGGGTACGGATTGTCGCCGATCTGCGGGCGGCGGGCGAACCGGGAGGAAGCCCACGCCTTGAGCACGGCCTCCTTGGCCGCCCACCGCGCCGCGAAACTCCGGGCCGGATCTGTGCCCTTGCTCTGACAGTAACGCCGCTCACCCGCGGTGAAACTCTCCCGGAGCATGGTGGTTCCGGCCCGTTCGAGCTGTTCGGCGAATTCGGAGATGGTCACCAGATCCAGGCCGATACCGAGGATGGTCATGAATCCGCAGCCTACGGATTCCGCGAGCCGTCATCGGTATCGGCGCATCGTTACCCGGCAGTTGTTACCTGCCGGGCCCGACTTCCTACTTGCCGGTTTCCGGGCTACCGGCGAGTTCGCCTGTGCCGCAGGCACCGTGGGCCAGATACAACCCCTCGGCGCCGAGGCGAGCCTCCGTCGACAGCAGCACATCGGCCTCGAGCTGGCGGATCTGCTTGGCCGGGGTGCCCTCCCCGCCGAGCCGGCGATCGGCGGGCCGCTCGTACAGCGGTTCACCGCCGCACATCGCCTCCACCAACCGCTGCCGTCCGGCCAGCCGGCGCTCCTGCGCACGACGCAGGTAGTCCTCGCGGCGCTGCGGATCCAACGCCTCGACGAAGGCCTGCGGGTGCACGATCGCCAGCAGCCCGGAGACGTGCCCGAACCCGAGCGAGGTCACCAGACCGGCCTTGAGCGCGAACCGATCCGCGAACCGCAGCGGCTGCCGCGGCCACACCAGATGCGGATATTCGGCCATCTTCTCGTCGACGCAGTCGAGGCTGCGGTTCGGCGGAATCACGCCCTGCTCCAGGACCTGGCACAGCCCGATCAGCTGGAAGGCGGCCGCACCACCCTTGGCATGACCGGTCAGCGACTTCTGCGAAATCACGAACAGCGGTGCGCCTTCCGAGCGGCCCAGCGCGCCGGCCAGCCGCTCGTGCAGCTCCGACTCGTTGGGATCGTTGGCGGCGGTGGAGGTGTCGTGCTTGGACACCACCGAGATCTCGTCCGGCGTGACCCCGAGCTTGCGCAGTTGCGCGGCCAGCTGCGATTCCGCACCGCCGCGGCCCGCACTCAGCGCACCCAGTCCCGGAGCCGGAATCGAGGTGTGCACGCCGTCGGCGAACGACTGCGCGAAGGCCACCACGCCGAGCACCGGCAGGCCGAGTTCCGCGGCCACATCACCGCGAGCCAGCAGAACCGTTCCGCCGCCCTGGGATTCGACGAATCCGCCGCGGCGGCGATCGTTGGCCCGGGAGAAGTAGCGGTCGCTGATGCCCTTGGCGCTCATCGCGGCCGAGTCGGCGGTCGCGGACATGTCGCCGAAGCCGACGATGCCCTCGATTCCCAGATCGTCGTAACCACCGGCCACGACGACCTCGGCCTTGCCGAGCCGGATCTTGTCGACACCCTCCTCGACCGACACCGCCGCGGTCGCGCAGGCCGCGACCGGGTGCACCATTCCGCCGTAGCTGCCGATGTAGGACTGGACCACGTGGGCCAGCGCGACGTTCGGCAACGCCTCCTGCAGGATGTCGTTGGCCCGCGGCTCACCGAGCAGATTGTCGATGTAGAGCGAGCGCATCGACGACATGCCACCCATGCCGGTGCCCTGGGTGTTGCTCACCATCGCCGGATGCACCCAGCTCATCAGCTCCGCGGGGCTGAAGCCGCTGGACAGGAACGCGTCGACGGTGCAGACGATGTTCCACAGCGCGACCCGATCCACCGAGCTCGCCATATCGGGCGAGATACCCCAGCGGGTCGGATCCCAGCCCTCGGGGATCTGGCCACCGACCGTGCGCGACAGCTTCGCCTTGCGCGGCACCCGGATCTCGGTGCCGGCCCGGCGGGTCACCTGCCAGTCGCTGGAGTCCGCGACGGGGCTGATGACCGTGTGCTCCGGGTCGGCGGCGTAGAAGGCCCGCGCCTCGGCCTCGCTGTTGACCACGAAGCTCAGGTCCCGATCGAGGAAGACCGAGGTGAGCAGCGGGGCCGAGTTGTCGATCATCGAGCCGTCGTCGCCGTAGCGGCGGATACCGCAGCGCTGCACTACCGCGTCGTGGTAGCGCTCGGCCAGCTCCGACTCCTCGACGTACTCGCCGCTCTCGGTGTCGTACCAGCCTGGCTTGGGATCGTTCTCCCAGGTGACCAGGCCGGTGGTCCAGGCCAGTTCGAGCACGCCGGCCGCCGACAGTTCGTCGGAGACCTCCATCTCGAACCGGGTGCGCGCCGAACCGTAGGGTCCGAGCTCGCCGGCGCCGACGATCACCACCATCTCGGTGAGGTCCGCGGTGACCGGACCCCATTCGGGCGTCGGGACGGCCGAGGTCATGGTCGGCGGAACCGGCAGCGCCGCAATGGTTCCCGACTCGTCGACCGCCTCGGCGCGCGGCTCCCGCTCGACCTCCTCGGCCAGGGCCGACAGGTCCAGCTTCGCCCCGGCGAGCCCACCGGTCAGGTCGATCTGCTGCGGGCCGGTGACGGTCACCGCCCGCGCCCGCGAGGTGCACCACTTCAGCAGCTCGTCGGCCATCTCCTGGGTCGACCAGGTGTGCACACCGGCCTTCTCCACGGCCGCGACCAGCGGGTCGTTGTGACCCATCAGTCCGGTACCGCGAACCCAGCCGATCAGCGCGTGAACCAGCGTGACCCGCTGCGCCCACGACTTCTCCACCCGCCACTTGGCGATCACCGCGTCGAGCGCGGCCTTGGACTCACCGTAGGCGCCGTCACCGCCGAACATGCCGCGGTTGGGCGAACCGGGAAGCACCACATGCAGTTTCGCGTCCACATCGTGGTCGGCGCCGAGACCGGACAAGCCGCCGATCAGGCGCTCCACCGACCACAGCAGGACCCGCATCTCCATTTCGGCGCGGGCACCGGCGTCGGCCAGATCGCCCGCCACCCGCGGCGCCGCGAACGGCAGCAGCAGCGTCGGGGTCATCGCGGGCTTCACGAGGACCTTCGCGCCACCGGCGTTGTCGGTCTGCTCGTTGCCGATCCAGTCGATCAGGGCGTCGATATCGCTGTAGGAGGCCATATTCGCCGGGACCACCCACAGCGCCGCGCCCGCCCGGGCGTGCTCACGGTAGAGCTCCTTGTAGAAGGCGAGCCGGGTGTCGTCGAGCTTCGAGGTGGTCACGATGACGGTGGCGCCACCGGCGAGCAGCCGGCCGGCGACCGCGGCCGCGATGGATCCCTTGCTGGCGCCGGTGATCACGGCGGTATCGGTGGACCAGCTGCCCTCGTCCGCGGTGTTCGCGGCGGTGACCGCGATACGTTCGTAGGTACCGGCCAGCACCGAGCGAGCCTGCTTCATCGCCTGCTGCCGCCACCAATTGGCCTGGGCGGCAACGGCACTGCCCGTGCCGGCGAAGCCCTCGATCCGCTCGTCGCTCAGTTCGGCGTCGTCGCTCAGCCACAGCCTGGCCAGATCCTCGCGAGCGCTCGCCCAGCGGTCGTCGATCAGCACTGCCTTGCGGGCGTCGAAGGCCGGGGCGACCAGACGCGGCCAGTCCGAACCCAATTCGGCCGAGACCAGGTCGACCAGCGATTCGTCGGTGGCCTCGGGCGCGGAGATCTGCTCGGACAGCCCCAGCTGCTCCAGCACGACCCGGGCGGCGGTCGCCAGCACACCGTCGCGGCCGGTGATCTGTTCGGTGAACTCACCCAGCGCCGCGGCATCCACCGTGGCGCCGCCACCGCCACCGGCGGCCGGCAACGACACGCTGATCCCGCGGCGGGCGGCCACCGATTGCACGGCCGCGTCGATCGCGGCGTCCACGGCGGCGCCGTCGCTCAGTGCACCGGACACCAGACCACCCAGGTCACCACCGCGCACGCTGGCGCCCTCACGGGTGCCCAGCGACACCTCGGCGGTGACGTGATGGGCCCAGCCGTCGCCGAGCTGCCACACCTTCTTCACCCGATCGGCGATCGCGGCCGGGCGCTTACCCGAGGGTCCGAACACCTTGCGCAGGTGATCGCCGATCGCATCCGACAGCACCGAGCCGAACGGCTTGTAGGTGCGAGCCAGGCGGTCGACAGTCGCGGAGAGGGCGCCCATATCGGCGTCGGCCGCCCCGTCGATCGCACCGAGCGACAGCTCGGAACCGAGGTCGACCAGCAGCTGGTTGCGTCGCGAGGAGACGCCGTCGCACAGCGCCTCGATGGTGTCCACCGGGCCGATCTGATCGAGCCGCAGTTTCGTCCACAGTGCGATCAGCACCCGCGTGGCATCGGCCGCGGTGAAGGTGATGTCGTCCGGACGCGGGCCACCGGTCGCGGCGGGCGCCGGCGCCGGGGCGGCGGCCGCGGCCGGCGCTGCCGCAGGAACCGCTTCGGCCACAGTCTCTTCCGGCTCGTCCACCGGAGCCGGGTCGGTGTCGGTGGAGTACACCACGCCGGCCTCGCGCTCGATGTTGAGCACCTCGACCTTGGTCGCCGAGTACTGCGGCAACTTCAGGGTGTTGCTCGCCAGATTCGCCACGGTCGGGGTCGCCGCCAGGCCGATCTCGACGAACCGCTCCACGCCGAGCCCGCCCGCGGCAGTATCGGTGAACAGCAGATCCTGGGTTTCGATCCAGCGCACCGGGCTGGCGAACTGCCACGCCAGCAGCTCGATCAGCACCACCCGGCACAGTTCGGCCGGGCGCGCAGCCCACGACTCGAAGTCGTCGAGAACCGCCCGCAGCGGCTCCGACGGCACGTACGCGGCGATTTCGGCGATGAAGTCGCGCTCCAGCGAGAACGGCCGCGGTACCAGGTTCGGAATGTAGCGTCCGGCGAGGACTTCCGGATGGATGTCCTCGGGCAGCAGTTCCTCGAGCTTGTGCCGGAACTCCGGAACACCTTCGCGCAGCACCGTCGAATGGAACGGCACGTCGATACCGGGCACCAGCACGAAGGCGCGCTTCCCACCGAATTCGGCACGGCGCCGCTCGATTTCGGCCTCCAACGCCTCCAGCCCGGCGACCGTGCCCGCGATGGCGTACTGCGACCCGCGCAGGTTGAGGTTCACCACCTCCAGGAATTCACCGGCACGAGCGCCGACCTCGGCGACGAAGTCGACCACCTCGGCGTCCGGCAGCCCGATCTGCGAGGGCCGGATCGCGGCCATCCGATAGTTGCTGCGGCCCTGCGCATCCCGGGGCACCAGTTCGTGCATGGCCGAACCACGCTGGAACACCACCTCGAGCACGGCCTCCAGCGGCAGCACACCCGCCACCGCGGCCAGGGCGTTGTATTCGCCGACCGAATGGCCGGCCAGCATCGCACCCTCGACGAACGCGCCGGCCTCGCGCAGTTCGGCGACCTGCGCCACGCCGAGCGTCGCCATCGCGACCTGGGTGAACTGGGTCAGGTGCAGCACACCCTGCGGGTGGCGGTATTCCACGCCACGTGCCTTCAGGTAGGTGGGATTGTCCCGCACGACCGCGAGGATGGAGAAGCCCAGCGCCTCCCGGGTGTGCTTGTCGGCGCGATCCCAGATCTCCTTGGCCGCCTTCGACCGCGACCGGGCGTCCAGTCCCATCCCCTTGGTCTGGATACCTTGACCGGGGAAGGCGTAGACGGTCTTGGGGGCCGCGAGCCGGGCGGTCGCGGTCATCACCAGATCACCGCCGGTCCGGCAGGACACCTCCACGATCTCGCAGCCGCGGTCGACGGCGATCCGCTCGACACGCACATCGATCTGCGCACCGGGCCGCACCATCCCGAGGAAGCGGGTGGTCCAGGCGGTGACCGTGCGTGCGGGCAGCGGAGATTCGGGATCCACGGCCGAAACGGCATGCTGGGCAGCGGCGGACAGCCACATACCGTGCACGATCGGGCTACCCAGGCCCGCGAGCTTCGCGGCCGCGGTGCTGGTGTGGATCGGGTTGTGGTCGCCGGAGACCTCGGCGAAGGCAGCCATCGCCCGCGGTGCAGTGATGGTCAGATCGCGACGACGGCGGCGCGGGGTGTCGGTCGCCGACTCGGACACGGTTCCCGCGGCACGCGGCGGGTCGGTGAGTTCGTGGCGACCGGTGCGGCCGCGAATGGCGAAGCGCTCCACCAGAGTTGCCACGGTCGGGGTCTCGAGTCCGTGATCGCGCATCGCGCCGACCGTGACCCGGACCTCGACGACGCGGCCCAGCTCGGTGTCGAGCACCGACGCCGACTCCGCGCGCACGCTGAGAACTGCGGGGTCGCTGGGCAATTCGCGGACCAGGTCGATCTGGTGATCGAGGTGGACCAGATCGAGCATGCCCTCGATAACACTGCTCGCGCTTCCGTTTTCGCCCTCGGCCCGGCTCGCGCCGAGCACCGCGAAGACCGCGGGCCAGCAGGCGCCGACCAGCACATCGGGGACCCGGCGGCCGATCGTGCTGAGCCCCGCGGGCAGACCGGAACCGGTCACCCCGGCATGGTCGGCGACCATATCCGGCGTCCAGGCCAGGTTGACGTGCGCGACATGAGAGCCGTTGGCGGACTTGACCTCCGGCAGCGCCTGCCCGGCGGCGACGGCCAGCAGCGCCGACATCGCGGTTTCGGCGTCGGCTTCGGTCACCACCGGAGCACCGCCGTTGTACACCGAGGCCGGAACGGTAATGCGGATCCGCACCTCGTTCGCCGGTGACAGCGGGACGGTCAGCTCCACATAGGCGCTCTCGGTGTCGGGGCCGTCGGCCGGAACCAGCGTGGCGCCGGTCGGACGATGCAGCGCGCCCTGGTTGTCGACGGTCCACTCGTGCAGATCGCCCAGGCGGTGCACCGGGTTGGCCGCGGTGCGTCCGGCCCACTGCACATCCGGTGCGGCGAGCACGATATCGATGGCGCCGGACGCGATGCCGGCGCGGCGGCGGCCGTCCACGGCGGCGGGAGTGACCCCACCGCGAATGAGGGTGTAGGCGGTGTCCTGCTCGAAGCGGTCGAGCAGTTCACCGACCGGCTCGTCGACGCGGGTGATGCCGGCGACCGACACCGTGCCCGGAATGACGCACACCTGGTCGGCGGTGTAGCGCGGATCGTGGGCCTGCCACAGCGAATCCGAACGCCACCAGCGACGGACATCGGCGTCGACGACCGGGACGAAGTTCACCGGCTTGCCCGGGGTCTTGCACAGCGAGACGAAGAACGGCACGTCGGCCGGGTGCAGCACGGTCTCCGCGGCGGCCGGGTAGTGCTCCTTCAGCGTGCAGATCACGTGGACGGGGTTTTCGAACGCGCTGTCGTCGGCGAACAGGGTGGGAATGCGGCCGCGGTCGGCGGGATGGAGGCGTGCCTCGGCCCGGCGCACCATTTCGGCGAACCGATCCCGCCAGGTGACGTCGGCCCACACGGACCGGGTGGCATCGGCGATGGCGTCGCCGAGATCGGTGCCGCAGTCGAAGCCGTCGCGCCCGGCACGCTGGTTCTCCGGCAGCAGGGCGGCCAGCTCGACATAGCGTTCCAGCCAGCGCAGGTAGGTCATGGTCGCCACGTCGCCGAAGTACGGCTTGGCGGTGCGGTCGAGCGCCTCGATGATCTCGTCGCGACGCGCGGCGACGGCCTCGGCGTCGCCGGCGACCTCGTCGAGCAGGCGGCCGGTACGGGAGGCGGAGTTGTCGATCTCGTGGATGTCGGCACCCAATTGGCTACGCCCGGAGGCCATTCCACCGGTTGCGGTGCCGGCGGCGACCCAATCCGGGGTGCCGGGGGTGTCGACCAGCAGCTGCTTGACCTCGGGAGCGGTCGTCGCCTCCAGCGTTGCCATCGCGGCGGTGCCGACCAGTACGCCGTCGAGCGGCATCTTCGGGTAGCCGTGGGCCACCGACCATTCGCCGGTCAGGTATTCGGTGGCGCGCTCGGGGGTCCCGATGCCGCCGCCGACGCAGACCACCACATTGGCCCGGTTGCGCAATTCCGCGTAGGTCTCGAGCAGCAGGTCGTCGAGATCCTCCCAGGAGTGGTGGCCACCGGCGCGGCCGCCCTCGATATGCATGATCACCGGATAGTCCGGCACCTCGTCGGCGATGCGCAGCACCGCACGGATCTGCGCGACAGTGCCCGGCTTGAACGCGACGTGGGTGATGCCGGCCTCGCCGAGTTCGTCGATCAGCGCGACGGCCTCCTCGAGCTCCGGGATACCGGCGGTGACGACCACACCGTCGAACGGGGCGCCGGCCGCGCGGGACCGCTGCACCAGGCGCTTACCGCCCAGCTGCAACTTCCACAGGTAGGGGTCCAGGAACAGGGAGTTGAATTGCACCGCGCGGCCGGGCTGCAGCAGCGTCTTCAGCTCCGCGACGCGATCGGCGAAGATCTGCTCGGTGACCTGACCGCCACCGGCGAGCTCGGCCCAGTGACCCGCGTTGGCCGCGGCCGCAACGATTTTCGCGTCCACGGTGGTCGGTGTCATACCCGCCAGCAGAATCGGCGAGCGTCCGGTCAGCCGGGTGAATGCGGTCTCGACGACGATGCGACCGTTCGGCAGCCGAATCGGTTTGGGCGCGAAGGCATCCCATGCGGGCGCCACCTGCGGCGCGGCGCCGGGGGTGAACAGGCTGCGCTGACCCGGACGGGTCGCGGCGGCCACGATGCCGACGCCGGTGCCCTTCAACGAGCCCTGCGTCAGCCGGCTCAGCAGGTCGCCCGGGCCGATGTCCAGAATCCATTGCGCGCCACCGGCAACCGTCTCGTCGACCACCTGCACCCAGTCGACCGGATCGACCAGGATGGCGCGTGCCAGCCGCTCGGCCGGCTCGGTATCGATATCGCACTGGCCGGCCCAGGCCGTCACCAACTCGACGGTTTCCGACAGCGCCGGGTGATGGAAGGCGACCTCGACCTCGACATCCTCGAATACCGGGGCGAAGATCGAACCGCCCCGCTTCTTCGCCTCGCGATCGCGGCTCTGCTCGGCGTTGATCTCCGCACAGCGCTGCCGCACCCGCTCCAGCTGAGCGACGGTGCCCGACAGGACTGCCCGCCGACGACCGTTGCGAATCGACACCACAGCGGCGGCGTTCGGGTCCACACCCGCCGACACCTCGGCGACCACCGCGCGCAGTTCGTCGGGGTCGACGTTCGACACCGCGACCATCGGGGACTTGCCGCCCACCGGGACGACACCGCGCCGGCGCGCCACCAACGTGGCCGCGGCACCGATCAGCTGTGCGAGGGCGAGCAATTCGGCATCGCGGGCACCGTGCGCGGCGGCGGCCTCGGCGGCCAGCAGGCCCTGTGAATGCCCGATGATGCCGGTCGGCGCGTGTTCGGCCGGGTCGAGGCCCTGCATCCGCAGCGCCCGCAGCGCGGCGATCTGCGCGAGGAAAACACCCGGCATGGACACCGCGGCCGAGCGCAGCGCCTGCGGCGACGGAGCGGCGGATTCCTCGCCCTCCGCACCCTCGGCGAGATCGTCCTCGAGCATCCAGGCGATCGGATCGAAGCCGACCGGACGCACCACGAGCAGCTGGGCGGCCACCGGCTCCAGCCGGGCCGCGGCCTCGCGCACCAGCGCGGTGAGCTCCGGCTCCAGGGCGCTGTCGCGGCCGATCTCCTCCAACTCCCGCAGCCACTGCGCACCCTGCCCACCGAAGGCCAGCGCGTACTTCTCCCCATCGAGCAGGCGGTCCAGCAGCGACGACTTGATACCCGTATCCGAAACTCCCCCAACGACCTTCGCGTTCGTTCCGGTCCCGGTGCGTTCGTTGATCGTCAAGACGTATCGACTTCCTTCTCGTGGCGGCTCACCCCGCGGGCCCCGCTCCTGGCGTGCACAGGCGTCCCTCACCCCTGAGGACCTGACGAAGCCCCAGGTTCGCACAAAATCATGAGGAAAGCCTCACGTTTCCTCCCCGGCCGCACCCCTACCGACGGGTATTTCAGTACGGACGTACCAGAAGGATGCGAAACATGACCCTCCCTCATGTTTGAACCTCCTGGTGGAGCGGTTACTCGGAAGTCAGAAAGTTGAGGCTTCCTCATATTGGGAGTTTCCAAATCGTTATAATCCCAGTTCGTGTTACCCACGGGTACACGACACACGCACGCGGCTTCGCGATCCGCGCCGCGCCCGGTAGAGTTTGGACGGTCGTACCATCACGCGCGAGTGGCGGAATTGGCAGACGCGCTGGATTTAGGTTCCAGTGTCCTCGGACGTGGGGGTTCAAGTCCCCCCTCGCGCACCGCTCGAACACACAAACCAGGCAAATTTGCCGGGAACGCCTGTTTGGGGAACCACTCGCACACACATTCCCGACGCGTCAGGAGTCTTGGAATCGGGGCTGCTGCCCCGTGGGTTGCGCCGACGGCGGGCAGTCTATCGCCTACCTCGGATCCCGCCGGGGTCCCAGTGCGGGCGCGCCGCAGCGGGTGCAACGCACTGCGGCGCTTCGGTTCGACTGCCGGCACAAAGCACTTACTTCCTACCCTGCGCAAATTCGGCGGTCGGAATTACCCGGGTGGTCTCGGGCATCGTCAGTTGCACCAGCAGCGCGCCGACCAACATGATCACCACCCCGACCATCTGCTCTAGCTCGAGCGACTGGCCGAGCAGTAGCCACGCCAGCACCGCCGCGACCAACGGCTCCACCACCGCCAGCACACTGGCCAGCGTCGAGGGCAGATCACGCAAGGCCACAAGACCGACCAGATAGGGAAGGACAGTCCCGGCCGCTGCCAGCGCCAGCATCATCAGCCACACCGGCACCTGCACACCGCCCAGCACCGCCGGTGCTGTGAACAGGTCCGTAGGCAACATCCACGGCGGGGTGAACACCGCCACCACGACCGCGCCGACGGCCAATCCGACCGCAGTCAGCCCGATGGGATCGTGCCGGCGCGCGCCGTGTTCACCGAGCAGGAAATATCCGGCCGAACAGACCGCCGAGCCCAGACCAGCGCCGACACCGAGCAGATCCAGCCGTGTGTCGTGCCAGACTTCCGCGACCATGATCAATCCGGCCACTGCCAACCCGATGCCCAGCCACACCTGCTGCGGTAACCGAGTGCGCCGCACCGTCTGCACCCACAAGGCGACCAGTGCGGGCGCGAGATTGACCAACACCATCGCCACGGCGACCGGCACCCGGGCCACCGCCACGAAGAACATCAGTTGCACCCCGGCGACGCCGACCACTCCATAACCGATCAACAGCCATAGCTCGGCATGACGAAACCGCAGCGCCCGGGGCCGCGTCAGTGCGGCCACCGGCACCAGCAAAACCGCCGCCACCGCGATCCGTACCGAGGTCACCGCCGCGGGGGACCAGCCTGCCACCATCACCGCCTTGGCCAACGGCCCGGAACTCGCGAACAACACCCACGAGGTCAGACTCCAGCCCGTCGCTCGAACTCGGATCGGCACTCGCGCAAGCTTTTCACCCACCGCCACCCATGCAGTGTGACCACACGATCGCCGTCCCGACCACAGAATTTTCTCCGATGACGATGGGGCAACCCGGCAATCCCTCAAAACGTCCGCAACTGCCGGGCTAGCTCCAGTTGGCGGCGAGGGTGAGGCAGAACGGGTGGCCGCTCGGGTCGAGCAGGACACGCCAGGTCTCGCCCGGCTGAAAATCCGGAATCGTGGCGCCCAGTGCTACCAGTTCCTTGCCGGCAGCGTCGAGGTCGTCGACCGCCAAATCCAGATGGAACTGCTTGCTGCCGTTCTCGTTCGGCCAGGTGGGCGGCTGGTAGTCCGGAACGGTGCCGAACCCGAGCGCGTGGTCGGGGCCGGTGAGCATGGCGTACTCGTCCTGCACGTGGGCGATCTTCCAGCCCAGCGCCGCCGCCCAGAACTCCGCGTCTCGCCGCGCGTCGGCACTGTCCAGGGTGAGCATTTTCAACGTGGCAACTGCCATGGGGATTTCCTCTCGCAAGACGATTCTCTGCCGGATCACCCTGCTACATCGCCGCCGCGCGGGATTGCAAAAACGCGACACCTGAGCGCTCCTGCGCCGGGCGCCTGTTCAGCCGAAGCGGGTGAACCCGGTCAGAAGGGGGCGTACCGTCGGTGCGCCCGCGGGGCCGGAACTCAGCCCGGAGATCACCTCGGCGGACAGCTCGCCGTAGGTCTCGAAGGACTGCACCTCACAATGCTCCATCACGCCCTGGATGTAGGGGTCCGCAAGCTTCCAATGCGCCGGCACGGCTTCCGAATCGGGGTAGAGCTGGAAGCTGTGTGCCAGCCCGCGTTCGGCATCGATGAAGACCTGGACCATCTGTTGCGTGCCGTGCGCGGACACGAAGTCGACTGCGCGGCGCACTGCTGCTTCGAATTCCTCGAGGTGGCCGTCCGTGATCCGCATGGTGTTGTGGAACAAGATGCTCATGATCGCATTCTCGAACCTCGAGCAAACTTCAGGTCAAGTGGACGCGATTTGGCGCTGCGAGTCGCTGACCACCGCATTTGCCGGTTGCTTTACATCGGTCACAATCACGCCGCACGGGCGACCATCGGAGAATATCTCCTCGACCAGATCCGTGCCGCGGACGCCGTGCTGCAGAACTTCGACCGCATCATCACCGAACCGCTCACTGACCTCGGCAGCAAACTGTCTCGGCCGTTCAATGCCCAGGTGTTGCAAACTTCCTGGACGCCCGCGGCGTTCGACGGCTTCACCGTGCTCACGTATGACGGCGATTGGCGAGGGCCGAGGGCGCGCCGGCCACACCGGAACAACCGATCCGCGGTCCGCTGCCGAACCCGCGAAGCCAGAACCGCGACGTTACGTACGCACCAATGCTCGGGAGGTGAGCACAACCGGAGACCGGGTACGCACCCCGCTTCGGCGATCACGACCGTGCGCGCTCGCGAGCCAGAGCGCGATCTCGCTGTTCCTCGAAACGAGGGATGTGCTGGTGTTGTAACTCGTCGATGTACTTCGCCAGGCGTTCCCGCGCCTGCTCGCCACGCGGTCCGAAATCGTTGCGACCGAAGATATTCCAGTGGCGCAGGACTGGCATGAGCACGTCCTCGAGATGCTGGCGCAGGTCATAGATGCCATGTTTGGCCATCAGTACGCCGCGCCGGCGGAAGTTGGGCATCCCGGTTCCCGGCATCCGGAAGTTCTCCACGATCAAATCGATGGCTTGCATCGCTTGATCGGGCACGAGGTCCAGCGCCGCACCGCACAATGTCCGGTAGAAGATCATGTGCAAGTTCTCGTCCAGCGAGAGCCGTTGGAGCATGCGGTCGGCAATCGGATCGTTGCAGACCTTCGCGGTATTGCGATGGGCGATGCGGGTAGCCAGTTCCTGGAAACTGACGTAGGCCACCGAATACAGAAATCCTGCGTGCCCCCCGGCGGTAACCGCATCGACCGGCGGAGCGAACCCATTGGTCATGTGCAACATGCGGTCGTTCTCCAATGCCACCGGATCCACACCGCGGGTCACGACCAGGTAGTCACGCAGGACGACACTGTGCCGGTTCTCCTCGGCTGTCCAACGACCGACCCAGGAACCCCAGGCACCGTCACGGGAGAAGTGCTCTGCAATCTCGCGATGATAGGAGGGAAGGTTGTCCTCGGTCAGGAGATTGGTCACCAACGCCGCCTTTGCGACTTCCGAGAGTCGTGATTGCTCCGGATCCCAGTCGACACCACCGAGATTCGCGAAGTTCCGTCCGTCGTCCCACGGCACGTAGTCGTGCGGATGCCAGTCCTTGAATACCGCTAGATGCCGGTCCAAGGCTTGGCCGGCGACCGGCTCCAGTTCAACGAGAATCTCACGCTGTGTCAGCTCACGGGCCATGAGGAAACCTCCCTTTCTGCCAGACCGAGGAACATGCACCCCAGGGTCGCGCGCGGACGCCGCGGAGCATAAGGGGCGAATGTCCTTGCCAACTCGGGGATGCCTCTTCGCCCGGGGCGAATTTGAGTCCGTATTCGATTCACAACGATCCGATCCGAGCCCGACGATGTCCCTTGTTTCCCGCCGAATGTCCCGAATTGGACAGCAAGCCTTGTGGTGCCCCAGAACTGCGGTTACCTTTTTTGTGGCCGGCCACAAATTCAGCGCCCAGACGAGGAACAGATATGGAAAAGAAACGCATCACCGCTCGTTCTTTGGCAGTACTCGCCGGAGCCGGAATTGCCATCTCCGGGATCGGATTCACCGCGATCGCAACCGCCGAAGAATCACCGCACGGATTCGGTTCGTCCGACATTCCGGAACTTGTTACCGGATCGGCGGAAACAGGTAGTTCCGTAGGGTCGAAAGTTGTCGATACGGGTAGCAGCGTCGCATCCGAAGGCCTGAACCTGGTCTTTCAACTGACCGGTAGTGGGAGCTCGGCACTGGAAAGCGGGAGCTCCACTGTCCCGACCCTTTTCGACCTGTTGAGCTCGGGTAGTTCCGCAGCGAACTCACTGTCGACCAATCTGCTCGGGCACGAGTGACCTAGCTGCTCGGGCGCGCTGCTATTCGGTCCATACCGGTAGGCAGCGCGTCCGAGCGATCTGGTGGGCTATCGCGCCTCGGCGACGCGATCGGTGATCGGCAGGCCAGCAGACTTCGGCGGTGGGAGCCTCCGAATGTCCATTCCTATCACCTTCTCGTGCTCTAGCTGATGCCGCACAGAAATAGCGTAGTCGGCCCCGCCGACGGATTGGAAAGTAAGGCCCCGGATGGGAATCGAGAACGACAGCCGTAGCGACTGTTGCATCAAGGTGAACGGTGTACAGCTTTCCGAGAAATTCACACACACCGTAGCCCGCACCATCCGGGACCTACTCGGATCGCACGGTGTTACCGGCCCGGTGACCGCCCGGTTCACAGCGATGACAGAAAACCGCCTCCTGACTCAGATCAATGTGCGCACACGCCCGCAGCCAGTGCGGGTTCAACTATTGAATAGCACTGAGGACCCCCTCGGGCCGGCTGTCCAGCGGCTCGACGAACGCCTCACACGGCTGAAATCCGGGAGTCTATCCGTCCCCCTCTCCGACGGACGAAGTCCGCTGGCACGCGTAAGCGATGTCCGGCCTGTCGTTCGGCGCAAATTGTGCAGCCTTCGAACCTGCACTCCGGCCGAAGCAGCAGATTTCCTGCAATCGATGCAATTCGACGCACTTATGTTCAACGATGTGAACGGCGGCTTCGACGCGGTGGTCTACCGCGCCGGGACCAGCAACTTCGTCGATCCTGCCCCGGCCGGGGCCCTGCACTTCGCCAGGCAGGCCGAGATCGGTGCGGTCGGATCCGACATTGCGCCTTTACCGCCGCCATACATCGAACACGCTGCAGTACTCGAAGAAACAGTGGCCATGCAGCAACTGTGCCATCGGGGCCTGCCGTTCCTGTTCTTCAGCGAGCCATGTCGGCACCGTGGTCGGTTGCTCTACCGCCGGTACGACGGCAATCTTGGAATCGTGATTCCAGTCGGCCCCGGCGCTGACGAGTAGCGCCCGAGTCCGTGAGGGCCGCGACTTCGGCCGCCGGCTTGCGTCCGGAACCAGCGCGAACGGACTGCCCCACAGCAAGGCCCGGTCGTGCGGCCAATAATGTAGGACCCCCGACACGCCGCATCCGATAATTCCGCCGATGACGCCTCGACGGACAACGGCGACGCGACTCCGATGCGGAAAGCGCTGATCATGAGCTCGAGAATCGGTTCGTCTGCCGGCAAAACCGACCGCAGCCCTTCGACACGCAAGTTCAGGCGGGCACATGGCGATACCTCCGCCGCCAACCCGCGGATCATCGAAAACACTTGCCCCGCACTGGCTCGAGAACCGCGAGATTCCCGTCGTGCCGGCGGTAGAGCAAACGGCCACGTGCAGACTCCGGCTCTACGAAGAACAGAAATGGCAACCCATTACGGCACAAGCGCTTCGCCGCTACGCGCTCATGTGCGACCACGGTCGGGGTCAAGTCGACCGCCATTCGGGCATCGCACATACCGGTCGGAAAGTCCACTCGCCTCTGCCGGGCCAACCGTACGTCCCGAGGCCCCGCCCGATAGACGATCGCGTCCTCGCCGGTGTGGGCATCACGAAAGAAGAAGGCATCGAAATCCATCGAATCCATGGCCTCGGCTGCCGCCATCGGAGTCAGAACCAGCATCCTGCACATTTTGCGCCGTACAATCGGACGCATCTCGGTGATCATCGCCAGCGCGCCCCTTGGGGAAGGGCACCACGGATCGGTCGCCCCGTCCACTATTCGGCTGATCTGACCGTCCAGGCGCTCGGCAATCGCTCGAGCCCCGGCAGGACCATTTCCGACGGCCTGAACCCGGCAGCGGCGGCCGTCGATACTGACATTGATCTGGAAAACAGTCCTACCGAAGTCGTGTCGCTGTCTGGTCATTCGCAAATGGCCGATCGCATCCGTCGGCCGGCTTCGCAGGACCCGACTGACCGCCAACACCGTCGACATCAGGTCGAGAGCTGGAACGGGCCCATTCGTATTCACGGTGAGGCCCCGCTCGACGGCTGCCTCTGCCACTTCTTCCGGTCGCATCCGATACTCGTCCCAATCTCGCGCCTGCCGCGGGCTCGTCGAAGCGATATGCCGACGAGCCGATCGACTTCCCATTCGGAGGCCGGTGCTAGGCCTGTCCGATTCGCTCGGCGATGACGACGACGTTGTCCTCACTTGCCTGGTGATCGGCGTCGAACAATCCACCGCATGTGATCAAGGCAATGCCTGCGGTTTCCGCGTGGTCGGACAGCACTCGCGACAGATTTTCCGGGTCGCTTTTCCGGATACCCGAAACAACCTCTCGCACAGCAAAAACCGCAGAAGCGCCGGCACCGGCCACATCGATGCGATCTCCAGGCTCGAGAGTGCCGATATTGTTGAAGACTCCGTATCCACCCCCGATCTGGGTATGGCCGAGGATGACCGCCAGTCCCCCGGAACCGGGAGCCGGACCCTCCGACCACCACGTCGTGGAGTGCATATCGGCGGGGACCCCGAAACTTTCCACCACCCGACCGACGAAAGAGTCGTAAGCCAGTGTCGTACCCGCGGCCCTGACCTCCGCGTCGATGCCCAAGCGTGGCAACTCGATTCGCTCGGGGCGGAAACCGTCTCCCTCCGCAAGTGGCGGGCCGGCGAATGTCGGCGCGGCCGGAGGGAGCATCTCGGCAGAAGTCTCGGGGGAGTACTCCCCAGGCGTGGTAACCAGCAAGATCATGCCCGTGAAAAGCGCCCCCACGAGCGCCGATCGGAGGGCTCGCCACCCCGGCACTCCGATTCGATCGGCTCGCATCGTCAACATCCTTTCCGGCGAACCGCCGCGGATTGCGACGCGGATGCCAGGGCGAAGTCGAGTCCGCCCGGGCATCCGCGTCTTCATCTATCGATCGACGCGTTCACGCCGCGTCGCCGCCGCAGCGGCCAAGGCGGCCAACAACATTCCCAGTGCGGCCATGCTCATTCCGGGCAATTGCCCCGCCGAAGGTGCGGCCGAGCCGGCCTCGTCTCCAGTGCCACCCGTTGCTGCCTGCAGTGGGTAGTGAATCCCGGACCCGTGCGGAGCACGAGCAGCCTCGGTGGCGGCAGGCGGCTCCTGGCCGACCGTTTCTCCTCCACCACAATCGCTCTCGACCGGATCGGGTTCCTGGCCACGCTCGCAGTCAGGACTCTGCGGAAGGCACCCGTGCCCGTGCAAAATCCGGTCCAGAGCGGACAGGGCGTTATCCCAGTCCACGTCGGGGACATCACTATCCCGGCGGGGCAGGACTGCGCCGACTCCCGCGCCCACCATGAGACCGAGCCAGGCGCCGACACCGCCCGCGAAGACCCCGGCCACGACGGCACCGAAACCGGCATGCGCCATCGCGGTAGCCAGTACCGCGGCAACCGCCGCCAGGACAGCGCCGGGCACGATCGCAGCGCCGGCCCCGAGGAACCAGCCGAGCCCCATTCCGAGGACAACGCCGGGCGTCGCGCCGAACAGGTTGACCGGATTCAGCAGGCCGACCACCCCACCGAGGACTGCACCCAGCACCGCAGCCGACGCGCCCACGAACGGACCGACCAACAATCCGGTGATCCCACCGAGCACCGCACCCACCGCGATGGCCACTGGGAAGGTGAGCAACGCGGTCGCGGCGGTCGATATAGCGTCCACTGTCAGTGCAGCAGACACGGCGACCGAGATCGTGAGGGCCGCGGCAGCGGCAACCGCGAGGACGGTCAGCACACCCGCCAGTACCAGGATCGGCAGGCCGACCAAGGCCTGGAATGCCACGTAGGCCACCACGGCCAGTGGAATGCCGACGACAACCGTAAGGCCGAGCGACAGCACGACCGCCACCGCAGCCGCACCCGCGAGTAGGCCAATTCCACCGATCAGCACCACCGCGAACACCGGCAGCGCAAGCGGACCCAGGATCAGGGCCGCAATCGCACCGACGACCAGCGCACCGATCATCAGAACTACCGCGGGAATCGCCGCCAGCGCCAGCAAGGCTCCGATAGCGAACACCGGAACGATCAACGGCGCGATAAAGGCCGCCACCGCGGGCACGAGTCCGGCCAAGGCCACCACTGCGGCGGTGACCGCCATCGGCAGCACGGACAGCACACCGAGAACCGCCGCGGTCACAGCGCCCGCGCCTACTCCTGCTATCAGACCTGCGATTACACCGGCCGCCAGCGCAATGACGTCGGCCATCGCGACACCTAGAGCCGCACCGACAAGGGCTCCAGCCCCCAGTGTCGACACGGTTCCGGACAGAAAGCCCGCCACTGCACCGAGTACCCCGGACACCATGGTGTCGATGAGGGTCGCGACCACGAACCCGGCCAGCGCTCCAGGCAACGCGCCCACCGCAGCACCGATGAGGCCACCGATCTGCGCACCGAGCACGGCTCCGAAAAGCCCGCCGGGAATGGCGGCCATCAGATTCAACGGACTGAGCAGGCCCACAGACCCGCCGAGCACTGCCGCGACAACTCCGGCCAGGCCGGTGGCCGCCAAACCACCGAGGATCGCGCCGAGCCCGATGTTCACGGTATCGACATGACCCCGGCGCCAGGCGTCGAACTCCCCGACGACCTCATCGAGGTCGCACGAGAAGCGCGAGGTGAAACCATCGAGGTACCGCTTCAGATTGCTGTGCCGCCACGCCACGCAGGCGGACTGCCACAGTCGGCTCCGCTCTGTGAGCTCCTCCTCCCCGATTGTTGCCTGCCACTGAGTGAAATGGCCCATGACGAGGAGCGAGCCGACCGCGACAGCGACGAGGGCGCTCCAGGGCAGCGCCGCGAGGATCATCATCGAACCCCCGATCAGCACGCCGGGAAGCGCGGCCAACAGGAATCCCAGCAGACCCATGATCAATGCCGCTCCCGATGCCGCCAGCAGCGAACCCAGGAACGCGCCGAGCACCGCACCGGTAGCGACACCGGCGATACCACCGGCAAGCATCCCGATCAGCACGCCCAGCACGGCGCCTACCGCTGCTCCCAGCAGATTCAGCGGATTCAGCGCACCCAGCAGGGCCCCCAGCAGAACACCCAGTGGTGTCGTCACCGCGGCGACGATCAGACCGAAGAGCAACCCCAGCAGTGCCCCGGAGAGCATCCCGGGCAACGCCGCCAGCGCTAGCGCCAACGGTGCCAGCAGCAGAGCCGATCCCAGCACGACCATCGCCAAAGCACCGCCGATCGCGCCCATCAACGCGAACACCCCGCCGGCAAGGATCGCGATGGGCAGCATCAGCACCATCGACAGCAGATACACCACGGCACCCAGCGCGAGCCCGGCCGCGAACATCGCCAGGGGTAGCACTACCAGGAAAATCGCTGCCAGTGTCGGCGTGATGACCGCTACGGCTGTCATACCGGCCAGGATCAGGCCCACGACAGGCCACCAGATCGGCAGTGTTACAACGGCAACGGCCAAGATGGCCACGCCTGCCCCAACCACCATGGCTACCAGTACGACCACGCCGGCGATCACAATCGGCAGCCCGATGATCCCGATGATCCCGATGGGTGTGGCAAGCACGAAGCCGACCACGATCCAGAAGATCGACCAAACCACGTAGCCGATCGCGATGACGATCACAATCGGAATCCAGATCGGCGCCAAGACGATCGTCAGCATCAACGCCACCGCTCCGAGCGCCAGCAGCGCACCGCCGACGACCACGGTGATCAGCGCGGCAATGCTTCCGATGATCAACGCGGGCAGCATCAGCGGCAGGGCTACCAACAGCGCAGGGATGAGCGGAATCAAAACCAGCGGCAACGCGAGCAGCACAACCGGCACCCACATCGGTGCGGTCAAGGCAGCCAATGCGATTCCGAGTACACCGAGCAACAGAACGCCACCACCGAGTACGGCGGTAATGGCTCCTCCGATCAGCCCGCCCAGTATCGGAAATAGAAGATTCGGACCGAGGAATCCGATCGCCCCACCCAGCAGTGCGCCCAGTAAGGCATCCGCCACGGCCGAAAGCAACCAGCCGACCAGCGCCCCGCCGGGAAGGCCCGCGAACATTCCCGTCAACAGACCTGGAATCACGCCGAGAAGTCCACCGAATACCGCACCCGGTATTCCGCCGAGGATCGGAGCGACCGGAGTCAGCAGGCCCACGAGCCCTGCCGCGAAGGCTCCGGCGATTCCAGTAGCAGCTCCGCCCAGTAAACCGCCGAGAGCTCCGGCCCCCAGCGACAGCACTGCGGCGCCGCCTGCGGCGGCCAACAGGTCACCTGCCAGAGGCAGCACGCGCGAATCGAATAACCTATCCACGCACGCGGCCAACTCGGCCCCGCCGATCGCTGCCGCCCCACCAGTCAGCGCCGTACGTGGATCCATCGGTACTACACCCGGCGCCGCCAGCACGGTCACCGCGGTTCGTACCGACTCGCCCGGATCGGCGAGAAAATGTTGCACCGCAGGATCGACCACAGTGCGCACGAAGTTTTGCGGGTCGGCAATGAACGCGCCGAACGCCCGGTCGGCTGCGATGGCGAAATCGAGTGCGGCCGCACCGACCCGGTTCTCGCATCCTCCTGCCGAGCAATCTGGTTGGGCCACCGTCGGGCCGGGCGGTGACGTGGTCATACGCGTAGGCGAATAGTCTGGCGCACGCGGTTCCAGCTGATGCTGGAGTCCCGAGACAGCGTTGGACACCGTGTCGATCAATGGTTGCGCTGTACTACGCAGATCTGCCATCGCCGCTTCTACCGGTGAACCCGCTGGTCCGGTTGCGGGGGCAGGATCGGCAGTAACCGGGGCCGGGGTCTGGTGGCGTTGCTGATCAACGAACACGGCTGCGAGCGCGTCACCGAGCCGATCCAATGTCTGGCCCATCGGAACCGGTGCTGTCGGTGAATCACCGTCGGGACTTGCCGCCGCAGCACCAGGTTCCGGCAACACGATTCCCGGAAGGGCGTGAGTGAAATCATCCATCTGACTACTCAGACCGCCGAGAGGATCTTCCGGAACCTGCGCCGACGCCGGTGACTGGCCCAGCAGCAGAAAACCGATCGCCGGAATTCCTACAGCCAAAATGCGAATACACCAGGACGTTGTACCCCACCCCCTTCGGATCACATCGAAGCGTGTGTTCTCCACAATCATTACCTTTCTTTTCCGAGTTTTACCTGATTCACCCGGCTCCGCGCAGTTTTCGGTGAATGGTGAACCTGCTGCCGGTTGTCGAATGTTTTCAATGCCAGCCGACAGTTACGCCGAGGGCGACCAGGGCTTGCGCAAGCGGCCGAATCGTCAGGATCGCGACGAGCAGGCCGGTAATCACCCAGACGGCGGTCCGTCGTAATCGATTGTTTCGGCGCGAACGAGAATGGACGTACATGGAAGTTCCCATTCCTGGTATCGAGGTGACTGGAAATGGTTCGGACTACAGAAAAGCGATTTCATTCCTTCGAGGAGGCACACAAGCCCGACGATCGAAGCGCAGCAGCGGTTTCCGAGTTCGGGATCGGCAGTCGGGACATCCCGTCGTCGACGGTTGCACGCAGCACTGAAAGCCTGTTGTCGGCTGCAGCCATCGCGGCGCTCAGCGCTGTCGATGCCGCAGCCACATCGGCATATTCGCGAGCGTTCAAATCGTTGCCTATGCCGTGCAGCGTGCTGCTCGTGTCCTGGAAAGCGCCTGCGAACCGCGCGCGTAGCGATCGCCACGTCCCATCGTCGACGCCGGGCGTGAGCACCCGATCAGTAGCAGGGAGTGCGACCGAATCGATCCTGTCCGCGGATCGAGCCGCCGCGTCGGCGAGCGTCCGCAGGTCCGACTTCGTCTCCTCGACAGCGCGTTCTACGGTTCGAGGCTCATCAGGCCGGTCGGGAACCGCCGTTCGAACCGATTCCGTAGCGGTACAGACAGCGCCCACGAATGCGATCACGTCGGCATGCACGTCGTTTTTGTGCGCTTCGAAATAATCGTGATCCTTCGCACTGGTCGCCACCGCACGGATCTGCTCCGCCTGCCTACGGCTCGCAGTGGAGCTGGGATCCAACAAACCGCCGTCGATATGGCAGCGCGCCACTCCCACCGACA
The DNA here is from genome assembly GCF_000308855.1 of Nocardia veterana NBRC 100344. Lineage (GTDB taxonomy): Bacteria > Actinomycetota > Actinomycetes > Mycobacteriales > Mycobacteriaceae > Nocardia > Nocardia veterana. The sequence goes on along the minus strand of NZ_BAGM01000035.1, from coordinate 66,493 downwards.
GGGCCGATAAGAGGCCGCCGATCAGTGCAACCTTGAAAACCTGTTTCCGCCATGATTTCGGCTTCTTTTCACGGAGATCGCCGCGAGCGCGGGATTCAACTTGTTGCATGGCTCCCCATCCGAACGAAGAAACTCTCCGTTCCAGGAGATCACCACAGCGCAGGTGGCCCCAGGGGCAAATGTCCCGGAAATACTTTTCGTGATCGGGATCACCGCTCAGAAGCGGACGACCGGTAAACGGCTGGTTACGACCATACCTCGATCGGAATGAACTCCCGCGCTCTTCCGTGACGGTCGAGGATGCGTCCCATGCGCTTCGCAGTCCGAAAGCTGATCTGACGATCCACGACACGCAAATCAGGGAACGCACGCGATAGACGGGTTTCCAGGCCGGTCGCCTCATGCGCCGTGCGCAACCAGCCGATGATAATCAGATTGCTGTCGCCGCCGAACGTGGTGGTGCACATTCTGATTTCTGCCCATCTCGCGACGGTCACTCCCAGACTCCGCAGTTGCTCAGCAGGCAATGCGGCCCGATAAACGATTACGATCGGCCACCCGGCTATCTGCCGCGCCAAGTCACAACGCAGGATCAAGCGACCTGAAACAAGTAGTTCTCGGAGACGGCGGCGCACCGTGGTTTGGCTCGAGCCGGTGGCGGTTGCGAGCTCGGCGAGGGATGCGCGCGCATCCGCGGCAAGGGCCGCCACCAGCAGACGGTCGACCTCACGTCGGTTCGATCGAACAAATGCGGCACGGCCGTCCTCATCGGCGAGTCCGGAACGTTCCTCTCGATCGAGGGCCTCGGGACGCCAATCCGCACCTTCCACGTACATATCCAATCCCACCACCGCTCGCATGGCTTCCACGCCCGGCAGCGCGCCCAGCCAGTGAGCGGCAAAATCTTCGAGCGCCGCCAGATCAGCTACCGCGACCGTGAGATCGAATTGGAAGCTACCGCCCACGCACTCCACGCTGTAGATACTCGGACACCGGCATACCAGCTCAGCCACTCGGACCAACGAGTCCGGCCTGCAACGCAGTTGAATCCAGCCGATTACTGCGTATTCCGGTGCGTACGCGGTTGTCCAGGCTATGCCTGCGGCCGTCAGCCGCTGCCAATGGCGGGCCGCTGTCGCCGAGTCCACGCCGAGGATGGGGCCGACCCGAGACCAAGGCGCACGGGGGTTGATCTGAAGGGCATTGACGAGACGCAGATCCCATTCGGTGAAACGCATGTCGGCGGGCAACTGCGGACCGGTCCGGCCCGATGTTGTCGGTCCATTCGGCGTCTCCACCATGAAGGCCATTCTCCGATGCCGCGGAGAAGCGGCGATGGACGGCGCGCGGAGCTCAATCCAGATTGGTCGGAAGCTGGCTGTACATATTGACAGCGAGCACGGCGGCCTGCGTCCGCGTCTGCACACCGAGCCTGGCGAACAGCCCGGTCAGGTGATTGCGCACCGTCTTCTCGGCGATATACATCCGCTCGGCGATTTCCTTGTTGGTAAGCCCTGCCGCCAGCATGGCGAGCAGCTGCTCATCCCGCTCGCCCAGATCAGCATTCCGGTGCAGCCGTCGGTCCCTAGCGGCTGCCACGCGCGCATCGAACACCGATCCGCCGGCTCCCACTTCGCGGATCGCCCGCACCAACTCACCACCGTCGATATCCTTCACAATGAAGGCGCTGGCGCCGGCGTCCAGAGCATCGCATAACGCGGCTTCATCGGCGGTTGCGGTAAGGATCGCGCAACGCAGGTCGTCCACCCGCGCCAGCAAAGCACCGCACAGATCGATACCGTTACCGTCCGGTAGATGGACATCGATCACCACCACGTCAGGGCGTTGCACGGGTATGCGGGCCATGGCCTGTAGGACCGTCCCAGCCTCGCCGATCACTCGCATATCGGACTGGTCCCCGAGCAGATTGACTACACCTCGCCGCACGACTTCGTGGTCATCGACGATGAAGACACGAAGTTCCGATGACACCTCAAATTGCTCCGGCCGGGCGGCGCGCCGATCGACCGCACCACGATCGGCCGAGGCTCGATATCGGCTCTGCCGTAGGGGCGAATGCTCGGCGAGGCGGGCGACGCGACGATCGCGGCCGACCTGACGCTGGATCATGTCTGTCACGGTGCTGCCCTTTCGATTCGTCTGGAACCTGGGGTGGGACCTGTGCGGTGAGCAGACCGGAGAATCGGCCACCCGGCCCGGGTCCCGCCTTACGAGGCTGGCACCCATGTCGGATACTCCATCCGAATTGCCAGAAAACTCCGCCAGTGGCCTCGTTCTGCCAGAATCCGCCGCAGAGGGTGCCGTTCCGCCCCGAACACCGAACGGCCCTGATCTCGGGAATACGCCTCACTTTGCCTGCTCGCTCTCTCCGAGATTTGCGATCCGGCGCAGTTCCTGCAACGCGCGCTCCTTCGGCGGACCGTCGGCCCCCAGATCTACCCCGGCGAAAACCCCGCATACCACCGCATGCTCGAGTGCGAAACGCGCACATTCACGTCGCACACGACACAGCTCGCATATCGCACGCGCCTGGGCCACCACACTGGCCCGCGAATCACGACATGGAAAGAACACTTCAGGATGAATCATCCTGCATGCCGCATCCTGCGCCCATCGATAGTTCATTTCTCGTCCCCTGAATGGTCAGCGCGGCGATCACCGCGGGCGGGCTACCAGCAATGGACATCGGACCACGTCCAGCAATGCCGAGATGGTGGCTTCGGACAGCGCGTGAACACTTCCGAGGTGCCCGATTACCAACAGCTGAGGCAAATCCGAATGTCGCTGTAACGAGCGAGCCGCATTGCCACACAACAGATCTCGGCGCACCCGCACATCCGGGTAGCGTTCCGCCCAGTCAGCCAGGCATACAGCGGGAGCGGTCGCCGCACCCCGTCCCCCGGAACCGCAGGCACCCGGCAACGACAGCTCGTTGCCATCGCACCATGCGTCCAAAGCAATCAGTTCAACGCGGCGGCGCGATGCGGCGTCGAAGGCAGCGGCGAGCCCGGGAAGGCTACACTCGGTTCCGTCGATCCCGACCAGCACCGGCCGATCGCACGGTGCCCGGTCGAACTCCGAGGGCACGACAGCCACGGAGCACCGAGCATGCCGGGCCAACATAGTGCCCACCGAACCGACCGAGGCGCGGTTGACGCCCTCCATCGAGCCGCCGACGACCAGCATGCGCGCCGACCGTGACGCGGCGACGAGAACCGGAAGGATCGGCGGTGTCGCAGACTGACTGGTGACCAGAAGACCGCGACCGGCCATGACCGCGCGAGCTGCACGGACTGCCGCCTCGAGGATCGGCCCGACATCATTCCAGGTCGAATCGCACCTACCTCCGGAAAACAGGCGGAAGGCAATGATATGCAGCGGGGCACGTTGCAGAATCGCCTCGGCAGCAGCCCATACCGTCGCACGAAACGAACTCTCGGAACCATCCACCGCCACCACTACCGGCAAGGAATCGGAGTCAGCGAAAGTTGCAGCGTCCGTTGTCGAATGCGATTTTTTACGCCGGTGAAATTCTCGCGCAGAGCTGATGAACATAGCTTCGATCCAGTTTCTTCATCGGTCCGACGGATTTGCTGCACTACCGGCAGGAGCCTCAGAAAATCATGGCTACTTCGCGGCAAATAGGGCCGGATGTCCCTGCGCCACAAGCAAATCCCGCATCCCGACTACCGGCCCGGCGCTGTCGCACGCCCCTGCACCAACCCCAAGTCACCGGCGTATCGGCGATACAGCAGCCGTCCCCGGCCATCGCGCACATCGGTGAAGAACAGAAACGGCAGCCCGTACATGCACACCCGCTGAATTGCGGCCTGCTCGGACAGACACAAAGTAGGAATGGGGTTGACGGTCATCATCCCCGCGGTCGACAGCGGCGCCATTTTCGACTGCCGAGCAAGTCTGACACCTAACGGACCCGCCCAGTAGACTACTGCGTCCTGCCCGGTCTCTGCATCGATGAACAGATGGGCGTCGAAATCGAACGTATCCATTACCGCCGCCGCAATATGCGGCTCTAGAACCATGAGGTGAAACCTCTTACGCCGGGTGATCGGCCGGCACTCCGACACGAACCCCACCACCGGGCGCTGGGGATCGGGCCAGGAACGAAGCGGCCTTCCTGTCAACTGGCGCCGTATATGGCAATCGAGACGGTCGGCAATAGCTTCGATGCCGTCCTCGGCAACGATCGGAACCTGGATTCGAACTGTGACACGCGGAGACCGATAGTTCAATTGGGCCACGATCCCGTCGTCGGCAAACATGATTCGCTGCAACCGCAAACGTAGAGATCCACCGAACCGGTATCGACCCAGCACACCCGACACCGCCTCGACCGCACGCTGCGCACAATGCTGCGAAACAGCCTCGTGGCGCTGCACCCCTACGACGAGACCGTCTGCAGTTGAACAGCAATCATGAATCTTCATAGCCAGCCGTCCTGATTGATCACCACACCAACAGGCGAATCCCATCATCGGACCGGCCGCCGGGCCAGAGGCGAATGTCCTGCTCGTTGTGCGACAGAAAATGGCCGGTGACACGTTCCCGCGTACCGCCACATCGTGCTGCTCCAGGGCCCGATCGCCCTGGGTTGGCGGCGCTGGCGCGAGATCGACCAGCGACACCTCGGCGGCCTGGTCGTCGAGGGCGTCCGCCGGTAACTCGATGCGCACCGTATCCCGCCGCACCAGCCCGAACTGCTCGCCGGGGCCTGCTACGGCGCCCTCACCGAAATGTCGCTGACCATCGCGGAATCCGGCGATCCGGCGCAGGGGCGCACGCAGGCGGCGGAACTGGCCCGCGCTCTGCTCGCCGGGCTGATCACCGATGCCGCGGAGGCCTGACCACCGGCCGCCCTGCCCGATCCTCGTCCGGGCCCGCCGACGATCGGGCGACTGGGCCGGACGCCGCCCGGTGACCCGGCTCGCGCCGTGTAGGGTCTGCACCCGTGGGTGCTAGCTGGTTGCGTCGTTTGTCCTCCGCTCCGGAAAACCGATCGCACACGGTGGTGTGCTTTCCCCACGCCGGCGGCTCGGCCCTGTCCTACGGGCCGTTGGCCAAGCGGCTGGAAGCGGATTTCGACGTCCTCGCGGTGCAGTACCCCGGTCGACAGGACCGCCGCCGCGAACCACTGATCGACAACGTCGCGGAGCTCGTCGACGGGCTGCTGCCCGAGTTGCTGGAGACGATCGCGAGTATCGAGCGCTTCTCCCTGTTCGGGCACAGCATGGGATCGGCAGTGGCCTTCGAAACCTGCCGGCGGCTCGAGCGGGAGTCCGGAGCACGGGCAACGGTGCTGTTCGCCTCGGGCCGCCGCGCCCCGTCGGTGCTGCGCACGGAACAGATGCACACCCTGAGCGATCGGGAACTCGGCGATCACCTGCTGAGCTACGGCGGCACACCGGCGGCCCTGCTCGCCGATCCGGAAATGCACGAGATGATTCTGACGGTCACCCGCAACGACTATCGAGCCATCGAGACCTACGCCTGCGCACCGGATGCGGCGGTGGAGTGCCCCATCGTCGCCCTCGCCGGCGACCGCGACTCCGATGCCACGCTCGCCGACCTCGAGGCGTGGCGCGCGCACACCTCCGGACCTTTCGCCACCCGCCAGTTTCCGGGCGGCCACTTCTTCCTCGATGCGAACGGCGACGCGGTCGCGCAGCTGATTCGCGAACACACCGCTCGCGCCCTGACCGGGTAGGCGACCCGGCCGGGTGGCCGAATCGCCACCCGGCCGGTGCCGTCACCGCGCGAGCCAGTCCTCGATCGCCGCCGCCACCGCCGCGGAACCGTCCTCGAGGATCGTGAAGTGATCGGCCTCGATCGACACGACGGAATGCGTCGGGTCCCAGGGCTGTGTCTGCCAGTTCGCCCGTTCCGCCGAGCCGGCCAGGAACGATTGCGCGCACTGGAGGAACAGGGTCGGCGTGCGAACGGAGCCCGGAACCTGCTCGTGCAGCAACTGCACGTACCGGCCCATGGCGGTGAGCCGCGCCTGGTCGAAACGACCGTAGGTCGCCTCGTCGGCCACCATGTGTTCGGCCATCTCGCGCAGCAGCCATTCTCCGCCCGCGTGTGCCGGGTAGGTGTCCACCATGACCACGCCGGCCGGTGCCGGACCACCCGCCGCCTCCAGGTGCTCGGTGACCAGGTAGGCCAGCAGGCCGCCCGAGGAGTGACCGACCAGCACGAACGGTTCGCCCTGCGCGGCCGCGAGCACGCTGCCCGCCGTCGCCTCGAGTGCGGCGGCCGGCGTCGTCGGCAGGGGTTCCCCCGCGTCGAAGCCGATCAGCGGCAAGGCCAGGACATCGCGCCCGGTGCGCAGTTGCGCGGCGATCCGCGCGTATTGCTGCGGACCGCCCGTGGCCAAGGGCGGCGCCAGGCAGATGATCCGAGGCAGGGCCGAGCCGGTCGCGAGCCGGGTCGGCACCGGCAACCGATCGGGCCGGTCCGCGGGGGTGAATTCCTCCCGCAGTTCCGCCGCGGCCCGCAGCAGGGCGAAGCCCTTCCCGGCCCGGCCGTCGATCACCGCCGTCCGGAACATTCCGTACAGGGAATCGTCCCGGCGGGCTTCGTCCTCGCGGCGGGTCTCGTCAGTCCGCGACGGTGTGGCGCCGAGCTCCGCCCGCAGGTACCGGGCCAGTGCGGCCGGTGTCTTGTGGTCGAAAATCGCCGCCGTCGACAGCGAGAGGCCGGTCGACGCGTTGAGGGCGCTACGCAATTCCATGGCGGCCAGCGAGTCGAATCCCGATTCGAGGAAATCCCGCTCGGGGTCGAGCGCCGCCACGCCTTCGTGGCCGAGCAGCCGGGCCGCGTTCTCGAGGATGTGGGTCAGCAACCACTGTTCCCTCTCCGGTTCCGGCAACCGCGCGAGATGGCGCCGCACCGCTCCCGGATCCGCCGGGGCACCGCTCGGCCGGCGTCCGGTGGTCGTCGCCAGCTCGGCGAGGAGCGCCGGGACGGAATCCCGGGTGCGCAGGACGGCCCGGTCGATGCCGACCGGCACCTGCACCGGACGCCCGGAATCCACTGCCGCATCGAATAATTCGAGCGCGGTCTCGGCCGTCAGCGGCGAGAACCCTTGGCGGCGCATCCGCTGCCGATCGGTCGTCCCGAGCCACTGCGACAGTCCGGTATCGATATCCCACATGCCGTAGGCGAGCGAGGTGGCCGGCAGACCTTCGGCCTGCCGGTGGGTCGCGAGCGCGTCGAGGAAGACGTTCGCCGCCGCGTACCCACCCTGACCCGCGGGCAGCAGCCAACCCGCCACCGACGAGATCAGGACGAAAGCCGACAGATCGGCATCGCGGGTGAGCTCGTGCAGGTGCCAGGCCGCATCGGCTTTCGCGGCCAGACAGCGGTCGATCCGGTTCGGCGTCAGGGTGTCGATCAGACCGTTGTCGGCGACTCCGGCGGCGTGCACGATCGCGCCGAGGGGATGTTCGGCGGGTATCGAGGCGAGCACGTCGCGCAGCGCCGCCCGGTCGGTGACATCGCAGACGGAGACGACGACCTCGGCCCCGAGCGCGCCGAGCTCGTCGACGAGGTCCGCGGACGCGGCCGCCCCGCGGCGACCGACCAGCAGCAGATGCCGCACTCCGTGCTCGACCACCAGATGTCGGGCGATGTGGCGGCCGATTCCGCCGGTACCACCGGTGATCAGCACGGTTCGATCGGAACGCCAGGGTGTGGGGCGCGGCGCACCGGGGCTCGTCGCACGAACGAGCCGCGGCACCCGCGTCCCGTCCGCGGCGACGGCCAGTTCCGGCTCACCGGTCGCGGCGGCCGCCACGAGTTGCCGGGTGGGGAGCTGCCGGGGCGCGTCGATGAGCACGATGCGGCCCGGGTTCTCCGCTTGCGCGGCGCGCACCAGTCCGCGCACCGCGGCTACGGCCGGATCACCGCCGGAGTCGATGATCACCGCGAGAGTGCTTGCCGCATATCGTTGCTCGCTCAGGAACTGCTGAACGACGCCGAGCGTGGCGTGCAGGACCGAACGCATCCGGCTCGGCACCGCGTCCTCGTCGGCCGTGGGCCGTAGGACGACAACCGCGGCCGGCTCGGGCGAACCCCATTCCGCCCAGCTGATTTCCGCCGAGCCCCGGAGCTCCGGGCCGCTCCGCCAGGCGAGTTCGTACAGCCCGTCGTGCGAGGGTTCGGACGGAACCGTCGACAGCGGGCGCAACGCCAGTGACCGCACCGAAAGAACCGGCGCCCCAGCGGAATCGGCCATATCGATGGTGATCGTCCCATCGTCGAGGCCGGCCAGCCGCACCCGCGCCCGGCGCACGCCGTCGGCGTGCAGCCGGACCGACGACCATGTGAACGGGACCATGGTCTGCCGCTGTGTCTCGTCATGCCGTAGGCCGACGGTGAGAGCGTGCATGGCCGCGTCGAGCAGGGCCGGATGGATGCCGTAGCCGCGCGCGGGGGTCTGTTCGGGCAGCGTGACCTCGGCGAAGAGTTCCTCGCCGCGACGCCACACCGCCGTCAGCCCACGGAACGCGGGACCGTAGTTGTACCCCCGATCGGCGAGTTCCTCGTAGGCACCGCCGAGCGGGATCGCGGTGGCGCCGGCCGGTGGCCACTCGAGGAAGTCGGCCGGATTCGCCGCCGCTGCGATCTCCCCACCGGGGCGCGCCCGTCCCTGCGCGTGATGCGTCCACGGGGCGGTCGGATCGTCCTCGTCCGGGCGGGCGTAGATGTCGATCCGCCGGCTGCCGGTGTCGTCGTTGTCGCCGACGACCACCTGAAGCTGTACGCCGCCGTTTCCGCGGAACACCAACGGTTCCCGCAACGTCAGGTCTGCCAGCTCCGGGCAGCCGACCTGATCTCCGGCGTGAATCGCCAGCTCGACGAATCCGGTGCCGGGCAACAGCACCGCACCGAGCACGTCGTGATCGGCCAACCACGGATGGGTCACCGTGGACAGTCGGCCGGTGAGCCGGACGCCGCCACCCTCCGGCTGCGCGACCAGCGCACCCAGCATCGGGTGTTCGGTGGATCGCAAACCGAGCGCCGACGGCTCTCCGGTACGCAACGGTCCGGTGGCCCAGAAGCGACGGTGCTGGAAGCTGTAGGTCGGCAGATCGATCCGAGTGGCACCGGTACCGGCGTAGTAGCTCGCCCAATCCACCGTCGCGCCCGACACGTACAGGCCGGCGAGTCCGGTCAGCAGGGCCGCCGGTGTGGTGTGGTGGCGTCTGCCGAGGGCGATCGTGGTTGCCGCCTCGACGGTTTGAGCGACCATGGGGGTCAGTACCGCGTCGGGCCCGATTTCGGCGAACCGGGTGACACCCAACTCCGCCATCGTCGTCACCGCATCCGCGAAACGCACCGCGTCCCGAACCTGACCCACCCAATACGCCGGATCCGACATCTCACGCTCGACCGGAGCGCCGGTTACCGTCGACACCACCGACAACGCCGGAGAATCGAACGCCAAACCGGCTATCGCCGAAGCGAACTCGTCCAGCATCGGCTCCATCAACACCGAATGGAACGCATGCGACACCCGCAACCGACGCGTCCGCCAACCCCGCGCCACACACTCCTCGACAACGGCGCCCACCGCATCCTCGACACCCGAAACCACCACCGACGACGGACCATTCACCGCCGCGACCGACACCCGGCCGGCAGAAACACCAACCTCGCCCAGCAACCCAAGAACATCCGACTCCGACGCACCCACAGCAACCATCGACCTACCCGACGGAAGCGCCTGCATCAAACGACCACGAGCCGCGACCAACACACACGCATCCGACAACGACAACACACCAGCCACATGCGCCGCCGCGACCTCACCGATCGAATGACCCGCCACCACATCCGGACGCATCCCCCACGACTCGAGCAAACGGAACAACGCCACCTCGAACGCGAACAAACCCGCCTGCGCAAACACCGTCCGATCCACAAAATCCTCGGACCCCAACGCCTCCAGCAACGAAACAGACTGCCCCAGCAGCGGATCCAACTCCGCCACAATCACATCGAAATGCTCGGCGAACACCGGATACGCCGCGCGCAAACCCGACGCCATACCCGCCCACTGCGCACCCTGACCGGAAAACACCACACCCGTCGAACCCGACACCACCCGGCCCGTCACCACACGCGCATCGGACTCACCAGCCGCCAATGCCCGCACACCCCCCAGCAACTCGCCACCGTGCTCCCCCAGCACGACCGCGCGATGCTCGAACACCGCCCGCGACGACACCAACGAGAAACCGACATCCACCGGATCCGGGTCGTGCCGCTCCACATGCGCGGCGAGCCGGGCGGCCTGCCCTGCCAGCGCCTCGTCTCCTCGTGCCGACACCACCCACGGCAGCACGGCCGGGACGACCTCGGTCACGGACGCGACGTCCTCGGCCGGGGCCTGTTCGACGATGAGATGGGCGTTGGTGCCGCTGATCCCGAAGGACGACACCCCGGCACGGCGCGGCCGGTCCGTCGCCGGCCACGGCACCGGTTCGGTCAGCAGGCGTACATGTCCCTCGGACCAGTCGACCTTGGTGCTGGGCGCGTCGACATGCAAGGTCCGCGGCAACACGCCGTGGCGCATGGCCATGATCATCTTGATCACACCACCCACACCCGCCGCAGCCTGAGCATGACCGATATTCGACTTCAACGAACCCAACCACAACGGACGACCCGGGTCACGATCCTGCCCATAGGTCGCCAACAGGGCCTGCGCCTCGATCGGATCACCCAAGGTAGTACCGGTACCGTGCGCCTCCACCACATCCACATCGGCCGGTGAAATCCCGGCATTGGCCAACGCCTGCCGAATCACCCGACGCTGCGAGGGGCCGTTCGGCGCCGTCAAACCATTCGACGCACCATCCTGATTCACCGCCGAACCAGCAAGCACCGCAAGAATCCGATGCCCGTTACGCTGGGCGTCCGACAACCGCTCCAACACCAACATTCCCGCGCCTTCGGACCACCCGACGCCGTCGGCCGCATCGGCGAACGACTTGCACCGCCCGTCCGGTGACAGTCCGCGCTGGCGGCTGAACTCCACGAAGGTCTCCGGTGTCGCCATCACCGTCACACCGCCCGCCAATGCCAGATCGCATTCGCCGGATCGCAGCGACTGCGCGGCCAGATGCATGGCCACCAGCGACGACGAACACGCCGTATCCACCGACACCGCGGGACCTTCCAGCCCCAGCGTGTAGGCGATCCGGCCGGAGACGAGGCTGCCGGCCGCGCTGTTTCCGCTGCCCTGGGCGTAGTCGTGGTACATCACGCCCGCGAACACGCCGGTCGCGCTGCCGCGCAGCACCGTCGGGTCGACACCGGCGCGTTCCAACGCCTCCCACGTCGTTTCCAGCAGCTGGCGCTGCTGCGGATCCATCATCGTGGCCTCGTTCGGACCGATACCGAAGAAGTCCGGATCGAATTCGGCTGCGCTGTGCAGGAATCCGCCTTCCCGGGTGTAGGACTTGCCCGGGCGACCGGGCTCGGGATCGTAGATGCCGTCGATATCCCAGCCACGATCGTCCGGCAGCGGCGTGATCGCGTCCCTGCCGGTGCGCACCAGATCCCACAGTTCCTCGGGAGAGGTGATCCCGCCGGGGTAGCGGCACGCCATTCCGACCACGGCGATCGGATCGTCGTCGACCGCCCGGGTGGCGGTGGCCTCGGTGTCCCGACGGCCGCCGGTGAGCTCGTCGGCCAGATATCCGGCCAGGGCCGCCGGGGTCGGGTAGTCGAATACCAGGGTGGCGGGCAGCTGCAATCCCGTCACGGCTTTGAGGGCGTTGCGGAACTCGACCGCGGTGATCGAATCGAAGCCCAGCTCGTTGAACGCGCGGTCGGCCGCGATCGCATTCGGATCCTGGTGGCCGAGAGTCGCGGCGATCTGGGCCCGCACGATCTCCGCGAGGACATCGAATCGCTCAGTGTCGGGGGTGCTCGACAACCGGGCACGCAGCGCCGTGAAGGCGCCGGAGGCCGCGGTGCGACGAGCGGGGACGAGACTCGAAAGCAGCACCGGCACAGCCGTTTCCGCCGACCGGATGCCCTCGATGTCGAGGCGCGCGAGCACCGGCGCCGGTGCGTCGACGCTCATCGCGGCATCGAACAGGGCCAGTCCCTGTTCCGCCGCGAGCGGCAGGATGCCCGAGCGCGACATGCGCCGCCGGTCGGCGTCGCCGAGTCCCTCGGCCATGCCGCCGTCCCACAGGCCCCACACCAGGGATGTGCCGGGCAGACCGGATGCGGTGCGGTGCGTGGCCAATGCGTCGAGGCAGGCGTTGGCCGCGGCGTAGTTGCCCTGCCCCGGGTTGCCGAAAACACCTGCCACCGAACTGAACAGGACGAACGCACGCAACGGCAGGTCGGCGGTCAACTCGTGGAGATGGAGCGCGGCGTCCGCCTTGGGTCCGAGCACCGTCTCCATGCGGGCCGGGGTCAGGGATGCGAGAGCGCCGTCGTCGAGTACCCCGGCCAGGTGGTACACCCCGGTCAGCGGATGGTCGGCGGGGATGCGGGCCAGCACCGCGGCGAGCGCGCCGCGATCGGCGACGTCGCAGGCGGCGAATTCCACGACGACGCCGAGTTCGGCCAGCTCCGCAGCCAATTCCGCGGCGCCGGGCGCGGATTCGCCGCGGCGGCTGACCAACAGCAGGCGCCGGGCGCCGCGGGTGGCGACCAGATGCCGAGTGAGCAACCCGGCCAGCAGTCCGCCCGCACCGGTGATCAGTACCGTCTCGTCCGGATCGAAGCGAGGTCCGTCGGCTGCCGCGGGCACCGCCCGTACCAGCCGCGCGCCGTACACGTTCCGGTTGCGCACGGCCACTTGCGGTTCGGCCGCTGCGAGAATGCCACCGAGCAGGCCGTCGAGTGCGGAGTCGGTGTCGACGAGTACGACACGGCCGGGGTGTTCGGCCTGCACGGACCGCACCAGACCACCCACGGCCGCGGCCGCGAGGTTCGTGACGGGCTCGCCCGCCACCGATACCGCGCCGCCGGTCCGGATCACCAGCACGGAGTCGGCGAACCGGTCACTCGCCGTCCAGGATTGCAGGACCGCGAGAGCCTCGGCCGTGGCCGCGTGCACGGCGGCCGGGTCGTTGCCGGAGGGGCAGTCGAACACCACTGCCGGCGGGACCCGGTCACCGAGGTCCGGCCACGTCGCCACCGCGACGTCGGTCGCGCTCACCGGGATCGGCGTCCAGTCGGTCCGGAACAGGGCATGCCGCACGGCGGCGACACCCCCGGCCAGTTGCCCGGCATCGAAGAGACGGGAAGCCAGGCGCCGAACCGTCGCCACCGGCGCTCCGGTCGCATCCACCAGGTCCAGGGCCACATCTCGTTCGCCGACTCGGGTGAGCCGAACCCGCACGGCATCGGCGCCGGCGGCGTGCACCGTCACTCCCGACCATTCGAACGGCAGTGCCGGGCCGGCGGTCTCCGCCCCTTCGTCGGCGACGCGCAGCGCGTGCAGGGCCGCGTCCAGCAGTGCCGGGTGGATGCCGAACCGCGTCGCGTCGGCGCGGGCCGATTCGGGCAGTTCGACCTCGGCGTAGAGCGTCCCGTCCGGCGCGCGCCGGACCGCCTGCAGGGCTCGGAATGCCGGACCGTAGTGATAGCCCTGCGCATCGAGCGCGGCGTACACGCCGTCGATATCCACGGCGGCCGCGTCGGCCGGCGGCCACTGCACCGGATCGCCGGGCACATCCGGATTCCCCGGTACGAGCGCGCCTTCGGCGTGCACCGTCCACGACGGCGCCGGCTCGGCCTCATCGTCCAGGCGGGAATAGAGCCGCACCGGACGTCGGCCGGTCTCGTCCGCGGCGCCGACCACCACACGCACCGCGAGGCCGGAGGTGTCCGGCAGCGGCAGGGGCGCCCGCAGAACAAGTTCCTCGAGGGTCGCGCAGCCGACCCGCTCACCCGCGGCGAGGGCGAGTTCGACAATGCCGGCACCGGGGAACAGCACGGTGTCCAGCACCGCATGATCGGCCAGCCAGGGATGCGTCTGCAGCGACAGCCGGCCGGCGAGCGCGACCTCCTCCGAATCTGGTTGCGACACCACCGCCGAGAGCACGGGGTGGCCGGTGGCGTCCAGGCCCATCGCCCGGGCGCCCCCGCTGCCCACTGCCGAGGAGTCGGCCAGCCAATAGCGACGGCGCTGGAAAGCATAGGTGGGCAGGTCGATTCGGCGCGCACCGGTGCCGGCGTAGCAGCGAGCCCAGTCCACCTCGGTACCGGCGACGAACAATCGGGCCACGCCCGCCGACAGGGTGGCCGGGTCGGCCTGAAGGCGACGCGCCAATGGCACCACCGTGGGAGATGGAGCGGGCGACGTTGCCGTGCTGTCTTCGAGTGTCTGGGTGATCATCGGAGTCAGGACCGCATCCGGCCCGATCTCGGCGAACCGGGTGACACCCAACTCCGCCATCGTCGTCACCGCATCCGCGAAACGCACCGCGTCCCGAACCTGACCCACCCAATACGCCGGATCCGACATCTCACGCTCGACCGGAGCGCCGGTTACCGTCGACACCACCGACAACGCCGGAGAATCGAACGCCAAACCGGCTATCGCCGAAGCGAACTCGTCCAGCATCGGCTCCATCAACACCGAATGGAACGCATGCGACACCCGCAACCGACGCGTCCGCCAACCCCGCGCCACACACTCCTCGACAACGGCGCCCACCGCATCCTCGACACCCGAAACCACCACCGACGACGGACCATTCACCGCCGCGACCGACACCCGGCCGGCAGAAACACCAACCTCGCCCAGCAACCCAAGAACATCCGACTCCGACGCACCCACAGCAACCATCGACCCACCCGACGGAAGCGCCTGCATCAAACGACCACGAGCCGCGACCAACACACACGCATCCGACAACGACAACACACCAGCCACATGCGCCGCCGCGACCTCACCGATCGAATGACCCGCCACCACATCCGGACGCATCCCCCACGACTCGAGCAAACGGAACAACGCCACCTCGAACGCGAACAAACCCGCCTGCGCAAACACCGTCCGATCCACCAAAGACTCGGACCCCAACGCCTCCGCGAGCGAAACAGACTGCCCCAGAAGCGGATCCAGCTCCGCGACGATCGCATCGAACTGCTCGGCGAACACCGGATACACACGCAACCCGGCAGCCATCCCGGCCCACTGCGCACCCTGACCGGAAAACACCACACCCGTCGAACCCGACACCACCCGGCCCGCCACCACACGCGCATCGGACTCACCACGCCCCAACGCCTGCGTACCCGCAAGCAGCCCGTCGAGCGTCGACGCCAGCACGACCGCGCGATGCTCGAAGACCGCCCGCGACGACGCCAACGAGAAACCGATGTCGACGGGGTGGTGATGGCCGATATGCGCGGCCAGACGCCGGGCCTGCTCGGTGAGGGCCTCGGCGGTGCGGCCCGAAGTCACCCACGGCAGTAGCCCTCCGGCGGGAACCGTCTTGTCCACCGGTGCGGATGCCGGCCCCGAAGCCGGCGGCTGTTCGACGATGACGTGGGCATTGGTACCGCTGAGGCCGAAGGACGAAATGCCGGCCCGACGTGGACGGTTGGTTTCCGGCCATTCGACCGGTTCGGTCAGCAACTCGATATTGCCCTGGGACCAATCGACTTTCGTACTCGGACGATCCACATGAAGCGTGCGCGGCAAGACACCGTGGCGCATGGCCATGACCATCTTGATCACACCACCCACACCCGCCGCAGCCTGAGCATGACCGATATTCGACTTCAACGACCCCAACCACAACGGCCGACCCGGGTCACGGTCCTGCCCATAAGTGGCCAGCAACGCCTGCGCTTCGATCGGATCACCCAAGGTGGTGCCGGTGCCGTGCGCCTCCACCGCATCGACATCGGCCGGTGAAATCCCGGCGTTGGCCAACGCCTGCCGAATCACCCGGCGCTGCGAGGGGCCGTTCGGCGCCGTGAAACCGTTCGACGCACCATCCTGATTCACTGCCGAACCAGCAAGCACCGCAAGAACATCGTGGCCGTTGCGACGCGCGTCCGACAACCGCTCCAACACCAACATTCCCGCGCCTTCGGACCAACCGACGCCGTCGGCCGCATCGGCGAACGACTTACACCGCCCGTCCGGGGAGAGCCCGCGCTGGCGGCCGAATTCGAGGAACATATCCGGGGTGGACATCACCGCCACGCCGCCGGCCAAGGCCAGATCGCATTCGCCGGATCGCAGCGACTGCGCGGCCAGATGCATGGCCACCAGCGACGACGAACACGCCGTATCCACCGACACCGCAGGACCTTCCAGCCCCAGCGTGTAGGCGATCCGGCCGGAAACCATACTGCCGCCGGCGCTGCCCGCCTTGCCGGTCCCCTGTGCGTAGTCGTGGTACATCACACCGGTGAACACCCCGGTCGCGGTGCCGCGCAGGACGGCCGGATCGACACCGGCACGTTCCAGTGCCTCCCACGATGTCTCCAGCAGCAACCGCTGCTGCGGATCCATCAGAGTCGCCTCGTTCGGACTGATGCCGAAGAAATCGGCATCGAATTCCGCGGCGGAATACAGGAATCCACCGGTCCGGGCATAGGTCTTACCCGGCTTACCGGGCTCGGGGTCGTAGATTCCGTCGATATCCCAGCCCCGATCGACCGGCATCTCACCGGTGGTTTCGATGCCCTCGAACACCAACCGCCACAAATCCTCCGGCGAGGCCACCCCGCCCGGATAACGACAACTCATCGCCACGATCGCGATCGGATCGTCATCCACCCGAACGGTGGCGGCCGGCTGCTCGTCGGCCGCCACCGCACCGGCGAGCTCCGAGCCGATGAATTCGGCGACGATCTGCGCATTCGGATAATCGAAGATCAGCGTGGCCGGAAGTTTCAGACCGGTCGCCGCATTGAGCCGGTTGCGGAACTCCACCGCACCGAGCGAATCGAATCCCAACTGCTGAAACGCCCGCTGTGGCTCGATCGCGGCCACGGACTCGTGCCCGAGTACTCCGGCGGCCACCGATCGGACGAGGTCGAGTATCGCGGTGTGCCGGTCCGGCTCCGCCAGGCCGGCCAGCCTGCTTGCCAGCGTCCGTTCCGAACTCGGCGTCCGGGTCCGTCGCCGCGCCGGTGCCGGAGCGATCGCGCGCAGCAGCGCCGGAAGCTGGTCACCCCGATCGCGCAGGGCAACCGGATCGACCCGCAACGCGACGAGCTGCGCGGATTCGGTGGCAATCGCCAGATCGAACAGTGCCAGGCCCTCGGCCTCGGACAGCGGTGGCAGGCCCTGCCGACGGATCCGCTCGACGTCGGTTTCCGACAGCATCGAGCCCAGTCCGGTGGTCGCGGTCCACAATCCGTAATCGATCGAGGTGGCGGGCAGGCCCGCGGTTCGGCGGTACGCGGCCAGCGCATCCAGGAAGACGTTCGCCGCGGCGTAGTTCGCCTGTCCGGCGGCCAGCACGAGACCACCTACCGACGACACCAGTACGAATAGCGACAACGACCGATCACGGGTCAATTCGTGCAGATGCCATGCCGCATCGACCTTCGGCGCGAAGACCGGACCGATCCGGTCCGCGCTGAGCGATTCGATCAACCCGTTGTCCGCGGTCCCGGCCGCATGCACCACACCCGCCAGCGGATGTGCGGCCGGGATGTCGTCGAGCACGGCCGCCAGCGCGGCACGATCGGATACGTCGCAGGCCACGATGCGCACCTGGGCGCCGAGTCCGGTCAGCTCGGCACGCAGCTGGTCGGCGCCGGGTGCGTCCGGCCCCCGGCGGGAGGTCAAAATCAAATGGCGCACACCATGATTCGCGACCAGATGCCGCGCGAACAACGCACCGAGACCACCCGTTCCACCGGTGATCAACACGGTCCCCGAGCCGAGCTCACGCACGGCGGTGCCGGCGCTGTGGCGGCGCAAGCGGGGCACCAGCACCTCCGCACCTCGCTGCGCCATCTCGGGTTCGGTATGGCCCGAAACCGATGCGGCCACCACGGCGAGGTCGAGGTCCGGCCCCGCATCCAGCAGCTGGAAGCGGCCGGGTTGTTCGGCCTGCGCGGCACGCACCAGACCCCACACGGGCGCGTGTGCCAGATGCACCGGGTCCGAAACACCTACGCGGACAGCCTGTCTCGTCACCACGATCAGCCGGGAGCCGGCGAAACGCGGTTCGCGCAGCCACCGCTGCACGGTCGCGAGAACCTCGGTGACGGCCTCCCGTGCGGCATCCGGCGGCGCGGCCGCGGGTTCCGGGCATGCGTACAGGACGACTTCGGGAACGATCGCATCCGGTGTCGCGTCCAGATCGGCGATCAACGCCTCGAGATCGGGATGGCCCGGCGCGTCGCCGGACCCGGGTGGGCCCACGACGGCCACCCGCGTCGGATCGGCCGCCGCCGATGGGGTGGACACGGCGCTCCACTCCACGCCGAACAGCGAGTCCGAGACCGGGTTCGTCGTGAGACGCTCGGTGGAGACCGGCCGGGAAACGAGGGCGGCGACCGACAGCATCGGCTGCCCGTGCTCATCGGCGATCCGCACGCCGAGGCCGCCGTCGGTCGGTTCGATCCGAACCCGCGCCACCCTGGCGGTCGCCGAACCCAGCGCCACCCGGTTCCACGTGAACGGCAGCGCCGGGGAGTTGCCGAGTTCGCCGGCGCGCAGGGTGTGGACGATCCCGATATGCAGCGCGGCGTCGAACAGCGCCGGATGGATGCCGAAGCCGTCGGTGTCCGTCGAGTCGGGAAGTGCGACCTCGGCGAACAATTCGTCGCCGCGTCGCCAGGCCGCGCGCAAGCCCTGGAACACCGGGCCGTAGCCGTAACCGAGGTCCTGCAATTCGTCGTATACGCCCTCGATGTCGATGGTGGACGCACCCGCAGGCGGCCACGGCAGCGGAGCGACATCGGCGACCGCCTCCGCGGTCAGCACACCTTCGGCGTGCAGCGTCCACGGCGTGGCATCGACCTCGTGGTCGGGGCAGGAGAAGATTCGAACCGATCGGCGGCCCGTCTCGTCCTGATCACCGACGACCACGCGGAGCGCGACGCCGCCGGTTTCCGGCAGGACCAGCGGGGCCTGCAGCACCAGCTCGTCGAGATTCGGACAGCCGACTCGCTCCCCGGCGTGCAACGCCACGTCGACGAAGCCGGTGCCGGGGAACACCACGGCGCCGAGTACCCGGTGATCGGCCAGCCACGGCTGCGACTGCACCGACAGGCGGCCGGTGAGAGTCAGCGTGGCGGTGTCCGGTTGGGATACCACCGCCGTGACCAGCGGGTGCCCGGTGGCCGCCAGACCGCTCGCCCGGAGGTCACCGCCGGTCGACGGTGTCGCCTCCAGCCAGTAGCGCCGGCGCTGGAAGGCGTAGGTGGGCAAGTCGATGCGGCGGGCTCCGGTATCGGAATACAGTGCCGCCCAATCGACCTCGGTACCGGCGACGAACAATTCGGCTACCCCGGCCAGCACCGTCCTCGCGTCGGCCCGCTGCTTTCGGGCCAGCGCCGTGACGGTGGGAGCCGGAGCAGAGGCGGTTTCGGCGCGGACCTCGAGTGTCTGGGTGACCATCGGGGTCAAGACCGCGTCGGGGCCGATTTCGGCGAACCGGGTGACACCCAACTCCGCCATCGTCGTCACCGCATCCGCGAAACGCACCGCCTCCCGAACCTGACCCACCCAATACGCCGGATCACACATCTCACGCTCGACCCGAACACCCGACACCGTCGACACCACCGACAACACCGGCGCAGCGAACGTCAAACCAGCAATCGCCGAAGCGAACTCATCCAGCATCGGCTCCATCAACACCGAATGAAACGCATGCGACACCCGCAACCGACGCGTCCGCCAACCCCGCCCCACACACTCCTCGACAACCGCCCCCACCGCATCCTCAACACCCGAAACCACCACCGACGACGGACCATTCACCGCAGCGATCGACACCCGGCCGACAGAAACACCAACCTCCCCCAGCAACCCAAGAACATCTGCCTCGCAGGCACCGACCGCAACCATCGACCCACCCGACGGAAGCGCCTGCATCAAACGACCACGAGCCGCGACCAACACACACGCATCCGACAACGACAACACACCAGCCACATGCGCCGCCGCAACCTCACCGATCGAATGACCCGCCACCACATCAACCCGAACACCCCACGACTCGAGCAAACGGAACAACGCCACCTCGAACGCGAACAATCCCGCCTGCGCAAACACCGTCCGATCCACCAAAGACTCATCGGACAACGCGTCCGACAGCGAAATCCCCTGCCCCAGGAGCGGATCCAACTCCGCAGCGATCGCATCGAACTGCTCGGCGAACACCGGATACACACGCAACCCGGCAGCCATCCCGGCCCACTGCGCGCCCTGACCGGAAAACACCACACCCGTCGAACCCGACACCACCCGGCCCGCCACCACACGCGCATCGGACTCACCAGCAGCCAATGCCCGCACACCCGCCAGCAAATCGCCACCGTGCTCCCCCAGCACCACCGCGCGATGCTCGAACACCGCCCGCGACGACACCAACGAGAAACCGACATCCACCGGATCACGATCGGCGACACCGGCCGCCAGCCGGTCGGCTTGTTCGGCGAGGGCATCGGCACCGCGTGCCGTGACGACCCATGGCACTGTGCCGCCGGCGGGCGCACTGCGGACCGGTTCGACCGCACCCGTCACGACATCCGCCTGTTCGATGATGACGTGGGCGTTGGTGCCGCTGATCCCGAACGAGGACACCCCGGCCCGACGCGGACGATCCACCTCCGGCCACTCGACCGGTTCGGTCAGCAACTCGATATTGCCTTGGGACCAATCGACTTTCGTACTCGGACGATCCACATGAAGCGTGCGCGGCAACACGCCGTGGCGCATGGCCATGATCATCTTGATCACACCACCCACACCCGCCGCGGCCTGAGCGTGACCGATATTCGACTTCAACGAACCCAACCACAACGGACGACCCGGGTCACGGTCCTGCCCGTAGGTCGCCAACAGGGCCTGCGCCTCGATCGGATCACCCAAGGTAGTTCCGGTACCGTGCGCCTCCACCGCATCCACATCGGCCGGTGAAATCCCGGCATTGGCCAACGCCTGCCGAATCACCCGGCGCTGCGAGGGGCCGTTCGGTGCCGTGAAACCATTCGACGCACCATCCTGATTCACCGCCGAACCAGCAAGCACCGCAAGAACATCGTGGCCGTTGCGACGCGCGTCCGACAGCCGCTCCAGCACCAGGACGCCGACACCCTCGGACCAGCCCACACCATCGGCCGCATCGGCGAAGGCGCGGCAGCGTCCGTCCGGGGACAGCCCGCGCTGCCGGCTGAATTCGATGAACATCTCCGGCGACGACATCACCGCCACACCACCGGCCAAGGCCAGATCGCATTCCCCCGACCGCAGCGATCCGGCGGCCAGATGCAGTGCGACCAGCGACGACGAACACGCCGTATCCACCGACACCGCAGGACCTTCCAGCCCCAGCGTGTAGGCGACCCGGCCCGAGACCAGGCTGCCACCGGCACTGTTGCCGCTTTCGCTCGCGTGGCCGTAGTCGTGGTACATCACCCCGGTGAACACCCCGGTCGCACTGCCGCGCAGGACGGACGGATCGATCCCCGCGCGTTCCAGTGCTTCCCACGACGTCTCCAGCAGCAAACGCTGCTGCGGATCCATCAGAGTCGCCTCGTTCGGACTGATGCCGAAGAAATCGGCATCGAATTCCGCGGCGGAATACAGGAAGCTGCCACGGCGGGTGTAGGACTTCCCGGCCTTACCGGGCTCGGGGTCGTAGAGGGCGTCGATATCCCAGCCCCGATCGACCGGCAACTCACCGGTGGTATCGACGCCCTCGAACACCAAGCGCCACAGATCCTCCGGCGAGGCCACCCCACCCGGATAACGACAACTCATCGCCACGATCGCGATCGGATCATCACCCACCCGAACCCGGTCGACCACCGGCTCGACGGCGGTCGTCGTCCCGCCCAGTTCCGATTCGATGAATTCGGCGACGATCTGCGCGTTCGGATAATCGAAGACCAGGGTGGCCGGAAGTTTCAGGCCGGTCGCCGCATTGAGCCGGTTGCGGAACTCCACCGCACCGAGCGAATCGAATCCCAACTGCTGGAAGGCCCGTTGCGGCTCGACCGCCTCCGCGGAGGCGTGCCCGAGCACACCGGCGGCGACCGACCGAACCAGATCGAGGACGGCCGCCCGGCGTTGGGCGCCCGACAAACCGGCGAGGGTATCCAGGAAGGCGCGAGCCGCCCCGGAGGTCGCGGTGGTGCGGCGCACCGGGGCGGGGACGATCCGACGCATCAGCGCGGGGAGCTGCTCGCCGCGGGTCCGCAGCACGGCTGGGTCCATCCGCAGCGCCACCAGCTGAGCGGCGTCGGTCGCGAGCGCCGCGTCCAGCAGGCCCAGCCCCTCGGCCTCGGTCAGTGCCGGGAAGCCCTGTCTGCGCATCCGCTCGAAATCGGCCTCCGACAGCTCGGTGCCCAGCCCGCTCGATCGCGCCCACAACCCGTAATCGATGGATGTCGCAGGCAGACCAGCGGAGCGGCGATGCACCGCCAGCGCGTCCAGGAACACGTTCGCCGCAGCGTAATTCGCCTGTCCGGCGGCCAGCACGAGGCCACCCGCCGACGACACCAGTACGAACATCGACAGCGGCCGATCACGGGTCGATTCGTGCAGATGCCATGCCGCGTCGGCCTTCGGCGCGAAGACATGATCGATCCGGTCCGCGGTCATGGACTCGACGACGCCGTTGTCGGCGGCGCCGGCGGCATGTACCACCCCGACCAGGGGATGTTCGTCCGGGATGCTGTCGATCAGCGCCGTCACCGCGGCCGGATCGGATACGTCGCAGGCCGCGATCCGCACCTGCGCACCCAGCTCCGCCAGCTCGTCGGCCAACTCCGCGGCGCCGGGCGCGTCGGCCCCGCGGCGGGATGTCAGAAGTAGCTGTCGCGCACCGTATTTCGTCACCAGATGCCGGGCGATCACCGCGCCCAGGCCGCCGGTCCCCCCGGTCACCAGCACCGTGCCCGGTAGGTCGGGGCCGGCGATGGTACCGACCGGCTGCCGGCTCAATCGCGGCACCAGCAGCGCACCGCCCCGCACCGCCATCTCGGGCTCGCCCGCCGCGGCGGCGGCCAGCGCGGCCAGGGCCATCGGATCATGGGCCGCATCGGCGCCGGGATCGAGGTCGAGGAGTTGGAAACGATCCGGATGCTCCGCCTGCGCCGCCCGCAGCAAACCCCATACCGGCGCCTGACCCAGGTTGATCCGATCGGAAATACCCACGGCCACAGCGCCTTCGGTCACCACGACCAACCGGGAGGAGGCGAAGCGCGCATCACCGAGCCACAGCTGCACGGTCTCGAGTACGTCGGTGACCACTCGACGCGCCGACTCTGGCGGCGTCCCGGCGGAATCCGGGCAGCGCAGCAGCACGATATCCGGCGTGGCCGGTGCCTCGGCGGCGTTCAGCTCGGCGATCAGCGCGGCGAGATCGCGGTATTCGGACACCGGTGCGGCGGAGGGGCCGTAGCCCAGCACCGCCACCCGTTCGGGTGCGGCCGTCGCCGCCCGGGACGCCGCCACCCACTCCACCGCGAACAGATCCTGCGCGACCCGGTTCGCGTCGAGCTGCTCGGCCGATACGGTACGAGACAGCAGTGCGGCCACCGACAGCACGGGTCGTCCCTGCTCATCGGCGACCTGCACGCCGAAGGTGTCGCCCTCGAGGGCGATCCGGACCCGGACCACCGCGGCGCCCGCCGCGTGCACGGCGACCCCGTTCCAGCTGAACGGCAGCGCCGGGGACGTCCCCCCGTGGGTGCGCAGCGCATGCACGATCCGGACATGCAGCGCGGCATCGAACAGGGCGGGGTGGATACCGAAGCCCTCGGCGTCCTCCGGATCGGGCAGCGCGACCTCGGCGAACAGTTCGTCGCCGCGCTGCCAGGCGGCCCGCAGTCCTCGGAACGCCGGGCCGTAGCCGTAGCCGAGATCGAGCAGCTCGTCGTAGCTGCCGTCGATATCGAGCGGTCGCGCATCGTTTGGAGGCCAGGCGGTCAGATCGAAATCGGCACTCGCGGCGGCCGGGGTGAGCACGCCTTCGGCGTGGATCGTCCACGGCTGCTCCGGTGACCGCCGCGAATGGACGGTCAGGCGGCGACGACCGGTGTCGTCGGCGGCGGCCACCACAACCTGGACCGATACGGCGCCGTCCGGCGGCAACACCAGCGGGGTGTGCAGGACGAGCTCCTCCACCACACCACAGCCCAGCAGCCCGCCGACATGCGCGGCCAACTCGACGAATCCGGTACCCGGCAGCAGCACCACGCCGAACACACTGTGATCGGCGAGCCAGGAGACGGAATCGACCGACCAGCGGCCGGTGAAGCTCACCCCGCCCGATTCGGGATGCGGCACCGCGGCGCCGAGCAGCGGATGGTCCACGACATCGAGACCGGCGGCGGTGACCCCGCCCAGTTCGGCGCCCAGCCACGACCCGGCCAGGACCTGCCGCACATCGAGCCAGTACCGCTCGTGCTGGAAGGCGTAGGTGGGCAAGTCGATGCGGCGGGCTCCGGTACCGGAATACAGTGCCGCCCAATCGACCTCGGTACCGGCGACGAACAATCGGGCCACCCCGGCCAGCACCGTCCTCGCGTCGGCCCGCTGCTTTCGGGCCAGCGCCGTGACGGTCGGCGTGGCGTCGGCGAGGGCGGCGATCTGCGTCTCGTCGAGGGTCTGGGTGATCATGGGGGTCAGGACCGCATCCGGGCCGATTTCGGCGAACCGGGTGACACCCAACTCCGCCATCGTCGTCACCGCATCCGCGAAACGCACCGCCTCCCGAACCTGACCCACCCAATACGCCGGATCCGACATCTCCGCACCGACCGCAGCACCCGACACCGTCGACACCACCGACAACGACGGCGCAGCGAACGCCAAACCGGCTATCGCCGAAGCGAATTCATCCAGCATCGGCTCCATCAACACCGAATGGAACGCATGCGACACCCGCAACCGACGCGTCCGCCAACCCCGCCCCACACAACCCTCGACAACCGCCCCCACCGCATCCTCGACACCCGAAACCACCACCGACGACGGACCATTCACCGCCGCGATCGACACATTCTGCGGCAACAACGACAGAACATCAGCCTCGCAGGCACCGACGGCAACCATCGCCCCACCGGCCGGCAGGGCCTGCATCAACCGACCACGAGCCGCCACCAACACACACGCATCCGACAACGACAACACACCAGCCACATGCGCCGCCGCGACCTCACCGATCGAATGACCCGCCACCACATCCGCACGCATCCCCCACGACTCGAGCAAACGGAACAACGCCACCTCGAAGGCGAACAATCCCGCCTGAGCGAACACCGTCCGATCCACGATTTCCTCGGACTCCACCGCCTCGGACAGCGAAATGCCCTGCTCCAGCAGTGGATCCAGCTCCGCGACGATCGCGTCGAACTGCTCGGCGAACACCGGATACACACGCAACCCGGCAGCCATGCCGGCCCATTGCGCGCCCTGACCGGAAAACACCACACCGGTCGAACCAGGCACCACCCGGCCCGTCACCACACGCGCATCGGACTCACCAGCAGCCAATGCCCGCACACCCGCCAGCAATTCGTCCCAGTGCTCACCGAACACGACCGCACGATGCTCGAACAGTCCCCGCGAGGCCAGCGAAAACCCTACGTCGAGCGGATCCTGCTCCCCCGCTGTCGATCCCGAGCCGGCGAGGTGGGTCGCCAGCCGTGCCGCTTGTGCGGGCAGCGCGACACCACTGCGCGCCGAGACCACCCACGGCAGAACGCCGCCGGCCGGAGCGGTCCGCACCACCGGGTCCGGCGCCGGTTCGATGACCGGGGGCTGTTCGATGATGACGTGTGCGTTGGTGCCACTGATCCCGAACGAGGACACCCCGGCCCGACGTGGACGATCCACCTCCGGCCACTCGACCGGCTCGGTCAGCAACTCGATATTGCCCTGCGACCAATCCACTTTCGTACTCGGACGATCCACATGAAGAGTGCGCGGCAACACACCATGACGCATGGCCATGATCATCTTGATCACACCACCCACACCCGCCGCGGCCTGAGCATGACCGATATTCGACTTCAACGAACCCAACCACAACGGACGACCCGGGTCACGGTCCTGCCCGTAGGTCGCCAGCAATGCCTGCGCCTCGATCGGATCACCCAAGGTAGTGCCGGTACCGTGCGCCTCCACCACATCCACATCCGCAGGCGAAACCCCAGCATTGGCCAACGCCTGCCGAATCACCCGACGCTGCGACGGACCATTCGGCGCCGTCAAACCATTCGACGCACCATCCTGATTCACCGCCGAACCAGCAAGCACCGCAAGAATCCGATGCCCGTTACGCTGGGCGTCCGACAACCGCTCCAACACCAACACACCGACACCCTCGGACCAGCCCACACCATCGGCCGCATCCGCGAACGACTTACACCGCCCATCGGGCGACAGGCCACGCTGGCGACTGAATTCGATGAACGTCTCCGGCGTGGCCATCACCGTCACGCCGCCGGCCAACGCCAGATCGCATTCACCCGACCGCAGCGACTGCGCGGCCAGATGCATGGCCACCAGCGACGACGAACACGCCGTATCCACCGTGACGGACGGCCCTTCGAACCCGAGAACGTACGAAACCCGCCCGGACGCAATGGCTCCGGAGTTCGCGTTGGCCGGATAGTCGTGGTACATCATGCCGGTGAAGACGCCGGTCGAGCTGCCGCGCAACGAGGCTGCATCGATACCGGAGCGCTCCAGCGCTTCCCACGAGGTCTCCAGCAGCAGGAACTGCTGCGGGTCCATCATCGCGGCCTCGTTGGGGCTGATCCCGAAGAACGCGGCGTCGAATTCGCCGGCGGAATGCAGGAATCCGCCCTCGCGGGTGTACGTACTCCCCGGGGTCTCGCCGGTCCGGTCGTAGAGCCGTTCGACATCCCACCCGCGGTTGGCCGGGAATTCCGAGGTCGCGTCGCCGCCCTCGGCTACCAGCCGCCACAGCGCCTCCGGCGAATCGACCCCGCCCGGGTACCGGCACGCCATCCCGACGATCGCGATCGGCTCCCGCAGGGCCGCGTCGAGTTTGCGGTTTCGCGCCCGCAAACGTTCGGTCTCCTTGAGCGAGACACGCAGCGCCTGCGCCAGCTTCTGGGTCTTGTCGTCGGGGTTCGTCATTCTCAGTCCTCGGATGAGCTGTGGTACGCCAGGTCGATCAGGTCGTCGATATCCAGCGCGTCGATCGAGTCGCCGGTGCGGTCCCGATCGGTGTCGTCGGTTCGGTCCTGGCCCTGGGCGAGCTGCAGCAGTGCCTCCAGCAGGCCGGCCTCGCGGAGCCGGGTCAGCGGAATCGTCTGCAGGGCTCGACGAATGTCGTCTTCGGGCAGATCCGGGCTGTCGCCGGAGCCGCGCTCGGTGAGGCTGTCGGCGAGGTGCTCGGCCAGTGCCTGGGCCGTGGGATAGTCGAAGACCAGGGTCGCGGGGAGCGGCAAACCCGTCGCGGCCTTCAGGGCGTTGCGGAATTCGACAGCGGTGACCGAGTCGAAACCCAGGTCGTTGAAGGCCCGGTCCGCCTGGATCGCATTCGGATTCGCGTGCCCCAGGATGGTCGCGACCTGCCCGCGAACGAGCTCCAGCAGCATCCCGACGCGCTCGGCCTCGGGAATGCCGGCCACCCGCGCCCGGAAGGCCGCCGCCGCACCGGAGGCCGCCTTGCGGCGCTGCGGGATCAGCTCGGCGAACAAGGGCGAGACCGCATCCGCGGCACGCATACCCGCCAGATCGACCCGAGCGAGAACCGTTGTGGCCCGGCCGATTCCGGTCGCCGCGTCGAAGAGCGCGAGTCCCTGCGACTCGGTCAGCGGGAGCACACCGGCACGCGCGATTCGCTGCCGGTCGACGGCATCGAGGTCGGCCGCCATACCGCCGTCCATGCCCCACAGCCCCCAGGCGAGCGCTTGCCCCGGCAGTCCGGTGGCCCGGCGGTGGACCGCCAGCGCATCCAGGGCCGCGTTGGCCGCCGCGTAGTTGCCTTGTCCCGCGTTGCCGAACGTCCCGGCCACGGAACCGAACAGGACGAACGCCTTCAACGACAGGTCCCGGGTGAGTTCGTGCAGATGCAGCGCGGCATCGAGTTTGGGACGCAGGACCGTGTCCACCCGGTCCGGGGTCAGCGAACCGATCGCGCCGTCGTCGAGCACACCCGCCAGATGGAACACACCGGCCAGTGGGCGGTCGACCGGAATGTCGGCCAGCATCCGGGCCAGTGCGTCCCGGTCGGCGACATCGCACGCGACGAACTCGGCCTCGGCGCCGAGCCGACGCAACTCGGAGCGCAACTCGGCGGCGCCGGGCGCGTCCGCGCCGCGACGACTCGACAGCAGTAACCGCCGCACCCCGTATGCGGTCACCAGATGCCGGGCGAACAACCCGCCGAGCAGTCCACTCGCGCCGGTGACCAGCACGGTGTCCGCCGGGCCGAAGTCGCTCGCCACCGCGGACGCCGGATCGGCCGGCGTTCGGACCAGACGGGGCACGTACACCCGGCCCGCGCGCACCGCGGTCTGCGGCTCCGCGGCGGCGACTATCCCGCCCAGCACACCGAAATCTCCGGAATCGTCGTCCACCAACAGGATTCGGTCCGGATGTTCGGTCTGGGCGGAACGGACCAGACCGGCGACAGCCGCGCCGGCGAGGTTCGTGATGTCCTCTCCCGCAACGGAGACCGCACCCGCGGTGCGGATCACCAGGACGGCGTCGGTGAACCGAGGATCGGTCGTCCAGGCCTGCAGCACCGGCAGTATCTCGTGGATCGCGGCGCGGACGGCCTCCGGATCGTTGCCGGTCGGACAATCGACCGTCACGGCGGCGGGCAGGTCCTCGCCGAGATCCGCCCACGGCACCGCGTCGACGGCGGCGTCGGGAACGGAGATCGGTGTCCAGTCGACATGGAACAGCGAATTCCGGGTGGATGAGGCTCCGCCGTCGAGCTGGGCGCGCTCGATCGGCCGGGTCGCGAGCTGCCGCACGGACGCCACCGGGGCGCCCGCCGAATCCGCGAGGTCCACTGCGAGCGCGTGCTCGCCCGTCGGGGTGAGCCGAACCCGCAACGCATCGGCCCCGGCCGCGTGCACGCTGACACCGGACCATTCGAACGGCAGCGCGACCTCGTCGGTTGCGGAATCTCCGGCGACCTGCGCGGCATGCAGTGCCGCGTCCAGCAAGGCCGGATGCAGACCGAACCCGCCGGCATCGGCACCCGCCGATTCGGGCAGGGCGACCTCGGCATAGATGGCGTCGCCCGCGCGCCACACCGATGTCAACGCCTGGAATACCGGACCGTAGCGGTAACCCTGCGCAGCGAGCGCGTCGTACACGCCGCCGATGTCGACGGCGGTAGCGCCGGCCGGCGGCCAGGTCACCAGATCGACGGCGGCCACCGGTTCCGCGGGGGCGAGCACCCCCTCGGCGTGCAAGGTCCACGACGCGGCCGTTTCGACGTCGCCGTCCGGGCACGAGTAGACCCGCACGGCGCGTTGCCCCGTCTCGTCCCGGTCGGCGACGACCACCCGGACCGCGACCCCGCCGGTCGGTGGCAGCACCATGGGCGCTTGCAGAACCAACTCGGCGACCGTCGCACAGCCGATCCGTTCCCCGGCGTGCAGCACGAGCTCGACGAATCCGGTACCGGGGAACAGCACGGTATCGAGCACCTGGTGATCGGCGAGCCACGGCTGCGACTGCACCGACAGGCGACCGCTGAAGGTGACCGCGCCGGAATCCGGTTGGGACACCACCGCCGACAGCAACGGATGTCCGGTGGCGGCGAAGCCCAGCGCCCGGGCGCCGCCGTCGGCGGCGGCCCGGTCGGCCAGCCAGTAGCGCCGACGTTGGAAGGCGTAGGTGGGCAGGTCGACGCGGCGGGCTCCGGTACCGGAATATATTGCGGCCCAATCGACGTCGGCGCCGCCGACGAACAGTTCGGCCACCCCGGCGAGCATCGTGGCCGCATTCGCGCGGTCCCGCCGCGCCAGCGCCACCACGACCGGCTCCGCGCCGGTGGAATCGGATCCTCGCCCACCGTCGAAGATTTGGTTGATCATCGGGAAAAGTGCGGCATCGGGGCCGATTTCGGCGAACCGGGTGACACCCAACTCCGCCATCGTCGTCACCGCATCCGCGAAACGCACCGCCTCCCGAACCTGACCCACCCAATACGCCGGATCCGACATCTCCGCACCGACCGCAGCACCCGACACCGTCGACACCACCGACAACGACGGCGCAGCGAACGTCAAACCGGCTATCGCCGAAGCGAACTCATCCAGCATCGGCTCCATCAACACCGAATGGAACGCATGCGACACCCGCAACCGACGCGTCCGCCAACCACGCCCCACACAACCCTCGACAACCGCCCCCACCGCATCCTCGACACCCGAAACCACCACCGACCACGGACCATTCACCGCAGCGATCGACACCTGGCCGGCAGAGACCCCAACCTCGCCCAGCAACGACAGAACATCGGCCTCGCAGGCACCGACGGCAACCATTGCCCCGCCGACCGGCAGGGCCTGCATCAAACGACCACGAGCCGCGACCAACACACACGCATCCGACAACGACAACACACCAGCCACATGCGCCGCCGCGACCTCACCGATCGAATGACCCGCCACCACATCCGCACGCATCCCCCACGACTCGAGCAAACGGAACAACGCCACCTCGAACGCGAACAAACCCGCCTGCGCAAACACCGTCCGATCCACCAAAGACTCGGACCCCAACGCCTCCGCGAGCGAAACAGACTGCCCCAGAAGCGGATCCAGCTCCGCGACGATCGCATCGAACTGCTCGGCGAACACCGGATACACACGCAACCCGGCAGCCATCCCGGCCCACTGCGCGCCCTGACCGGAAAACACCACACCCGTCGAACCCGACACCACCCGGCCCGCCACCACACGCGCATCGGACTCACCAGCAGCCAATGCCCGCACACCCGCCAGCAAATCGCCACCGTGCTCCCCCAACACCACCGCGCGATGCTCGAACACCGCCCGCGACGACAAGGAAGACCCGATATCCACCGGATCGTCGTCCCGGTCGGCAAGGTGCGCCGCCAACCGCCGCGCCTGCTCGGTGAGTGCGTTACCCGTACGCGCCGAAATCACCCACGGCGCGACGCCGCCCGGCAGCGCCTTCTTCGCATCCGGCGTCGGTGCCATATCGGGGTCGGGGGCCTCTTCGAGAATGACATGCGCATTCGTGCCGCTGACTCCGAACGAGGACACCCCGGCCCGACGCGGACGATCCACCTCCGGCCACTCGACCGGCTCGGTCAGCAACTCGATATTGCCCTGCGACCAATCCACTTTCGTACTCGGACGATCCACATGAAGAGTGCGCGGCAACACGCCGTGGCGCATGGCCATGACCATCTTGATCACACCACCCACCCCCGCCGCAGCCTGAGCATGACCGATATTCGACTTCAACGAACCCAACCACAACGGACGATCACGGTCCTGCCCGTAGGTCGCCAACAGGGCCTGCGCCTCGATCGGATCACCCAAGGTAGTGCCGGTACCGTGCGCCTCCACCGCATCCACATCGGCCGGTGAAATCCCGGCGTTGGCCAACGCCTGCCGAATCACCCGACGCTGCGACGGACCATTCGGCGCGGTCAAACCATTCGACGCACCATCCTGATTCACCGCCGAACCCGCAAGCACCGCAAGCACATCGTGCCCATTCCGGCGCGCGTCCGACAACCGCTCCAACACCAACACACCGACACCCTCGGACCAGCCCACACCATCGGCCGCATCCGCGAACGACTTACACCGCCCATCGGGCGAAAGCCCACGCTGGCGACTGAACTCCACGAAGACATCCGGTGTCGCCATCACCGTCACGCCGCCGGCCAAGGCCAGATCGCATTCGCCGGATCGCAGCGACTGCGCGGCCAGATGCATGGCCACCAGCGACGACGAACACGCCGTATCCACCGTGACCGCCGGACCCTCGAAGCCGAATACGTACGAAACCCGCCCGGACACAATGGATCCCGTGGTCGCACCGGTGGGATAGTCGTGAAACGACACGCCGGTGAAGACGCCGGTCGCGCTGCCGCGCAGCGCGGTCACGTCGATCCCCGACCGCTCCAGCGCTTCCCACGAGGTCTCCAGCAGCAATCGCTGCTGTGGATCCATCGTGGTGGCCTCGTTGGGGCTGATGCCGAAGAAGTCGGCATCGAATTCGGCCGCGCTGTAGAGGAATCCACCCTTCCGGGTGTAGGTGCGACCCGCCTTTCCGGGCTCGGGATCGTAGAGGGAGTCGATCTCCCAGCCTCGATCCGTGGGCAGATCACCGGTGGTATCGGCGCCCGATTCGACCACCCGCCACAGGTCTTCCGGTGAGCCGACCCCGCCCGGATATCGACAGCTCATCGCGACGATCGCGATCGGATCCGCACTCGTCCCAACCCGTTCCACCGCAACGGTATCGGTCCCGGCCGCACCGTCGAGTTCCGAGCGGATGAAGTCCGCGACGGCCTCCGGCGTCGGATAGTCGTAGATCAGTGTCGCCGGCAGTTTCAGACCGGTCGCGGCATCGAGCCGGTTCCGGAACTCGACCGCGCCGAGCGAATCGAACCCCGATTCCCGGAACGCCCGCTGTGGTTCCACCGCATCCGCGGACGGATGCCCGAGAACAGCGGCGGCCACCGACCGAACCAGGTCGAGCACCGCCGCCGTCCGCTCGGAGTCCGACGACGCGGCCAGTCGCCGCCGGAATTCCTGTGCCGCAGCGGGTATCGCCACTCGCGGCGCGCGGTCCGTGACGATCGAACGGGCGAGCGCCGGGATCCGCGCACCGTGGGCTCGAAGCATCGCGGGATCGATCCGCAGCGCCACCAGCTGAGCCGAATCGGCGGCCACCGCCGCATCGAACAGCGCCACACCCTCGGACTCGGTCAAGGGCGGGAAGCCCTGCCGGCGCATCCGCTCGAAATCGGCCTCGGACAGCTCCGTGCCGAGACCGCTCGACCGCGCCCACAAACCGAAATCCACCGATGTCGCGGGCAACCCCGAACGATGACGATAGGCGGCCAGTGCGTCCAGGAAGACGTTCGCCGCAGCGTAATTCGCCTGCCCTGCCGCCAGGACGAGACCACCCGCCGAGGACAGCAAGACGAACAGCGACAGCGGACGATCGCGGGTGAGCTCGTGCAGGTGCCACGCCGCATCGACCTTCGGAGCGAAAACGGCGTCGATCCGATCTGCGGTCATCGACTCGATCACGCCGTTGTCGACGATCCCGGCCGCATGCACGACTCCGACGAGGCGGCGGTCGTCGGAAATACCGTCGATCACCGCGGCCAGAGCGTCCCGATCGGAGACATCACAGGCGGCGATATCGACCTGCGCGCCGAGTTCGGCCAGCTCGTCGCGCAACCGCGTCGCGCCGGGAGCATCCGGACCGCGGCGGGATACCAGAAGCAGCTGCCGCACACCATGATTCGCCACGAGATGGCGGGCGATCACCGCGCCGAGACCACCGGTCCCGCCGGTGATCAGCACCGTGCCGGGTTCCACCGGCCGCACCTCGGTGCCGGCCTCCCGTCGCCGCAACCGGGGAACCAACACGGTCGCACCCCGCACCGCGACCTCGGGTTCGCCGGTCACCGCGGCGGACAGCGACGCCACCGCGATCGGGTCCCGAGCCGGTTCGGTGCGGTCCAGGTCGAGTACCTGGAATCGGTCCGGGTGTTCGGCTTGTGCGGCGCGCACCACGCCCCACACCGGGGCCTGGCTCAGGCTCACCGGTTCGGCAGCGTCGACGGCCACGGCGGAACGGGTCACCACGACCAGGCGGGAGCGGTCGAAGCGCGAATCGCTCAACCACCGCTGGAGCGTGTCGACCACACCGGCCGCGACCTGCCGGGCCGCCTCCGGCGGCGCGCCCTCGGGCTCGGGGCACTGCCACAGCACGATCTCCGGAACAACCGGATCCGCGGCCGCGGACAGCGTGTCGATCAGCGCCGCGAGGTCGGGATGGTCGGCCGCCGCACCCAGCACGGCGACACGTTCCGGCGCGACGGTCGCGGCCGAGGATTGCGCGGCGGCCACCCACTCCACGGTCGACAGCAGCACCTCGGATTCGGGGACCGAGTTCGCCGCGCCCGGCAGCGCAGGGTCGACCGCGGCGAGACCGGCCACGTCGACGACGGCGGTGCGGGGGCCCGAGTCCAGCCAGTAGCGATGGCGCTGGAAGGCGTAGGTGGGCAACGGAACTCGGCTCACCCGCCGTCCGGCGAAGAACGCGGGCCAGTCGACGTCGGCGCCCACCACATGCGCGTGCGCCAGGCAACTCACGAACTGCTCGACCTCCGGGCGCCCCCGGCGAGCGCCCGCGACGACCGACGCCTGCGATTCGATGTGCTCCGGCAGGCATTCGCGAGTCATCGCCGTCAGGACGGCGTCGGGGCCGACCTCCACGAATCGGCGGACACCCGCGGCCACCAGGGCGTCGACGCCCGGGGCGAACCGCACCGTCGCCCGGACCTGTTCGACCCAGTACCGGGGATCGAGTACCTCGTCGCCCATGAGCCGCCCCGACACGGTGGATACCAGCGGAATCTGCGGACGGTGATAGGTCAGATCCCGCGCGACGGCCTCGTATTCGGCCAGCATGGGTTCCATCCGGTGTGAATGGAAGGCGTGCGACACCGCCAGCCGCGATGTGTTGCGCCCGCGCGCGGCGAACCGCCGGCCCAGTGCGGTCACGGCGTCCTCGTCACCGGAAACAACCACCGACACCGGGGAATTCACGGCCGCGACGGCTACCCGGCCGGTGTCGTCGGCGAGCGCCGCGGCCACCTCGGCCTCACTCGCCGCGACGGCGAGCATGGCGCCGCCCCGCGGCAACCGTCCCATCAACCGCCCGCGGGCCGCCACCAGCCGGCAGGCATCGGGCAGCGACCACACGCCGGCGAGGTGCGCGGCCGCCAGCTCGCCGATCGAATGCCCCAGTAGCACGTCGGGTGTCACGCCGAAGGAGATGAGGAGCCGGCCCAGCGCGACCTCGTAGGCGAACAGCGCCGGCTGGGTGAACTCGGTCCGGTCCAGCACAGGGCCGTCGACGTCGTCCGGAGCGCCGCCGGACCATCGTCCGGTGAACATCAGTTCGGCGAGCGAGCCGCCCAGCAGCGGATCCAACTGCTCGCAGATCTCGTCCACCGCGGCGGCGAACACCGGGAACGCCGCGTACAGCTCCCGGCCCATGCCGACCCGCTGCGCCCCCTGACCGGTACACAGGAAGGCCGCCTTACGGTCGACCGCCTGTCCGGTCGCGACCGCGCCGGCCGTGGCCGCGGCGCCGTGCTCGGCGAGTGCCGCCAGCCCGGCGAGCATCGTCGCCCGGTCCGCGCCCACGACCGAGCCCCGCCACTCCAGCCGCGCCCGGGTCGTCACCAGCGACCAGCCGATGTCGTCGACGGCCAGGTCGGGATGGTCGGTCACCCAGGTCAACAGCGCGGCCGCCTGCGCGCGCAGACCCGACTCGGTTTTCGCCGAGATCAGCCAGGGTGACAGGCCGGGCGCCACCACCGGTACCCGATCGGCGCCGTCCGGGTCGTCGGACGCCACCTCCGGCGCGGGCGCCTCCTCCAGAATCAGGTGGGCGTTGGTACCACTGGCACCGAAGGACGACACCGCCGCGCGGCGCACCCGCTCGCCCGCCGGCCACGGTTCCGCGGCGGTGAGCAGCCGCACCGTCCCGGCCGACCAGTCCACATGCGGGGTCGGGGCATCGACGTGCAATGTCGCGGGCAACAGGTCGTGCCGGAGCGCCTGCACCATCTTGATCACCCCGCCGACCCCGGCCGCGGCGGACGTGTGTCCGATATTCGACTTCAGCGAGCCGAGCCGGAGCGGGCCCGCGACCCGCTCGCGGCCGTAGGTGGCGATCAACGCCTGCGCCTCGATCGGGTCGCCGAGCGTCGTGCCGGTGCCGTGCGCTTCGACCACGTCGATATCGGCGGGGGTCAGACCGGCGTTGGCGAGCGCATCGGTGATCACCTTTTCCTGCGAGGGGCCGTTCGGTGCGGTCAGGCCGTTACTCGCGCCGTCCTGGTTGACCGCGCTGCCCCGGATGAGCGCGAGGACCTGATGACCGTTGCGGCGCGCATCCGACAGGCGTTCCACGACGAGCATGCCGAGCCCCTCGGAGAATCCGGTCCCGTTGGCTCCGGCCGCGAATGCCCGGCACCGTCCGTCCGGGGACAGCGCGCGCTGCCGGCCGAAGGCGATCAGCAGGGTGGGGTCCGACATCACGGTGACCCCGCCGACCAGGGCCAGCGAGGTGTCGCCCTGACGCAGTGCCTGACAGGCGAGGTGCAGCGCGACCAGCGAGGAGGAACACGCGGTATCCACCGACAGCGCGGGGCCCTTGAATCCGAAGGTGAAGGCGACCCGCCCGGACAGGACCGCGGACGAAACACCCGGGTAGGCATGGCCTTCCGCCTCCGCGGTCAGGCCCGGTGAACCGACGCGGGGCCCGTAGTCCTGATGGATCACCCCGGCGTACACCCCGGTGTCGCCGCCGCGTAGCGAGATCGGATCGATCCCGGCATCCTCCAGCGCCTCCCACGCCGCTTCCAGGAACAACCGCTGCTGCGGATCCATGGCCGCGGCCTCGCGCGGACCGATACCGAAGAAGCCGGGATCGAAATCGCCTGCGGCGTCGAGGAATCCACCTTCCCGGGTGCAGACCGTGCCCGGCGTGCCGGGGTCGGGGTCGAACAGCCGCTCGAGGTCCCAGCCACGGTCGGCAGGGAACGGGCCGACGGCATCGGTGCCGGTGGCGACCAACTCCCACAACCGCTCCGGCGTGTCGGCGCCGCCCGGATATCGGCAACTCATCCCGACGATCGCGATCGGTTCGGCGGCCCGGTCTTCCAGGTGCCGAATCTGTTTCTTGGCGGCGCGCAGCTCCGCGGTGACCTTCCGCAGATACCGGCTGAGCCGTTCCTCGTTGCTGGTCTCGGGGTTGCTCATGCCGGGCCGAACTCCTTGTCGATCAAGTCCAAGAGCTCACTGTCGGAGGAAAATTCGAGATCGTCGTACTCGGGATCGGACGGCTCGCCACGGAGGAAGGTACGCAGGCGCTCGTCGACTCCGCGCAATCCGGCCACGACCTCGTCGTTGTCGGCGCCGGCGGAGATGATCCGGTCGAGCAGCGCCTCGAGCCGGGCGATGTCGTCGGACACCGCGGCCGGCGCCGGGGCGGGCGCGGCGGTCGCGATCTGCGCCGACACGTAATCGGCGACCTCTCGTGCGGTCGGGTGGTCGAACACCAGGGTCGAGGGCAACGACAATCCGGTCGCCTTCGACAACCGGTTCCGGAACTCCACTCCGCCGAGGGAATCGAAGCCGAGTTCGTCGAATCCACGATCCGGCCCGACGTCGTCGGGCGATCCGTAGCCCAGTACGGCAGCCACCTGTTCGCGCACCAGGTCCAGGACGACGCCGGGGCGTTTCGCCTCCGGCACGTCGTGCAGCCGCGCACCGGGTGCCGGTCCGGCGGGCGCGGTGGCCGAGCGGGCGCCGGCGCGAACGAATCCGCGTAGTGCCGGCGGCACCAGGCCGCCGGATCCCGCCGCTCGCAACGTGTCGGTATCCAGATGCACCAGCGTCACGGACGCGTCACCCGCGGCCAGTGCCTCGTCGAACAACCGCAGGCCCTCGGCGCGGTCCAGCGGCACCAGGCCCAGTCGCTCCAATCGGCCGAGCGCGGCGCGATCCAGACCGCCGGTCATACCGACGTCCGCCTGCCACGGCCCCCAGGCGAGGGCGACGGCCGGCAGTCCTTCGGCGCGGCGGCGCGCGGCGAGCGCGTCCAGGAAGGCGTTCGCGGCCGCGTAATTCGCCTGCCCCGCCGATCCCAGAATTCCGGCGATCGAGGAGAACATCACGAACGCCGAAAGGCCCATCTCGCGGGTGAGTTCGTGCAGATATTCGGCCGCGGCCGCCTTGGGCGCGAATACCCGATCCACCTGCGCGCCGGTGAGCGCATCGAAAGTCCCGTCGTCGAGAACGCCCGCGGCGTGCACGATCCCGGTGAGTGGGTGCTGGGCGGGTATGCCGGCCAGCAATTCCCGCACCGCCTCGCGATCGGTGACATCGCAGGCGACGATCCGCACGTCGGCACCGAGGCGCGCCAATTCCTCGGCGAGTTCCGGTGCGCCCGCGGCGGTTTCACCGCGCCGCGATACCAGCAGCAGTCGGCGCACGCCGTGCGTGTCGACCAGATGCCGGGCCAGCAGCGCACCCAGTCCCCCGGTGCCGCCGGTGATCAGGACGGTTCCGGAACCGAACGAAATCTGCTCGCCCGCACCGGATGTCACCCGCTCCAGGCGCGGCGCCAGGACGCGGCCGGCGCGCAGCGCCACCTGTGGTTCGCCGGTCGCGATCGCGGCCGCGATCCGCTCGGCCGAGATGTTCTGCGCCGCGTCGGCCGCGGCGGTGTCGAGCAGCACGAACCGGTCCGGATATTCGGTCTGGGCGCTGCGGATCAATCCCCAGATCGCCGCCGACGCGGGGTCGGGCGCCTCGCCGGGCAGGGCGGCCGCATTCTCGGTCGTCACCACGAGTCGCGACCGCGTGAATCGAGCGTCCGCCAGCCAGTCGTGCAGCGTGCGCAAGGCCGTCGTCACACGATCACTCGCCGCAGCCGAACCATCGTGCGCGCCGGAGAATTCGGTCCAGACCACGACATCCGGGACGGCCGGCACCTTTGCGAGTGCGGCGAGATCCGGATACCGCTCCTCGACTCCGGGCACCCGCGCACTCCCGAGCAGAGCGATGCGTCCGGTCGATACCGGTTCGCCCGGCTCGACCACCGACCAGCGCAACCCGTACCGGCCGGCCCAGTCGTCGGGCAGCGTGGCGCGCAACTGCCCGACATCGTAGGAACGCATCACCACTTCGTCGACGGAGAACACCGGATTGCCGTCCGGATCGACGGCGACGACGCTGGTCGTCTCGCTCCCGCGCTGCACGGCCATCACCCGCAGCGTGGTTACTCGCGAGGTGGTGTGCAATCGCGTTGCGCCCCAGCGGAACAGGAGCTTGCCCTCGCTGCGGTCGCCGGGGTCGTCGGACCAGATCAGGCAGACGAGCCCGGCATGCAACGCCATATCGAACAGCGCCGGATGCAGCTGGAACCGATCGGCCGAAACCTCCTGATTCAGCGTGACCTCGGAGAAGATCGTGTCACCCCGACGCCAGGCCGCCTCGATGCCGAGGAACGAGGTCCCGTATTCCAGGCCCGCGACCCGCGCCACCTGCGCGGGAATCCAGTCGGGATCGACCGGTTCGGCGCCCACCGGCGGCCACGGCTCGGTCCGCAGGACATCGGCGAGCCCGTGGGCGGGGGGCTGTCCGACGCTCAGCACACCACTGCCGTTGCGGACCCAGTCGAGATCCCGCCCGGGCAGGCGGTAGTGGAAGGTGAACGGCCTGCGCCCGGTCGCATCCGGTTCCCGCACCAGCACCTGAAGTTCGACATCGCCCTGCGCCGGCGGCAGGATCGGCGCCTCGAGCGTGAGCTCGTCCACGGTGCCGCAACCGATCCGCCGACCGGCGACCAGCAGCATCTCCATGAGCGCGGCGCTCGGGACGAGCACCACGCCGTAACTGGTGTGATCGGCGATCCAGGGGTGGGTGCGCAGTGACAGGCGTCCGGAGAACAGCCATTCGTCGCGATCCCCCACCCGCACCACGTCGGTGAGCAGCGGATGCTCCGAAGCATTCCGCGCCGTGCCGGCCGCGGATTCCAGCCAGTACCGGCGATGCTGGAAGGCGTAGGTGGGCAAGGAAACCCGGGTATTGCGGCGATCGGCGAACAGGCGGGTCCAGTCGACCGGCAGCCCGGCGATGTGGGCGTGGCCGAGCAGCGTGAGGAACTGCTCGACCTCGTCGTGCTCTCGGCGGGCAGCCGCGGCGACCGCGGAGCGCGCCTCGATCTCCGCGGGCAGGGTCTGCCGCGTCATCGCCGCCAGCACCGCGTCGGGCCCGACCTCGAGGAAGCGGCGCACGCCGGCCGCCACCAGAGTCTCGATCCCCGGCGCGAACCGCACCGCGGCACGCACCTGCGACACCCAGTACTCCGGAGCCGTGATCTCCTCCCCGGCGATCCCGCCCGAGACATCGGACACCAGCGGAATATGTGGGGCGGCGAAGGACACTCCGGCGGCCGCCTTCTCCAATTCGGCCAGCATCGGCTCCATTCGGGCGGAATGGAACGCGTGCGAGACCCGCAATCGGCTCGTCCGGCGCCCCTGCTCGGTGAACCGCTGCTCGATCTCGCCGACGGCGTCCTCGTCACCGGAGACCACCACGGCCGCCGGGGCGTTCACCGCAGCGATCGCCACTCGATCCCCGAATTCGGCTGTGGCCGAAGCGACTTCGGCTTCCGATGCGGCGATCGCGAGCATCGCGCCACCCTCCGGCAGCTCCGCCATCAACCCCCCGCGGGCCGCGACCAGTGTGCAAGCGTCGTCCAGAGTCCACACCCCGGCCACATACGCCGCGGCCAATTCGCCGATCGAATGCCCGATCACCAGGTCGGGGCGCAGACCGAACGACTCCAGCAGCCGGCACATCGCCACCTCGAAGGCGAACAGGGCGGGCTGGGTCACGCTGGTCCGATCCAGGATCCCGGCCTCCGCGACGTCCGCGTCGCTTCCACGGCCGGTGAACATGGCCTGCCGCAGCGAACATCCCACCAGGGGGTCGAACCGGGCGCACACCTCGTCCAGCGCCCGGGAGAACACCGGGAACGCCGCTGCCAGCTCCGCGCCCATTCCCACGCGTTGCGCGCCCTGGCCGGTGAACAGGAAGGCCGTCCTGCCCGTGCCTACCGTGCCGGAGATCACTGCGGCCGAGGGTGTTCCGGCCGCCAGCGCCGCGAGACGCGCCGACATCTGCTCGCGATCACCACCGAGCACCACCGCGCGGCACTCGTGTTGCGTGCGGGCGGTCGCCAGGGAATACGCCACATCCGCCGGGTCGACCTCCGGGTGGTCGAGCAGCCAGTTCCGCAGCTTCGCCGCCTGCGCCCGCAGGGCGGTCTCGTTCTTGGCCGACACCAGCCACGGCATTGCCGGCCGGGGGCCGTCGGCCACCGGCGCCGCATCGATCGGCGGGCTGGCCGGCGCCTCCTCGAGGATCGCGTGCGCGTTGGTGCCGCTGACACCGAACGACGACACACCGGCCCGGCGCACCCTCTCCCCCGCGGGCCACGGTTCCGGGCGAGTCAGCAACCGGACCGCGCCCGCGGACCAATCCACGTGCGGGGACGGCGTATCCGCGTACAGGGTCCGGGGCAGCGTTTCGTGGCGCAACGCCTGCACCATCTTGATCACGCCACCGACCCCGGCCGCGGCGACGGTATGCCCGATATTCGATTTGATCGAGCCGATCCGCAACGGCTCCCGGTCTCCGCGGTCCTGCCCGTACGCGGCGATCAGCGCATGGGCCTCGATCGGATCACCGAGCGGCGTGCCGGTTCCGTGCGCCTCCACCGCGTCCACGTCGGCTGGAGCGAGGCCGGCGTTCGCGAGCGCCTGCGCGATCACTCGTTCCTGGGACGGACCGTTCGGCGCGGTCAAACCGTTGCTCGCACCGTCCTGGTTCACGGCCGTTCCGCGCACGAGCGCGAGCACGTCGTGGCCCCGGCGCCGGGCGTCGGAGAGTCGCTCGAGCACCAGCACGCCGACGCCCTCGGCGAAGGCGACGCCGTCGGCTTCGGCGGAGAAGGCCTTACAGCGCCCGTCGGGCGAAAGTCCGCGCTGCCGTGCGAAATCCACGTACAGATAGGGACTGGCGGCCACGGTGACACCGCCCGCCAGCACCAGTGAGCTGTCTCCCTGACGCAGCGCCTGGCAGGCCAGATGCAACGACACCAGCGACGACGAGCAGGCGGTGTCCACGGTGACCGCGGGCCCCTCCAGCCCGAGGACGTAGGCCACTCGCCCGGAAATCACGCTGCTGGTGTTGCCGGTGAGGCGGTAGCCCTCGAGTTCGCCGTCGACGCGATCGACATAGCCCGAGGCGCCGGCGCCGGCGAACACGCCGGTATCGCTGCCGCGCAGCGACACCGGGTCGATACCCGCGTGCTCCAACGCCTCCCACGACACTTCCAGCAGCAATCGCTGCTGCGGATCCATCGCGACGGCTTCGCGGGGGCTGATCCCGAAGAATCCCGGATCGAAATCCGCTGCGTCGGAGAGGAATCCGCCGCGGGAGGTGTAGACGGTACCGGGCTCGTCCGGATCCGGGTGGAACAGTTTCTCGAGCTCCCAGCCCCGGTCCGACGGAAACTCACCGGTGGCGTCGGTTCCGGCGGCGACGAGCTCCCACAGGTCGTCCGGTGATCCGACACCGCCCGGGAAGCGGCAGGCCATTCCGACGATCGCGATCGGTTCGTCGGCCCGGACCCGGCGTGCGGGCTCGACGGCGGGTCGGTCGGCCACGACCGGCGCGAGGCGGGAGTGCACGAGTTTCGCCACCGCCGACGGGGTCGGGTGGTCGAACACGAGCGTCGACACCAGCTGTACGCCGGTGGCCTCGGCCAGGCGGTTGCGGAACTCCACCGCGGCCAGGGAATCGAATCCGATCTCGTCGAAGGGCTGGTCGGGGGCGATGTCCTCGGCCGAGTCGTGCCCCAGTACGGCGGCCACCTGCTCGCGCACCACCGCCAGCACGACCTCACCACGTTGCGCCGCGGGCACTCCGGCCAACCGCGCGCCCAGCGAGGCGGCCGCGGCCGATTCGGTCCGCGCCGACCGCACCGAGCGCGGCAGGAAGCCACGCAGTACGGCGGGCACCGCGCCGGCCTCGGATGCGCGCCGCAGGACCGTCGGGTCGAATCGCAGGGGTATCGGCCGCGCGCCGGCGTGCGCGAGAGCCGCATCGAACAGGCGCAGGCCGTCGGCGTCGGTCAGCTGCCCCAGACCCCACCGCTCCCAGCGGGACAGCGCCGCGCCGTCCAGGGCGCCGGTCATACCGCTGCCCTGATGCCACGGCCCCCACGCCACCGCGGTCGCGGTCAGCCCCGCCGCTCGCCGCCGGTGGGCGAGGGCATCCAGAAAACCGTTCGCCGCCGCGTAATTACCCTGCCCGGCCGATCCGAGCACGCCGGCGACGGAGGAGAACAGCACGAACGCCGGTACCTCGCGATCCCGGGTCAGGTCGTGCAGATGCCACGCCCCGTCGACCTTGGGCGCCAGTACCCGGTCCACCTGTTCCCGGGTCGCCGATTCGATGGTGCCGTCGTCGAGGACTCCGGCGGCATGCACGATCGCGATCGGCGCGGCGCCGGGAGCGATGGCCGCCAACAGGTTTCGCACGGACTCGCGGTCCGCGACGTCACAGGCGATCGCCCGCACGTCGGCTCCGGCCCGCGTCAGCTCGGCGACCAGGGTGTCGGCGCCGGGCGCGGCGGGGCCGCGACGCGAGGTCAGCACCAGCCGCCGCACGCCGTGCTCGGCGACCAGACGGCGGGCGAACACGGCGCCCAGGCCGCCGGTGCCGCCGGTGATCAGCACCGTCGTGTCCGCCGGCCACTCCGGCACCTCGCCGTTGTCGGCTGCGGACGCACGCGTCAGCCGAGGAACCAGCAGCTGCCCGCCGCGCAGGGCGACCTGAGGTTCGCCGGACCGGATCACCGCCGCGATGCGATCACCGTCCAACGATGTGGCGGTATCGGCGTCGAGCAGAACGAACCGCCCCGGATGCTCCGACTGCGCACTCCGCACCAATCCCGCCACCGCGGCGGCCACCACGTCCGGTCGGGTACCGGGCAATCCGGCTCCGTCCGCCGTCACCACGACCAGCCGCGCGGCGGACAGTGACGGCTGCGCGAGCCAGGACTGCAGCAGCGCCAGCGTGTCCGCCACGTGCGCCCGCGTCGCCGCCGCGAGATCGGTGACGTCGGCCGTGGCCCGCGCAGGGGCACGCCACACCACCACATCCGGAACCTGTTCGGCCGCAACGATATCGGCAACGGACCCGTAGCAGGCGCCGATTCCCGGCAGCGCCGGGCCCGCGAGCACCGCCATCGACGAGACCGGCGAGGGAGCTGGGCTCGCCGCCACGGGCTCCCACTGCACCTCGTAGAGCTCGGCCGCGTCGCGCGCCAGCGTGCGCCGGAACTCGGCGAGGTCGTACGGGCGCATCACCACCGCGTCGACCGAGACGATCGGTTCACCGCTCGCGTCGACCGCCGCCACGGAGATGGTTTCGTTCCCGCTCGCGATCGCGACGACCCGGAGCGAGGTCACCTCGGTTCGCCGGCCGCCCGTCGGCCGATGGAATCGCGCACCGCCCCACCGGAACAACAACCTGCCCGTATCGGGTGGGAAATCCGCGTCCCGCCACATCAACCGCGAGAAGCCCGCGTGCAGGACCAGATCCAGCAGGGCCGGATGCAGCGCGTGCCGGCCGGCCTCCGGAGCGGCCGCGGTATCGAGGACGACCTCGGAGAAGACCGCGTC
Source organism: Nocardia veterana NBRC 100344 (assembly GCF_000308855.1). Taxonomy (GTDB): domain Bacteria; phylum Actinomycetota; class Actinomycetes; order Mycobacteriales; family Mycobacteriaceae; genus Nocardia; species Nocardia veterana. The sequence goes on along the minus strand of NZ_BAGM01000035.1, from coordinate 21,761 downwards.
GTCGCGTTGCCATGCGGCGCGCACCCCGATGAACGCCGGACCGTATTCGAGTCCGGCATCCTGGTAGATCCGCTCGGCCAGGCCCGCGGTATCGATGTATTCGGCATCGGCCGGCGGCCACTGCTCCGCCCGCAACCGCGCCGACAACTCCGAGCCGCCGTCCCGGTCCGCCGCCAGCGCGCCGGTGGCGTTGTGCACCCATTCGTCGTTCGGGGAGTTGCGGAAATAGAACTCGAACCGGCGACGCCCGGATTCGTCGGGCGCTTGCACCAATACCTGCAACTCGACCTCGTCGTCCGCGGTCGGCAGAATCGGCGCCTGCAGGGTGAGGTCGTCGACCACCCCGAAGCCGATCCGGCCGCCGGCGACGAGCAGGAACTCGATCAGCGCCGCGCTCGGCACCACCACGACGCCGTAGGTCGTGTGATCGGCGATCCACGGATGCGTGCGCAACGAGAGCCGGCCGGTGAACAACCACTCGTCGGTACCCGCCAATCCGACCACGCCGGTCAGAATCGGATGATCCGATGCCGACGACACCTCGTCGCTCGGTTGCAGCCAGTACCGTCGGTGCTGAAACGCGTAGGTCGGCAACGGAACCCGGCGGACGTCGCGGCCCGCGAACCACGGACGCCAATCCACCGGCCCGCCCGCCACCTGAAGCTCCGCCAACGAGGTGACGAAGCGCATCGTCTCGTCCGCCGAGCGCCGTGCTACCGCCACCACCGAGGCGGCCGACTCGGCCTCCGGGTTCTCGGCCAGGCACTCGCGGGTCATCGCCGCCAGCACCGCATCCGGACCGAGCTCGACGAAACGCCGGACCCCCGTCGCCGCCAGTGCCGCGACCCCCGGCGCGAACCGCACGCAGCCACGTACCTGACGCACCCAGTACTCCGGGTCCGTCACCGCGTCCCCGGCGAACTCGCCCGACTCGTTCGAGACCACCGGCAGACGCGGCGGGCGGTAGGTGACGCGCTGGGCCACCGACCGGAACTCGGCCAGCATCGGATCCATCCGGGCCGAATGAAACGCCCGCGTGACCCGCAGGCGATGCGTCTGAACACCGAGAGCGCCGAGTCGCCGCTCGATCTCCGCGATGGCGTCGACATCTCCGGACAGGACCGTCGAGGACGGACCGTTCACCGCCGCAACCTCTACCGCGCCACCGAAATCGGCGGCGAGCTCGACCGCCCGGGTCTCCTCGACCGCGGCGGCGAGCATCGCGCCACCCGCGGGGAGCGCACCCATCAACCGGCCGCGCGCCGCCACCAGCGCGCACGCGTCCGGCAGCGACCACACCCCGGCCACGTACGCGGCCGCCAACTCTCCGATCGAATGCCCGATCACCACATCCGGTGTCACACCGAACGATTCGAGCAGCCCGAACATCGCCACCTCGAATGCGAACAGCGCAGGCTGCGTGAATTCCGTCCGATCCAGCACCGCATCGGGATCGGTGAACATCGCCTGTTTCAGGGAACGGCCGAGCAGCGGGTCGAACTCAGCGCACACCTCGTCCAGCGCGGTCGCGAACACCGGAAACGCCTGGTACACACCGGCACCCATCCCGGACCGCTGGGCGCCCTGCCCGGTGAACAGGAAAGCGGTCTGTCCCGCGCTCGCCGTCGACGCGATCGTAATCGGCGCACCGGCGGCCAGATCGGCCAGCCCGGCCAGGAGTTCGGTGCGGTCGCGTCCCAGGACCACGCCGCGGTGGTCCAGCAGCGCCCGCGACGTCGCCGACGAATAGGCCAGATCCCACGGATCGGCGGCCGGATCCCCGATCATCCACTGCCGCAAGCGATCCGCCTGTGCCCGCAGCGCGTCGCCGGATTTGGCCGAAACCACCAGCGGGACCACATCGGATGCGATGGGATCGGTACCCGACGCGGCCACGCTCGCCCGGGCGGGGACCTGATCGGCGGGCGCTTCCTCCACGATCAGATGGGCGTTGGTACCACTGGCGCCGAACGAGGAGACCCCCGCCCGGCGCACGCGCTCACCCGCCGGCCACGGCTCACTGCCGCGCAGCAGTCGTACCGTGCCCGCGGACCAATCCACATGCGGCGACGGCGCATCCACATGCAGTGTCCGCGGCAACATCTCGTGCCGCATCGCCTGCACCATCTTGATCACGCCGGCCACCCCCGCGGCGGCCTGCGTGTGCCCGATATTCGACTTCAGCGAGCCCAGTCGCAGCGGCCCGTGCTCGCGGCCCTTCCCGTAGACGCTGATCAGTGCCGACGCCTCGATCGGGTCGCCCAGCTTCGTGCCGGTGCCGTGTGCCTCCACCACGTCGACGTCCGCGGCCACCAGGCCCGCATTCGTCAACGCCTGCGCGACGACTCGTTCCTGGGACAGACCGTTCGGAGCGGTCAGGCCGTTGCTCGCCCCGTCCTGGTTGACCGCGCTCCCACGCACCACCGCGAGCACGGTGTGACCGAGCCGGCGGGCCTCCGAGAGCCGCTCCAGCACCAGCATGCCCACGCCCTCGGAGAAGCCGGTGCCGTCGGCGGCCGCCGCGAACGCCTTGCACCGGGCATCGGGCGAAAGCCCCCGCTGGCGCGCGAACGAGATCAGCAGGGAGGGATCCGACATCACCGTGACACCCCCGGCCAGCGCCAGCGTGGCGTCCCCGTTGCGCAACGCCTGGCACGCGAGGTGAATCGCCACCAGCGACGACGAGCACGCGGTATCGACCGAGATCGCCGGCCCCTTGAAGCCCAGGCTGTAGGCGATCCGGCCGGACAGCACGCTGTTCGCGACGCCGAAGTAGGCGTGGCCCTCCGTTTCACCGCTGGTGGTCGGGGCGCCGATGCGCGGCCCGTAGTTCTGGTGGATGACACCGGCGAACACGCCGGTTCCGCTGCCGCGCAACGACGTCGGATCGATCCCGGCGTCCTCCAGGGCCTCCCACGACACTTCCAGCATCAGGCGCTGCTGCGGATCCATCGCCGCGGCCTCCCGCGGGCTGATGCCGAAGAAGGCCGCGTCGAAGTCACCGGCGTCGTCGAGATATCCGCCTTCGCGGGTGTACACCGTGCCCGGCACATCCGGATCCGGGTGGTACAGCCGCTCGAGATCCCATCCGCGGTCGGTGGGAAAGCCGCCGATCGCGTCCACCCCGTCGGCGGTCAGGCGCCACAGGTCCTCGGGTGACCGCACGCCGCCGGGATACCGGCAGGACATGCCGACGATGGCAATGGGCTCGGTCGACCGGTCGGTGAGCTCGCGGAGTTGTTGTTTGGTCTCGTACAGCTCTTTCGCGGTCTTCTTGAGATATTGCCGCAGCTCGTCGTTGTCGGCCATCGGTGGGTAACTCCTAAGAACGTCGGCTCAGCCGAGGTTGTCGATGAAGTCGAACAGCTCGCGATCGTCCGCGGTGTCGAGCCGGTCGACGACGCTGTCGGCGCCGGGGTCGTCGGCGGCGCCGTCCTCGAGTTGGCGCAGCAGTACGGTCAACCGGCGCGCCACGTCCGACCGGTCCTCGGGTGACAGCTCGGCCGCGGCGCAGCTTCGGGTCAGCGAATCGATCTCGGCCGCAATGCGTTCCGCGGGATCCTCGGCCGGAACCAGCTGCCGGTACACGAACCCGGCCAGATCCTCGGCGGTCGGATAGTCGAATACCAGCGTCGCGGGCAACTGCAGACCGGTCGCCCGGACCAACTGATTGCGGAACTCCATGACGCTGAGCGAATCGAAACCGATGTCCTTGAAGGGCATATCCGGTGCGATCGACCCGCTACCGTCGTGGCCCAGCACCGCCGCGGCCTGGGTGCGGACCACGTCGAGCACGATACGTTCCTGCTCGGCCGGGGTGCGGCCCGCCACCAGCGCGGCCAACGTCGACGACTCGCTCGCCGCCGCGGCGGTCGCCCGCCGACGGGTGGGCCGCACCAACCCGCGCATGATCGATCGGCCGTGCGCGGCGAGCGCGGACCGGTCGATCCGGACCGCGGCCACCTCCGCGCGACCACTCGCCACGGCCGCGTCGAACAGCGCCACACCGTCCTCGATCTCCAGCGGCGGGAAACCGTCCCGGCGCAACCGGGCGATGTCGGCGGCACCGAGGTCGCCGGTCATTCCGGTGCTCTCGGCCCACAGCCCCCACGCCATCGACGTCGCGGGCAGTCCGTGGATGTGCCGATGCTGGGCCAGCGCGTCGAGGAAGACGTTGGCGGCGGCATAGTTCGCCTGGCCCGGGTTACCGATCACACCCGCGATCGACGAGTACAGGACGAACATCGACAGATCCAGATCCTTCGTCGCCGCATGCAGATTCCATGCCGCATCGACCTTCGGACGCAGGACCTCGGCGATTCGCTCCGGTGTCATGGTGGCCAGCAGACCGTCCGACAACACACCCGCCGCATGAACCACGCCCGTGAGCGGATGGTCCGCCGGAACGGCCGCCAGCACCCGGTCCACGGCGTCGCGGTCGGCGGCGTCACACGCCACCACCTCGACCTGTGCGCCCAGCGCGGCGAGGTCGTCCCGCAATTCGGCCGCACCGGGCGCCGCCGGACCCCGCCGGCCGGCCAGCACCAGGTGGCGCACACCGTATTCGGTGATCAGCTGCCGCGCGACCACGGCACCCAAACCGCCCGTACCACCGGTGATCAGCACGGTGCCCTCGGGACGCAGCGGGGCCGGCACGGTGAGCACGTTCTTGCCGATATGCCGGGCCTGACTCATGTGCCGGAACGCTTCCGGCGCCTGACGCAGGTCCCACGCGGTGATCCGCGAGGGCGTCAGGGCACCGGCTTCGAAGAGCCCGACGACGGCCCGCAGGATCTGCCCCAGCCGGTCCGGCGGCACGTCCAGAAGCATGAAGTGGTGGTAGTCCACGCCGGGGTGATCGGCGGCCACCTGCTCGGCGTCGCGCTCGTCGAGGTGACCCATCTCGATGAACTTGCCGCCGTGCGGCAGCAACCGCAACGACGCGTCCACGAAGTCGAGGGTCAGCGAATTCAGCACGATGTCCACGCCGCGGCCGGCCGTGGCGTCGAAGAACTTCCGCTCGAAGTCGAGAGTCCGCGAATCACCGATCTCGGAATCGTCGAATCCCAACTCGCGCAACACATCCCATTTGGATCGGCTCGTGGTCGGCAACACCCGCAACCCCAGATACCGAGCCAGCTGAATCGCCGCCAGCCCGACTCCGCCGGTGGCGGCGTGCAGCAGCAGCGTCTGGCCCGGTCGTGCCCCGGCCAGATCGACGAGGCCGTAATAGGCGGTCGCGTACACCACCGGCACCGCGGCGGCCTGGGCGAAGGACCAGCCGCGCGGAATCCGGGCGAGCAGGCGATGATCGGTGACCGTCACCGAGCCCGCCCCGGAGGTGAATCCGAAAACCCGGTCGCCGGGCGCGAATTCGGTGACATCCGACGCCACCTCCAGCACGACACCGGCGCCCTCGACGCAGATGGTCGGGCTGATCGATCGGTCTCCGGTCATCGCATCCGACACCATGCCCAAGGTGATCAGCACATCGCGGAAGTTCACGCCCGCCGCGCGCAGCGCGATCCGAACCTGCCCGGGCGCGAGCTCGCGCAACTCCTCCGGCGTCTCCACCACGGCGAGGTTGTCACCGGTCAAGGTGCCCTTGCCGGCATGGGTCAGCCGCCAGGCCCGCGCGCGAATCAGCTCGCTCGCGCCGACGATATCGCCCGGACCCCGGGTCAGCCGGGGTGCGTACAGCGCCCCGCGCCGGATGGCCAGTTGGGGTTCGGCACCGAGCGTCACCGCGACCGCCACGGCCCACCCGTAACCGTCCCGATCGTCGATGTCGACGGCCAGGATTCGATCCGGGTGCTCACTCTGCGCCGTGCGCAACAGCCCCCACGCCGCGGCCGCGACCAGATCCACCGCTTCGCCCGGATGGGTGGCCACCGCGTGGTGGGTCACCACCACGATCGGTTCCTCGCGGGCCAGCAACCGCTGCATGCGCACGGTCAGGTCGGTGACCGAATCCCGCACGGCCGCAGGGAGATCCCCGTCGGCACTGCCGCTCGAAGAACGGGCGGGATCGAACCGCACGACGGTCACCCGCCGACCGGCCACCGTGACGACGTCCTCGTCCCGGCCGGAGCCCTCGACATCGAGGTCGCCCGGTTCGTCCGGGGACGGCAGCGCCACCCATTCCACGTGGTAACCGACGCCGTCACTGCGCCGGCGGGCAGCACCCAGGAGGGTGTCGGTCGACAGCTGCCGCAGCGTCAGCGCGGCCACCTCGGCCACCGGGGCGCCCGCGGCATCGGTCACGCGCACCGCGATCCGATCGCTGCCGGAGCGAACCGCGCGAACCCGCAACGACGCCGCGCCGGTCGCGTACAGCTCGACGTTCTCCCAGGAGAACGGGACGGCCACGACATCGGGCCCGGCCTCGGGGAGCAACCCGCCCAGCAGGATCGCGTGCAGCGCGGCATCCAGCAGCGCGGGGTGGATCGCGAACTCGCCGCCGTGCGGCGCCGTTTCCGGCAGTGCGACCTCGGCGAACACTTCGTCGTCGCGCCGCCACAGGGCCGTGAGGCCCTGGAACACCGGCCCGTACTCGTATCCCCGCTCGGCCAGGACCGCATACCCGTCCGCGACCGGTATCGCGGTCGCACCCGCGGGCGGCCAGGCGGCCGTTCCCGGATCGGCCGCCGGTGCGTCCGCCTGCGCGGTGACCGATCCCACCGCATGCCGCGTCCATTCCTCGGCTTCGTCGGCGTCGTGCGCACGGGAGTACACCGATACCGGGCGCGCCCCGGACTCGTCGGGACCGCCTGCCATGACCCGCAATTCGACGGCGCCGGAGGTGGGCACCGGCAGCGGCGCCTCGAGCACCAACTCCGCCACCCGCGGCGATCCCAGCAGCGTTCCGACGTGCAAGGCCAGCTCGACGAGCGCGGCGCCGGGCAGCAGAGCGACGCCCGCGACGGCGTGGTCGGCCAACCACGGCTGATCGGTCGTGGACAGCCGGGCGGTGAAGACCACGTCCGGCGCATCCGGCAGTCGCAGCATCGCGCCCAGCAGTGGGTGTCCGGCGTCGGCCAGGCCCGATTGCCGCACATCGTGCGCGGCGGCGGGCCGCAGCCAGTACCGCCGATGCTGGAACGCGTAGGTCGGCAACGCCACCCGCTCGGCGGGCGGGGCGAGCGCCGCGGGCGCCACCGTCACGCCCGCGCAATGCGCCTGCGCCAACGCCACGGCGACCTGCTCCGGCCCGCCCCGATCGCGCTGCAAGGTGCCGAACACCGCCACCCGATCGGCCATCCCGAGCGCGTCCACGGTCGAAGCCATCCCGACCGTCAGGACCGGATGCGGGCTCACCTCGATGAAGGCGTTCACCCCGGCCCGGGCCAGCGCCGCCACCGATTCCGCGAACCGCACCTGCTCGCGCAGCCCCCGGTACCAGTAGTCCGCATCCAACCGCGCGGTATCCACATAGTCCGCGGACACGGTCGAGAAGAACGGCACCGAACCCGGCACCGGCTCGACGGCGGACAGTTCGGCCGTCACCCGATCCCGGATCGCTTCCACCGCCGCCGAATGCGACGCGTAGTCCACCGGAATCCGTCGCACCCACACCCCGTCGGCCGCACACGCGGCGACGAACTCGTCCACGGCGGATGCCTCGCCGGACACCACGGTTTCGCCCGGACCGTTCTCCGCCGCCACCGAGATCCGGCCGCCGAATTCGGCGGCCCGCTGCTCGACCGCCGCGGTGGTCAGCCGCACCGAGGCCATGCCGCCGCGGCCGGCGAGCTCCTCGGCGACGATCCGGGACCGCAGGGCGACCACCCGGGCGCCGTCGGCCGTCGACAACCCACCGGCGACCACGGCCGCCGCGATCTCCCCCTGCGAATGTCCCAGCACCGCAACGGGTTCGACACCGTTCGCGCGCCACAGCCGCGCCAGCGACACCATCACCGCGAACAGCACCGGTTGGACCACATCCACCCGCTCCAGCGCCGCCGCGCCGAGTTCCCCGCGCAGCACCGCGGTCAACGACCAATCGACGAACGGTGCCAGTGCGGCCTCACACTCGGCGATCGCATCCGCGAATACCCCACCGGCGGCGAGCAATTCGGCGGCCATACCCGCCCACTGGCTGCCCTGCCCCGGAAATACGAACGCCACCCGACGCGACACGGCACGCCCGGAGACGACGCCGTCGGCGCCGGAGCCCGATTCGGCCAGCCGCGCCACCCCGGCGACCAGGTCCGCCGGGTTCCGGGCCACCACCGCAGCGCGCCACTCCAGCTGCGACCGGTGCCGCAACAATGAATGCGCGATATCGCCCGGCTTCGCATCCGGATGCGTCCCCAACCACTGCGCGAGGCGAACCGCCTGCTCCCGCAGCGCTTCCCGGCTCTGCGCGGACACCACCCAGGTGACGGGCCGGTCGATTTCGCCGGCGTCGGCCGGTCGCGGACGCTCCGGCCCGGCGGCCGATACCTCGGCCGAGGCGGGCGCTTCCTCGAGAATCACGTGCGCGTTGGTGCCGCTGATCCCGAACGAGGACACCCCGGCACGCCGGACCCGTCCGTTGTCCTGCCACGGCCGCGCCTCGGTCAGCAGCTCGACCGCACCGGCCGACCAATCCACGTGCGGGCTGGGCTCGTCCACGTGCAGGGTGCGGGGCAGCATCCGATGCCGCAGCGCCTGCACCATCTTGATCACGCCGCCCACCCCGGCGGCGGCCTGCGCGTGGCCGATATTCGACTTCAACGAGCCGAGCAGCAGCGGCCGCGACCGGTGCTGTCCGTAGGTGGCGAGCAGTGCGTTCGCCTCGATCGGATCACCGAGCGGGGTCCCGGTGCCGTGCGCTTCCACCGCATCCACATCCGACGGTGTCAGGCCGGCATCGGCCAACGCCGCCATGATCACCCGCTCCTGTGCCGGACCGTTCGGCGCGGTCAAACCGTTGCTCGCCCCGTCCTGATTCACCGCCGAGCCCCGCACGACGGCGAGAACCCGGTGACCCAGCCGGCGAGCATCGGACAGGCGCTCGACCACGAGCATCGCCGCGCCCTCCGACCAGGTGATCCCGTCGGCGGCCGCGGAGAACGACTTGCACCGAGCATCCCGGGCCAGACCGCGCTGGCGCGAGAATTCCACGAACACCATCGGTGTCGCCATCACCGTCGCGCCGCCCACGAGAGCCAGCGAGCTCTCGCCTTGGCGCAGTGCGCGGCAGGCGGTGTGCAATGCCACCAGCGAGGACGAGCACGCGGTGTCGACGGTCAGCGCCGGTCCCTCCAGACCCAGCGCGTACGACACCCGTCCGGAGGCCACGCTGCCCATGACACCGGTGACCGCATAGCCCTCGACCTCGGCCCCGGCCTTGCGTGTCACCTCCGCGTAGTCCTGGTACATCACGCCGGTGTAGACGCCGGTATCGCTGCCCCGCAAGGAGGCCGGGTCGATTCCCGCATCCTCCAACGCCTCCCATGACACCTCGAGCAGCAGGCGCTGCTGCGGATCCATCGCGGACGCTTCCCGAGGACCGATGCCGAAGAATCCGGCGTCGAAATCCGCTGCGCCGGTGAGGAATCCGCCCTCGCGGATATACGACGTGCCGGAGTGCTCCGGATCGGGGTCGAACAGTCGCTCGAGATCCCAGCCGCGGTCCGCGGGAAACTCGCCGATGGCGTCGGTCTCCGACACCAGCAGATCCCACAGCTGGTCCGGCGATCCGACACCGCCCGGATACCGGCACGCCATTCCGACGATGGCGATCGGTTCGTCCGCGCGAATCGGTGTGGCTACCCGGCTTCGGGAGGTGTCGGCGGAGTCGTCCGCCTTCTCGGATTCCACGAGCGACCGGAGGAATGTCGCCACCGCCGCCGGGGTGGGATGGTCGAAAACGAGGGTCGAGGGCAGCCGCACGCCCGTCGCCTTGCCGAGCCGGTTACGGAATTCCACACCGCCCAGCGAGTCCAGACCCAGATCGCCGAAAGGCTTCTCGACATCGACCTCGCCCGGCGAGGCGTACCCCAGCACCGCGGACGCGTGCTCGCGCACGAGGTCGAGCACCAGCTCACCGCGCCGGGCGTCGGGTACCGCCGCCAATCGGGATCCGAGCGACCCGGGCGTCCGGGCGGCAACCGGCGCGGGTGCCCGCCGCACGAAGCCGCGGAGTATCGCGGGAACCGCGGCGGCATCGGTCTGCCGGCGCACCGCCGCCGCGTCGAAGCGGATCGGAGCCAGCTGCGCCTCGGCGTGGCCGAGGGCACGATCGAACAGTCGCACGCCGTCGGCGTTCTCGAGCTGGCCGAAACCCATTCGCTCCCAACGCGCCACGGCCGCGCGGTCGAGTTCACCGGTCATCCCGCTGCCCTGATGCCACGGCCCCCAGGCCAGCGCTGTCGCGGTCGCCCCGGCTGCCCTCCGCTGCTGTGCCAGCGCGTCCAGGTAGGCGTTGGCCGCGGCGTAGTTGCTCTGCCCGGCCGAGCCGACCGATGCCGCGATCGACGAGAACAGCACGAACGCCGAGATATCGCGGTCCCGGGTCAGCTCGTGCAGATGCCACGCGCCGTCCACCTTCGGCGCCAGCACCCGATCCACCTGCTCGGGGGTCAGCGACGACACGGTGCCGTCGTCCAGCACCCCGGCGGCATGGATGATCGCCAGCGGCTCGTCGGTTGCGATGGTGCCCAGCAGGTTTCGTACCGAAGCACGATCGGCGACATCGCACGCGACCACTCGCGCGTCGGCGCCCGCCTGCGTCAACTCGCGCACCAGTGCGGCCGCACCGGGTGCTTCGAGACCACGCCGCGATGTCAGCACCAGGCGTCGCACCCCGTGTTCGGCGACGAGGTGGCGGGCAAAGACCGCGCCGAGACCACCCGTACCGCCGGTGATCAGCACCGTCGCGGCCGCCAACCCCGGCAGATCTGCCGCCGGCGCGGGCGCTCGGGTCAGCCGGGGCACCAGAATCTGCCCCTCGCGCACCGCGACCTGGGGCTCGCCCGAACGCACAACCTCGGCGATCCGGTCGGCCGACAGCGGTGCGGCGGGATCCTCGTCGATCAGCACGAACCGATCCGGATACTCCGACTGCGCACTGCGCATCGCGCCCCACACCGCCGCGGCGCCGAGGTGTGGGCCCGCGTCCACCGGTCCGGCTCCGCCCGTGGTGACGACCACCAAGCGGACATCGGAAAGCCGTTCCACCGCGAGCCACGCCCGCACCATCGTCATCGTGGTGTGCACTGCCGCGCGGACCGTGCCCGGTTCGGTCGCCGCGGGACCGACGGGAACCCGCCAGACGACCGCATCCGGAAGGGACCGAGCCGCATCGAGGTCGGCCGGCGAGGGATACGTATCGGCGATGCCGGAGATATCGGCGCCCGCCAGCGCAGCGATGGTGGCCGCGGACGGACCGGCCGGCACCGGAAGCACCGGCTCCCAACCGATTCGGTACACGCCGGATCGATCCGCCGCCTCGTCGCCGAGCGTTCCGGTGGGAATCGGGCGCATGATCACCGCACCGATCTCGGCCACGGGCGCGCCGTGCGGGTCGGTGAGCGACACCGTGATCCGCCGATCGTCCCCGTCGCGGTCGGCCACCAGCCGGGCCCGCAACGAGGTGGCGCCCACCGCGTGAATGTCGATGTTCTCCCACGAGTACGGCACCGGAATCGTGCCCGGCGCCGCACCCTCGGCCAGGCCGCCGAGCAGCAGCGCGTGCAGCACCGCGTCCAGCAGAGCCGGGTGCAGCCCGAATCCGTCCGCCGAGGCGTGCCCGGTCGTGCGGGCATCCGGGGACTGCACCGGCTCCGGCAATGTCACTTCGGCGAAGACCTCGCCGTCACGCCGCCACAGTGCGGTCAGCCCACGGAACGCGGGACCGTAGTCGTAGCCGCGCTCGGCCAGCTCCGCATAGGCGTCCTCGATCGGCACGGGCTGCGCCGCGACCGGTGGCCAGCTCTCCGGCTGCTGCGCGGCAGCCGAATCCCCCGGTGCCACCAGCGTTCCCGTGGCATGGCGCACCCACGGCGCCTGCTCCGCGGCACCGTCGTGCCGGGGCCGGGAATGCACCGACAGCTGCCGAGAACCGCCCGCATCGGGCCCGCTCACCAGCACCCGCAGTTCGACGGCGCCCGCCGCCGGCACGATCAGCGGGGCGGTGACGATCAGCTCGGCCGGGCGTGGACTGCCGACGACCGCCCCGGCGTGCAGCGCCAGCTCCACGAAGGCCGTCCCCGGCAGCAGGACGGCACCGTCGATCACGTGATCGGCGAGCCACGGGTGGCTCGCCGACGAGAGCAGGCCGGTCAGCACCACCCCGTCCGCATCGGGCAACCACACCGCCGCACCCAGGAGCGGATGATCGATGCGATCCAGACCCGTCAGCCGCACGTCGGCGCTCGCCACGACCTCCGGCAGCCAGTACCGCCGACGCTGGAAAGCGTACGTGGGCAAGGGAACTCGGTGCCCGGGGCGGCGCCGGAGCAGCGCCGTCCAATCGACCCGGACACCGGACGTGTGGACCTGGGCCAGCATCGTGCACAGTTGCAGGGCCTCGTCGTGGTCGCGGCGAGCGGCGGCCGTCACCACCGACTCCGCGCTGTCTCCGAGGATCTGCCGGGTCAGCGCCGTGAGCACCGCGTCGGGACCGACCTCCAGGAACCGACGCACGCCCGAGGCGAGCAACGTCTCGATCCCGGGTGCGAAGCGGACCGCGTCGCGCACGTGCCGCACCCAGTAGGACGGTTCCATCAGCTCGTCACCGGCGAGCAGGCCGGACCGGTTCGACACCACCGGCAGCCGGGGCCGGTGATAGGTCAACTCCGCTGCGACAGCGGCGAATTCGTCCAGCATCGGCTCCATCAGCGCCGAGTGGAACGCGTGCCCGACCCGCAGTCGCGACGTCTTGCGCCCGCGCCGGACGAACAGCGCTTCGATCTCGGCGATCGCCGCCTCCACTCCCGACACCACGAGGGCCTCGGGCGCGTTCACCGCGGCGACCGACACCCGCCCGGAATACCGTGCGACGACCTCGTTCACCTCCGGTTCGGCCGCCGCGACGGCCAGCATCGCGCCACCCGGCGGCAGCGCACCCATCAGCCGACCGCGGGCCGCCACCAACCGGCAGGCGTCCGCCACGGACCACAGGCCCGCGAGATGGGCGGCCGCGACCTCTCCGATCGAGTGGCCGATCAGGACGTCCGGGGTGACGCCGAACGATTCCAGCAGCCGATACAGCGCCACCTCGAAGGCGAACAGCGCGGGCTGGGTGAACTCGGTCCGATCCAGCACGCCCTCGGCATCGGTGAACATCAGCTCGCGCAGGGAACGGCCGAGCAACGGGTCGATGTGCGCACACACCTCGTCCAGGGCCGCCGCGAATACCGGAAACGCCTGGTACAGGCCCGCACCCATCCCGACCCGCTGGGCGCCCTGCCCCGTGCAGAGGAAGGCAGTACGCCCCGAACCGACGACACCCTCGACCACCCCGGCGCCGGCCCCGGCCTCGGCGACGGTCGCCAGCCGCTCGAGCACTTCGGCGCGGTCGCGGCCCAGGACCACGGCGCGGGATTCGAGCTGCGCCCGCGATGTCGCGAGCGCGTAGGCCGCATCGGCGATATCCAGCTCGGGGCGCTCGGTGAGCCAAGCCCGCAGTCGAGCAGCCTGCGCCCGCAGCGCGGCTTCGCCCTTGCCCGACACCAGCAGCGGCACGACCGGCAGTGGAGCCGGGTGGTGGTCCTCGGCCGCCGGGAGCGCGGGCGTCGGCGCTTCCTCGAGAATCAGATGCGCATTGGTCCCGCTGATTCCGAACGACGAGATCCCGGCCCGGCGCACCCGGTCCCCGGCGATCCAGGGTTCGGATTCGGTGAGCAGCCGCACCGCGCCCGCGGACCAATCCACGTGCGGCGAAGGCGTTTCGGCGTGCAATGTCCGTGGCAACCGCTCGTGTCGCAGGGCCTGCACCATCTTGATCACACCGGCGACGCCGGCGGCCGCGACGGTGTGGCCGATATTCGACTTCACCGAACCGATCCGCACCGGCTCGCGGGCGTCGCGGCCCTGGCCGTATACGGCGATCAACGCCTGCGCTTCGATCGGATCGCCGAGCCTGGTGCCGGTGCCGTGCGCCTCCACCGCGTCCACCTCGGTGGGCGAGATCCCGGCGTCGGCGAGGGCCTGCGCGATCACCCGCTCCTGGGCCGGCCCGTTCGGTGCGGTCAATCCGTTGCTCGCGCCGTCCTGGTTCACCGCGCTGCCGCGAACGACGGCCAGCACGTGATGGCCGAGCCGCTGCGCGTCCGAAAGCCGCTCGAGCACGAGCACGCCCGAACCCTCGGACCACACCACGCCGTCCGCGTCGGCCGAGAACGCCTTGCACCGGCCGTCGGGAGACAAGCCACGTTGGCGGGCGAAGTCCACGAACAGATACGGACTCGCCGCGACCGTCACACCGCCGGCGAGCACCAGCGAGGTCTCGCCCTGGCGCAGCGCCCGGCAGGCCAGGTGCAGCGCCACCAGCGACGACGAGCAGGCCGTATCCACCGTCACGGCCGGACCTTCCAGCCCGAGCACGTAGGCGACCCGGCCCGAGACGACGCTGTGCGAGGTGCCGGTCAGCCGGTATCCCTCCAGCTCGCCGCTCACCCGTCGGGAGTAGCCCGAGGCGCAGGCGCCGACGAAGACCGCGGTATCGCTGCCGCGCAACGACGTCGGGTCGATGCCCGCGTCCTCCAGTGCCTCCCACGACGTTTCGAGAAACAGTCGTTGCTGCGGGTCCATCGCCCAGGCCTCGCGGGGGCTGATGCCGAAGAACCCGGGATCGAAATCACCTGCGTCGCCGAGGAATCCGCCGCGCCGGGTGTACACCGTTCCGGGCTTGTCCGGATCGGGATCGAACAACCGGTCCAGATCCCATCCCCGGTCGGTCGGAAAATCGCCGATCACGTCCCGGCCCGCGTCGGTGAGATCCCACAGGTCCTCGGCCGACCGCACACCACCGGGGAATCGGGCGCCGATGCCGACGATGGCGATCGGTTCGTCCGTGGTCGTCCGTCGGTTCACCCGATGCGGCCCCCGGTCGGCGCCGGTAACCCGGGCTTGCAGCAGGGCGGCCACCGCATTCGCGGTCGGATGGTCGAAGACCAGCGATGCCGGCAGCGCCACCCCGGTGACCCGTGCCAGCCGGTTCCGTAGTTCCAGCCCGGTGACGGAGTCGAGACCGAGGTCGGTGAACGGCAGGTCGGGCCGGATCGAGCGGGCCGAGTCGTGGCCCGACACCGCCGCGGCATGTTCGCGAACGATATCGAGGACCAGGGAGTGACGCTGATAGTCGGGGACCGCCGCCAAGCTGCGGGCCAGCGGGCTGTCGTCCCACGTGCCGTCGCCCGCGGCGGCGGGACCCGCCGCGGCCGATGCTGCGGAGTCGGACGACGCGCCGGACCGGGCGCCGCGCCGCTGGAACGCGTACGGCGGCAGCTCTACCCGTGCTCCGCCGGGCACCAGCACGGCCGGATCCACCGGCAGACCGGCGCAGTAGGCCTGTACCAGCGAGACCAGGAATCGGGCTCGGTCGCCCGCGCCGCGCTGCAGCGATCCGACGACAGCCACCCGGTCGGCGGCTCCGGCCGCCTCGGCGGTCCCGGCAATACCCATCGTGAGCACCGGATGCGGACTGATTTCGACGAATCCGGTGACGCCCCCGTCGATCAAGGCCGCCACGGAATCGGCGAATCGGATAGGTTCCCGTTCCGACCGATACCAGTATTCGGCGTTCAGTTCCGCCGTATCCAGCCGGTCGGCGACGACCGGGGAGAAGTACGGCACCGAGCCGGACCGCGGCCGGATCGGCGCCAGGTCCGCGAGCAACCGGGCACGGATCCGCTCGACCGCCGTCGAATGCGATGCGTAATCGATCGCGACCCGGCGAGCCCGGACCTGCTCGCCGGCACAGTCGGCCAGGAACTCCTCGACCGCCGACACCTCGCCGGAGACCACGCTCTGCGCGGGGCCGTTCACCGCGGCCAATGCCAGCCGGCCCGCGTACCTCGACAGGCGTTCGCGCACCGCCTCGGCGTCCAGCCCGACCGAGGCCATCGCACCCCGCCCGACCAGGTCGTCGGCGATCGCCCGGGATCGCAGCGCCACCACCCGGGCCGCATCGGCCAACGACAGCCCACCGGCGATGTGGGCGGCGGCGACCTCGCCGTGGGAATGGCCGATCACGACGTCCGGCCGCACACCGGCCGCCTGCCACATCCGGGCCAGCGAGACCATCACCGCGAAGAGAACGGGCTGCACCACATCCGCGGTCTCCGGCGCGGGCGCGTCCGCGTCGCCGCGCAGCACCGCGGTCAGCGACCAGTCCACGTGCGGGGCGAGGGCAGCCTCGCACTCGGCGATCGACTCCGCGAAGGCGCGATCCGACTCGAGTAGATCCCGCGCCATGCCCGCCCACTGGCTGCCGTTGCCGGGGAAGACGAAGGCGATCCGTCGCCGCTCGGCCCGGCCGGTGATCGGATTTCGCGCCGGCGCGGGGGCGGCCGGATCGGCCAGCGCCGCCAGACCGGCCAGCAGCTCCGCCCGGTCCGCTCCGACGACACTTCCCCGCCAAGGCATCTGGGCTCGCGTCGTGAGCAGCGAGTAGGCCACGTCGGTCGCGGCGTCATCCGGGTGATGCAGCAGCCATTCCCGCAACCGGGCCGCCTGGGCCCGCACACCGCCCTCGCTTCGAGCCGAGACCACCCAGGGCACCACCGGGGCGGTACCGTCCGCCGGGGCGGTGGATTCGGTGGCCGCGGGCTCCGCCACGATCGCGGCGGTGTCGGTGCGGCCCGTGCCGGACGGCGACACGCTCGTCACCCGGAATTCCGCGACGGAGCATTCCGCACCGTCACTCTCGTCATGAACTACGTTGTTGCCGAACCGATTTCGTCGATCCCGGCGCACCCGGAACACGGCCTCGAGCAGGCTCGCGATGCCCTGTCCATCGCCACGACGGCCGACCGCCGCGGAGTCCGAGCCGACGGCCTGCGGTGTCTCCCGCGCCTCCTCGGAGGCGCTCGCCGCTCGGTTCTCGTCATCGACCGGATCGACGCGGAGCACGGCGTGGATCAGATCGCCGTCGGCGATCGCCCGGGTGAGCGGTTTCAGCACCACCATCGCGCCGGCCTCCGGCGACTCGCCCGACCGCTCGATCAGCTCACCCGCGGTCGGCATACCGCCGGCCAGTGCGAGATCGCTGTCGCCACTGCGCAGGCTGTCGTAGGCCATTCGGACCGCGACCAGCGAGGAGGGCTGCGGGCCGTCGAGCGCGATGCTCGGACCCTCGAATCCGAAGTAGGTCGAGATGCGCTCGGCGGTCCGAGGCCCGGCGCCGGTGACGAACACGCCGCATCGCAGACCGCCGAGTGGCGTGGCGACCAGGCCCGCGTTCTCGAGTGCCTGCCAGCCGAGTTCGAGCGCCGACAGCGGCCGCGGACCGAGCTCCCCCGCCTCCTCGGGCGCGATCCCGAAGAAGTCCGCGTCGAATTCCTCGGCGTCGAATTCCTCGGCGCCGAACCCCTCGGCGTCGAACCCCTCGGCATCGAATCCCAAGGCGCCGAACCCCTCGGCGCCCAACTCCCCCGGCTCGGATACCCCGGCGCCGACGGTCCCCGCCCCGAACTCCACTACCCCCCGGATTCTGCAGGACATGCCGACGATAGCGACGGCAAATGCCGATCCGGTCACCTTTGACAAGCCTTCCTGGACGAACGCACGGACCCACGTCCTCGGCCGCCGGGCGGGCACGAGGACGAATCCTGCTTCGGCACAATCGATTTCGATACGCCCAGGACCCGCGAGGTCCGGGACGATCCGTGGGGCATCATCCGCTGGACCGGCACGAAGCCGGCGATACCGAAGGCCGTACGCCGCGGGTTCGGTGCGGCGAACGGCCTGCACGGGAAAGCGGGAGCGCTACCGGCCTTGCCGGAGAATCGGCGTCTGTGAGGAGGTGGTGCCCGAGGAAGAAGGGTGCGTCGTACTTACGAAACGACGCCGTGGAATATCACAATGATCCCTTTCGGGCTTCGGGCTACAACACAGGAACTCATAGTTACCGAACAGTATTTGGCCGTTCTCGGCCTTGTCAACAATGGGAATACCCCCTACCGAGGGCCTGGGTCGGGCCCGGCGACCAGCCGCTACGAACATTGCGGAGCCCGACCTCACCTGGATGCCGGGGGCCGCGTCAGCTGTCCGCGCCGACCCGCACCAGAGCACAGGTCGCCATGACGCCCGTCCGCGAAGGAGTCGGTATCGGCAGCCGTGCGACCGGATGTGCGCACCTCGCCGGTGCGGACCGAAGGCTTGCCGGACGGTTTCCCGGCAAGCCCCGCCGAGTCCTGTCGTTACCGGGCGATCCGCTCGCGCAGCGTGGCCAGGCCCGGTCCGGAGAGATCCTCGCAATATGCCGCACGTCCGGCCATGACCATCGTCAGGGCGATCGTCGTACCGCTGACCAGCGGTCCCGTCCCGGCAGCGAACGGGCCGTCGGTCGCCTCCAGCCGCAGGCCGTCGATCGCGCTGCGGCTGGCGACGGTGAAATCGCGTGCGGCGTAGAAGCGGGCGACCTCGGTGGCGGCCGCGATGCCGGGGGCGCTGGACAGCCCGAGCGGACGGCGAATGTCCTGGGCATGGACCACCACCTCACCGAGCCACGCCGGGGTGTGCCCGGACGGCGCGACGGTGCTGTGGATACTCGCGCGGAACAATTCCAGCGTCTCCGCCGGGGTCGCGCCGCGGCACTCGGCGAGCCGCCGGGCGTTGTGCTTGTCGAAATCGAAGCGGGCCCCGATGACACTGCGCAGCCAGCGCAGCCGCCCGATGCGTGCCGTCGCGGTGAGGTGGGCGACGACTTCCTCGACGGTCCACTGCCCGCACAGTGTCGGCGCCTTCCACTGCTGCTCGTCCAACTCGGCGAGATCATCGGCCAGGGCGGCGCGCTCGGCCCGCACCATCGCCCAAATCTCCTCCCGAGCAACAACATTCGTCATGGTCAACCTCCGATTCGGATACCCGCCCGCCGCGGCGTCGTGGGGTCCCGACGGCGGATCTTCGGCAATGCAGACGGTGCGGCGCCCGAAAAGTCATCTGCGCCGTCTCGGCCGGCAGCGATACGAGCCCGTGGAGTCCGGCCGTCGCGGCCGACCGGCCGTACGTTCCGCGGTGGCGACAACGTTTTGTGCACGGGCCCGAATCCGGCGGCGCGATCTGGTGAACCTCACGCGATTCGAACGGGTCCGGACGGCGGCGCCGCATGCGATCGTTAGCGTGGCGTCGACGCACCTGTGGATGTCGTCCGGCATCGACCGTCGGCGCCCGCGCCGAGCCGATGGAGGTCCCAGCAGTGAGCAACCGTGTGCCCAACGGGCGGATCGCGCGCGGCGGCCGGCTCGGCCGGCTGGCGGCGGGTCAAGCGATCCGCGGTGTCGGGACCCGGTTGTCGATGGTGGGGCGCACCGAAGAGGCCCGCCGGCGGCTCAGTGAGCGGTCGGCGATGCAGGCGGCGCAGCAGCTGGTGACGGTACTCGGCGGTATGAAGGGCGCCGCGATGAAGCTCGGGCAGATGCTGTCGGTGCTCGATCTCGACCTGCTGCCGGAAGAACAACGCGAGATGTTCCGCGCCAAACTCGCCGAACTGCGCGATCGAGCTCCGGCCTTTCCCTTCGCCGCCATGCAGAACGTCATCGAGGACGACCTCGGACCGCTGAGCCGGACCTTCGCCGATTTCGACCCGACGCCCATCGCGGCGGCCTCGATCGGACAGGTCTATCGCGCGCAACTGCACGACGGGCGCCAGGTGGCGGTCAAGGTGAAGTACCCCGGCGTCGATCGGGCCGTCGAGGCCGATATGCGCAATCTGATGATGATCAGCCGCCTCTGGAAGGCCATCCTCCCCAGCGCCGCCGACGAAGAGGTGCTCGCCGAGATCGCCCGCAATATCGGCAGCGAACTGGATTACGCCCGCGAGGCGCGGACCCAGCACCACGTGGCCACCCGCTACCGCGGACACCCCTACATCACGGTGCCCGATGCCATCGAAAACCACTGCGGGCCCAACGTATTGGTCACCGACCTGGTCGACGGCCGCCCGTTCCAGGAGCTGCGGAGCCTGCCCGACGCCGAGCGCACCCGGCTCGGCGAGCTGATCTACCGCTTCTACATCACCGCCCTGTTCACCGAGCACGAGTTCTGCGGCGATCCGCATCCCGGCAACATCCTGCTGGCCCCGGACGGACGGCTCGCCTTCGTCGACTTCGGCCTCTACACCCGGATGAGCGCGGCCGATGTCGAACTCGAGCGCGTCATCATCCGCGCCGCCGGCGAAGACCGCGCCGACGAGATCTACCGGGCATGGGTCGAGCAGGGCATCGTCGATCCCGATGCGGGAGTGACACCCGAGGAATGTCTCGGCTACATCTTGGCCGCCACCGGCTGGCATCTCATCGACGAGGACATCACGGTCACACCGGAGCTGGCGACCAGTGCCGTCGTCCTGGCGGTCGATCCGCGCGCGTCCGACTTCAGCGGAATGCGGCGCCAGCGGCTGCCACCGGAGCACGTGTTCTCCCGGCGGGCCGACCTGTTCACCTACGCCGTCCTCGGCCAGCTGCACACCACCAACAACTGGCACCGCCTGGCCCGGGAATGGCTCTACGACGAGCCGCCGACCACGGAAATCGGCCTGGCCGTGGCGGATTGGCGCGCACGGTCCTCGTGAGGCACGGTCGGTCGCGCCGGCTTACGGCGTGACGGTGGTGATCGGCACCGCTCCCGGGTATCCGGCGATCTCCGGACGCCAGCTCAGATAGCCGTCGCCGTCGCGGAGCAGATTCGTCACCCACCACCGTTCGATTCCGTCGCACAGGTCGGCATAGGTGTAGGTGTCGCGCACGGGCGGAAAGGCCGCGGATTGCCGAACCGCGCGAAGAATGGCGGCCACGATGCGCCGCCGCGGCGGATGACCATAAGCGACCCAGCCGTAACCGTCGTCGAGTGGATGGATCCGAACGCCGTAGCAGTATCCGCCGAAAAGCTCGTCGATGCCGAGACCGGCTGAGCGGGAATCGAATTCGACCATCGAAACCTCCGATCGATAACCGCCGTCGCGGTTGCGAAAGCGCCCGCCGGGTGGTGAACCACCCGGCGGGCACCCGCCGCCACGAATCCGGCTTGTGAGGAGTGTCGGACGAACTCTGCGGTCGTGGCGGAGGGCAAGGGGCTGCGAGGCCTCAGAGTTTGCCGCCGCCGCCCAGCAGCCACGGGTTGAAGCTGCACGTCAGAGCCGGGGTCTGCGCCGGATCCAACGCATTCAAGATGATCGACAGGACCCGCGGCGAATACATCATCGTCAAATGATCCGACAGATCCTGCTCACACCCGTCCTGCAACGTGATGTTACGCACCGTCGCACCCGGACCCGGCTGCAAGAACGTCAAATCATACGGCGTGGTGATCTCGTCGTACCGACTACCCACCACCGTGTAATCCACCCCCGGCACCGTATCCCCACCGGCATTGAGCTGATTCACGAAATCAGACCCCACCGTCTGCTGAATACCCGCATGCCCGACGAAGATCTCCACCAACCCCAGCACATCGATACCGAAATTATTGATCGCCCGACCCAACGCACCGATACCATCCAGCGTCGTCCCATGATTGGTCGCACCGAACGTCATCATGTGATGCACCTTCGCCGCCCCACCATCGAACTTCAGATACCACCGCGACATCGCGCCACCCTGCGAGTGCCC
>NZ_BAGM01000036.1 GCF_000308855.1 Nocardia veterana NBRC 100344 | reverse complement strand
GCGGTGGCCGCACCGGGATCGGCGCCGGCGCCGACCGTGGTGAGCCCGATCGTCAGAAGTGCGGCCCCGGCGACAACTGCCGCACCGAGACAACTGCGGCGAGCGCGTCGTTTCATATCGTCCCTATCCGTAATCGAATTCGCCCGGACGAGCGCTTCGGATACTCGTCCGGAATTCGGGAGCAGACGCTACGGTCGCAATTCGGCGAGCGGATGCGGTCGCGGCGATGTCTTCGGGGATTCACGAAATCGACGGCAGCCCCGCCATGAATTCACACAATGGTTTTCGGATGGGCCGCGGTGGATTTCGGCCGCGGCCGCGCGGGCGCCGGAGCCCGGCGCCTGCACCCATGCGCCGACACCGGCCCACACCGTCCTGCGAAAGATGAGCGCTCGGCTAGTTATTGCCCCGAAACCCGTCACTATCGAGGTCGGCGAGGGGCCGTATCCGCAGTTCGTGAGGCATTTTTCCCAGACGTCGAGGGCGGCGCCAAGACGAGTAGAAGATGAGCGAACGCTCGCATTAGTCTTCTCGACCAGAGCCGTCTCGGCGGCGACCGGAGGACCGATATCCCGGGCGTCGCCGCAGTCGCGCAGCCGTGACGAGGAGGTCAATCGTGGGGACATCCACCGCGCCGAATTCCACAGCCGAGCCGGCAGAGCGCCCCGTCCGGGTCGCCGCATACGACGATCGCCTCGCCGAGACACTGCTGGCCCGCCTGCACACCGGTGTGCCACCGTTCACCGCGCTGCCTCGCCGGCTGATCACCGGGGATGTGCAGCCGTTGATCCGGTTGTGCCTGCGGTGGGCGATGCAGCGCCCCGGCGGCGACCCACTCCCCGACCTCACCACCTTCCTGCAGGCTGCGGCGGTGCGCTGGGCCCGTGCCGAGCTCCCGCTCGAACAGGTCTTGCACGCGTTGCACACCGCCGTCGGGGCCGGACTCGAACTGGTGTTGACGCGCCTCGACGATCCCGGCCGGGACGACGTCGTCACCTGGACGACGGTCGCCTTGGAGTTGTCCGACCTGTGCACCTCGATCATCAGCACGACCTACGTGCGGGAGCTGCAGTCCGCCGCGGCACACCGGCACACCGCCGCCCATACCCTGGCCTCGGCGCTGCTCGGCGGGCACGCCACCTCGAAGGTCGCCCGGGAGTGCGGAATTCCGATCGCCGGCGAATACTTCGTCCTAGCCGTCCACCTGGCACCGCCTGCGGACCGGGACCGCACCGGCGCGGACCGGCACGTCGTCGCCGGCCGGCGGCTACGACGCATCCAGGCGGGGCTGGCCCGAGAGTTTCGCGGTCAGGCCCTGGCGGTGCTGTCGACCGACGGCGGCACGGTGCTGATTCCGGCGCCGGCCTGCACGGAAGCCGAGCTCGAACGGGCCGTCGACGCGGTCGGGCAGCAGGCCGAGACGGCGATCACGGCCATCGTGACCCGCAGCGCGCCGGAATCGATTCCCGCCGCGGCGCAACAGACCCACGAACTGCTCGATACCACCGAGGCGATCGGGATCGGCGCCGGACTGCACAAATTCGATGATCTGGCACTCCAATATCAGCTCACCCGGCCCGGTATCGCCCGCACCATATTGGAAACCCGCATCGCACCACTCGACGACCATCCGGAGTTGATGGAGACGTTGCGCGTCTTCTTTCAAACGGATTTGAATCGCCGGCGCACGGCGCGCCAATTGAATATCCATCCGAACACGATCGATTATCGGCTCCGGAAAATCGGCCAATTGACCGGATTGAATCCCAGCCGCAGTCAGGGGCTCTGGTATCTGCGCTCCGCGTTGATCGCCCGGGCGGGCGCCCTCGAGCCATCGGCGCCGCGCCGGTCGGCCTGACCGTTCCCGGCCCGACCGTTCCCGGCCCGACTGTCGCCGACCGGGCGCTGCCGGGTACCGACGTGGACATCCCCTCCCGATTCCCGTAGCGTGAAACGGACACCCGGTCTCAGACGGCACACGGCGGCATCTCCGCGCGCCGCGGTCATATATCCGGAGACGGGATCATCGCGATGGGCATCGGACAGTGGATCGCCGCGCGGGTACGCACGGCGAAAGTTCACCGGGACAATCATTCTCGGGCGATCGAGCCGCCTGCGACAGCGCACGGCGACCGGAGGAACGGTGTCCTCGATCGCATCGAACGCGCGTTGCGCAACGCGGTCGGCCACTGAACCGGGCCGCATCGCCGAACCAGGTGAGGGCCGTCCCGCTCCGGCAGCCCGGGAGAGGTAACGAATGGCCATAACCGAGGTCGCGGCCTACGCACATCTCGGTGACGCCGACATCGCCGAACTCGGCCGGGAGCTCGACGCCATCCGGCGCGAGGTCCACGATCGGCTCGGCGCGCGGGATGCGGCGTACATCCGCCGCACGATCGTGTTCCAGCGCACGCTGGACACGGCGGCGCGGCTGGTGCTCGCGCTCGGCCGGGGCAAACTCGGCTGGGGGCTGGGCGTCGCCGGGCTCGCGGTGGCCAAGTGTGTCGAGAACATGGAAATCGGCCACAACGTCTCGCACGGCCAGTGGGATTGGATGAACGATCCCGAAATCCATTCCAGCACATGGGAATGGGATATGGCGGCACTGTCGTCGCAGTGGCGCTACGCGCACAACTATCGGCACCACGTCTACACGAATGTGGTGGGGATGGACGACGACATCGGCTTCGGCGTCATGCGCATGACGCGGGACCAGCCCTGGCGGCCGTACATGGTGCTGCAACCACTGCAGAATCTGCTGCTGGCCGTGACCTTCGAATGGGGTATCGCACTGCACGGCCTCTACGCCGAATACGAGCGGTCGCATGACAGCACCACTCGGCGCGCGCACACCCGGGCCGTACTCGGGAAAGCGGTCCGGCAGATCGGGAAGGACTACATCCTGTTTCCGGCCGTGACCGGCCGGCGCTGGCGTCGCACGCTCGCCGCCGCCGTGACCGCGAATGCCCTGCGAAATATCTGGGCGCATACGGTCATCTTCTGCGGCCACTTTCCGGACGGGGCGGAGAAGTTCACCTCCGGCGTGGTCGAGGACGAATCCGAACACGAGTGGTACCTGCGGCAACTACTGGGCAGCGCGAACTTCACGGCCGGACCGGTCCTGGCGTTCCTCAGCGGGAATCTGTGCTATCAGATCGAACACCACCTGTTTCCCGACCTGCCGAGCAACCACTACGCCGCCGTCGCGGCCCGGGTGCGGGCGCTGTGCGAGAAATACGACCTGCCGTACACCAGCGGCACATTGCCGCGTCAATACCTGCTCGCGATGCGCACCGTGCACAAGCTGGCGGTTCCGGACCGGTATCTGCGGGCCGGCTCCGACGATGCCCCCGAAACGGCGTCGGAACGCAAGTTTCAGGCGTTGGCCGCCCGGCCGACGACCGGAGCCGGCCGCAGCCCCACCGAGCGGGACGGGTTACGGTCCGCGCTGCGCCGACTGCGGGACCGCACAGCGAAGTAGCGCAGCGACACTATCTATCGACGACACCACCTGTCGGCGACAACGCCGACGGACAACGAACGAGAAGGACATTCATGACCGACGAACAATCCCCCGGCGCGCGCCTGTTCAGTCACGAGGCCGAGGCCGTAGACGCCCCCGGCGGCGGTACGCCCGGCGTCGTGCCGAGGCCGACATTCCTTGCCCCGCAGCAGAAACCGTCGAAGCGGCGCATCGAGTCGTAATCGGAGCGAGGCAGCCCGCGGCGGCGCGCTCGGCGGTGGTGCCCCGGCGGCGTCAGGGCCGAACCGGCGCTTCGGCCGGCACGCTCACCTCGGCTGGGTCGACCGGAAGCGGGCGCCGCAGGCTCGACGCCGCAATTCCCGCGGCGACGCACACGATGCCGCCCGCGATCCAGATCAGGTGGAACGACCCCAGCGGGTCCGAACCGCCGCGCGCGGTCAGGAACGACACGCAGGCGGCGACGCCGAGAACGCCGCCGAGTTGACGCAGGGCGCCGTTGAATGCCGTCGCGGTCGCGAACCGGGTGCCGGTGACGCCCTGCACCGACGCGGTGGCCAGGCTCGGCCAGACCATTCCCACTCCGATACCGCTGACGATCGCACCGGGTAGCCAGCCGAGCAGGAAATCGGGGTCCGCGCCGGCGAGCAGGGCGTAGCACAGCAATCCGGCGGCCACGAGCACCGCGCCGGTGACCGCGACCCAGCGACCGCCGAAGCGGTCGTAGAGCGCCCCTGCCGGACGGGCGGCGAGGGTGGAGAACAGCGGAGCCGGCGTCATCGCCAAACCGGCACGCAGTGTCGAGTAGTGCCAGACCGAGGTCAGGAACAACACGTTGGCGAGCAGGTACGCGTAGAACGCCGCCGCGAAGACGAAGGTGCTCACACTCGCCGAGGCAATGGTGCGGTCGGCGAGAATCCGAGCCTCGATCAGCGGCGCGGGATGGGTGCGGCAACGCTGAATCACCCACAGCACCAGCACGATTCCGGCTCCGAGGGCGCCGATCGTGCGCCAGTCGGTCCAGCCCCAGTCGTTGCCCTTGACGATTCCCAGCGCCAGCAGCCCGAAGCCGCCGGCCGAGCAGACGATCGCCACCCCGTCCGGATTCGCGGTCGCGCCACTGTCCCGGGCCTCGGTGAGCCACAGCAGCGCCGCCACCACGGTCAGCAGACCGATCGGCACATTCACCGCGAAGACCAGGCGCCAGTCGGAGATGTCGATCAGGAAGCCACCGAGAGCCGGACCGATCCCGGCCGCCAGGGCGGCGGTCGCGGCGAACAGCGACACCGCCACGCCGCGCCGCGCTTCGGGAAAGGCCGGCAGCAACAGCGCGAGCGCCGCGGGCACGATCAGTGCCGCACCCAGGGCCTGGAAGCCGCGGAAGACCACCAGCAGGCCGGCCGTCGGCGCGAGGGCGCACAACAGCGAGGTGGCCGCGAAAACCACGAGCCCGGCCACGAACAACATTTTCCGGCCGAAACGGTCCGCATATCGCCCGGCCGGGACGAGCAATGCCGCGAACACGATGTTGTAGATGTTCATCACCCACGACAGCGAATCCAGCGACCACGACGAGAAATCCGCGCGGATACTGGGAAAAGCGATATTGACGATCGTGGAATCGAGAAATGCGATGAATCCGGCCATCGAAGTCACCGCGACAACCACTACGGTTCCCGCCTTGCCGGCGCCCGGCACAGGTACGTCTTCCGCCATATTCCCGAACTTTCTACGACGCACCCGGGGTACCGCTGCACGCCGGCCGGATACGATCCGGCCTGGCGCGATGGTGCCGGACACGAGCGACGAAACCACGTCCGCCACCACGACTGTCAACCACATCACACAGTAGGAAACGGCGCCGCCACGTCAACTTTCCAGCTATTACCAACTCTGGGAAGGGTGCGTTTCGGCACAATTTCCGGAATGCCGGACGCGAGCATACCCAGCCCGGCCGAACCGCAACGGTAACCGGGAGATGAATTTTCTTCGAGCCGTTGCGAAAGCGAAAACGGGTCATTAGGTTCGGCCCATGAGTTCAGCTTTCCCGCGCCTGCTGTCACCGTTCGAGTTGGGGCGCACGACTCTGCGTAATCGGGTCGTCATGGGCTCGATGCACACCGGGCTCGAAGACCGGGACTGGGATATCGACCGGCTGGCCGCGTTCTTCGCCGAACGCGCCCGCGGCGGCGTGGGACTGATCGTCACCGGCGGCTATTCGCCCAGCCGGGAAGGCTGGCTGTGGCCGTTCGCCTGCGCGATGCTGGACGAGACCGATGCCGAACGTCATCGCACCATCACCTCCGCCGTCCACGAAGCGGGCGGCAAGATCGCGCTCCAGATTCTGCACGGCGGGCGCGATTCCAATATCCCGGGCAATCTGGCGCCCTCGGCGGTGCCCTCCCCCCTGACCGCGTTCGAGCCGCGCGCCTTCACGCCCGAACAGATCGAAACCACGATCGCCGACCATGTTCGCTGCGCCCGCCTCGCGGAACTGGCCGGTTACGACGGCGTCGACATCATGGGCGGCGAAGGCTTCCTGATCAACCAGTTCCTCGCACCGCGCACCAACACCCGGACCGACGACTGGGGCGGGTCGGCGGAGAACCGGCGCCGGTTCCCGCTCGAGGTGGTGCGCCGCACCCGGGCCGCGCTGAGCGCGGACATGTTCATCATGTTCCGGATGTCGCTCGCCGAATTCGTCGAGGACGGACAGACATTCGCCGAGATGATCGAGTTGGCGCGGGAGCTGGAGGCCGCCGGGGTCGACGTCATCAACACCGACATCGGCTGGCACGAGTCCCGGGTACCGACGATCGCCACCTCGGTGCCGCGGGCGGCGTTCGTCGATTTCACCGCCGCGATCAAAGCGGAGGTCGGCATCCCGGTCTGCGCGTCGAACCGGATCAACATGCCGGATGTGGCCGAGGGTATCCTGGAAAGCGGTGCGGCCGACCTGATCTCGCTGGCCAGGCCGCTGCTGGCCGACCCGGACTGGGTGAACAAGGCCGCGGCCGGGCGAGTGGACGAGATCAACACCTGTATCGCCTGCAATCAGGCCTGTTTGGACCACACCTTCACCCGGCAGACCGTGTCCTGCCTGGTGAACCCGCGGGCCTGCCACGAAACGCTGCTGCAGTTGGCGCCCACCCGCCGCGCCAAGCGGATCGCGGTGATCGGCGCCGGGCCGGCGGGGCTGTCGGCCGCGATCGGGATGGCCGAACGCGGGCACCGGGTGGAGCTGTTCGAGGCGAGCGACCGCATCGGCGGACAGTTCGACCTCGCCCAGCGCATCCCCGGCAAGGAGGAGTTCGCCGAATCCCTGCGCTACTTCCGGCGCACCCTCGAAACCACCGGTGTCACCGTCCATCTCGCCGTGCGCGCGACCGCCGACCAGCTCGCGGCGGGCGACTGGGACGAGGTGGTGGTCGCCACCGGCGTCCGGGCCCGCACGCCCGATATCGAGGGCATCGACCATCCGATCGTCATCTCGTACCCGGAGCTGCTGCGTGGCGAACGACAGGCCGGGCCCCGCGTCGCCGTCGTGGGCGCGGGCGGAATCGGCTTCGATGTCAGCGAATTCCTGACCACTGACCACGCGGGCGAACCGAGTCTCGAGCAGTGGCGCCGGGAGTGGGGGGTGACCCGCGATCTGCACGCCCGCGGTCAGCTCACCGCCCGGAGGCCGACGCCGGCGATCCGGAAAGTGACTCTGCTGCAACGGAAGTCGGGGCCGTTCGGGATGTCGTTGGGCAAGACCACCGGATGGATTCACCGCGCGGCGCTCGAGGGCAAAGGGGTCGAGCAGATCGGTGGCGTCAACTACGAACGCATCGACGCGCGTGGACTGCACATCAGCTTCGGCCCGCAGCGGGAGCGCCCGCGCCTGATCGAAGTGGACAATGTGGTGATCTGCGCGGGCCAGGACCCCGTGCGCGACCTCGCCGACCAGCTCGAAAGCCGCGGTCTGCGCGTGCATGTCATCGGTGGCGCGGCGGAGGCCAAGGAGCTGGACGCCAAGCGCGCGATTCTGCAGGGCACCCGGCTCGCGGCCGAGATCTGACATCGGCGGCCGGCCCGGACCGATTCGAGCCGGGCCGGCCGTTCGAGTTCAGCTCCGGCCGGCGCCCATCCGGACGAAGGTCGCGGTGGCCGTGGCGTAGAGCCGGTCGCCGGCGTCGACCAGCCGCGCCTGCGCCGTCGCGGTCGTGCGCCCGACATGCACCGCCTCGCCGATGGCGCGCAACGGCCCCTGGTTGTGGGCGATGCCCCGGATCAGGTTCGTGTTCATGGACACAGTCGTGATCATGGACTTGTCGTCCACCGAGAGTTGGACCGCGCCCCACATCGCGACGTCGAGCACCGCGCCCGCCACCCCGCCGCCGACCACACCGAGAAAGTTGATGTGGCGTTCGTCGGGGGTGAGCAGCAACGTCATCCGTCCGGGGTCGGCGTCGGCGACGGCCACGTTGAGCAGCTTCGCCAGCGGCGGCAGCGGCAGGTCACCGGCCCGCAGGCGCTCGACCAGTTCGTCGCGCGTCAGCTGCACCAGGCCGAGCACGGCGACCGACGGATCCTCCCACTGCAGTCGCAACGTTCTGGTGCCGTCCGTGGTGTCGATCGCCGACCCCGCCTCGGAACCAACCGTCATCGCCGGTCACCTACCTTTCTGCTATCTGTTTGTCGATCAGGGCGAACAGTTCGTCGGCGCTCGTCGCCGATTCCACGGCGACGAGATCGTCGGGCCGCGACGGCGAATCCGGTTCCGCCACCGCCGCTTCCGCCGCGGCCGCTTCGTCCGCGACCGCCTCGGCCAGGGCCGCGGAAACCCGCTCGGCCAGGAGGGCCTTGTCGTCCGACGTCGGCATCGACGCCAACAGGGCGCGCAGCGCGGCGATCTGATCGTCGATGGCGGCGGCGGTGGAATTGTCCGTCCATTGCGAACAGATCAGATTCGCGATCGCGGCCGCCGTCGGATAGTTGAACACCAGCGTCGACGGTAGTCGCATGCCGACGGCCGCCGAGAGCCGATTGCGCAGTTCCACACCACCCAGCGAGTCGAAACCCAGGTCGCTGAACGGGGTTTCGGCATCGACGGCGGCCGCGGATCGGTAGCCGAGCACGGCGGCGGCCTGTTCCCGCACATAGTCCAGGACCACCGGGTAGCGGTCCCGCGGCGCGGTGGCCGCCAGCACCTCGGCCAGCTTGCCCTCGGCCCCACCGCCGCTCGCCGTGCGGCGGGAGCGAGCCGGAACCAGCCCGGCCAGCACCTCCGGGAGCAGTCCCGAGCGCGCCTGCGTCGCCAACGCCTGCTTGTCGAACAGCACTGCCGCGCTGACGATCTCGTCGCCGGCGAGCGCGGCATCGAACATCCGCATCCCGTCCGCGACACCGAGCATCCGCAAACCCATCCGTTCGAGCCGGGCCAGCGCCGCGCGGTCCATCGCACCGGTCATGCCGGTGTCCTGATCCCACAGCCCCCACGCCACCGACAAGCCGGGCAGACCGGCCGTCCGGCGGCTGTGGGCCAGCGCGTCGAGGAAGGCGTTCGCGGCCGTGTAGTTGGCCTGTCCGGGTGAGCCGAGCAGCGCCGCGGCCGAGGAGAAGACGACGAATGCCGCCAGCTCCCGATCCCGGGTCAGCTCGTGCAGATGAATGGCGCCCTGGACCTTCGGCGCCAGCACCCGGTCGATCCGTTCCGGTGTGAGCGATTCGATCGTGGCGTCGTCGAGCAGTCCCGCCGAGTGGATCACCGCGGTCAGCGGATGCGCACCGTCGACGGAATCCAGGACGGCCGCCAGCTGATCGCGGTCGGCCACATCGCAGGCGGCCACCCGGACGCGGGCGCCCAGATCGGTCAGCTCGGCCACCAGTTCCGCCGCACCCGCGGTCGCCGCGCCGCGCCGCGAGAGCAGCAGCAGATGGCGGACGCCGTGCGTGCGGACCAGGTGCCGGGCCGTCACCGCGCCGAGTCCGGTGGTGCCGCCGGTGATCAGGACGGTGCCGGTGCCGAAGGTGGCGACACCGTCCGGCGGCGGCGCGACGGCGAGGCCCGCGTCGACCAGCCGCGGGACGAACAGCCGTTCCTTCCGTACGGCCACCTGCGAATATCCGGACTCCACCACGGCCGATACCAGGTCACCGCCGATCTCGGCCGCCTCCGGGTCGTAGTCGAGTGCGACGAATCGGTCCGGCTGCTCCGACTGCGCGCTGCGGACGAGGCCGGCCACCGCAGCGTGCACCGGCTCGGCTGCCTCGCCCGTCACGCTGTCCGTCCCGCGCACCGCCACCACGAGTCGGGTCTCGACGAGCCGCTCGGCACTCGACCAGGACCGCAGCAGCTCCCAGGCGGCGTGCACGGCGGACCGCACCTCCGCCGTCCCGGGCACCGTACCGGTCCGCGGGCCGAACTCCGGAGACCACACGACGACATCCGGAATCTGCTCGGCCGCAACGAGTTCCGCGAAATCGGCGAAGCGTCGCTCGACCCCGGTCACGGTCGCGGCGCCCAGCACCGCGACCGAACCCCGCGAGACCCGATCCGGAACATCCACCTCGACCCACCGCACCGAGTACGGTCCGGGCTGCCCGGTGCCCGAGCCGCGCACCGCCGCTCGGTCGATCGGGCGGGAACGCACCGCGTCGATGGTCAGCACCGGCGCGCCCGCCGGGTCGAGCACCACGACGGCCGTCGCGTCCTCACCCAGGGGCACGGTGCGGACCCGCACGGCGGTCGCGCCCCGGCGATGCAGCCGCACGCCGGCGAACGAGAACGGCAGCGGGACTCGGTCCGGGTCCGCGCCGGTGGGCACCGCGTCCAGGGCCGCGTGCAGGCAGGCGTCCAGCAGGGCCGGATGGATCGTGAATCCGGTGGTGGACGTCCCGGCCGATTCGTCGAGCGACACCTCGGCGAAGGCCCGGCCCGCATGCGTGCGCAGCGCGGTCACGCCCTGGAAGGCCGGACCGTATTCGAAGCCTCGGTCCGCCAGCCGATCGTAGAGCGCGGCGCCGTCGCAGTGTTCGCCCTCGGCCGTCCAGCCGGTCTCGACCGCGGGATGCGCGGCCGCTTCGGTGAGGACACCCTCGGCGTGCAGGACCCAGGGTTCGGCCTCGCCGTCCCGCTCGGCTCGTGAATCCAGCGCGCGCGAATGGATCGAGAAGGCGCGACGGCCGTGCTCGTCCGGCGCGCGCACGGTCAGCTGCAGTTCCACCTCGGCGTCACCGCCGAGCAGCAGGGGTGCGTGCAGCACCAGCTCGTCGATCGCCTCGGCGTCCAGCTGCGCACCGGCGGCCAGAGCCAACTCGGCGAAGGCCGTGCCGGGGAGCAGGACCGAGCCGAATACCGAGTGATCGGCGAGCCACGGCTGCGCGGGCACCGAAACCCGGCCGGTGAACAACCATTCCTCGGTGCCCGCGAGCGGTACCGCGGCGGTGAGGAACGGATGCCCGAACGAACCCACGGCGATGTCGGGTGCGGGCCGCACCCAGTACCGTTCGCGCTGGAAAGCGTAACTGGGCAACGTGATCCGGGAATGCCCGCGGCCGGTGAACAGCTGCCGTAGCCGAACCGGAACCCCCGCCGCACAGGCCTGACCGAGCGCGGCAACCAGCTGCACCGGCTCGTCGACGGAGCGACGCGCACAGGCCAGGACGATCGACTTCGCCGCCGCGTCCGGATCGTGCGCCAGGCAGTCCTGAACCATGGCGGTGAGCACCGCGTCCGGACCCACTTCCACGAACCGCCGGACGCCGGCGTCGAGCAGGCTCGCGACGCCGGGGGCGAACCGGACGCAGCCGCGCACCTGGGCCACCCAGTGCGCGGGGTCGCGCACCTCGTCGCCCACCGGAGCACCCGACACGTTCGACACGATCGGCAGGGCGGGTTCGTGGTAGGTCAAACTCTGCGCGACCGTGCGGAATTCGTCCAGAATCGGGTCCATCAGCACCGAATGCGAGGCGTGCGAAATGCGCAGCCGCGTATTCTTGCGACCCATCTCGGTGAGCCGGCGCCCGATCTCGTCGACGGCATCGATGCGGCCGGACAGCACCACCGATTCGGGGCCGTTCAGCGCCGCCAACGACACGCGGTCCTCGAATCCGTCGAGCAGCTGCTCGGCCTCGGCCTCGGAGATCGCCGCCGCGTGCATCGCACCACCGGCCGGGGCCGCACCCATCAGGCGACCCCGCGCCGCGACCAGCGCACAGGCGTCCGGCAGGGACCAGACGCCGGCCACGTAGGCCGCCGTCAGTTCGCCGAGCGAGTGACCGGTGACCACGTCCGGCCGGAATCCGAAGGATTCGAGGAGCCGGTACAGCGCGACCTCGAAGGCGAACAGCGCCGGCTGCATGTGATCCATCCGGTCCAGCGTGCCGTCCGGGTCGGTGAACATCACCTCGCGCAGGGACCCGCCGAGATGCCGGTCGAATTCGCCGCACACCTCGTCGAGCGCCGCGGCGAACACCGGAAACGCCCGGTACAGACCGGCACCCATGCCGACCCGCTGGGCGCCGCCGCCGGTGAACAGGAATGCCGTATCCCCCGCCCCGGCGGTCACGGTCGCCACACCGGGCGCGGCGGTCCCCGCGGCCAGTGCGGTCAAACCGGCCAGCAATTGGTCGCGATCGGATCCGACGACCACGCCCCGGCGATCCAGCAGCGCCCGGGTTTCCAGCAGCGCCCGCCCCACCGCCCAGGGATCGAGCTCGGGCCGCTCGGCCAGCCAGGTACGCAATCGACGTGCCTGGGCGCGCAGCGCGGCTTCCGACTTCGCCGAAACGATCAGCGGCACCGCATGATTGCGATCCTCGGGTGCCTCGGTGTCGGGCCGCGCGGGCGCCGCCGGCGCCTGCTCGATGATCACGTGGGCATTGGTTCCGCTGATTCCGAACGAGGACACCCCGGCCCGGCGCACTCGGTCCCCGGCCGGCCAGGGCTCCGGCTCCGACAACACCCGGACGGCGCCCGCCGACCAATCCACATGGGGCGACAGCTCGTCCAGATGCAATGTCGCGGGCAGGGTTTCGTGCCGCAAGGCCTGGACCATCTTGATGACGCCGCCCACTCCGGCCGCCGCCTGGGTGTGGCCGATATTGGATTTGAGGGCGCCGACCCGCAACGGCCCGTGCGTCCGCCGACCACCGTAGGCCGCGATCAACGCCTGCGCCTCGATCGGATCACCCAGCGTGGTACCGGTGCCGTGCGCCTCCACCGCGTCCACCTCCGCAGCCGTGAGCCCGGCGTCGGCGAGTGCCGCCGCGATCACCCGCTCCTGGGAGGGGCCGTTGGGAGCCGTCAACCCGTTGCTGGCGCCGTCCTGGTTCACCGCGGTGCCGCGCACCACAGCCAGCACATTGTGGCCCAGCCGGCGGGCATCCGACAGGCGTTCGACCACCAGAACGGCCGCGCCCTCCGCCCAGGCCACGCCGTCGGCGGCGGCCGAGAAGGACTTGCAGCGGCCGTCGGGCGCCAGCCCACGCTGCCGGGAGAATTCGACGAAGACCAGCGGGGTCGACATCACCGTCGCGCCCCCCACCAGTGCCAGCGAACTCTCGCCCTGGCGCAGCGCGCGACAGGCCACGTGCAATGCCACCAGCGACGACGAGCAGGCGGTGTCCACCGTCAACGCCGGGCCCTCCAGCCCCAGGGCATACGCCACGCGGCCGGACACCACACTGGCCGCCGCGCCGGTGCCGACATACCCCTCGATATCGGCGCCGGCCGTGCGGGTCAGCGACTCGTAGTCCTGGTACATCAGGCCCGTGTAGACGCCGGTGTCGGTACCACGCAGGGTCGTCGGATCGATCCCGGCGTGTTCGAGTGCCTCCCAGGAGACCTCTAGCAACAGCCGCTGCTGCGGATCCATCGCGAGGGCCTCGCGGGGACCGATCCCGAAGAACCCGGCATCGAAATCCGCTACCCCGTCGAGGAATCCGCCCTCGTGCGCGTACGACGTACCGGGGTGCTCGGGGTCGGGATGGATCAGGCGGCCCAGATCCCATCCGCGGTCGGAGGGGAATTCGCTGATCGCGTCCGTGCCGGAGAGCACCAGATCCCACAGTTCGTCGGCGGAGGTGACACCGCCGGGATACCGGCAGGCCATGCCGACGATGGCGATCGGTTCCTCGGAGCGGGCCCGGCGGGTGCGGCGAGCCGCCGCCGTGCCGGTGCTCGTGATCCGCGAGCGCAGATAGCGGGCGACGGCCGCCGCGGTCGGATGGTCGAACGCCA
>NZ_BAGM01000037.1 GCF_000308855.1 Nocardia veterana NBRC 100344 | reverse complement strand
GTCATCCGGGTGTTTGCTCCCCGGCGGAGTACAAGCTCACCTCGCCGCCCTCGCCGAGAAATGCGTTGACCAGCATCGTCCGTTCGGCCTGCATCGAGTCCGCGTC
>NZ_BAGM01000038.1 GCF_000308855.1 Nocardia veterana NBRC 100344 | reverse complement strand
ACCGTATTCCTTGGCCACCTCGTTGGCGATATCGGAGAACGTCGCCGTCCCCTTGTCCGCCGCGACGACCAAATAGGTGTCGTCCCCGTCGCGGCGCACCACCCGCTCCGGCGGCACCACCGCACCACTGGCGTGGTCGACATTGTCGGTCACATCCAGCAGTCCGGAAATGAAGGTCCGATAGCAGGCGATACCTTCGCTCTGTAAGGCCTGGCGGTCGGTCGCCGGATCTCCGGTGGGCGCGGGCGGGCGCTTCACCACGAAACCGCCCTTGGCGCCGACCGGAACGATCACCGCGTTCTTGACCGCCTGCGCCTTCACCAGACCCAGAATCTCGGTACGGAAGTCCTCCAGCCGATCCGACCACCGCAAACCACCACGCGCCACGGGCCCGAAACGCAGATGCACACCTTCGACCCGCGGGGAGTAGACGAAGATCTCGAATTGCGGACGCGGACGCGGCAATTCCGAAATGGCATGCGGCTCCACCTTCATCGACAGATAGTCACGCGGGGATCCCTCGGCGTCGATGACGTAGTAGTTGGTCCGAAGTGTCGCGGTAACGATGCCGAGGATCGCGCGCAGGATCCGATCGGCATCCAGACTCACCACCTCGTTGATGCACTCGCGCACCGCGGCCTGCAGTTCCTCGGCGCGCTCGGGCGAGGCCGAGTCCGGATCGAACATGGCCTCGAACAACCCCACGAACAACCGCGCCACATCCGGTGAAGCGAGCAGCACGCGCGCGATGTTCGTCTGGCTGTACGGGAAGTCGGCCTGCTGCAGATATTTCGAGTACGCCCGGAGGATGGAGACCGCACGCCAGTCCAGCCCGGCCCGCAGAACCAGCTCGTTGAGCGGATCGGCTTCGGCGCGGCCGTGCCACAGCGCGTCGAAAGCCGCCGTGAAGCGCTCCCGCAGACCACGTTCCGGCGCGTCGAGCACGTCCAGCCGGTCGGCCGACTCCACCAGCTCGGCATCCATATCGGGGTCCAACGACTTGCGCAGCAGGTCGGGACGCGCCTGCAGGCCGAAATCGTAGATCCACGCCAACCGTCCGTCGTCGAATTCGACCTCGTAGGGCCGTTCGTCGACCACCTCGACACCCAGGCTCTGCAGCAGCGGAAGCACCTGGCTCAGCGAGATTCCGCTGCCGACGTACAGGGTGAATCGCCACGAGCCCGGTGCGGCACCCGGCCGGCGATACAGGTGCTGATCGATGGCGTCGCCGGCGAGCCGCTCCAACCGCACGATATCGGCCAGGGCACGGGCGGGCCCGAAATCTTCCTTGTAACCGTCGGGCAGTGCCGCCGAATAGCGTTGTACGACAGCCGGATCCAGCACACTGGACCGTGCCACCTCATCGCGCAGATGATCGTCCCAGGTGCGGCTGGCCTCGGCGAGCAGATTCTGGATGCGCAGGCGATTCGCTTCCGACGTATCGACCCGCATCCCCGCCTCCGGCAGGCGCACGGTGAAGTACACACTCGCGAGTTCGCTTTCGGACACACGCGCCGAGTAGTCGATCGACTCGCCGCCGAGCTCGCGCACCAGAATGTCCTGGATCTCGAGCCGGACCCGGGTGGTGTAGCGGTCGCGGGGCAGATAGACCATCGCCGCGACGAAACGACCGTAGGAGTCCTGCCGCAGAAACAGGCGCACCTGCCGGCGCATGCCGACGTTGAGGACGGCGCTGGCTGTGCGCCGCATCGTCTCGACATCGGAGGAGAACAGTTCGGTGCGCGGGAAGGACTGGATGACCTCGAGCATCGCCTGCCCGGAAAACGATTCCAGGTCGAATCCGCACTGCTCGATCACCGACCGCACCCGCCGCGCGATCACCGGAATGTCGAGCACGTTCTCGTGCAGGGCGGCGACGGTGAAGACGCCGATGAACAGATGTTCGCCGACCACCGCACCGGCGGCGTCGGTCTCCGCGACACCGACGAAATACGGATACACCGAGCGGTGCACGGTCGCCGGCACCAGGCCCTGGGTCAGCATGAGCAGCGGCCGGTTGCCGCCGTCGACCGGGACCCGGAAATCGGTGCCGACGTCCGGACGCAGCACGCCGAGACAACTGTCCTGCACCACAACCGATTTGGATTCGGTGGCAGCGCTCGGGTCGCGTTGGTACCGGGCATAGCCCAACACCGTGAAGTGACCATCGGCCATCCAGCGCAACAAATTGGCGCAGTCGACCAGATCGGTGGCCGAATACGGTGGCGCCCCCGCATCGGCCGCGCGGATCAGGTCACGCGCCAGGCGATCCTGTACCGCCCGCATCGCCTCCGTATCGCTGATGACCTGACGGACGTCGGCGAGCACGTCGGGTACTTCGGTCTCGATGCGATCGAGGACGTCGCGACTGGTCGACGGGTGCAGCTGAACGTGGATCCAGGACTCCCGCAGTCCCGTGACGCCGTTGCCGTCCACCTCGTGCGGTGCGGCCGACCGCAGCCGGCCCTCGTCGTCGCGCAGTACCTCGAAGATCGGGTGGATCACCTCACTGACGGTCACGCCGATTCGAGCGAGCGCGGCGGCGACCGACTCGACGAGCAGGCGCATATCGTCGGTCACCAGTTGAACAGCGGCACCGAGCCCACTGCCGTCGTCGGGGTGATACACCCGCACCCGCGCAGCGCCCGGCGGACGCTGCATGCCCAGTTCCAGATGCCTTCGGAAAACCAGGTCCGAACTTCCGGTGATCGCGCAGTCCACATCGCCGGCATCGACGTGGCGGAAGTATGCCGATTCGAGCGTCGCGAGTTCCCCTCGCAACGGCTCCGGCAGGCTCTCGGCCCACGCGCTACTGGACAATTCGGACGAGACCGTCATTTTTTTCGCCAACTCCCTCGGATTCGGTTCCGCAACAAAGTGACGCCGGGGTCGAGAGTAGCCGGGCAGCCGAGGCGCCGGGGTGGATTCCTCCTAAACCCTCGGCGACGCTCAGCTACCTCGAACGGGCCGGTTGGTACGCCCGTGTTCGCAGCCTACCGCTGACGCGGATAGATCGCGATGACGTTGCGCCACTGACGAATTGACGCACGTCCTGGTTGTGGGTCGGCTCCGCGAGCCGAACGATCAGTCGCGAGTCAGCTTACGATGAGTAACGCGGTGCGGGCGGGCTGCCTCCGGGCCGAGCCGCTCGACCTTGTTGGCCTCGTATGCCTCGAAGTTCCCTTCGAACCAGAACCACTTCGCCGGGTTCGAATCATCGCCTTCCCACGCCAGGATGTGGGTACAGGTCCGGTCGAGGAACCAGCGGTCGTGCGAGATGACCACCGCGCAGCCCGGGAAGTTCTCGAGCGCGTTCTCCAGGGAGCCGAGAGTTTCCACGTCGAGGTCGTTGGTGGGCTCGTCGAGCAGGATCAGGTTGCCGCCCTGCTTCAGGGTGAGTGCGAGATTCAGGCGGTTGCGCTCACCACCGGACAGCACACCGGCCGGCTTCTGCTGGTCCGGGCCCTTGAAGCCGAAGGCGGAAACATAAGCCCGCGAAGGCATTTCCTGATTGCCGACCTCGATGTAGTCCAGGCCGTCGGAGACGACCTGCCAGACCGTCTTCTTCGGATCGATACCGGCGCGGTTCTGATCGACATAGCTCAACTTCACCGTCTCGCCGATCTTGACCTCACCGCTGTCGGGCTGCTCCAGGCCGACGATGGTCTTGAACAGCGTCGACTTACCGACACCGTTGGGGCCGATGACACCGACGATGCCGTTACGCGGCAGCGTGAACGACAGATCCTTGATCAGCTGACGGTCGCCGAAGCCCTTGTCCAGATGCTCGACCTCGACCACGACATTGCCCAGACGCGGACCGTGCGGGATCTGGATCTCCTCGAAGTCCAGCTTGCGCATCTTCTCCGCCTCGGCGGCCATTTCCTCGTAGCGGCCCAGACGCGCCTTGTTCTTGGCCTGCCGCGCCTTGGCGCCGGAGCGCACCCACGCCAGCTCTTCCTTCAGCCGCTTCTGCAGCTTCTGGTCCTTCTTGCCCTGCACCTCGAGCCGCTCGGCCTTCTTCTCCAGGTAGGTGGAGTAGTTGCCCTCGTACGGGTACGCGCGACCGCGGTCGAGCTCGAGAATCCAGCCGGCGACGTTGTCCAGGAAGTACCGGTCGTGGGTGACGGCCAGGACGGCACCCTGATACTGGGCGAGATGCTGTTCCAGCCAGTTGACGCTCTCCGCGTCGAGGTGGTTGGTGGGTTCGTCGAGCAACAGCAGATCGGGCTTGCTCAACAACAGCTTGCACAGCGCCACGCGGCGGCGCTCACCACCGGAGAGGTTGCCGACCGGCTCGTCCGGCGGCGGGCAGCGCAGCGCGTCCATCGCCTGCTCGAGTTGGGAGTCGATATCCCAGGCATCGGCGTGATCGAGGTCCTCCTGCAGCTTGCCCATTTCTTCCATGAGCTCGTCGGAGTAGTCGGTGGCCATGAGTTCGGCGATCTCGTTGAAGCGATCCAGCTTCACCTTGATCTCGCCGAGACCCTCCTCCACGTTGCCGCGGACGGTCTTCTCCTCGTTCAGCGGCGGCTCCTGCTGCAGGATGCCGACCGTCGCTCCGGGCGCCAGGAAGGCATCACCGTTGTTGGGCTGGTCCAGTCCGGCCATGATCTTCAGCACGCTCGATTTACCGGCGCCGTTCGGACCGACGACGCCGATCTTGGCGCCGGGAAGGAAGTTCAAGGTCACATCGTCGAGGACGACCTTGTCGCCATGCGCCTTGCGAACTTTCTTCATCTGGTAAATGAACTCAGCCATGTAGGAAAGCCTATCGGTGTCGGAACCAGTGGGTCGAAACGGAGGACCGCGCGAGCGGAGCAGAGGTAACCGTAGTCATCCGGCGTCGGCGGCCGCCGCGGAGACCGGCTCGACGCTAGTCGATACCGCATCCACCGCGGGCACTGACTCGCCTGCGGGCACGTCCGAAAACGCATCTTCTCCTGGTGGGACAACGTGCAGACCCGGCGTGGAGTTCCGCGGCCCGCCGCGGCGCAGGACCGGCGCCGAGCACCGGCCCAGGTCCGGACCGAGCGCGATGGCCCGCATCTCCAGGTCGTGGCGGTGAACACCATCCGTGGTTCGATACTCGTTGGTCCGCAACTGGCCGTACGCGACGATCGGATCGCCCCGCCGAATCGATGCATCGACGCCGTCGACCAGCCGCCGCCAACACGACACGGTGAGGAAGAGGGTGCCACCGTCGACCCAGCCTCCACTGTCGCGATCGAATCGACGTGCGGTGCTGGCCATGCGGAAGGTCAGTACCCGATCCCCGCCCGGCAGACTGCGCCGGACCGGATGTGTGACGACTGTGCCGATGACGGCCGTATTCGCCTCGTACATGGTTGCGCCCCTTCACGATTCGACGACACTCCCCCAACCGCGGCCACTTCGCCGGCCGCGCTTCCTCAGACTCGTCGATGCGGCGGCACGCCACCAGCCCCGAATCCGGATTTGTGGACAACTCGCCGCGGTGTGAACAGCGGTCGTTCCGTTGCAGAACTACTCGCTCACAGGGTCGTCACATCGGTATTCGCCCCACACAGCACGATCACCGGCCGCTCACCCGGCGCGGGCACGTACGCACCGCTCTGCACCGCCGCCAAGGCCGTGGCCCCCGCCGGTTCGACCACGAGGCGGAATTCGCGCCACAGGTATTCGCGGGCCATCGCGATCGCATCGTCGCCGACGAGCAGCGAGCCGACGCCGTAGCGGATCGCGGTATCCAGGGCGATATCGCCGATCCTGGTGGCGCCCAAGGCATCCGCGGCGATACTGTCGACCGGGACATCGACCGGCCGCCCGGCAGCCAAGGCGGCGTTCAACGTGGGCGCGCCCTTCGGCTCGACGCCGATCACCCGCGATCGCGGCCCGAGAGCGATCGCTATCCCCGCCATCAGTCCACCACCGCCGACGGCCATCAGCACCGGCGGCCGACCGCGCACCTGCCGCTCGATCTCGAGTCCGACCACACCCGCCCCGGCCACGACCGCGGGCAGGTCGTAGGCGTGCAACTGCAGGGCGTTGCGTTCCGCGGTGACGATGTCGGCATGCCGCTTGCACTCGGCATAGGTGGTGCCGTGCCACAGCACTTCCGCCCCGTAGCTCCACATCGCGGCGACCTTCGTGTGCGGTGCGGTTTCGGGCACCACCACCGTGCACGGCCGCCCCTGCACTGCGCAGGCCAGCGCCGCCGCGATACCCGCATTACCGCCGGACGCGATCACGACCGGTCGGCCGGCCGCCGACTGCAGCAGGGCGTTCAGGCTGCCTCGCAATTTGAAGGTGCCGCCGTACTGCAGGTGCTCGAGTTTCAACGTGACCTTCACCGGACCGTCCGGACCGGCAACCTCGGTGTGAAATACCGGCGTCACCCGAACATCGCTGCCGAGCCGCTGCCGGGCGGCACGCACATCGGAGCGGTAGAGACGGGGGATGCGCGCGGGCGCCTCGGTCACCGCTTCACCTCGCGATCCCGCTTGGCCAGCTCCGCGAACATGGCGTTGTGCGCGGCGAGCGCCGCGTCGTGGTCTCGCTCGGCGGCCCGGTCGAAGCGCTTCGCCGTGCGGTTGTCACTGCGCGACCACTGCACCAGGAGCGCCAGCATCACCAGGACCAGGGGAATTTCGCCGCTGGCCCAGGCCAGGCCGCCGCCGGTGCGCTGATCACCCAGCAGATCGGTATTCCAGCCCAGTCCGAGCGAGCGATAGAACCACTCGCCCATCACCGTGGTCATACTCATCAGGGCGACGCCGAAGAACGCGTGGAACGGCAGTGAACCGAACACCATGCCGACCTTCGTCAGCGGTTGGACCTGCCGGGGTTTCGGATCGATGCCGAGGACGACCCAATAGAACAGGTAGCCCGAAACCAGGAAATGCAGGTTCATCGCCAGATGGGCGCCGTGCTCGCCGACCACCGAGTCGAAGATGCCGCCCAGGTACAACGCATAGAAGCCGATGATGAAGAACGCGGTCGCGACAGCCGGCTGAGTCATGAACCGGGAGACCGGGTTGTGCACCGCGGCGAGTACCCATTCCCGCGGCCCGGGTGGGGCGTCTCGACCGGCGGCGGGTAGCGCGCGCAAGGCGAGCAATACCGGGCCGCCCAGCGCGAACAGCACCGGGGCGAGCATCGACAGCAGCATGTGCTGGGCCATGTGCACGCTGAACATCGCCGGGGCGTAGCGGCCCACCCCGGAACTGGTGGCGATCAGTAGGACCAGGCAACCGCACAGCCAGGCCAGGGTCCGGCCGACCGGCCAGGCGTCACCACGTCTGCGCAGCCGGCGCACACCGGCCAGATACAGGACCGCCAGGACGATCGCGAGCGTGCCGAACATGATGTCGAAGCGCCAGTCGAACAGGATGCGCGCGGCCGTCGGGGGCCCGGCCAGGTTGTAGCCGAGTTCGACCTCGGCCGGCGAGGGCACCCGCTTCAGATCCGGCGGCGGGGTGCGGCCCAATCCGACGGCCAGTCCGATGGTGGCCGCGAAGATCAGCACCTCGACGCCCGCGTAACTGATCAGCGCCGAGCGATTGCGGGGATTGCCGGCCAGTGCGGGCAGCGCGCGGCGGCGCTGCAGGAATCCGGCCACGCCCAGGAGGCAGAGTGCGACGGTCTTCGCGATCACCAGCCGGCCGTAGGTGGTGGTGAACAGCTCGCTCCACGGCACCCGCACCCAGGCGTTCAGCACCCCCGACACCGCGACGACCGCGAATGCACAGGTGGCCACCAGCGAGAACCGATGTGCGGCCAGCCCGGTGTGCATGCCGCCGCGCATCGCGTAGGCAAGCAGCGCGAAAAGCCCACCGGCCCAGACCGCCATCCCCACCAGATGCAGGATCAAGCTGTTGGTCGCCACATCGTGTGCACCACCGGAGGAGGAGTGCCCGGTCAGCGCGACCGGAATCAGGCACAGCAGCGACCAGCCGAACAGCACCGGCGTCCACCCCCAGCGCAACGCCAGCCGGCATCCGATCGCGAGCAGAATCGCCATGATCGCGGTCGCGCGCCAGGACCCCGCGACGTCGACCTTGTCGATCGCATGCCAGACCTGGTCCGGTCGCAGCACGGTCCGCACGGGCTGGCCGGTGGTGTCGGACAGGGTCAGTGGGACCAGCAGTGCCGAGGTGACCGCCCACGCCATGGCCGCGGTTCCGGCTCGGCGCAACGCCCGATAGCCCCCGACATCGAGCACTCCGTCGCGCTGTGGCGGGCAGAGGAACGCCGCGAACAGCAGCGAACCCACCGCGATGGCCGCGGAGAAGTCGGCGAGCGCCCGCACCGCCGGAAGTCCGTAGGTGGTCAGCGGTCCGGGATCGGGGATGCCGAGCAGCGTCAACGCCTGGGCGGCGGACAGGCTCACCACGATCGGGGCGACCAACGCGGTCACTGCCACCGACAGCACCGCCAGCACCGGGAACGCCGACGCCTCCGGCCGCGCGGCCTGGGAATCGGGCTCGACGGGCGGGTCCTGCGGTGACGACATACTATTCAGCGTAGTTTGCCGCGCACCTCACAACCGCCCGGGCCCGAATCCGCGACCCCGGTTGTGACGAGGGCGACAGTCCCCCGCCGCGATGTCGTCGACCAGCGCCGACCTGGACGCTCGCTATAATCAACTCGCTGGACACGATGCCTCGAACGGGGCATGGTGTTTGGTGCTGCCATGCCTCCGTAGCTCAGTTGGATAGAGCAAGGGCCTTCTAATCCCTAGGTCGCAGGTTCGATTCCTGCCGGGGGCGCTTAACCCCTCTGACCTGCGCATAGCCCGGGTCAGAGTCTAGGTACCCAAGTAGCGGAACACTTAAACAGCCAGGGGCTTTGCCGAA
This sequence comes from Nocardia veterana NBRC 100344, assembly GCF_000308855.1. Taxonomy (GTDB): domain Bacteria; phylum Actinomycetota; class Actinomycetes; order Mycobacteriales; family Mycobacteriaceae; genus Nocardia; species Nocardia veterana. Next base: position 47 of record NZ_BAGM01000038.1, on the reverse strand, counting down.
CTACAAGCTCGGAAAACTCGGCGAGACCGGTCAGTATGCCCTCTAGC
>NZ_BAGM01000039.1 GCF_000308855.1 Nocardia veterana NBRC 100344 | reverse complement strand
GCCGCCTTCGCTGATCAGTGAGGTGTCGTAATCGGCCCACGACGACCGCGGCAACTCGAACAACCGCTTCCGCTCCACGAACGACGTCGCCGCCACCGGATCCGGATCGATGAAAATATGCCGATGATCGAACGCCGCCACCAACCGAATGTGCTCCGACAACAACATCCCGTTACCGAACACATCCCCCGACATATCCCCCACACCCACCACCGTGAACTCCTGGCGCTGAGTATCGATGTTCATCTCCGCGAAATGACGCTTCACACTCTCCCAAGCACCCTTCGCGGTAATCCCCATCGCCTTGTGGTCATACCCCGCCGAACCACCCGACGCGAACGCATCCCCCAACCAGAA
>NZ_BAGM01000040.1 GCF_000308855.1 Nocardia veterana NBRC 100344 | reverse complement strand
ATCCGCGCCGCGAGGTCGAGATCGGCCGGATCGTCGGGAATCGGACGGCCGGTCAGTTCGGCGCGACGGCGAAACAGTTCCACCGCATGGGGATTGGTGAGCGGTTGCACCGGCACCAGTCGTTCGTCGATCCACCCGATCGGCTCCCGGCTGGTGGCCACGATGGTCAGCTCGGGAATCAACGTCAGCAGATCGACGACCAACCCGGCCACCGGCGCCAGCACATGCTCGCAGTTGTCGAGCACCAGAATGGTGCGGCGATTGCCGAGGACGGCGAAGGCGTCGAGCAGACAGTCCTCCGCGCATCGTCCGGTCATATCGGTCGGTGCGACCGTCCGCACCACCTCTTCGGCGACCGCATCGGCATCGGATCCGGCTTCCAGGCGGGCCAGCCGGACCCACAGCACATGATCGCGACCGGGCCGCTGGTAGCGGCGCAATGCCTCGGTGGCCAGCGTCGTCTTACCGATCCCGCCCGGACCCAGCAGGGTGATCAGCCGAGGTCCACCCGGTGCGAGCAGCTCGGCGATGCGCCGCAATTCCTCACCGCGCCCGACGAAGTGCGGGATGCGAGCCTCGGTCACGAGCGCGCCGCCCCGGGTCGTCCCGGCTCGGGTCCGACCGCCGCCCGGGCGGCCTCCCGGCGCATCCGTTCGGCGGCGTCGCCGGGCAGGTGCCGGGCGATCTGCGCGCGCGAGGTGATCCGCAGTTTCTGCCGGACCATCGCCACCTGGGCATCGACGGTCCGCACCGAGCTGCGCCGGCGACCGGCGATGGCACTGTTCGGCAACCCCGCGGCGGCCAGTACCGCCACTTCACGTTCGGCCCGGGACAGCAGCGCCCAGCCGTCCGATTCCGGACCATGTTGCGGCGCAACGATTTCGGCGCGTTGTGTCGGGCTCGCAGTGCGTTGCGCCGCCGGGCGGCAGCGGAGCCGCCGGTCGGTACCGCGGTCGTCGTGCACGTCGGCGTGCCGCAGGCGCCGATATCGTGCCGTCAGCCGATTCGCTTCCTGCGGTGCGCGCCGGTGCAATTCGGCCCGGGCGTAGACCCGCACGCATTCGCCGAGCGCCCACCGCGCCGAGGTGCTGGTCAATCGGACGGTGACCAGCGAACGCTCCACCAACCGGTCCAGCACCGATTCGACGGTGACCGCCGGAAGCGCGTCGTCGGCGCAGACGGTGACGATGCTCTCCAGGTCGACGCCCTCGTCCCCTCCGGTGTCGGCCGGGAAGACCGACAACCGTTGCAGCAGTAGCAGTTCGGTGGCATCGCACCGATCCGCGGACCAGGCGATGGCCGCGCCGATATCGCGGTGCCGCGCCTCGACTCCGACCCGCGCACCGTCGGACCAGTGCAAGCGGCGGTCGTAGGCGTCACCGCTCACCTCCTGCAGCACGGCGGCGGGCGGACGATGCTGCATCCGGGCAGCGGCCAGCCGCAGGAACAGCGGATTGTGGTCGAGGTGGTGGCAGATCCGGGTCAATACCCCGGTCTCGAGCTCCCCCGCACCGATACTGCGTCCGGTGAGCTCGATGCGTTTGCGCACCAGTCGCAAGGCATCCGGCGGATCCAGCGGCGGCACCGGTACGAGATGTTCGTCGATCCAGCCGATCGGTTCCCGGCTGGTGGCCAGCACCGTGAGGTCGGGATCGGCCTCGAGCAGATCCGCGAGCTCCGGGGCGAGGGTGGGCAGCAGGCGATCACAGCTGTCCAGCACCAGGACGCGGGCCGTTCCGTCGGCGTGCGCGGCCTGGCCGCGCAGCTCGGCGACCACCGCCGCGGTGTCCGCCTCGGCCGCCGCCAGCCAGCGCGCGGGCAGGCCGATATCCCGGCGCAGCGTCTCGATCGCCAGCCGGGTCTTCCCGATGCCGGCGGGGCCGAGCACGGTGATCAGCCGGGCACCGCGGGCGATCAGCGCCGCGAGCCGCTCGCGCTGCGCCTGCCTGCCGACGAACTCGCTGCTGGTGGCGGGTAGGGCGCCGGTACGCGATAGCTGGAACATAGTGAGAACAAATTATCTCACCCGGGTCCGACAGTTCCCCCGAATTCGTCACAGACGCTAGGCGACCACCCGTTCGGCGACGGGTTGGACCTGCTGATAGTGCATCTGCACCACGGCGCTGTCGAAGGTCATGATGTCCACCAGCTGCAGACCAGCGGTGTCCAGCGGTTTGGGGAACAGCGGCACGCCACCGCCGAGCAGCAGCGGGTGGACGAACAAGCGGTACTCGTCCACCAGGTCGTGCTCGAGGAAGTACGAGGCGGTCTGCGCCCCGCCGAAGACGACGACGGGTCCGGTGGAGCGGGCCCGCAACCGGTTGATCTCCCCGAGCGGATCCGCCCCGATCACCTCGGTGTTCCACCCCGGGTTGCGCAGCGTGCGGGAGAACACCAGCTTCGGGGTGCGCTTCCAGCAGCGTGCGAATTCGACGTAGAACGGCGAGATCGCCGGATCGGAGTCCGCGTAGGGCCAGAACGCCGCCATGATCTCGAATGTCTTGCGGCCGTATACGAACACCTCGGCGGTCCGCAATTCGTCCAGGAAGGACTCACACAGCTCTTCGTCCACCACCGGCCAGTGAATTTCCTGGTCGGGCCCCTCCGCGTATCCGTCGAGCGACATCTGCATCCACAGTGTCACGCCTGCCATCGCTCACCCATCTGCCGTTTCCTGCCGGGTGTGATTGTGGCTACAGGCGAGGGTGGCGCGCATCGGTAGTGTCCGGGCGCAGCTACTTAAGTAGGTCGCGCCCGGCTGATCACAACAGTTCGCCGTCGCGGCACAGACTCGACGAACGCCAGGTCTGTGCCGGTGCGTCGCCGTCGAAGCGCCACTGCGAAATGGGTCCCGCCGCACGCCAGTACAGCCCGCCGAAGGCCGGTACCGCCTCGTAGACATCCTCGTTCCCGGCGATCAGCTGATTGCCGACGCAATAGTCGTTGTAGGAGGTGCCGGGCTGGCGGGCGCCAGGACTGAAGCGGCCCACCGGATTACCGAAGGCACCGGGGTTGGGCACCGTGTTCCGGCGTCCGGACGGCCCGTCGGCGTTCCAGCGTGCCGCCCCGAAGAGGTCGGTGCGACAGCTGAAGGCCCAGCCGCCGGCATGGATCTGGGCGCCCTGAGTGAAAGCGTCACCGGCCCACAGACAGTGGGGTCCCGGAACCTGCGCCGAGGCGGGCGCGGTCGCGAAACCGGCGACCGCGGCGCCCGTGGTGACCGCGAGCGCGGCGGTGAGCAGCAGGGTTCGGGCGGATCGAGCGAGGGTGGCTGCGGTCATCGGTGTGTCTCCGTTCATGTCATCCACCGGTCATTCGTTGCAGCGGTGGAGTATTGGCCACATCACCAATGTACCGTTATCCAACGGCACGTTATTGTTGGAGAGGTTCCCAGGAGTGGGAGTGATTCGAGTCGGCGCGGCCGCTCAGGAATCGGCGAGCGCCTCGCTCAGCGCGGTGTCCTGTTCGAGATAGCGCGCCACATACCGGCCCACCAGTTCGGCCCCGGCCTGCGCCGACACGGTGCGGACGGCATCCGAACCGGCGGCCAGCCGGGCCACATCCGCCGGCGCGCCCTCGGACTGCTGGAAGGCCGTCCATACGGTGCGCTGGAACAGGTCCGCGAACCGGCGCGCGATTCGATCGCATTCGGCGGCGAGACGCTCGAATTCGGCCAGGATCTCCGGTTCGGGCACCCCGGCGGCGGCCAACTGGTCGGCCGCGCGCAGCAACGCCGGATCCGCGGCCCGGTAGGTGGTGGCGTCGACCGGCTCGTACAAGCCCAGCGCGACCACCCGGGCGAGCCCGTTGGGGACATCGCGCAGCCGCTGTTCGAGTTCCGTCGCCGCGATCGTCCCGCCGGCCGGCGATTCGGTGGCCGACGAGGCATCCGGCTCCGCGACACCGAGAATGTCGCCGAGGTCGTCGCCGCGGTCCCAGGCGTTCAGCAACTCCTTGATGCCGTTGAGTTTGATCCCGCGATCGAGCAGGCGACTGATCGTCCGCACCCGGTTGAGGTGTTCCGCGCTGTAGAAGCCGGTACGACCCTTGACCTGCGGCGGCGGCAGCACGCCCCGCTCGTGATACACCCGCAGGCTGCGCACGGTGGTACCTGCCTCACGCGCGAGCTCGTCGATGGTGTATTCGGTCCCGGTCGTCATACATCAAGGAAACCACACTGAAACACCGGCGGATCGCAAGCGTACGGCACACGCCGGTTCCCATCCTTGGCGGTTCGATTGCGATCAGCGGGGGTGCCGGACCTATCCTGCTGTGCATGGACGATATGGCGGACGCGCGCCCCAGCGCCGCCGAGCGAGAGCGCGCACTGCAGGAATTGTCACAGCAATTGGGTGCCGGCAGATTGACGCTGAGCGAATTCGACGAGCGCACCGCACTCGCCACCAAGGCCGGCACGAAGGTGGAACTGGCCGCGTTGTTCACCGATCTACCCGTCGTCGCGCCGGACCCGCCGGCGCCGACGCCCGCCAATCCACTGCCCTCGTTGACCGTACTGGCCGGCGCGATCACCGTCTTCGCGGTGGTGTCGGCCTGGGCGGCCGGAAATTGGTTGTGGCTGTTGCTGATCGCCGCGGCTCCGGTCGCGGTGCTGGTGTGGCGGGCCCGCGGCGTGGCCTGAGCCGCGACTACCAGCGGGTGCGCGGACGCACCTGATTGGCCAGATCGACGAGCCGATAGCGATGCAAACGGCCCGGCGCCGTCCGGGCCAGGGCGCGCAGCGAGGCCTCCAGCCCGCGTTGCAGCCCCGGCTCGGTGAGTTCGAAACCGAGCAGCGTGGCATCGGGCCGACGTGGCTGCCCGCCCGCCCGCAACCACTCCAGCGCCGCGCCCACGACCACGACCTGCAGCTGCAGGGCCCGCGGTTCCTCCGACAACGCCGCGAGCCGGTCCGCCGCTGCCGCCAGATCCTCCTCGGTGACCTCGGCAACCGGACGCGACACCAGCAGCAGGCCACCGGTCATATGCGCCAGGGCGTAATGGCGTGAGGACATGGGCACCCGGTCCAGGACGGTGACCGCATCGAGCAGATCACCGTCGGCGGCCAGCCGTCGCGCCAGGCCGAAAGCAGCGCTGACCACGCCGTGATTGGTGCGCCACACGCTGCGATAGAACTCGACCGCGGCCCGGTGCCACCGATCCGGGTCGGCGGGCAGTTCGAGATGCTGCAGTACCAGCTCCGCCGTCGCGGCCAGCGCCAGGGCGGGCGCGATCTCGCCGGGCAGCATCGCATGCACCCGGTCGAAGTGCTCGTACGCCGGCTCGAACGCCCCGTCGAGAAGGTCGGCGATGCCCTGGTACCACGACAGCCGCCAATCGGTCTCGTAGCGCGCCGCCAGCTCCCGCAGCAGCGCTCGCGCGGGGGCCACCTCGCCGAGGTCCAGATGGGCCCGCACCGCGGTGAGGGCGCCCTCGAGTTCGAAGGAGCCGGTATCGGCCAGAACCCCGGAGGCGATCCGGTCGCGCATCCGCCGCAGGGTGTCGAGGGCGTGGCGGGGATCGCCGTGCAGCAGGGTGGACATCAGTTCGGCGCTGGGATCGGTGCTGTCGATCAGCGGTACCGGCAGCGCGGCCACCACGGCACGCGCCTCCAGGGTGGGCATCCGGTGCCGGCCGTCGACGATGCCGTCGGTCTGCCCGATCAGCGTCTCGATACCGAAATCGCCTCGCATGGAGCCGAATTCGACCGACGCCTGCGGGTGTTCGCGATCGGTGTCGGTGGCCAGCACCATCCGCAGCACGCCGGTGAGCTGACAGTACATCGAATAGGTCGACGGAAACCGCCGGGCCGGATCGGGATCGGTGGCGCGGCACAGCAGCCGGTACAGGGCCGGGTAGCGGGCCAGCAGCGGTTGCTCCTCCGGCGTTGGGATTCCGGGAAGATGGTGACCGTCCTCGTCGCGCGGCAGCGGGAGGACCAATGCGGCGAGGGTCCGGCCCACCGTGTAGATGTCGGAGGCCACGGTCGGTCCGGTGTCGGTGATCTCGGGAGCCTGGAAACCCGGTGTGCCGTAAATACTTCCGAACGACTCCATGGCCGCGACGGCGCCGAGATCGATCAGCTTGACCTCGTCCTCGCTGACCATGACGTTGTCGGGCTTGAGATCGTTGTAGGACAATCCGAACGAATGCAGATAGTCCAGCGCGGGCAGCACCTCCATCACATAGGCGATCGCCTCTGCCACCGGAATACGTTGCGGGGCACGCTGATCCAGCACCTTCTTGAGCGACTGCCCGCCCACGTACTCCATCACGATGTACCCGTCGGCCACATCGCGGCCGGCACAGCGGTGCTTGACGAAGTTGTAGATCTTCACGATGCCGGGATAGGCCACCTCCGACAGGAACTGCCGTTCCGCGAGGGCCACCACGTGCGCCTCGAAATCCTGCGGATTCTGCAGGCCCTTCAGCACCACCCAGCGATCGCTGACATTGCGGTCGACCGCGAGGTAGATCCAGCCGAGCCCGCCGTGGGCCAGACATCCCTGCACCTCGTACTGTCCGGCCACCACCTCACCGGGTTGCAGGATCGGCCGGAAGTTGAACGGGGAACCGCATTTTCCGCACTCCCCCGCCACCACACCCGCACCGTCGGGCCCGGACCGGCCTACGGGGGCATTGCATTTCCAGCAGAACCGTTTGCTCTCGGGTACTTCCGGATCGTCGAGCACCGCGGAGCGCGGGTCAACCGAGACCACCCGCGGCATCTCCACCAGACCCGCGCCCAATCGGCGCGGGCTCGGGCGGGAACGGGCGCTGCGACCGGAACTGCTGTCGGTCCCCAGCGGATCCACGTCGACGGCGCGGGTCTGTGGCCCCGAGAGGTCCGGCAGGGCGAATCCGGGGGCCGTGTCCACCGATTCGGCCGATCCGTTCCCGTTGCGGCGAACGGACTCCTCGGCCGGGGCGTCGACGGCCACCCGGAGTCGCTGAGACGGTTCACCTCGGCCGTTGCGGCGCGTGGCCCACGGATGCGCCTCGGGGACGGGCATCTCGCTGCCTCGGATGCGGCGATTCGCCCACGGGTGCGGAAGTGGCGTTTCGGGTCGCTCCGGCATGAGAAACCTCCCGAGGCCGCTGATGAACCGAGGCCTCATTCTCGTTCCCCACTCGCCACACCGCGCACCGAGACTTCCCAATGCCGGGAAGGACGCCGCCCCGGTGGTACCGGGGCGGACGGCCGGATCACTGCTTGCCGGGCTCGGACTGCGGTCCGGACTCCCCCGGGCCCGCAGCGGAATCCGCCTGCGGCGCGGACGCTTCGCTCGCCTCGTGCTGCAGCGGACGTTCGGCCAGAACCGGGAACTGGCCGGTGTAGCCCAGTCGCTCGGTGGCCATCGCCAGGACGGTCTTGCGCGCCAGGAACCAGCCCGCGACCAGCGCCGGCAACATCACGCACACCATGGCGACCACCGCGAACCGCTGCACATCGTCATCGCTGGCGGCCATCAGGATCACCACCGCCGCGAGGAAGACCAGGGTGGCGATGCTGGTGTACGGGGCGCCGATGAGCCGGAACGAGGGCCGCTCGGCCTTGCCGATCCGCGACCACCGCCACAACTGCAGCTGGCACAGGATGATCGCCGTCCACGCGAAGATCGTGCCCAGCGCGGACATGTTCAGCACGATCTCGAACGCCTTGTCCGGCACGAGGGCGTTGAGCCCGACGCCGATCAACGCGATACATCCGGTCGCGAGAATCCCCACATACGGCACACCGGAGCTCGACATCCGCGAGGCCACCTTCGGCGCGCTGCCGTTCATCGACATCGACCGCAGAATCCGCCCGGTGGAGTAGAGCCCGGCGTTCAGGCTGGAGAACGCCGCGGTCAGCACGACCAGATTCATGATGGATCCGGCGCCGTGCACACCCAGCTTGGAGAAGAAGGTGACGAACGGGCTCTCACCGGCGCGGAAGTCGGTGTAGGGCAACAGCAGTCCGAGCAGGACCAGCGAACCCACATAGAACAGGGCGATCCGGGCGATCACCGAATTGATCGCGCGCGGCATGATCTTCTCCGGATTCTCGGCCTCACCCGCGGCCGTGCCGATCAATTCCACGGCGGCGTAGGCGAAGACGACACCGGTGGTGACGGTGACCAGCGGCAGGAACCCGGTCGGGAACAGTCCGCCGTGGGCGGAGAGCAGGCTCGGCCCGGTGGTCTGGCCGTCCAGTTCGAACCGGCCGCCGAGGATGACCACACCCACGATCAGGAAGGCGACCAGCGCGACCACCTTGATCAGCGCGGCCCAGAACTCGAGCTCACCGAACCAGCGCACCGAGATCAAGTTGATGCCGACCACGATGGCCAGCGCCACCAGGGCGATCACCCACTGCGGGATACTGCGCGTGCCTCCCCAATAGTGGACATATGTCGCGATCGCGGTGATGTCTACGATCCCGGTCATACACCAGTGGAAGAAGTACATCCAGCCGACGCCGAACGCCAGCTTCTCCCCGTAGAACTCGCGGGCGTAGGAGACGAACGAGCCCGAGGAGGGGCGATGCAACACCAGCTCGCCGAGCGCTCGCAGGATGAAGAATACGAAGATTCCACAGACCGCGTAGACCAGGAACAGGCCCGGACCCGCATCGTGCAGGCGGCCCGCCGCGCCGAGGAACAGGCCGGTGCCGATGGCGCCGCCGATGGCGATCATCTGCAACTGCCGGGGGCGCAGCGACTTGTGATAACCCGCATCCTCGGCATGCAGCGCGTCCGCGGGCGCCGTCGCCTCCGAAGGAGGTCGAACAGTTGTCATGATGGAGGACCTTTCACGTGACGGCGATCATATCTACGGGCAATGTACCGTCAATCAACGGCACGTTCAACAGGTGGGATGGGTTGTAACACAACGGAAATGACATCGACCGAGGTCGCCGGTAGACCATACCGATAGGTATCGGTACGCTGGACAACGACAGTTTTCGAGGGAGGGCGACGATATGGCCTGGTTCGAGCGCGAATTCATCGCCGTCCCGGACGGCCACAAGGATCAACTGGTCTACAAGTGGCCCGATCTCAACATCCGGCGCTACAGCCGCGCCATCGTCAATGCCGACCAGCTCGCGCTGTTCGTCAAGTCCGGCCGCGTGGTCGCCACGATGGGGCCCGGCCGGCACCGGATCGACGCCGACGAGCTGCCCGTGCTGGGTGCGCTGGTCGACACCGTCACCGGCAACAACTTCTACCGGGCGGAACTGTATTTCGTTTCCACGCGCGAATTCTCGGGCGTCAAATTCGGCGGCCGGCTCGACGACATCGTGGATCCGGCCAGCGAACAGGTCGTGACGCTGCGCGTCTTCGGGGAATTCGCCATGGCCGTTCGCGATCCCGCGCAACTGCTCACCTCCCTGGTCGGCACCACCGATCTCTCCGATCCTGCCGGAGTGCAGTCCTGGTCCGCGGATCTGCTACTGAAGTCCATGAAGATGACCGTGTCGCACGGCATCTCGCAGGGCGAGTGGCAGGTGCTCGGACTCTCCGCCCAGTTGCAGTCGATCGAGACGGCGGTGGTGCGCCGGACGAACCTGGCACTCTACGAATACGGGCTGCGGATCGCGCGGCTGGGCAATTTCGACATCACTCTCGCACCCGAGGACGCCGAGCGACTCAAACGACTCGCCAAGGACGTCACCTACATTCGCCTCGCGGGGGATTTCCAGCGCTATGCCGCCGGTGAGATGGCGCTGGGCGCCGGCCAGGGGATGGCGCAGTCGACCGGCGGGGTGGAAGGCGGATTCCTCGGCGCCGCATTGGGACTCAATGCCGTGGGTGCCGTCGGGCAGCCGTCGCCGTGGGCTTCCGCACCGGCGCCGCCCGGTGCGCCGACCACTCCCCCGCAGTCGCCCCCGGCGGCGGACTCCCCCGCCGCCCTGACCGCCGGCCGGCAGGTGTGCACGTCCTGCGGGACGGAGAATCCACGGGATGCGCGCTTCTGCATGCACTGCGGCACCCGGCTCGCCGCGACCCCGCGACACTGCACGGAGTGCGGTACGGAGTTGGGTACGACCGCGCGGTTCTGCGGCGCCTGCGGCACCGCCGTCACTACCTGAGCATTCGGCTCGGCAGCGAATCATCCTGGTACAGAAGAACATTCGAGCTGCAGACGGCAACGCCGCACGCCCGGGTAGTCCGGGCATGCGGCGCCGACGAAAGGTACCGGAACGGGTTCGGGTGTGCCGGTCCCAGGCGGCACACCCGAACCCACCGGCAGGTCAGCTGGGCACCGTCGCCGTCGTCTCGGCGCTGCCGACCATGCTGCGGACCTGGCGGGCGGCCACCGACAGGGTCGCCAGGTCATGGGAATCGGAGGTGAAGATCTCGCCCAGCGCCGCGCGGGCTCGGCTCAGCCGCGAGCGGTTGGTGGACTCCCAGTACGCGATCTTCTCCTCCGGACTGTCGACGGGCTCGGTGGTGGTCAACACGTCCGCGGTGAGCGAGCGCAGCGAGTCGTAGAGATCCTCGCGAACGGCCAAGCGCGCCAACGTCTGCCACCGATCGCCACGATCCAGCCCGGCGACCGCCGACAGCAGCCGCTGGATGTCGAAGTGATCGTCGAGCGCGTAGTACAGCGCCGCGACCTCCTCGGCGTCGCGCTCGCAGATATCGGCGATGTCGAGCACGTCCAGCAGCGGGAACCGGTGAATCAGCAGGAATACCTCCTCCGCCAGTTCGCGGGGGGCGCCGAGACCGATCGGACCCCGCGACCGTTCCATCAGATCGTCGGCGAGGGCGCCGGGACGCCACGCCGGCACCTTCGCGGCCAGCGCCCGCACCCCGTCGCGGTAGCGGGCGATTCCGGCGCCGACCGCGATCGGCTGCGGCCGGTTGGTCAGCAGCCAGCGGGCCGCCCGGTTCAGCGTGCGCTTGGTCTCCGACTCGAGTTCGTTGCGCGCGGCGGCCGGCATCGGCGTGGTGCGAATCCGTTCCCACAGCTCCCGCAGATCGAAGATCTCCACGGCCGCGGTGAAGGCACGCACCGCGTCGTCGGTGGTGGCGCCGGCCTCCTCGGCCAGCCGGAAGGCGTAGGTGATTCCGCCGTAGTCGACCATATCGTTGACCACCATGGTGGCCAGGATTTCGCGGCGCAGCGGATGCCGGCCGATCGCGGCGCCGAACCGCTCGCGCAGCGGCGTCGGGAAGTACCCGGGCAGCAGCGCCTCGAACGCACTGTTGTCCAGCAGATCGCCACTGAGCAGATCGGATTTGAGCGAAAGCTTCACGTGCGCCAGCAGATTCGCCAACTCCGGCGAGGTGAGACCCACGCCGGCCGCGGCCCGCCGGTCCAGTTCGGCATCGGAGGGCAGCGCCTCGAGTTGCCGGTCGACGCCACGCCGGGTTTCCAATTCGGCGATGAGACGGCGGTGCACCTCCACCATCGCGGCGGCATTGGATCGCGACAGCCCCATCCGGAAGTTCTGCGAGATGTTGTCGCGCAGCACCAGTTCCGACACCTCGTCGGTCATCTCGGCGAGCAGTGCGTTGCGATCCTCGGCAGCCAGCTCGCCCGCCGAAATCGCCGCGCCCAGCAGCACTTTGATGTTGACCTCGTGGTCGGAGCAGTCGACACCGGCCGAATTGTCCAGCGCATCGGTATTCATCCGGCCGCCGTTGCGGCAGAACTCGATCCGGCCCAGGGCGGTGGCGCCCAGATTTCCGCCCTCACCGATCACCTTGACCCGCAACAGATCCGCGTCGACGCGGACCGCGTCGTTGGATTTGTCGCCGACGTCGGCATGGGATTCGGTGCTGGCCTTGATATAGGTGCCGATACCGCCGTTCCACAGCAGATCCACCGGAGCGAGCAGGATCGCCCGGATCATCTCCGGCGGCGACAGCGTACTCACGCCCGGGTCCAGACCGAGGGCGGCGCGAATCTGCGGGGTGACGGTGATCGCCTTCGCTGACCGATCGAAGACGCC
>NZ_BAGM01000041.1 GCF_000308855.1 Nocardia veterana NBRC 100344 | reverse complement strand
CTAGGCAGTGTTTTGAAAGTGGTTTCTGATGGGTGCCGCTGTGTGGCGCCTGTCAGGAGCATTGTGGTGAATGATGCTGCCTGCGTGGGTGTGTCGGTGCTGTATGAGGAAGAGGTCTCCGGTAGATGGGTAAGCGACCAAGCATTACCTGACAACCGGAGACCTCGTGACCAGGGTAGCGGTGACGAGGCGGGCGGATCTGACCGACGCGCAGTGGCGGCGGTTGGAGCCGTTGCTGCCTCGTGGACGGAAGGCGGGCCGCCCGCCGAAGTGGACGAAACGGCAGCTAATCGATGGGATTCGATGGCGTACTCGGGTGGGCTCGCCGTGGCGGGACGTGCCGGAGTGCTACGGGCCGTGGCAGACGGTGTACGGGTTGTTCCGTCGCTGGCAGCGGGCGGGTGTGTGGGCGTTGATCTGGAAAATGCTGCAGGCGTATGCCGATGCCACCGGCCGCATCCAGTGGCGGGTGAGTGTGGATTCCACCATTGCCCGGGCGCATCGTCATGCCGCTGGTGCCCGTCGTGCGGGTCACAGGCAGGCCGAACCACCCGGCGGGGTCGAGGTCGAGCCCGCCGATCACGCGCTGGGGCGGTCGCGTGGTGGGTGGACGACCAAGACTCATCTGGCGTGTGAGCAGGGCCGTAAGGTGCTGTCGCTGTTGATCACTGCCGGTCAACGCGCCGACTGCCCGCAGTTCACCGGTGTGCTCGACGCGATCTCGGTGCCGCGCCTGGGACCGGGACGGGCACGAACCCGCCCGGACCAGGCGCTGGCCGACCGGGCCTACAGCTCCCACGCCAACCGCGTCTACCTGCGCGAACGCGGGATCAAGGCCACGATTCCGGTGAAGACGGACCAGACGGCCAACCGGAAGAAGAAGGGCTCGGCCGGTGGCCGGCCACCGGCGTTCGACACCGAACGATACAAGGACCGTCACGCGGTCGAGTGCGGCATCGGCCAGCTGAAGGAAAACCGTTCCATGGCAACCAGATACGACAAACTCGCCGTCCGTTACCAAGCTACCGTCCACATCACCGCTATCAACCAATGGCTCCGACACGGGTGATGACATGCACCCACCCCTCACCCACTTTCAAAACACGGGCTAG
>NZ_BAGM01000042.1 GCF_000308855.1 Nocardia veterana NBRC 100344 | reverse complement strand
GGGATGGGATTGCGGTCTGTCACCTGTACGACGGGCGGGGCCGGACAAATTCATCGGCCGTTGCCATCGGTGTCCACCGAGTCTGTCACGAGACGCGGTCGACGCGGTTCGGTCAGTGGGTAGCGTTTGTGAACTAACCCTCGTACGCTGCGTGCATGAGCGAGTGGCAGCCAACGGCGTGCATCCTGTGCGAGTGCAATTGCGGCATCCAGGTGCTGCTCGGCTCCGACGGCCGGAGTTTCGACAAGATCCGCGGCGACAAACTGCACCCCTCCTCCGCCGGCTACACCTGCAACAAGGCGTTGCAGCTGGATCGCTATCAGAACGGGCGCACCGGGCGGATCCGCACGCCGTTGCGCCGCCGGGAGGACGGCGGATTCGACGAAATCGACTGGGACACAGCGATCTCCGAGATATCGCAGCGGATGCGCGCGATCGGCGCGGAATACGGCGGCAAGTCGATCTTCTACTACGGTGGCGGCGGCCAGGGCAATCATCTGGGCGGCGCCTACGCACCGGCCACGATGGCCGCCTACGGAATGCGCTATCGCTCCAGCGCCCTGGCTCAGGAGAAGACCGGGGAATTCTGGGTCGGCGCTCGAATGACCGGCCATCCGGTGCGCGCCGATATCGAACATGCCGAGGTGGCACTGTTCGTGGGGAAGAATCCGTACCAGTCACACGGCTTTCCGCGGGCCCGGTCCGTGCTGAAGGAAATCGCGCGCGACCCGGAACGGGCGATCATCGTGCTGGATCCGGTCCGCACCGAAACGGCCGAACTCGCCGATTTCCACCTGCAACTACGTCCCGGCACCGATATCTATCTGCTCGCCGCGATGGCCGCGATCCTGATCCGAGACGATCTGATCGCCCACGACTGGCTCGCCGCGCACACCGAGGGACTCGACGAGGTGGTGGCGGTACTGCGCACGGTGCCGATCGAACGATACTGCGCGATAGCCGATGTCGAGCCGGAACTGGTCACCGCGGCGACCCGCCGGCTGGCCGCCGCCGAGTCGGTGGCCGCCCTGGAGGATCTGGGCGTCCAGATGAACCGGCACTCGACGCTGGTGAGCTATGTCGAGAAGTTGCTGTGGCTGCTGACCGGCAATCTCGGCAAGTCCGGCGCGCAGTACGCCTTCTCCGGCCTGGCCGCCATCGGCCACGACCGCGGGCATCCCGCCGACTCCGGCCCGCGCAGCCCGGTGGTCGGCGCGCGCATCGTCAGCGGCCTGGTGCCGTGCAACGTGATCACCGAGGAGATCCTCACCGACCATCCGGCACGCTATCGGGCCATGCTGATCGAGAGCGCCAATCCCGTGCACTCCCTAGCGGATTCGGCACGGATGCGGGCGGCGCTGGCCGCACTCGATCTGGTCGTCGTCATCGACGTCGCGATGACCGAAACGGCCCGGCTCGCCGACTACGTACTACCGGCACCCACCCAGTTCGAGAAATACGAGGCCACGTTCTTCAATTTCGAATTCCCGCGCAACGTCTTCCATCTCCGGCACCCGGTCCTCCCGCCGCCCGCCGGCGTCCTGCCGGAACCGGAGATTCATGCCCGGCTGGTCGAGGCCGCCGGCGCGCTCACCGAGGACGACTACCGCCCGCTGCGGGTCGCCCTCGAGCAGGGCCGCGAGGCGTTCGCACCGGCGTTCCTGAGCATGCTGGCCGATCCCGCCAAGGCCAGACTGGCGCCCGTCCTGCTCTATCGCACCCTGGGCCCGACCCTGCCCGACGGCGCCGCCGCCGCGGCCGTGCTGTGGGCGGCGGCCCACAACTGCGTGCGCAAGTTCCCGGCCGGGGTGCAGCGGGCCGGATACGGCACCGGGCCGGAGGCCGGTGAGCGCCTGTTCCAGGCGATCCTGACCGGGGCGCACGGCGTGGTGATCACCGACGACGAGATCGGCGAAACCTGGAACCGGCTGCGCGACGGCGTCGTCCGACTGCATATCCCGGAACTCCTGTCCGCCCTGGCCGACCTACCCGAACCCGATCCGGAGCACGAGTGGCCCTTCGTGCTGGCCGCCGGGGAACGACGCGCGTTCACCGCCAACACCATCATGCGCGATCCCGCGTGGCGCACACGCGATCCCGGTGGCGCGCTGCGGATCAGCACGGACGATGCGCAACGGCTCGGCCTGCGGTCGGGCGACCGGGTCCGGCTCACCACCCGCAGCGGCAGTGCCGAGGTGACGGTCGAGCCGACCGACCGGATGCGGAGCGGACATCTGTCGCTGCCCAACGGGCTGGGCCTGACCGTGGAGCACGACGGCGACGTCCTCACCAGCGGCATCGCACCCAACGAACTGACCGCCTTCGACGATCGCGACGAGTGGGTCGGCACCCCGTGGCACAAGTACGTCCCGGCCCGCCTCGATACGGTGGGGACATGAAGCGCACCACCTTCGCCACCTGGCCCTGTTCGGTCGCCCGCACGGTCGATCTGATCGGCGACTGGTGGACGCCGCTGGTGTTGCGCGAAGCATATTACGGCACAACGCGATTCGACGACTTCGAGCGCATCCTCGGGCTCAGCCGCAACGTCTTGACCCAGCGGCTGGCGCGACTGGTCGCCGAGGGCATGCTGGAGAAGGTTCGCTATCAGGACCGCCCGGTGCGGTTCGAATACCGCCTCACCGAGAAGGGACGCGATTTCTTCCCGGTCCTCACCGCCATGATGCGCTGGGGTGACCGCTGGCTCGCGCCGGAGGCCGGGCCACCGGTCGTCATCCATCACGAGACCTGCGGCCACGACACCCACGCCGAGGTGGTGTGCGCGCAGTGCGGCGAGCCGTTGCGCCACGGCGAGGTCTCCTCGCGGCTGGGCCCCGGTTTCCCGTCTCGGCACCGCGAAAGCGCCCTGCAGACCGGACGATTCACCGCCTGATCGGCCGCATCGCACTCGCCGGAAGCCCGCGGCGACCGCGTCCCCCAACCTGGCCGGCCGGTACGTTTCAGTCGGCCGATTCGAGTTTCGGGACCAGCCGCTCGAGCAGCTCCCGCAGCACCTCTTCGTCCTCGGGCGTCAATTCCGCCAGCGCCTTGTAGGCCCGGACCTGCGAACCGCGAATCTGCCCGGCCAGTTCACGACCGGCCTCGGTGGATACCAGATATTTGACCCGCCGATCGGCGGGATTCACCGTGCGCCGCACCAGGCCGCGCGATTCCATCCGGTCGGCCACTCCCGTGAGGTTCGACGGATCACAGGCCATGCGGTCGGCCAGCACCCGCATCGGCAATTCGGCGGGCGGCTCGTTGAGCGCCAGCAGCAGCTTGGCCTGGGTCAGCGTCAGGCCGTGCCCCTCGGCCGCGGTGAGGAAGTCCTGCAGGTAGGCCGAGACGAAGCGGGCGATCAGCAATGCCAGCGGGCTCTGCGCTGTGTCCGGTGACATAGCGGCAATCCTACCGATGCGATTGACAACGGCTATCGTCGACTTCTTAAATACTTGAGGTCTTCAAACATATATGTCTTCATACATATGGAGGTGGCTGGTGGAGCGTAAGGGTTCGCTACTGACCGGCGTGTTGGCCTTCGCCGCGATGATCGTCACGGTCATGCAGACCCAGGCGGTGCCGATCCTCGGCTTGATCGCGACGAAGTTGCAGGTCTCGACCACATCGGTCAGCTGGGTGACCACGGCGACGCTGCTCTCGGCCGCGGTCTCGACGCCCCTGCTGGGCCGGGTCGGCGACCTCTACGGCAAGAAGCCGACCCTGCTCGGTGTGCTGGTCGTCGCCGCGGCGGGTTCGGCGATCTCCGCATCCGCGAATTCGCTGAGCGTGCTGCTGGTCGGCCGGGTGCTACAGGGCGTGGCCACGGCGATCTTCCCGCTGGCACTCGCGGTGTTGCGCGAGGAGATTCCGGCGCGGCGCCTGCACCACGCGATGGCCATCGTCAGCGGCACCCTCGGCTTCGGCGGCGGTCTCGGCCTGGTGTCGACCGGCCTGCTGACCAAGGGCGCCGATCCGGACTACCACGTCGTCTTCTGGTTCACCGCCGCGCTGTCGGTGGTCGCGCTGGTCGCCGCGGCGGTGGCGGTCCCGGCCACCACCACCCGCCACCCGGGCGCGGTCGATCTCCCCGGGGCCCTCACCCTGGGCGGATTCCTGATCCTGCTGCTGCTGCCGATTTCCCAAGGGCACGAATGGGGTTGGACCTCGGTGACCACGCTCGCCTGCTTCGCGGGCGCGATCGCCACCGCGGCGGCGTGGGTGCTGACCGAACGCCGGGTGCGCACCCCGCTGGTGGATCTGCAGATGTTCACCCATCGGCCGGTGCTGTTCACCAACCTGGCCGGCATGTTCATCGGATTCGCGATGTTCATGCAGTTCATGGGGGTGTCGTATCTGGCCCAGATGCCCACCCGGGTGGCCGGTTACGGCTTCGGCGCCTCGATCCTGCGCGCCTCGGTGGAATATCTGCTGCCGGCGACGCTGTCGTCCATGCTGGCCGCGCCGATCGGCGGGATCCTGGTCGGCCGGCTCGGCGGACGCTCGGTACTGGCGCTGTCCGGAGTCGTCGGCATGGTCGGATTCGGCTGGCTGGCACTGGCCCACGACACCACCGCGTCGGTGATCGCCGCGAGCGTGGTGATCGGTATCGCGATCAGTTTCGCCTATGCGGCCATGCCCGCCCTGATCGCGGCCGGCGTCCCGCATCACCAGAGCGGGATCGCCAACGGCATCAACTCCATCTCCCGGACCGTCGGCAGCTCGCTGGCCAGCGCGATCATCACCACGCTGCTGACCGCGAAACTGCTTCCGCAGCTGCCGCTCCCCCAGGAGAGCCAGTTCACGATCGCCTTCTGGGTGGGGGCGGCGGCCTGCGTCGCCACCGTCCTCGCGGCCCTGCTCGGACTCCGTCCGGAAGTCCGCCATGGCGGACCCGGCACGGCCGCCACCGCCGAAACCCCGGCAGCGTCGCCGGTATCGGCCTCGGCGGTCTGACCGGCGCCGGCGGACCCGCTCCGGACCACTGTCGCCCGGAGCGGGTCCGCCCGATCTCAGCGGCCGATCAGCCAGGCCACGGTGCTCAGCTGGACCGCCGTCGATCCCACACAGTCATCGCCATCGGTGTATTCCGTTGCCGCACAGCGCTATGACATCGCCGTCGGCCGGGCTACCCGCTCCGGACAGCACCGGGCCCGCCGCCGACATTCCGGTGTCAGCCGCCGGTGACCAGGCAGGCGTACCCGAGGTGGATGCCGGTACCGACCGGGAGATCCAGTCGCGCCGCCGGCAACTCGGTGGGCTGGCCCGCCTGCACCGCCGTCACCGTATGGTGCCCGGGTGTCGCCGGCACCCACGGGATGAGCGCGTAGGCGCCCCCGGGCCGGGCGACACCGAACGCGACACCGTTGTCGTAGAAGGTCACCGGCGCGACCGGGTCGGTGACATCGGCCTGCAGGGTGTAGCCGCATCCGCTGCCGTAATTGGTGGCGATTCCGAAGTTCATATCGGGGGTGGCGCCGATTCTGGTGACAGCGGCATTCGCGGCCTGCGGAAACATCAGGGCGACCACCGCCGCCATGCCGAACAGACCGCCGCCCACGACGGTGGCGGCCCGGCGGCCCGCGCGGATGCTCCCGGTCCTCGTCGTCTCGTGCATGATGCCGTCCCTCGTCCTGGGCGCCGCAGCGCTGACCGAGACCGCCTGATGTGCGCGAACATCCCCCGACTGCGCCGCACGGTCTGTCGGCACGATACCCCGTAGGCTCACCCGCGGGACCCCGATTGCGCCGTGCACACGACGAGATCGACGGGCCGGAGGCCGCCACCGCGCGCGTGGGAGGACGATAGGGATATGCACCGCAAACCGCCGACTCGCGATATCGACGAAGCCGATCTGTCGGTGAGCCCGCCCAAGGATCAGGCCGCCGGCGTCACCGCGGTCGCGGTCGCGCTGGAACGGGCCGTCGAGGAGATGGGCGTGCTACGGACCGCCCGCACGCTCGCGCGGGTGAATCAGCGCCACGGCTTCGACTGTCCGGGCTGCGCCTGGCCGGAACCCACCGGTCACCGTCGCCCGGCCGAATTCTGCGAGAACGGCGCCAAGGCCGTTGCCGAGGAGGCGACGCTTCGCACCGTTACTCCGGAGTTCTTCGCCACCCACTCGGTCGCCGAACTCGCCGGCAAGTCCGGCTACTGGCTGGGGCAGCAGGGCCGGCTCACCCATCCGATGGTGCTGCGCCCGGGCGATACGCACTACTCCCCCATCGCCTGGCCGGAGGCACACCGCCTGATCGCCGACACCCTGCGCGGACTGGCCGACCCGGACGAGGCGGTCTTCTACACCTCCGGCCGCACCGCCAACGAGACCGCGTTCCTCTACCAGCTGCTGGTGCGCAGTTTCGGCACCAACAACCTGCCGGACTGCTCGAATATGTGCCACGAGTCCTCGGGAACGGCACTGACCGGCTCCATCGGCATCGGCAAGGGGTCGGTGTCGATCGACGATTTCGCCGCCGCCGACCTGATCATCGTCGCCGGACAGAATCCCGGCACCAATCATCCGCGCATGCTGTCGGCACTGGCCGCCGCCAAGGAGGCCGGGGCCCGGGTGATCGCGGTCAATCCGCTCCCGGAGACCGGGCTCATCGGCTTCCGCGATCCGCAGACCGTCAAGGGTTTCACCACCGGAATCACCATCGCCGACGATTTCCTGCAGATCCGTCTCGGTGGGGATATGGCGCTGTTCCAGGGGCTGGCCCGGCTGCTGTTCGAGGCCGAGGATCGGGCACCCGGCACGGTTGTCGATCGGATGTTCGTCGACACGCACACCGCCGGATTCGCCGAGTACGAAAAGCAGATGCGCGCGGTCGATCTCGACGAGGTGCTCCTCGCGACCGGACTCACCCGCGCACAGCTCGAGCACACCGCGCGGCTGCTGGCCGCCTCCGAGGCCACGATCATCTGCTGGGCGATGGGCTTGACCCAGCAGCGCCACGGGGTGGCCACCATCGAGGAAGCCACCAATCTGCTGCTGTTGCGCGGCATGATCGGCAAGCCCGGAGCCGGCGTGTGCCCGGTCCGCGGCCATTCCAACGTGCAGGGCGACCGCACCATGGGCATCTGGGAGAAGATGCCCGAAAGCTTCCTCGCCGCACTGGATTCCGAATTCGGCATCACCACACCCCGCGAACACGGCTGGGATACGGTCGATTGCATTCGCGCCATGCGTGACGGGCGCGCCAAGGTGTTCGTCGGCATGGGTGGGAATTTCGTCTCCGCGACCCCGGATACCGCGGTCACCGAGGCCGCGCTGCGCAACTGCGAGCTGACCGTCCAGGTATCGACCAAACTCAACCGCAGTCATCTGGTGCACGGGCGCACCGCGCTGATCCTGCCCACCTTGGGGCGAACCGATCTCGATCTGCAGGACGGGGTGAGACAGCAGGTCTCGGTGGAGGATTCGATGTCGATGGTCCATCTGTCCACCGGACGGCTGCGGCCGGTGAGCGAGCAGCTGCGCAGTGAGGTCGCGATCGTCTGCGAATTGGCGCTCGAGCTGTTCGGCCCCGACCATCCGGTGCCGTGGGCGCGGTTCCGCCGCGACTACGATCTGATCCGCGACGCCATCGCTCGTGTCGTCCCCGGTTGCGCCGACTACAACCGGAAGGTACGCGGCCGCAACGGTTTCCAGCTCCCGCATCCGCCCCGGGACAATCGTGAATTCCGCACCGCCTCCGGCAAGGCCAACTTCGCGGTCAACGAACTACAGTGGCCGCGGATACCGGCCGGACGGCTGTTGTTGCAGACGCTGCGCAGTCACGACCAGTACAACACCACCGTCTACGGCCTGGACGACCGCTACCGCGGGATCCACAATGCCCGCCGCGTGGTGCTGGTCCATCCGGACGACATCACCGAATTCGGCTTCCGCGACGGCGACTCGGTCGATCTGATCTCGGAGTTCGACGACGGAGTGCAGCGACGGGTCAGCGATTTCCGGATCGTCGGCTATCCGACGCCGCGCGGCAACGCGGCCGCCTACTATCCGGAGACCAATCCGCTGGTTCCGCTCGACCATGTCGCCGAACGATCCAACACCCCGGTTTCCAAAGCCGTGCTCATCCGGCTCGAACCCCATCGACACCCGGCCCCCTGACCGCCCCGGCGTCGTTTCGGCGGCATCGACCAGCACTGCGAGGCAGCATTGAGCAGAGTGACCGCGCGCAGACCGACCCGACGGATCACCGCGGCGGGCGTCATCTCCCGGCCCGACACCTTGGCGGTGGAGGAACCGCTGGAATTGCGCATCGGCGGAACCGCGCTGACCGTCACCATGCGCACACCGGGCCACGACATCGACCTCGCGCACGGATTCCTCTTCAGCGAGGGGATCATCGAATCGGCCGACGACATCGTGTCCGCGCGCTACTGCGCGGGCACCGACGATCAGGGTCGCAATACCTACAACGTGCTCGATATCGAGCTGCGCACGCCGGTCCCGATCCGGCCGCGCGGGTTCGTCACCAACAGTTCGTGCGGGTTGTGCGGGACCACCGCACTCGAGCAGGTGCGCACCCGCAGCCGCTTCCGGCTGCCCGCCGCCGCACCCCGCATCGACCCGGCCGTCCTCGCCGCGATGCCCGGCGAGTTGCGCTCGCGGCAAAGCGTTTTCGACGCCACCGGCGGCCTGCACGCGGCCGGATTGTTCACACCGGACGGCCGGGCACTGGCCGTACGCGAGGATGTCGGGCGGCACAACGCCGTCGACAAGGTGGTCGGGTGGGCGTTGCGGGAGGGACACGTACCGGCACACGACACCGTGCTGATCGTCAGCGGCCGCGCCTCCTTCGAGTTGGTGCAGAAGGCGGTGATGGCGGGCATCCCGGTCCTCGGGGCGGTCTCGGCGCCGAGTTCGCTGGCCGTCGATCTGGCCGCCGACAGCGGACTCACCCTGGCCGGCTTCCTGCGTGGCGAAACGATGAACATCTACAGCGGAGTCGACCGCATCGAACCGGATGCGCCCGCGGCCACCGGAACCTGAGCCGGGAACCAGGACCGACAGTCGTGATCCCTGCTACTCTCCCAACTAGAACACGTTTCAATTCTTGGGAGTTCACATGGCAGCGCAGCAGATCCGCGAAACGGTCGAACGCTACGTGCAATTGGTGGCCAGCGGCCCGACCTCGGAAATTCTGGCGCTCTACGCACCCGATGCCGTCGTCGAGGATCCGATCGGCAGCGATCCGCGCCGCGGCCACGAGGCCATCGGCCAGCTGTACCAGGCGCTGGAATCCCTGGAGCGCAAGACCGAACTGCACGCCGCGCGGGTGGCCGGCAACCATGCCGCGGTCTCGTTCACCCTGGTCGGTGAGGTCGGCGGCCACCGCATGACCCTGTCGCCGATCGATGTGATGGAGTTCGACGAGCAGGGCAGGATCACGAGTATGCGGGCCTACTGGGGCCCGGACGACATGGTCAACGAGAAGATCTGACCTCTAGCATCCCGGATCGCCGCCGCGCGCCCGCCGGAATTTCGACGGCGACCGACCGGCGGCGAACTGCACCCCTTGTTCCTCCCCATTGCCCGGTTTACGGTAAGTCGACAATCGGCGGACGAAGGGGCGTCTGATGCGAATTTCGGTGCGGGGGACGGGCGAGGGGCTGCGGGTCCGGATGCGACTGGATGTCGATCGCCGCCGGTGGTTGATCGTTCGAATCTCGTTGTGGTTGTTGGCGATCACGGGGATCGTCATCGGCCTGTGGGCACTGCTGCTCCCGGAGCAGTGGTACCGCAGTTTTCCCGGTTTCGGCCTGGACTGGGTGCCGATGGGCGGCCCGTACAACCATCATCTGGTCACCGACGTCGGGGCGTTCTTCCTCGGCTTCGGGGCACTGAGCCTGGCCGCGCTCTACTACCGCGACAGCGTGACCGCCCGGATCGCCGGCATCGGCTGGCTGGTCTTCGGGATTCCGCACCTGATCTATCACGCCTCGCACAAGCCGGATGACATGAGCGCGGCCAATTTCGCGTTCAGCCTCGTGGCCGCCCTGCTCCTGCCGGTACTGGGCGCCGCGATCGTCCTGGCCGCCCCGCGGGGACGCGTGCAACTACGCGATCCGGCGCCGATGAATATCCGCTTCCCGCGCCGTCGTAGTAGGTGAAGCCGCACGGTAACGGCGCCACCGGCGACGGCGATGAGCAAGCATCGGGGAAAAGGTTCAACGGCGAACCACGGAAGGTCAACGACGATCTTCGACAACGGGCGCGACCAGGCAACCGGTCGTCACCGCCTCCGATCGGCAGCCCGACGAACTACCGCGACAATTCGATACCGCTAGCGCGGGTGTGCATCCGCATCGACGATGTCCGCCCGTGGAACCGCCGCCAATGCCGCCAGCGCGTTGAGGAATCCGCGCCGGTCCGCCGCATCGAGACGACCGAGCAAGACCTCCTCCCGAGCCTGAATATCGGATTGCGCCGCCTGGGCCAGGGCCCGGCCCGCCGCCGTCACGGCCAGCAGCCGGGCCCGCCGATCGGCGGGATCGGGGTAGCGTTCGATCAGCCCCCGTTCCTGTAGATCGTCGAGGACGGGAATGATCCGGGTCTTGTCGGCCCCGATCTCCTCGGCCAATACGCCTTGGCCGCGCGCCGGACCCCGGCTGAGCGCGAGCAGCACCGAATACGCCCACATGCTCAGCCCGTGCGCTTCCAGAACGGGCTTTTCCAGCGCCATCAGGGCACGGCCGAGCGGCACGATCATCGCCGCCAGATCGGGTCGCCGCGTATCCGCCATGCCGAACAAGATACGTCCTCGGCACCGCGCGCCCGCCACGGTCCCGGCGCGGCCACGCCCTCGTTGCCGACGCCACCGTGATCCGGCGCCGACGCGCCCGCGCTTCCAGCGCCGCCCGCTCCCCCGGCCCGGGTAATCATGTTCAGCCCCCGGCTATTTCACCGGATCCGGCCAATTCGGCGAGCGGCCGAGCCAGGCGAGAATCTCCGCGAGCGGATCCGCGCCGTCGGGATTCGGCACCGCGGGCGCGAACGGCGATCCCGCCTGAGTTCGGAGCTCGCCGTCGGGCACCGCGCGGGCCACGCGCAAGGCCGGCTCGACGAGTTCGGCGTCCAGTTCGTAGGGCAGATCGAGCGACCGGGCGACGTCCCAGCCGTGCACGATGTAGTCGATGAGATGGAATCCGATCGCCTGCTCCCCCGGCGCGGTGAACCCGGAACCGAACTCCGGAAGGTCGAAAACCCGCTGCAGGACATCGGATTCGGAGAAGGCCGAGTCGACATCGGCCGCCGCGGCGAGGTAGTCGGCCACCGGATCCGCCGCCGTGGTGACCCGCCACGCGGACGGGTCGGCACCGCGACCGCGGGCAGCCGCCGCGAAGCCACGATGCTGGGCGGACATATGCGCCAGCAGCTGTGCGAGGTTCCAGTCCGCGCACGGTGTCGGCCTGAGCAGGTCGTCGGCCGTCGCCTTCGACACGATCGTGACGCTGTAGGCGACCGCCTTGCGGTCGAGGTCGGCAATATTAGTCATGAGCATATGATATGCGTACGCTTATCATCTGTCGATGCTTATTTTTCTCCTCGCTACCGTGGTCTGAGATCGGCGTCACACCGCGCACCCGTCACATCGGCCGACAGCATCTCGTCCAAGGGGTGAACCGTCTTCCGAAGGGAGAACCATGAGTGCCACCCGAATCCCCCCGGTAACACCGCAACAGGCCGGCCCGCTGACTCGGATCATGTACCGCTTCAGCAAGCGCAAGTTCGGTGAGGTGCCCGAACCGATGGCCGTCCTCGCCAACCATCCCAAACTGCTCACCGCCTACGCGGCCCACGAATCACTGGTTCAGCGGGCCACCGCCGTCGTTCCCGAGGATGTCCTCGAGATCGCGGTCTACCGCGTGGCGTGGACCATCGGCTGTTCCTGGTGCGTCGACTTCGGCACCATGCTGATGCGGCTGAGCCATCTGGACGTGGAGAAGCTGAAGGATATCGCCGACTATCAGACCTCGCCGTCCTATACCGACGACGAACGCGCCGCGATCGCCTACGCCGACGCCATGACCGCCACACCCACCACGGTCACCGACGAACAGATCACCGATCTGCGCGCCCGGTTCGGCACCGACGGCGTCGTAGAGCTGACTTACCAGATCGCCCTGGAGAATTCGCGCGCCCGCACGTATTCCGCACTCGGTATCACCGCGCAGGGTTTCAGTACCGACTCCTGCCGGGTGCCCTGGGCATGAAGACCGAATAGCCCGCACGCGAAAGGGGCGGGAGGTGCAGACCTCCCGCCCCTTTCGCGTGGACCTGGCGGCCGGCTCCTACGCCGACTTCTCGCGACGCTCGGTAGCCTGACGCTTACGCGGCACGATGGTCGGCAGCACGTTGTCGTTGACCGTGTCGGCGTTGATGACGACCTTGGCGACGTCGTCGCGACTCGGAATGTCGTACATCACCGGCAGCAGCACTTCCTCCATGATGGCCCGCAGGCCGCGCGCGCCGGTACCGCGCAGAATCGCCTGATCCGCGACGGCTTCCAGCGCGTCCTTGGTGAACTCCAGATCGACGCCGTCCATCTCGAACAGGCGTACGTACTGCTTCACCAGCGCGTTCTTCGGCTCGGACAGAATCCGCACCAGCGAATCCTTGTCCAGGTTGGTCACCGAGGCGACCATCGGAAGCCGGCCGATGAATTCGGGGATCAGACCGAACTTGATCAGATCCTCCGGCATCACCTCGGCGAAATGGTCGGCGGTGTCGATCTCGGCCTTGGACCGGACCTCGGCGCCGAAGCCGATGCCGCGCTTACCGACCCGGTCCTGCACGATCTTCTCCAGACCGGCGAACGCGCCGGCCACGATGAACAGCACGTTCGTCGTGTCGATCTGGATGAACTCCTGATGCGGATGCTTGCGCCCACCCTGCGGCGGCACACTCGCCTGGGTACCCTCGAGGATCTTCAGGAGGGCCTGCTGCACGCCCTCACCGGAGACGTCCCGGGTGATCGACGGGTTCTCGCTCTTGCGGGCGATCTTGTCGACCTCGTCGATGTAGATGATGCCGGTCTCGGCCCGCTTGACGTCGTAATCGGCGGCCTGGATCAGCTTGAGCAGAATGTTCTCGACATCCTCACCGACATAGCCGGCCTCGGTCAGCGCGGTCGCGTCGGCGATGGCGAACGGGACGTTGAGCATCTTGGCCAGCGTCTGGGCGAGATAGGTCTTACCGCAGCCGGTGGGGCCGAGCATGAGGATGTTCGACTTCATCAGCTCGACCGGCTCGCCCCGGCTGTCGCGGCCCTTGTCCCCGGCCTGGATGCGCTTGTAGTGGTTGTAGACGGCCACCGCCAGCGTGCGCTTGGCCGAATCCTGGCCGATCACGTACTGCTCGAGGAAGTCTCGAATCTCGGCCGGCTTGGGCAGCTCGTCGAGCTTGACCTCACTCGACTCGGCCAGCTCCTCTTCGATGATCTCGTTGCAGAGGTCGATGCACTCGTCGCAGATGTACACCCCTGGTCCCGCAATGAGCTTCTTGACCTGCTTCTGGCTCTTTCCGCAGAACGAGCATTTGAGCAGATCGCCGCCATCACCGATGCGCGCCATCTCGTGGGTCCCTACTTCCTTGTCCGCGTGCAACCGTCTGTCCCGGATGCCGACAAGCCGCCTTCGAACAACGCTACCCGCCGTGCTCCGATCAGTGTCGCGCCTCGATCGGATTCTCGCACTTCGGCGATCGTCGTCCGGGTCGGTCGATATGCCGACAACCGATGAGCCAAGGTCCCTAGACCGACCGTACCCGGTCGACGCGACAGAGGTCGACAACTCCGGGATGTTTCTCGCCGAGAGAGTGTCGGAAAGCTCACCCGACACCCCACCGCGAGACGTCCCGGCCGCCGATCCGAGCGGTGCCGACCTCGTTCCGCCACCCGGACCGGTTCCCCGCGGAGCCCGCCTCGCGGCGAGCTCCGCGACCGGATCACTTCTTCTGCGCGCTCAGCTTGCGGTAGTCGAACACCGTGTCGATGATCCCGTATTCCTTGGCCTCCTCGGCCGTCAGGATCTTGTCGCGGTCGGTGTCCTTGCGGATGGTGTCGGCATCCTTGCCCGTGTGGCGGGCCAGGGTGGTCTCCATCAGCCGGCGCATGCGCTCGATCTCGGCGGCCTGGATCTCCAGATCGGAGACCTGGCCCTGGATGCCGCCCTCCAGCGAAGGCTGGTGGATCAGCACGCGGGCGTTGGGCAGGCAGGCGCGCTTACCCGGCGTACCGGCCGCGAGCAGCACCGCCGCCGCCGAGGCCGCCTGGCCCAGGCAGACCGTCGCGACATCGGCGCGCACGTACTGCATGGTGTCGTAGATGGCCATCAGCGAGGTGAAGGAACCACCGGGCGAGTTGATGTACATGGTGATGTCGCGATCGGGATCCAGCGACTCCAGCACCAGCAGCTGCGCCATGATGTCGTTGGCCGAGGCGTCGTCCACCTGCACGCCGAGGAAGATGATGCGCTCCTCGAACAGCTTGTTGTACGGGTTGGACTCCTTGACGCCGAAGCTCGAGTGCTCGATGAACGACGGCAGGATGTAGCGGGCCTGCGGGCTCGCCGGTGCGATACCGGACAGGCCTGCCCGCGGATCGATGAGAGTCATCTTCGTCTCCAAAGTCTGTGTGGTGGAACGCTACTGGGCCGAGCCGTTGTTGGCCTGACGGGAGTGCGTGATCACGTGGTCGATGAAGCCGTAGTCGAGCGCTTCGGCGGCGGTGAACCAGCGGTCACGATCGGCGTCGGCGGTCACCTGCTCGATCGACTTCCCCGTGTGCAGCGCCTGCAACTCGGTGAGCTCGCGCTTGGTGTGGGCGAACTGCTCGGCCATGATCGCGATGTCGGCGGCCGAACCGCCGATACCCGCCGAGGGCTGGTGCATCATGATGCGCGCGTGCGGCAGCGCATAACGCTTGCCCTTGGTGCCCGCGGTCAGCAGGAACTGCCCCATCGAGGCCGCCAGACCCATGGCATAGGTGGCGATATCGCATTCGGCGAACTGCATCGTGTCGTAGATCGCCATACCCGCGGTCACCGACCCGCCGGGCGAGTTGATGTAGAGCGAGATGTCGCGAGTCGGATCCTCGGCCGCCAGCAGCAGGATCTGCGCGCACAGCTTGTTGGCGATGTCGTCGTCCACCTGGGTGCCCAGGAAGATGATGCGGTCGCGGAGCAAACGCTCGTACACCGAATCACTGAGGTTGAGCCCAGCAGTCGCGGATGTCATGACCGGCCCCGACTTCGAAGGTGCCACAGCCTGATTGATTGTCACGGATACCTGCCCTCTCTCGCCGGCACGATGCCTGCCGGCACAGCCTCTGTCCAATATGCGGTCTCCCGGGCCTTCGTCGTTACGCAAGCTACCGCCTCCGTGCCCGACACTCGACCGCGGCCTGATTCGGTTGACACAAACCCTAACGAAACAAGGCGGCACCGAACTCCCGGTACCGCCCTGCTTCGCTTACAGCTGACTCATATGTCGCCGATGGCTACTCGGCGGTGTTCTCGGCCGACTCCGCGGCCTCCGCATCCGACCCCGCGTCGGCCGGCTCACCGAACATCTCGGTGGTGTCGACCGCGTTGCCCTCGGTGTCGGTGACCTTGGCCTTGAGCACCACACCGGCCAGCGCCTTGCCGCGGCGCACATCGGCGAAGATCGCGCCGAGCTGGCCCGCCTGCTGGATCTGCTGGATGAACTGCTCCGGCGCCATCCCGTAGCGCTGCGACTGGAACAGGATGCGCTCGGTCAGCTCCTGCTGGCCGACCTGGGTGTTCTCCGATTCGGCCACCGCGTCCAGCAGCAGCTGGGTCTTCACCGACTTCTCGGCGGCCTCCTTGGAATCCTTGTCGAACTCCTCGCGGGTGCTGCCCTGCGCCTCGAGCGCCTCGGCGAACTTCGCCTCGTCGTGGTCGAAGCCGTGCACCGCGTCGTGCAGCACCGCGTCGACCTCGGCCTGCACCGCGGCCTCGGGCAGCGGGACCTCGGTCTTGTCCAGCAGCGCCTCGAGCACCTTGTCGCGGATCTCGCCGGCCTGCTGCACCTTCTTGGACTGCTCGACCCGCTTGCGCAGATCTTCCTTCAGCTCCTCGATGGTGTCGAATTCGCTTGCCATCTGCGCGAATTCGTCGTCGGCCTCGGGCAGCTCGCGCTCCTTGACCGAGTTGACCTTGACGGTGATGACGGCTTCCTTACCGGCGTGCTCGCCGGCCACCAGGGTGGAGGTGAAGTCCTTGGACTCCTCGGCCTTCATCCCGATCAGGGTGTCGTCCAGGCCCTCGATCAGCTGGCCGGAGCCGACCTCGTGCGACAGGCCGGAGGTGGTCGCCTCGGTGACCTCCTCGCCGTCCACGGTGGCTGACAGGTCGATCGAGACGAAATCGCCGTTCTGCACCGCGCGCTCGACGCTCTTCAGGGTGCCGAAGCGCTGCCGCAGCGACTGCAGCTGCTGCTCGATGTCCTCGTCGCCGATGGTGAGCGGGTCGACGGTGACCTCGATGGTCTCGTAGTCGGGCAGCGTGATCTCCGGTCGGACATCGACCTCGGCGGTGAACGCCAGCTCGTCGCCGTCCTCGATCTTGGTGATCTCGATCTCGGGGCGGCCGAGCACCTTCACGTCGGAAGCGGTGACGGCCTCGCTGTAGCGGGCCGGCAGCGCGTCGTTGACGACCTGCTCGAGGATGGCGCCGCGGCCGAGGCGGGCTTCCAGCAGCTTGGCCGGGGCCTTACCCGGACGGAAGCCGGGAATCCGCACCTGCTGGGCCAGCGCCTTGTACGCCTTGTCGAAATCCGGCTTCAGCTCCTCGAAGGGCACCTCGACATTGATGCGGACCCGGGTCGGGCTCAGCTGCTCGACGGTGCTCTTCACGGACATGCTCCTTGTTCGTTGTTCACTGGTCTGTGTGGTCGCCCGACGGACACGGTCCGACGACGACGATGTTCGGGTGCCGTTCTACAACGGCGCTGTTCCCCCCGAAATCGCATCCCGATCAGGGTAGTCGACCCTCGAGGCGGGGCCACAATCGGCCATTGGAAGGTCGCCACCCGCAACGGGCGGACTACCCGACCTTGACCGCGTCGGTCACGAAGACGAGAGTCTCGTTGGGCTTCACGCCCTGGCCGCCCTGGCCGTAACCCAGATCCGGCGGAATGATCAGCAGTCGCCGCCCGCCCTGTTTGATCCCGATCAGGCCCTGATCCCAACCCTGGATGACCTCACCGGTGCCGAGGGTGAGCGGAAAGGTCTGACCGCGGTCGAAGGAGCTGTCCAGCTTCTTCTTGTCCGACCAGGTGACCAGGGAGTAGTTCATCTCGACCGGCTGCCCGGTCGCCGCCGCGGGCCCGCTGCCCTCGACCAGATCCTTGGTGACCAGCTGCTTGGGCGGATCGCAGTCGTCGGGAATGGTGATGGTCGGCGCCTGGCCGAAGCCGCCGGTGACACCGATGTCGTCGGCGGTGCACTCACGACCGTGGCTCGCCGTCGGAGCCGCAGCCGCGGACCGCCCGGAGGTGGGTAGGCCGGCCGTGGTGCTCGAGGCCGCCGCGGAGCCGTTGTCGTCGTTGCCACCACAGGCGGTGAGCGCGACCGCGGCCGCCGCGACCGCCGCCGAGCCGATGATCCTGGCCAAAGTCTGCATGCGCGGCACAGTAATCGGTGCCCTGCGCGCCCTCCCTGTGGGGCCCGTCACCGCTGCCGGCGGGTAGCCTGGCGTCGAGTCTCCATCCGAAGCGGTTACCCGAACACCCCACTGTGAGGAGCACGATCTTGTCCGATTTGGCGAGTTCGGAGGGCCGGGTCCCGGGGATCGATCCCTCCGGGGGCAAAGATACGGCCGCCGACAACATCGGCAGCAGCGGCGGCGCCACGATCGCACCCGAGCCCTATCGGCTCGCCGAGGTGCCCGGACCGTTGACGCCCGGCGAACTCGCCGACATCGACGCTTGGTGGCGGGCGGCCAACTACCTCTCGGTCGGCCAGATCTACCTGATGGCCAATCCGCTGCTGCGCACCCCGCTGGCCGCCGAGCACATCAAACCGCGGCTGCTCGGGCATTTCGGCACCGTGCCCGGCCTGAATCTGGTGTGGGCACATGCCAATCGAGCGATTCGCGCGCGTGACCTCGACGCGGTGTTCGTGGCCGGGCCCGGTCACGGTGGCCCGGGACCGAACGCGTGCGCCTGGCTCGAGGGGACGTATTCGGAGCTGTACAGCCATATTTCGCGGGACGAAACGGGAATGGGGGCGCTGTTCGCCCAGTTCTCGTTCCCCGGTGGCGTACCCAGCCACTGCGCGCCGGAGACGCCCGGCTCCTTCCACGAGGGGGGCGAACTCGGGTATTCGCTGCTGCATGCCTACGGCGCGGCGCTGGACCATCCCGATCTGACCGTGTTCTGTGTGATCGGCGACGGCGAAGCGGAAACCGGACCGCTCGCCACGAGCTGGCATGCCAACAAATTCCTCAACCCGGGCCGGGACGGGGCGGTGCTGCCGATCCTCGCTCTCAACGAATACAAGATCGCGAATCCGACGGTGCTGGCGCGTATTCCGGAAGCCGAACTGCTGTCGCTGCTGCACGGTTACGGTTACGACCCGATCATCGTCGCCGGGCACGACCCCGCGGCGGTCCATCAGGCCATGGCCACCGCGGTGGACCGCAGCCTCGACCGCATCGCGGAATTCCAGCGCGCCGCCCGCACAGACGGCGACGGAACGCGGCCACGCTGGCCGATGATCGTGCTGCGCACCCCGAAAGGCTGGACCTGCCCACCGGTCGTGGACGGTGATCGGGTGGAGGGGACCTTCCGCGCCCATCAGGTTCCGCTGCCCGCCGCCCGCACGAACGACAGCCATCGCCGGGTGCTGGAACAGTGGCTGCAGTCCTATCGGCCCGCGGATCTGTTCGACGAATCCGGCCGGCCCTATCCGCAGCTGCTCCGCCAGGTCCCGGCGGGTCCCCGGCGGATGAGTGCCAATCCGATCGCCAACGGCGGGGCGACGATGCGCGACCTGCGGCTGCCGGATTGGCGCGCGTACGGCGTCGAGGTCACCACACCGGGTGCCACCGCGCACGAGGCCACTCAGGTGCTGGGCACCTGGTTGCGCGATGTCACCGACACCAACCGCGACAATTTCCTGATCTTCGCCCCGGACGAACTGGCCAGCAACCGGCTGCAGGACGTGTTGACCGTGACCGGCCGCGACTGGCAGGCCGAAATCGGGGAATACGACCTGCGATTGGATCGCACCGGCCGCGTCGTGGAAGTGCTGTCGGAGCATATGTGCCAGGGCCTGCTGGAGGGCTATCTGCTCACCGGCCGGCACGGCGTATTCACCTGCTACGAGGCGTTCATCCACATCGTCGACGCGATGTTCAATCAGCATGCGAAATGGCTCGACGCCAGCAGCGCGGTCCCGTGGCGGCGGCCGATCCCGAGTTTGAACTATCTGCTGACCTCGCACGTCTGGCGGCAGGACCACAACGGGTTCACCCATCAGGATCCGGGCTTTCTCGACGTGGTGATGAACAAGCAGCCCTCGATCGTGCGGGTGTATCTGCCGCCGGACGCGAACACCCTGCTGTCGACCTACGATCACTGCCTGCGCTCACGCCATTACGTGAATGTGGTCGTGGCCGGTAAACAGCCGCAGGCGGATTGGCTGTCGGTCGCCGAGGCGAGCCTGCACTGCGCGCGCGGCGCGGGGATCTGGGAGTGGGCCGGACACAACGACGAGGTCGGCACGACCCCGGATGTGGTGCTCGCCTGCGCCGGCGACGTACCGACCCTGGAAACACTGGCGGCCGCCGCGATCCTGCGGGAACGGCTGCCGCAGTTGCGGGTTCGCGTGGTGAACGTGGTCGATCTCATGCGGTTGCTGCCGGAGGACGAACATCCGCACGGGCTGCCCGATCGTGAATTCGACACTCTCTTCACCCGCGATCGGCCGATCATCTTCGCCTTCCACGGCTATCCCTGGCTGATCCACCGGCTCACCTATCGGCGCACCAATCACTCCGGAATGCATGTGCGCGGATACAAGGAGAAGGGCACCACCACCACGCCGTTCGATATGGTCATGCTCAACGATCTCGACCGCTACCACCTGGTGATGGACGTCATCGACCGGGTGCCCGGGCTCGGAACGCAGGCCGCCGGACTGCGCCAGGAAATGGCGGATGCCCGCCTCACAGCTCGCACCTGGACCCGCGAACACGGGGAAGATATTCCCGAAGTCGCCGACTGGCGCTGGCCCTACGGAAATTAACCGGTATTTCACGCGGACAACAGGAACATCGAGGTTACGCTCCGGCAGATACCCGCCGATAAGGGGGTATGGATGAGGAACGGAAACCCCGCATGGACCAATGCACCACCGCGGCGCCCCCCACCGTGCTGCCCGCCGAACCGCTCTCGGCCGGCGCGGCATCGTTCACCCTGCAGTTCACCGGCTACCTCTATGCGGTCGGCCTGCGCGATGCCTTCGCGGACCTGATCGCGCACCACCCCGCACTGCGCACGGTCTATCCGATGCCCGGATCCAGTGCCGCGCCGCGGGTGCTGTCACCGACCGCGGCCGTCGTGCCGCGCACGGTCCCGATACCGGTGCCGGCGACCGAATTGCCCGCGGCGATAAGGGCATTCATGACGGAGGAGGCCGAGACGTCGCTGTCGCTGCCGGTACGAGCCAAACTCTTCCGGCCGCTCGCCGACCCCGAGGACGCTCCCCAGCATCTGTTGGTGGTGATCCTGCGCCGGGAGGCGGTCGCCGGAGTGCCACCGGCCCAGTTGGCACACGATCTCATGACCGCCTACGCCGCGCGGCGCCGCAATCTCGAACCGACCTGGGAGGCCACCGACCCGGCGGCGCGACTACCCGTCCACGAATTACGCGGAGTACGGCTGATCGATACCGAGACCGTGAGCGAGTGGCCGCACTGAAACGATTCGGTTCAGCCGAGGACCTCGGCGAGCCGGTCCAGGAAGGGACGCTGCCCGGCGACGAGCTTCTCGCGGGCCCGGGCGGGATCCAGCCACGCGACCCGATCGAGCTCCGGAAACGTCTGCACGCGTCCGGATTTGGGGGGCCATTGCATCTCGAACGTACCCGGGACCACACGCTCGGGATCCAGATCTCCGGCCACCGCCCACGCGGTGAGCTGTTTACGGGACCGGCCACTGCCGTAGCGGACCTCACCCAGGTCGATCCACTCCCCGTCGGGGACGGGTAGCCCCAATTCCTCGGTGAATTCGCGCGCGGCCGCGGTCCGCGCATCCTCGGCATCGGGCAGGTATTCGCCCTTCGGGATCGACCACGCCCCGGCGTCCTTGCGCGACCAGAACGGGCCGCCCATATGTCCGAGCAAGACCTCCGGTTCCGGCTGCCGCCGGAAGAGCAGAACTCCCGCGCTGTATTTGAACGCCGTGGCTCCGGTCATGATCGCAGTGTGCCGCATCGCGGACGTGGGCCGGCCCCGGCTAGCCGTCGTGTCTTCCGGCCGTGAGGTCGTAGACCGTGGTGCCGTCGATATCCGTTGCGGCATAATGCTGTTCGACCCACTGTGTAATCTGCGTCGCCGCCGAGGCGCGCTGCGATCCATCCGGTCCGCGTCGTTGCGAGGCGATGAAGTAGTGGATCCGCCCCTGCGCGACGTACTCCTGGAACCGGTCGAGCGTGGGCGCGGGATCCCCGCCGCCGAATCCACCGATCGGCATCACCGCGTACCCGGAATCGAGCTGGAGGTCGGCGGCGCCCATCGAGCTGATCGCCGCCGCCGCCCAGGTATAGCCGGCGCCGTTGCGCTGCAGGAGCTCCACCACCGCCTTGTTCACGTGACCCCCCATCCCGGGACCGGCCTGGCGCTCGGCATCGGTGCCCGCAGGCGCGCCGAGGCCGGGCGGGTTCGCGCCCACGGTCCCGGCGTCCGGTCCCGCCGGGACGCAACCCGCGCCGGCTTCGGTCCCCGCCGGACTCGATCCGTCGGCGGCGGCGCCCGGTACCTGAGCGGAGCTGCTCCCGGAGCCGCCCGGAGGTGCGGCAGGAATGTCCCGCCGGCCCGCGGTCGCGGGTCGACCGTCCCCACCAGGACCCGGGCCACAGAACACCGCCGGACCGAAACCGAACCCACCGGCGGTTTTCGGTCCGGCGAGCACGATGCCGCCGTTGTGCGCGGTGGCGATCGTCTGGATGGAGTAGGCGACCGGACCGGCGATCGCGACCAGGACCGCCACCAGCGCCGACCAGCCCGCGATGCGCAACGACCGCGGCGCGAGCAGCGCGACCGTGGCGATCGCGCCGCCCACCCCGATCGCCCACCGCAGCCAGGGCACGAAATCCGGCGTCCGGTGCAGCAGGACCACGGCGGTGACCGTCGTCAGCGCCATCGTCGCCGCCAAGACGAGGCGCACCCACATCCGGTCGCGTTCGCGCCACAGCAGCACGGCCCCGAGTGCGCTCACCCCGGCGAGAGCCGGCGCCAGCGCGACCGTGTAGTACTGGTGGAAGATCCCCTTCATGAAGCTGAACACCGCCGCGGTGACCAGCGCCCAACCGCCCCACAGCAGCAGCGCGGACCGGCGGATATCGGTGCGAGCGGCCCTGCCGCACAGCACGAGCGCCGCGACGAACAGCAGCAGTGCGGCCGGAATCAACCAGGCGATCTGGCCGCCGACCGTTTCGCTGAACATCCGGGTGAGGCCGGCCTCCGAACCGAAGGACGGCCCCCGCCCGTGACCGCCGCCGGGACCCGGTCCGGACGGTCCGCCGAACCCGCCGCCGGAATCCACTCCCAACCGCTGCAGACCGTTGTAACCCAGGGTCAACTCGATGATCGAATTATGTTTCGAGCCACCGAAATACGGCCGCGCATCGGTCGGCCACAACTGGGCGATCAGCACCCACCAGCCGGCGCCGACCACCATCGCGGCACTGGCGGACAAGAGCTGCAGGATACGAGTGCCGAGCTTCGGCGGACCGGCGAACAGGTAGGTGACCGCGAGCGCGGGCACGACCAGCAACACCTGCAATTGCTTTGCCAGAAAACCCAATCCGACGAATCCGCCGCACAGCACCAGCCAGCGCCAGCGTCCGTCTTCCACGGCTCGGGTCATCGCCCACACCGCCGCGACCATCAGCAGCACCAACAGGGCATCGGGATTGTTGTAGCGGAACATCAGCGCCGCCACCGGGGTCACCGCGAGGACGAGTCCACCCAGCAGCCCGGCCGCCGGACCGACGCTGCGGCGCAGCGTCGCCCACAGCAGGGCCACCGACGCGACCGCGATCACCACCTGCGGCACCAGCATGCTCCAGGTGTTCATCCCGAAGATGCGTGCCGAGATCTCCATCGGCCACAACGAGGCCGGCGTCTTGTCGACCGTGATCGAATTGCCCCAGTCCGAGGATCCGAAGAAGAACGCCTGCCACGACCGCGCGCCGGACTGCACCGCGGCGGCATAGAAGGAGTTGGCCCAGCCGTTCGCACCGAGATTCCACAGATATGCGACGGCGGTGCCGAGCAGCAGTACCGCGAGCAACGGGAACTCCCACGGCCGCTGCCGCACATTCCGCGGCCGAGCGGGGACGAGCACGTCGTCCGGCGCGATTGCAGTTTCGGTCATGGCAGCCATGATGTCGGCCGCCTCCGCCGCTGCGCTGGGACCGGGCTGGGAGAACGCTGTGAACCGGTTATCGACACCGCACCCGGGAGGAGAGCAGGCTCACCCACCGCGGATGTCGGAGAATTCACGATCACCGGCTAGGGTGGAGTCCGAGTGCTCCGTTATGTCACTCCCTCCGTCGTGGATGTCCACTTTTCGCGTCGGCCACCCAGCGACCGGCCACCTACGGGCCGGCAACCGCCGTAATTTCGGCGCGCTGTGGTTCACCTCTGTTGCTCGAAAGGCACCACGACCACTTATGACAACTCGTTCGTCGAGCCCTGCCGCCACCGCGACCTTCGCCGCGCTCGGCGTCTGCGCACCGCTGGCACGCACCCTCTCCGTCGAAGGTTTCACCGCACCGCTGCCCATCCAGGCCGCGACGCTGCCCGATACGCTGGCGGGCCGTGACGTCCTCGCCCGCGGACGTACCGGCAGCGGAAAAACACTGGCGTTCTCGATTCCGCTGGTCGATCGGCTGTCCCGGCTCGACCGCCGGCGCTTGCCCGGCCGCCCCTCCGGTTTGGTGCTGGCCCCCACCCGGGAGCTCGCCACCCAGATCGCCGCCACCCTGGCACCCCTGGCGACAGCCTGCGATCTGCGCGTCGTGACCGTATTCGGCGGCGTCCCGCAGGCCCGGCAGGTGCGTGAAATCCGTTCCGGCGCCGATATCGTCGTCGCCTGCCCCGGGCGCCTGGAGGATCTGATCAAGCAGGGTCTGGTGAATCTGGACGAGGTGCGGATCACGGTGCTCGACGAGGCCGACCATATGGCCGATCTCGGCTTCCTGCCCGGCGTCACCCGCATTCTCGCAGCGACCCCCGCCGACGGCCAGCGACTGCTGTTCTCCGCCACCCTGGACAACGGGGTGAACAAGCTGGTCCAGCGCTTCATGCGAAACCCGTTGTCGCATAGCGTCGATGCGGCCCACTCACCCGTGCCGGCGATGACCCATCACGTCTTCGAGATCGGCGACAGCGAGGCCAAGCGCGCACTCGTGCATGCGCTGGCCGCCGGTACCGGCCGCCGAATCCTGTTCATGCGCACCAAACATCACGCGCGGCGGCTCGCCAAACAGCTCACCACCGCCGGGATACCGGCCGCCGATCTGCACGGCAACCTGTCCCAGGTGGCCCGCGATCGCAATCTGGCCGCCTTCGCGGCGGGCACCACCCGAGTGCTGGTCGCCACCGACATCGCGGCACGCGGCGTGCACGTCGACGACGTGGAACTGGTGGTCCATGTCGATCCGCCCGCCGAGCACAAGGCCTATCTGCATCGATCGGGTCGCACGGCCCGGGCCGGCAGCACCGGTGACGTCGTGACGATCATGCTTCCGGAACAACGCAAGGACGTCGCCGTCCTACTGCGCAAAGCCGGCCTCGATGTGCGACCCCAGCGGGTGAGCGCGGATTCCGAACCGGTCGTCGCGCTGATCGGTCCGATTGCGCCGCCGGTCGCCGCGGGCGCGGCCGAACCCGAAACCGCGCCCGCACCAGGCCGTTCCGCGCGATCCGGGGCCGGATCGGGGCGCCCCCGAAACCGGCGGGGCAACCGGCGCGATACCGCCGCCCGCGACCCCCGCCCCCTCGACCGAGGCACTGCGCACGGTCGGACAGCACCGGGCGATCGCTCCCTCGGGGCCACACAGTCCACGACCGGGCGCGCGTCGGCGAAGCACGAGTCGACGGCGGCCGAGCGCACCACACAGCACCCACCGCGGCGTGGCAGCGGCGCGGCGAGCGATGCGCGACGGGGCGGCAGGCAGAGCAACGCCGCCGTCCACACCACCCGGACGAACCGGGATTCGGCGGCGCCGCACGATCGCGGCGCGCGTGGCAGCACGAAGAATGCGAATCGCCGGGGACCTGTGTCCACGGAGCGATCGGGGCGCACCGGTGGCGCCGCGTCGGAGCGTTCCGCCGGTAGCGGCGGTTCCCGCCGACGCTGACTTCGAGCGGCGGCCGGTGGTGGCGCGCCCGGGTATCCGGTGTCGCGCCACGCGGCAACCGATCGGCGTTCGGAACCGAAAAATCCTGACCCCCAACCCGATCCGCGCGCCGGAGGCGGGTGCGTCAGCCGGTCACCTTCAACCCCACGACGCCGGCGACGATCATCACCAGCAGCAGGAGCTTCAGCAACGATGCCTGCTCGGTGCCGGTGACCATCGCGTACAACACCGTGAGCGCGGCCCCGATCCCCACCCAGACCGCGTAGGACGTACCCACGGGCAAGGTACGCATCGCGTAGGCCAGCCCCGACATCGAGGCCACCAGCGCGGCCGCGAAGATCACCGATGGCAGCAGCCGGGTGAAGCCGTGCGATTTCCCCAGCGCGGTGGCCCAGACGGCCTCGAAGACTCCGGACAACACGAGCACGATCCACGCCATAGTCAGCATTCCCTTCGGAAATACCGTCTTGTCGGGGCCCGGGTACGGTTGCGATCGTCCGGTCGGCCGCAGACCGCGACCTTTTCCTCCCAGCGCCCGGGACAGCATGAAAATTCCCGGTGCGGATGTGGTCGGGATGACAGGATTTGAACCTGCGACCCTCCGCTCCCAAAGCGGATGCGCTACCAAGCTGCGCTACATCCCGTTTCCGTCCAGCGGCTCCGCTGGCGCCTCCCCGATCGACGGGACCAGGCGGCCCGGGGACGAACCAGATCCCCACGTCGGAGCGGGTGACGGGAATCGAACCCGCACCATCAGCTTGGAAGGCTGAGGTTCTACCATTGAACTACACCCGCAGGCATACGACACCAATGGGATCGCCACGATGTCGTCTGCGTGTAGGACTGTACCGAACTTCACTTCCGGAATGCCAATCGCGCCCCCGAATTTCGGGCGACAGCGGTGCCCGATCGCGTCACATCCGGCATCACCAGCCCGTGGCGCACCCCTCCAGCGATCGAACAGCAAATGATCGCGTTCTCGCCTGAGCGCCCCTGCGAGCACTTCACCCTTCCCACCGGCGGTAAATCGGCCACTGTTCACAACGCGCCCCGTCCTCGCTACCGCAGATCTGCGATAGCGGAATCTCCGATTCGAGCGGCACATGCCGGCGCCCACACCCCGGGTCGAGTTGTGATACTCGTCACCGCGACACTCGGCCGCGCCGGCCGCGCGCGGCAGCGTCAAGGCCCCTGGCCTGCAACAAGAACGAATTCCATCGATTGCGCGGCCGCCTCGCGACGAGCACGCGCAACACGCCGTGAGCGACACGCTGACGAAGGATGTAACGCCGCAGGCCCGCGAACGATCACACTGCCGATCGCCATTCGCGAGGTATCGGAACAGGTTGTAAAACAGTGCTTTTCGGTGCCGAGTGGCTTGCTAGGATCCTTTTTGCCGGACGGGGGTATCTGGAAAGGGGGCGGTGAGCGTGCGCCGAAGGTGTACTCGACCGCGAAGCAGTGAGCGCGTTCCGGAGGGCGTGACCGGCCGGAGCGCCGGCGTCGACGACGTCTGCGCGAGGTGATCGGCGATGCCTGCCGAACTCGACACGCAGACCGCCGCGATCGTCGCGGCGACGACACGGGACTGGGTTCGTGCCGTCTATCCCGGTAGCGGGCTGACAGTCGCTCCGGAACACCTCGAGCAGGTGTTCGCGGCCATCGTGGACGAATTGTTGAATCTTGCACAGTCGGAGCCGTTTCCGGTTCCGGCCGCACGCGCGATCGGGCGCCGGCTCGCCGAGGCCCCCTTCGATCGCACCCGCATGCTCGCCCCGGCCACCAGAGCCCTGCTGGGCTTCGCACCGGGTGAGCCCGGCTCGCTGGTGGCCACCCGATGGCCGTTCGTCGCCAGCCACGCCATCGACAGCTACGCCGAGGCTCTGCAGCAGCGCGCCCTCGCCCAGCAGGAGCGGAATCTGACCGCGGCGGTCTCGGTGCGGGTGCAGGAGATCGCGGCGCTGCAGAATCGGCTGCGGCACGAGGCCACTCACGATGCGCTCACCGATCTGGCCAATCGATCACTGCTGCAGGAGCGGGTGCGGCTGATGGCCACCGACCACACCCGCGGGGTCGGCCTGCTGCTGATCGACCTGGACGACTTCAAGCAGATCAACGACGGCTACGGGCACTCCGTCGGAGACG
The DNA here is from genome assembly GCF_000308855.1 of Nocardia veterana NBRC 100344. Lineage (GTDB taxonomy): Bacteria > Actinomycetota > Actinomycetes > Mycobacteriales > Mycobacteriaceae > Nocardia > Nocardia veterana. The sequence goes on along the minus strand of NZ_BAGM01000042.1, from coordinate 25,025 downwards.
AGGTGCTGGTGGAGATCTCGCGCCGGCTACGCGCGGCGTGCCCGGACGAAACGGTCGTATGCCGCTACGGCGGAGACGAATTCGTGCTCGCCCTGCCGGCTCGCCGCAACACCCTGGCCGAGGTCGCGATGCGGGTGCTCACCGCTCTGCACGACCCGGTGCCGACCGATGCCGGACCGGTTCCGGTGTCGGCCAGTGTGGGCACCGCCTTCTCGCCGCCGGGCCGGCCGTGCGATTTCTCGGATCTGCTGCGCAGCGCGGACCGCGCCATGTACTCGGCGAAGACAGCGGGCAAGCGGCAGTTCGCACTGTCGGAACTGGGCGATTCCGATGACGAGCCGGGCGGATTCGCGCCCGCCCGACTCGACTACGACGCCGCCGTCGCGGGCTGATTCCGGTCGGCCCCGGGGCCGGCTGCGCATCGTCCGGGATGCGGCCCGCGGAGTCTGCGAGCAATCCTCGGGCAATCGGCCGACGGGTACCCTGGTCGGTGTGTGGCTGCTGCTGATTCTTCTGGTCGTCGTACTGATCGCGTGCGTCGCGCTGGTGTTCGCCGGGCGGGCGAACCAACGCACCCGCGAGAACAACCAACTGGCGGATGCCAAGGCCGACGCCCGTCGGCTGATCGAGCGGCTCGGCGGTCAGGTCTACAACCTCACCGGCACCGATCAGGCCTCCAAGCAGGCGCTGGCCGATGCGGGTGAGCGGCTCAACGCCGCCGGTTCTCAGATCGACCAGGCCACCACGGTCACGCAGGCCCGGCTCGCGAAGGAAACCGCGATCGAGGGTCTGTACTACGTCCGCGCCGCCCGCACGGCGATGAACCTCGATCCCGGCCCGCCCGTCCCCGAACTCGACGGACAGCGCGCGGCCGGCCGGGTGACCGAGGACCGAACCGTCGATTTCGACGGCCGCCGCATCGAGGCCTCCCCCACTCCCTCTCCGCAGACCCCCAACTACTACCCGGGCGGCCGGGTCGCGGGCCGGCCGGTGCCGGCGGGCTGGTACTCCGAGCCGTGGTGGAAGACCGCGCTGGTCGCGGGCGCCTGGGGAGTCGGCTCGGTGCTGCTGTTCGACGCTCTCTTCAGCGGCATGCACGGCGTCGGATACGGCGCCGCCGGCTTCGAAAGTGGTTACGGCGCAGGGTACGACGCCGGTTTCGACGCGGGGCAGGATGCCGGATCGGACACCGGTCAGGGCATCGACGGCGGTGACCAGGGCGGCTACGACACCGCGGGCTATGACGGCGGCTACGACCAGGGCGGCGGATACGACAACGGTGGCGGATTCGACGGCGGCGATTTCGGCGGGTTCGACGGCGGATTTTAATTTTCCGGTAACCGGAAGTTGCGCCTCCGTTTACACTGTGTTATCGATCTTCAGTGTTGATCGACCACGAGGCGAGGGCGGTGCCCTCGTCGTCGTTATCCGGGGGCGGGAACAAGCCCCGACTTCCGGCCGCCGCCACGCTCGTCGCGGCGGTCGCACTGCTCGCCGTCGCCCAGCTGTGGGCATCCGCGCACGGTGCGCTCGGGCCGTTCCGTAGCCTCCTCGACGATTACCTGGCCAACCCGCAATCGGCCTTCGTCTCCTGGGCCGGACTGGGGCTGGCATGTGTCGGCATTTCGGCGCGCCACCGGATCGTCGCGGTGGCCGCGGCGGCGGTACTGGATCTGCTGACACTGGGCTTGCAGGCGCTGTGCGGGTGGCACCTCTCGATCGGAACCGGTCCGACGCTGGTGCTGACGGCGCTCGTGGTCACGGTCGCCCGGTGGCACGGTCGTCCGCGCCGGATCGCGTTGCGCGCCATCGCCTTCGGTGTGCTGCTCATCATGGCGTCGAAGCTGGCCGACACGTGGCTGCTGGTGAGCATCACCGCCGGCCCGCGAGTACTCGACGAGTACGTGCAATATGCCGATCGCGCACTCGGCGATCCGGCCTGGCTGGTCGGCAGCGCCGTCGAGGCGGCCGGACCGATCGCCACCACGGTTTTGCACGCGGTATACATCCAGTTGCCGGCCGCCGCCGTGGTGGTCGCGGTATGGCAGCTGCGGCGAGTGACGACAGCGCCGTGGCCGCGGCACAATCTGCTGCGCACGTTCTTGGCGCTGGGCATCATCGGCCCGCTCGGCTACGTCCTGTTCCCGGTGGTCGGCCCCGTCTTCGCCTACGGGCCCCTCGGCCACGGACTCCAGATCGGCGACTGGCCGCAGGTGCTGCCGTCGGTGACCGGCACCCCGGCGCCGATGCTCTTCGATTCCGGGACCGCCCGCAATTGCATGCCGTCCATGCACACCGCGTGGGCGACCGCGTTGTTCATCCACTCCCGGTCGGGCCCGCGCTGGTTGCGCTGGGGTGGTGCGCTCTGGCTCGTCTGCACCCTGCTCGCAACCCTCGGCTTCGGCTACCACTACGGCTGCGATCTGATCGCGGGCGCGGTGCTGTGCCTGACGGTGGAATCAGCGCTGCGCGAACCCGATCGAGGCTGGGATCGGTACCGGATCCGCATCGTTGCGCTCGGTGCCGCTGTTTTCGCCGGGTTGTTGCTGTCCTACCGGTTCCTGGCCGTCACCATGGCCACCTATCCGGTGCCGTCCGGGCTCGCGATGCTGGCTGCCTCGGCTGCCGTGGGGTTCGGCTTCTACGCGACCTGGTTCGCCGCGCCGGATAGCCGGCTCGCGCGATGGTCGGGACGGAATGTGACAGTGGACACCGATGTGGTTCTCGATTAACCACTCCGTCAAGGCATTCCGGATAATCACGGAAACTTTCGAAAGGTCAGTGGCTGCCTGATGAGCACGGTGCGGGCGGAGCAGCGCGGGTTGCTACGCAAACAGCATTCGGACGACCCGAGATATCTACCCCGCATCCCGATCTTGATCGGAATTCTGCTCTCGGTATCGGCCGCCCTCCTCATATCGGCGCTACACGGATTTCTCGACCTGCAGGTGTATCGGGTCGACACCCTGGCCTGGTTGCATCACGGCGCGCTGTACGGCCCGCCCCTGCCTGTCGCCGGACACACCGACCTGCCGTTCACCTATCCGCCGTCGGCGGCGCTGCTGATGACACCGCTGGCGATCATGCCGCTGTGGCTGGCCGAGATCGCGGTGACGACCACCACCATGGGCTGTCTGGCAGTGACGATCTGGTTGGTGCTGTCGCGGATTCGGCCGGATCTCGACGCCCGCACCAAGGCAACGCCGACCGCGATCGTGACGGTCGCGGCACTGGCGCTCGAACCGGTGCACACCACCCTGTGGTTCGGCCAGATCAACATCATCCTGATGGCTGCGGTCGCGCTCGACTGCCTGACCGTGAAACCCCGCTGGCCGCGCGGCGTCCTGATCGGAATCGCCGCCGTCACGAAGCTGACCCCCGCGGCGTTCGTGTTGTTCCTGCTGATCCGCCGGGATTGGAAGGGCGCGGCCACCGCCGTCGCCACCGCGGCCGGGGCGGTGCTCGCCGGATTCGTGTTGTTCCCGGAGACCTCGACCCAGTACTGGCTGCACGCGATCGGCGACACCCGGCGCATCGGCGCACCCTTCTACGCCGGAAACCAGTCCCTCAAGGGCATGGTCTACCGGTTCGGCCTCCCCGACGCCGCGGCGCCGGTGATCTGGGTCGGGCTGGGATCGATCGTCGTCGCCGCGGGCGCGCTGGTCATGTATCTGCTGATGCGGGCCGAGCGCGGCGCCGACCCGGCCCGCACCGCCGGTGCAGTTCCCGTGGTCGACAAGCTGTCGGTCGCCGCACTGCTCGTGAATGCCGCTGTGCTGCTGCTCGTTTCGCCGGTCTCGTGGACCCATCACTGGGTGTGGGTGGCGCCCGCCCTGGTGGCCGCCACCGCGTGGCGGCCCGGCAAACCCGCCGCCGCGACGATCGGCACGATCGCTGCGATCACGACATTGTTCCTGATCGGAACGACGCTGGTGCCGGCGGGCGGCGACCGGGAACTCACCTGGAGTTGGTGGCAGCATGTGCTCGGGAATACCTACGTCATCGCCACGGTGGTGCTGCTCGTCCTCGTCCTGGGGCGGTTGCTACGCCCCCGCGCGCCCGCGCTACCGGTCGCTCAGACCGGCTGACACGTGGGGCACCAGAACAGGTTTCGCCCCTCCAACACGGCATGGGCGACCGTCGTGCCACAGATCCGGCACGGCTCGCCGGCGCGTCGATAGACATATGTGCGCGGTTTACCGACCGCATACGACGGCGCACCCTGGTCGTGTTCCGGCCGCACCACGACGATCGCGCCCTTACGCACGCCCACCTTCATCAGCGCGACCAGATCCGTCCAGAGAGCATCCCATTCGGCCGCGGAGATCGCCCGTCCCGGGCGCTGCGGCGAAATACCGTGCCGGAACAACACTTCCGCTCGGTACACATTGCCGACACCGGCGACGACCGACTGATCCATCAGCAAGGCCGCGATCGAACGGCCGGATCGGCGGATGCGGTGCGCCGCTCGATCGGGGTCGGCGTTGCGCCGCAACGGGTCCGGGCCCAGCCGTGCGGTCAGCGCGGCGACCTCGGGTTCGTAGAGCACCTCACAGGCGGTCGGCCCGCGCAGATCCGTCCCGTACGGCTGGGCGGCCGACGCGCCGGCGCCGATCATCCGCATCCGAACCTGGCCGACCGGATCGCTCAGCGGTGCGGGCGATTCGGTGAACGTGCCGTACAAACCGAGGTGTACATGCACGACCAGACCCGAATCATAGTGGTGGAAAAGGTGTTTGCCCCACGCCTCGGCCTTGGTCAGGATCGCTCCGTCCACCAGCGCCGCACCCTCGGCGAAACGCCCCTGCGGGCTGGAGACGCGCACGATGCCACCGGCGAAGCGCCGCTGATGCAATTTCGCCAGACGGTGCAGCGTATGTCCCTCGGGCATCGACCGAAAACCGTTCCTTCCACACCGGCCGCGTCAGCTGCGGCCGGGCCGGGTACTGGACCCGGCCCGTGACACCTAGCTCTGCACCGCCGGCGGCTGCCCGGTCTTCTCGTATTCGGCGATGATGTCGATGCGGCGCTGATGGCGCTGCTCGTTCGACCAGGGGGTCGCCAGGAACGCGTCGATGATGGCGAAGGCCTCCTCGGTGCTGTGCATCCGGCCCCCGATACCCATCAGCTGCGCATTGTTGTGCTCGCGGGCCAGCTTCGCGGTCTCCACGCTCCAGGCCAGTGCGCACCGCGCGCCGGGGACCTTGTTCGCGGCGATCTGCTCGCCGTTTCCGCTGCCACCGAAGACGATGCCGAGGCTGCCCGGGTCGGCCACCACACGTCGGGCGGCATCGATGCAGAAAGCCGGGTAGTCGTCGACCGCGTCGTACTCGTGGGCTCCACAGTCGACCACGTCGTGGCCGGCCTCCGTCAGATGGTCCTTGACTTGGTTCTTCAACTCGAAGCCGGCATGGTCGGCACCCAGATATACGCGCATGGGTCCAGATTGTGTCAGGCTCCGCCGACGCCGCCGCACGGGGTGGCCGAGCGCGAATTCTCTATAGAGTTCAGCCCATGCAGTCCGAGGATCAGTGGGCCGATCGGTCACCACAACAGGGACAGGGACGGAATCCGGTGACGGACGGCGCGGGGTGGAATCCACGGCTCGGCCCGCCCGGATGGGGTCCGCAGCAACCGTTCTCTCCGCCGCACGTTCCGCCGTACCAACCGACCCGGGGATTGTCGCCGTGGGGTTTGCCGGCCCGGCACACCTGGGAGATTCCGCTGCTGATCGTGGTCATCCTGGCGACCGCGGCCGGCTATCTCATCGCCTTGCTGTTTCTCCTGTTCGGGGCGGTGAACTACTACGTACTGCTGTTGATTCTCGCGCCGATTCTGTTGTGGTTCGGCCGCGGCACCACCTATTCGATGCAACGACTCAACGGCGTGAAGATGTCGCCCACCCAATTCCCCGAGGGATATCGGATGGTGGTGGAGGCGGCCGCCCGATTCGGTATGGCGACCGTGCCGGACGCCTACGTGGTGCTGGGCAACGGACAGATCAACGCCTTCGCCTCCGGGCACGGATTTCGGCGGTTCGTGGTCGTCTACAGCGATCTGTTCGAGGTCGGCGGCCAAGCCCGCGATCCCGATGCGCTCGCGTTCATCATCGGTCACGAGGTCGGTCATATCGCGGCGGGACATGTGTCCTACTGGCGGCAGCTCGGCATGTTCCTGGTGCCGTTCCTGCCGATCATCGGCAACTCGCTCATCCGCGCGCAGGAGTACACGGCCGACAATCACGGTTTCTGCAATCGCCACACCGGCGCGCCAGGGGCGATGAAAACCTTGGCCGGGGGCAAATATCTCAATTCGCTGGTCGACTTCGACGAAATGGCCGACCGTGCCGCGCAGGAGAAGGGCTTCTTCGTCTGGATGGTCAACGCCATGTCCTCGCACCCGGTGTTGACCTGGCGGATGTGGGCGCTGCGCGACCGCAGCCGGCACGGCCGGATGTTCCTGCGGCCCAGTGGGCCGCCGCCATCCCGGGCCACCCCGGCGCCACCGCCCTATCCCCCGATCGCCGGACACCCGCCGACCATGCCGACGGGCGCGCCCGCGGAGACCGCCGGATACCGCGGGTACGGCGAGTATCCCGGCCTGCCGCCGCGGTAGCCCGGCCGTCGATCTTCCCGGAGAGGTTCGCCGGCTCGAAAATCCCGTATTCGCACCCGGTTCGGCACAGGGCACGGTAACCCTGTGCCGTCCGGTCGGCCGATCTAGTCGAAGACGGGGTCCTCGGTGCGAGTCCGCTTGAGCTCGAAGAAGTGCGGGTAGGACGCCAGCGCGACGGCTCCGTCCCACACCTTGCCGGCCTCCTCGCCGCGCGGAATGCGCGACAGCACCGGACCGAAGAACGCGGTGTTGTTGATGTGGATGGTCGGAGTTCCCACGTCGGGTCCGACCTTGTCCATACCCGCGTGATGGCTCTCGCGCAGGGCCGCGTCGTATTCGGTGCTGGTGGCGGCGTCGGCGAGTTCGGCGGGCAGGCCCACCTCGGCGAGCGCGTCGGCGATGACCGCGGCGAGGGTTTCGAAGCGATCCTCGCGCTCGTATTCCTCGCGCCGGTTGTGGATGCGGGTCCCCATGGCCGTGTAGAGCGGCGAGAGGACCTTGTCCCCGTGTTCGGCGGCCGCGGCGATCGCGACCCGAACCGGCCCCCAGGCCGACTTCATCAACTCGACGTAGCGCTCCGGCAGATCCTCCCGGCCCTCGTTGAGCACCGCCAGGCTCATCACATGGAAGTGCGTCTCGATATCGCGGACCTTCTCGACCTCCAGAATCCACCGCGAGGTGATCCAGCACCACGGACACAGCGGATCGAACCAGAAGTCGACACGATCCTTGGCACCGCCGCCGGCGGTGGTCGTCTCATCGCTCACGTGTTGTCCTCTCGAACATGGGGAGGCCGCGCGCCCCACCCTCAACAGTCGTCAACGCCGCGAAGTTCCCGATATTTCCCGAGCGCTCGGCCATCGCACAGTAGGGTCGAATGCGACCCTGGTAGGCGCTGCCCGGAGGTTCTCCCCTATGACCACAGATTCCAGGTTCGTCGTCGTCGGCGGCGGTCTGGCCGCCGCGAAGCTGGTGGAGTCGTTGCGCGGCAACGGCTTCGACGGCGCCCTCACCCTGATCGGTGAGGAGACGGAGCTGCCCTACGAACGCCCGCCGCTGTCGAAGGAACATCTGCTCGGCAAGAAATCGCTCGCCGACTTCACGGTACATACCGCCGACTGGTATCGCGATCACGATGTGGAGCTGCTGCTCGGCACCGGCGTGACCGCCATCGACCGCACCTCCAAAACCGTTGCGCTACCGGATGGTTCGACACGTCCCTACGACAAATTGGGATTGGCGACCGGTTCCCGCTCGCGCCGGTTGCCGATCCCGGGCGCCGATGCCGAGGGCGTGTACATGCTGCGCACCATCGGCCAGTCCGACGCGCTGCTGACCTTGTTCGGATCAGCCCGGCGGCTGGTCGTGATCGGCGCGGGCTGGATCGGTCTCGAGGTGACGGCCGCGGCGCGTGCCGCCGGCCTGGACGTGGTCGTCCTCGAGGTCGGCGCGGTCCCGCTGCAAGCGGCACTGGGTGCGGAAATGGGCGCCGTCTTCGGCGATCTGCACCGGGCCCACGGCGTGGATCTGCGCTGCGGTGTGCAGGCCGCCGAAATCGTGACCGCCGACGGAAAGGCCACCGGGGTGCGGCTGGCCGACGACACGGTCGTCGACGCCGACGCGGTGCTGATCGCGGTCGGCGCGCGACCGAATATCGAACTGGCCGCCGACGCCGGGCTCGCGGTCGAGGGCGGCGTACTGGTCGACGAGAGTTTGGCCAGTAGCGACCCGGATATCGTCGCGGTCGGCGATATCGCCGATCAACAGCATCCGATACTCGGGCAGCGCGTGCGCGTCGAACACTGGGCGACCGCGCTCAATCAGCCCGCGGTCGCGGCCCTGACCATGCTGGAACGTCCCGCGACCTACGACCGGTTGCCGTACTTCTTCACCGATCAGTACGACCTGGGGATGGAGTACACCGGATTCGTCGCTCCCGGAGCGAACCCGTCGGTGGTGGTCCGCGGCGATACCGCGAGCCGCGAATTCGTGGCCTTCTGGCTGGATTCGGGTAATCGCGTGCTGGCCGGGATGAACGTGAACGTCTGGGATGTCACCGATCGGATCAAGGAGCTGATCCTCGGCGGCGAGCCGGTGGATCCCCGGTCACTGGCCGACACCTCGACCGAATTGTGACCGGCATCACGGCACGGATGCGTCGAGCGGGCGCGAGCGGCGACGACCTCGTTGTGCGCGCGCCGTGGTGGCGCGCCCGCGATCCGAGGAGACCATCGTGAAGTACATGCTGCTCAAGACCTACAGTCCGGCCGCCCACTGCGACACCCCGATCGGTGAGTGGCCACCGGAGGACATCGCCGCCCATATCGAATTCCAGCGCGCGCTCGGCCAGGCGCTACGGGATTCGGGGGAACTGGTCGACGCCCAGGGCTTGGCCTTTCCGGACCAAGCCCGGATCGTCAGCTCCGACGGCCGCTCCGCCCCGGTGGTGACCGACGGCCCGTTCCCGGAGACGAAGGAATTCCTGGCGGGCTACTGGATCGTCGACGTCGACAGCGACGAGCGCGCGCTGGAGATCGCCGCGCAGGCCTCGGCCGCGCCCGGCCCGGGCGGGGTCCCCATCGGCGAATACATCGAGGTACGGGCCGTGATGGACGCACCGGCGAGCCACACCTGATCCGCCATGTCCGATTCGCAGGAGGTGGCCCTGCTGCTGCGCGAAGTCGGTCCGGTGGTCCTCGCGACCCTGGTGCGCCGCTACGGCGATTTCGACGCCGCCGAGGACGCGGTGCAGGAGGCGATGCTGGCCGCGGTCACCCAGTGGCCGCGGCAGGGTTGTCCGGACCATCCCCGGGCCTGGTTGCTGCAGGTGGCGCAGCGCCGACTGATCGATTCGGTGCGGTCGGAGATCGCCCGGCGGAACCGGGAGACCACATCGGCGCTGCGGGAACCGCCCGCACCGGATCCGGTCGCCTCGACCGACGACACGTTGACACTGTTGCTGCTGTGCTGCCATCCGGCACTGTCACCGGCCGCCGCCATCGCGCTGACGTTGCGGGCGGTGGGCGGTCTCACCACCGAGGAGATCGCCCGCGCGTTCCTGCTGCCGGAAGCGACCATGGCGCAGCGCATTTCGCGGGCGAAGAAGAAGCTCGCGGCGCTGCCGCGACCGTTCGCCGAATCCGGTTCCGAACCGCAACACTGGGGCCCGCGGCTGGGCCCGGTGCTGCACGTGCTGTACGTGATGTTCACCGAGGCACACACCGCCTCGGGTGGATCGCAGCTCTATCGCACCGATCTCGCGGCCGAGGCGATCCGGCTGACGCGCAAGATCCGTCAGCTACTCCCGGACGACCCCGAGGTGACCGGGCTGCTGGCGTTGATGCTGTTGACCGACGCCCGCCGGGAGGCGCGGGTCGGCCCACGAGGTGAACTGATTCCGCTGGCGGAACAGGATCGCTCCCGGTGGGATCGGCCGCGTGCCCGCGAGGGCATGCGGCTGGCGACGACGGCGGTCGCCGCCGGGCTCGGCGGTCCCTACCGGATCCAGGCGGCCATCGCGGCGGTGCATACCGAGGCCGCCTCCGCCGCGGACACCGACTGGGAGCGAATCCTGCAGCTGTACAACATTTTCGAGCGACTGTCGGACAATCCGATGGTGAGCCTGAACCGCTCCGTGGCCGTCGCGATGGTGCAGGGGCCGGCGGCCGGGCTGGACCTGGTCGCCTCGATCGAGGACCGGCTTCGCGGCAACCACCGGGTCGATGCCGTACGGGGGCATCTGCACGAGATGGCCGGCGATCGCGCCGCGGCGGTCGAGGCGTACACGGCGGCGGCGCACCGCACCACCAGCACGCCCGAACGCGACTACCTCATGCTGCGCGCGGCCGAACTCCGCCGGGGCTGACCGGCCGGCTCCTCGCTCAGGACCAGGTGTTGCCGGTGATCCGCTGATACGCGTCCATGTACTTCTCACGAGTGATCGCGACGATCTCGGCGGGGATCTCCGGCCCGGGCGGCTCCTTGTCCCAGCCGGTGGAGGTGGCCCAGTCCCGGACGAACTGCTTGTCGAAGGAGCGTTGCGCGCGGCCCGGCTCCCATTCGTCGGCGGGCCAGAATCGTGACGAATCGGAGGTCAGCACCTCGTCGCCGAGGGTGAGAACCTCACCGTCCCAACCGAATTCGACCTTGGTATCGGCGATGAGGACACCACGGGCGGCGGCGTGCTCGGCGCCGCGGGTGTAGATCTGCAGCGTCAGCTCGCGCAGCCGCTCCGCGACCTCGCGGCCCTCCTGGTTCACCACGTCCTCGAAGGTGATCGGTTCGTCGTGCCCGGCGGCGGCTTTGGTGGTCGGCGTGAAGATCGGTTCGGGAAGTTTGTCGCCCTCGCGCAGACCCGGAGGCAACTGCACGCCGGACACGGCCCCGGTGCGGCGATACTCCTGCAGCCCCGACCCGACCAGATAGCCCCGCGCGATGCACTCCACCTGCACCATCTTCAACGGCCGCACCCGTACCGCACGACCGGCGAATTTCTCCGGGACGTCGGTCGTGGACAGCACATGATTGGGTACGTCCGCGAAGTAGTCGAACCACCAGTTCGACAGCTGGGTGAGCAGGGCGCCCTTGTCCGGAATCGGCGTCGGCAGCACCACGTCGTAGACCGAGACCCGATCGGAGGCGACCAGAATCAGCGAATCGCCGTCCTCGTACAGATCACGCACCTTCCCGGCGTGGATGTGCTTCACCGGACCTCCTCGCTTCGCTGTTCACCGCACACGAATGCCCAGCCTACCGAGCGGCCCGACGCCGCCGGACGCTCGGTGGCGTGGCATGCGGCGAGCCGTCACGGACGGGGTGCGGATGAGCAGTCGGCCCAGCCGAGCGGGCGCGGACGTGGCATTCTGGGCAACGTTGCGCGTGCATCCGCAGCGTGGCTCACCGACGGCCCGAGTGTAAGGAGTCTCCTTGTCCGCACCGAACCTCACCCGCGAGCAGGCCATCGCGAGGGCCGCGACGGTCAGCGTCGAGAACTACCGGATCGAGCTCGATCTCACCGGGCAGCCAACCGACCCGGCCGCGGGTGAAACGTTCTTCTCTCGTTCCACGGTCACCTTCTCCGCCACGCCGGGCGCGGAAACGTTCGTCGACATCGTCGCCGCGGGCGTGCGCTCCGCGGAGCTCAACGGCACCGCACTCGACGTCTCCGGCTACGACGAGTCACGGGGTCTCACACTGACCGATCTCGCCGAGAACAACGTGCTGGTGGTCGAGGCGGACTGCGAATACTCGCACACCGGTGAGGGGCTGCATCGTTTCGTCGACCCCACCGACGACAAGGTCTACCTGTACTCGCAGTTCGAAACCGCCGACGCCAAGCGGATGTTCGCCTGCTTCGATCAGCCGGACCTGAAGGCGACCTTCGATGTGATCGTCACCGCCCCGGCGGACTGGGAGGTCATCTCCAACGGGGCCGCCACCGGCACGCGGACCGTCGGCGCCGAGTCGTCCGGTCGCTCTGCAGGCTCCGCTCCCGCGGTCGAGCACACCTTCGCCACCACACCGCGGATGAGTACCTATCTGGTGGCGTTGATCGCCGGACCTTACGCCAAGTGGATCGACGTCTATACCGACGAGCAGTCCACCATTCCACTGGGCATCTACTGCCGGGCCTCACTGGCCGAATTCATGGACGCCGAACGGCTTTTCACCGAAACCAAGCAGGGGTTCGCCTTCTACCACCGCAACTTCGGGGTGCCGTATGTCTTCGGCAAGTACGACCAGCTGTTCGTGCCCGAATTCAACGCCGGGGCCATGGAGAACGCCGGTGCGGTCACCTTCCTCGAGGATTACGTCTTCCGTTCCAAGGTGACTCGCGCGTCCTACGAGCGGCGCGCGGAGACCGTGCTGCACGAGATGGCGCACATGTGGTTCGGCGATCTGGTGACCATGAAGTGGTGGGACGACCTGTGGCTGAACGAATCGTTCGCCACCTTCGCCTCGGTGCTGTGCCAGTCCGAGGCGACCGAATACACCGGCGCCTGGACCACTTTCGCCAACGTCGAGAAGTCCTGGGCATACCGCCAGGACCAGCTGCCCTCCACCCACCCGATCGCCGCCGATATTCCGGATCTGGCGGCGGTGGAGGTCAATTTCGACGGCATCACCTACGCCAAGGGCGCCTCGGTCCTCAAGCAACTGGTGGCCTATGTCGGGCTGGAACCGTTCCTGGCCGGTTTGCGGGACTACTTCGGCGCACACGCCTTCGGCAACGCCACCTTCGACGACCTGGTCGGCGCCCTCGAAAAGTCTTCGGGGCGTGACCTTTCCAGCTGGGGTGCGCAATGGCTGAAGACCACCGGGCTGAATACGCTGCGCCCCGAATTCGAGGTCGACGCCGACGGGAAGTTCACCCGGTTCGCCGTCGTCCAGGGCGGTGCCGAGCCGGGCGCCGGTGAGCGCCGAGTGCACCGCCTGGCCATCGGCGTGTACGACGATCGGGACGGAAAGCTGGTGCGTACCAAGCGCGTCGAGCTCGACCTCGAGGCCGCGGAACGAACCGAGGTCCCCGATCTGGTGGGTGTCGAGCGCGGGCAGCTGGTGCTGGTGAACGACGATGACCTGACCTACTGCTCGCTGCGTCTGGACCCGCAGTCGTTGGACACGGTGGTCGCCCGGATCGCTGACATCGCCGAATCCCTGCCCCGCACCCTCTGCTGGTCGGCGGCATGGGAAATGACGCGTCAGGCCGAGATGCGAGCCCGAGATTTCGTGGCGCTGGTGCAGCGTGGGATCGGCGGGGAAACCGAAATCGGTGTCGTGCAGCGACTGCTGATGCAGGCGCATACCGCGCTGGCAAGCTACGCCGACCCGGAATGGGCCGATCAGACCGGCTGGCCCGCCTTCGCCGACCGGCTGCTGGAGTTGGCGCGCGCGGCGGAGCCGGGTTCGGATCATCAGCTGGCGTTCGTCAACGCTCTCACGGCGGCGCGGCTGTCCCCCTGGCACAGTGAGGTGCTCGGCACCCTGCTGCTGGATTCCGATCCGGCCGCGGCCCAGCTGCCCGGGCTCGCGGTCGATACCGATCTGCGCTGGCGGATCGTGCAGGCGCTGGCCGCGGCCGGCCAACTCGATGCCGAGAGCACCGAAACGCCGACCATCGATGCCGAACTCGAACGCGACCCCACCGCCGCGGGTCGACGCCAGGCCGCGGCGGCCGCCACCGCGCGTCCGCAGGCCGAGGTGAAGGAAAAGGCGTGGCGGACGGTCATGGACGACGATTCGGTACCCAATATCACCGCGCGGGCCATCGTCGGCGGTTTCGCTCCGGTGGGACAGGGCGACCTGTTGGCGCCCTACGTTCAGCGCTACTTCGACGAGATCGCCGCGGTATGGGAACGGCGCTCCAGCGAGGTCGCCCAGACGGTGGTGGTCGGCCTCTATCCGCACTGGGCCATCAGCGAGGAGGCCGTCGCCGTGGCCGACAAATTCCTCGCCGACGACCACCCGCCGGCCCTGCGCCGCTTGGTGATCGAGGGGAAGGCCGGAATCGAGCGCTCACTGCGGGCCCGCGCTGCCGATATCGCCTGAGAATCGCCCGACCCGGGGCGGCGGCCGTCGAACATGATCGACGCCGCCCCGGATCTCGCCGAACATCCTGTCCGGCAGGGCATTTCAGGCTCGCGGAACGGGCGTGTTGTGCCGTGCCACGATCCACCAGCGCCCTTGCTCTTTCGTCAGAACGTAGAGCGCGACCATTGCCGGCTCGGCGTCGATCGGGTCACCGTCGGCGGTGACGGCGCGAGCGGCCTTGTGCGCGATGGCCACATCCGGCCGCAGGAAGGCGATATCGGTGACTTCGTAGCGCACGTACTCGTCCTTCAAGAACCCTGCCAGACCCACTCGGCTCGCTTCGAGGGTCGCGTCCCGACCCCGGATCAGCACGCCGGCTGCGTTGCCCAGCACCGCGTTTCGCGCCACATCCTTCACCAGGAGGTCGGCGTCGTTGGCATTGAACGCGGTTTCGACATTCGCGATCAGGGCGCGAATAGCCTCCCGGTCTCCGGTGTGGTCGACGCTGGTGTCGGCGACGACCGGAGCGTCGATGTCCGTTGTGTCCGTCTTGTCCATGACACCTATCCTGAAACCTCGAGCAGGGTTGAGCTCAAGCCCGCCGCATGCGTCACCGCTCACAGTCCGGACCGGCGCCGGCCTCGAGTCGTGATCTCCGCCGCCGCGACAACACCGCACCATCCGAACGCTCGCTCGGCAGGATCGGTCGACTCCGTCTCGCTGCTGTGGGCAGATCCGCTCTCGGCAGCACGGCGGGCATTCCTGGCGGTAGGTGCGGCACGGTGGGTCTATGGCTCACGACGACAACAAAATTCCGCTGTTCGGTTGGCGATCGCGCGAGCAGCTGCTCAGCCGTCGCATCCTCGTCCTGGACGGCGGGCTCGACGACGACAACGGCACGCTGCTCACCACCCAGCTACTCACACTGGCGGCCGAGGATCCCGAGGCCGACATCTCCCTGTGGATTCACTCCCCCGGTGGATCGGTGCCGTCGATGCTGGCGATCCGGGACGTCATGCGGCTGATTCCGTGCCGGGTCTCCACCCTGGCGCTCGGGTTGGCCTGCAGCGCAGGGCAATTCCTCCTCTCCGCGGGCACCCGCGGCCGCCGGTATGCGATGCCGCACGCGCGCATCCTGATGCATCAGGGGTCGGCCGGCATCGGCGGCAGCGCCGGCGAGGTGGAGGTGCAGGCCGACGATCTGCGGCACACCGTGAACACGGTGCTGGGCCTCATCGCCGAGGACACCGGCCAGCCGTTCGACCGGATCTACGAGGATTCCCTGCACGACCGCTGGTTCACCGCCGCCGAGGCACGCGAGTACGGCTTCATCGACCACATCGTCGACTCGTTCGACCAGGTGATCCCGCAACGCCAACGCGTCGGGATCTCGGCGTGAGTACCGGGACCGGAGGCGGCAGCCCGCGTAACCACGGAGGACGATCATGACCAGCTACACCATTCCCAACGTCATCGCCCAGCATCCCCGCGGTGAGCGGATCATGGATGTCTATTCGCATCTGTTGACCGAGCGCATCGTCTATCTGGGCACGCCGATCGATTCCGGGGTGGCGAACGCGCTCATCGCGCAGCTGCTGCACCTGGACGCCGAGAACCCCGAACACGAGATCAATCTCTACATCAATTGCGAGGGTGGCGATCTGTCGGCGATGCTGGCGGTCTACGACACGATGCAGCACATCTCGTCGCCGGTGGCGACGACGTGTGTCGGGCAAGCGATCGCGGTCGGCGCGGTACTGCTGGCCGGCGGGGCGAAGGGCCGCCGCTCGATGCTCCCGCACGCCCGGGCCGTACTGCATCAACCGGCCACCCGCGGTCAGGGCGCGATCCCCGATCTGATCATTCAGGCCGACGAACTGGTGCGCATGCGCGCCGAGATCGAGACCATCCTGTCCCGGCACACGGGTCAGGAGGTGGCGACGCTGCGCCACGACACCGACCGGGATCGGGTGTTCACCGCACAGGCGGCGGTCGAGTACGGGCTCGCGGACACCATTCTCGGGTCACGACAGTGAACCGGCGCCGGCCGGGGCGGTCGCTCGACCGGACAGCGTCTCGGCCGGCCCCCAGCGCTGCCGCTAGGCGGCGAGCGCGAGCATCGTCGGCCCGGCCGGCGGCCGCCCGGACAGCGGGCGAACGGGCGCGAGCCGGGTGATCCGAAGCCGGTCGGCGATCTCGGCGGTCAGCTCCGCGAGGTTGGTGCCGAGGGCACCGGCGAGCGCGGCGATCATCTCGCTGGACGGTTCCTTGCGACCACGCTCGACCTCGGACAGGTACTGCGGTGAGATCCCGGCCCGGCCGGCGGTTTCGGTCAGGGTCTCGCCCTGTTCGCGACGCAGTTCGCGCAGCCGCGAGCCGAGCACCTCACGCCAGAGGGGCTCGCCGGCGGGGTGCGGTGGACGCGGTTGGTCGCGGCGCGTGGGCACCGGCCGGACGACCTCCGGACGAGTACCGGAGTCCGCGGGCGCCGCGCGTCCGTCGGTGCCGGTCGGGCGCGGCGAGTCATGGTCTCGGCCACCGGGGATCGAATGCAGTCTCGGATACTCGGCCATGTCGTGAGCTTACGGCCGGGACCCGGTTCGGCGAGCCCGCTTACGCTCTCAGCGGATTTCGGGCCCCACAAACAGCCGCACCCCTTCCCGAATCCTGGGAAGGGGTGCGTGGCCCTGATGCGAACCGGCGCGAGCGTGCCGATCAGTGCATGCGAATCAGCTCGGGCGACCGATCGCCGACGCCATCACGCGGACGGCCGACACCAGTCCGTCGATGAGCTGGCCCTGCCGCAGCGAGGCGAGCGCCGCGGTCGCGCCCAACTGGCAGATCCGGTCGTTGACCCGATCGGCGACCTCGCGACCCGAGCGGACCTCGACCGCCTTGTCGTTCGGGGAGACGGCGATGAGCACCGAATGCGCCGCCTCGGGGGTCGCCGGGAACACCGCGTCGGCACCGGCCGCGGTATCCGGGCCCAGATCGCCGATGTAGATGTTGAACCGCACCTTGGTGGTGCGGGTCGCCTCGGTGAGGGTGTTGTCCATCAGCAGCCGCTCGTGATCGCTGAACGGCGCTTCCTTGAACACGTCACCGGCTTCGTGCACACCGGAGACCCGGCCACTCGCGGTCACGGCGTATCCGTGCGGCAGGGTGGACGCGTCCACCGCAGGCCAACTAGAACTTGCCACTTGCCCGGCCTCCGATCAGATCTGCCCCGGTGGATTCGATTGCCGCATGGTGACCATGCGACGCCTCAGCGACGTGGTGGCCCGGAACGGTCACCTCATCCGTCGCGCTCCACAGCACCGGCGCCGCGGTCCACTTCTTCCCGAGGTCGTAGTGAACCGGCTTCTCGCCGGGCAGTGGTTTGCCGAGGAACGACAATCCGGCGATCACCGCGTAGATCACCAGCGGGAT
Organism: Nocardia veterana NBRC 100344; assembly: GCF_000308855.1. Lineage (GTDB taxonomy): Bacteria > Actinomycetota > Actinomycetes > Mycobacteriales > Mycobacteriaceae > Nocardia > Nocardia veterana. Next base: position 7,451 of record NZ_BAGM01000042.1, on the reverse strand, counting down.
GCCGAGAAAGATCAGCACTGTTTCGAGAATGCTCACAGCTCAACGGTAGACGATCACCGTTTGCGGTCTGCTTCGAGCCACTCGTGTCAGACCAACCAGGCCGCCGCATCCGGTGCGAGCAGCGCGCCCTGCAGGGGTGCACTGGCCAGCAGCACCTTCCCCGGCGGGAGCGGGATCGGCGCGGCCGAGGCGTTGAGCACACAGATCAGGCCGCCCGGCCGGCGGAAGGCCAGACAGTCCTCCGGTCCGCCGTACCAGTCGATCGTGTCACCGTCGAATTCGCCGCACGTCCGCCGCAGTTCGAGTGCCGTCCGATACAACGACAGCGTCGAATCGAGCTGTTCCAATTGCACTTCCACAGTCCGGTCGGCCCAGGCCGCCGGGATGGGCAGCCAGGATTGCGCCGCTCGGGTGAACCCGAAGGGCGGATGTGTACCTTCCCAGGGCATCGGCACCCGGCAGCCGTCGCGACCGCGTTCGGTACGGCCGGAACGCTCCCACACCGGATCCTGCAGCACCTCCTCGGGCAGATCGTCGACATTCGGCAACCCGAGTTCGGCGCCGTTGTAGACGAAGACCGCCCCCGGCAGCGCGAGTTCCACCAGCAGCATCGCTCGCGCACGGGCGAGACCGAGGTCACCGCCGCCGTAGCGGGTCACCTCCCGCTCGATGTCGTGGTTGGACAGCGTCCAGGTCGCGACGGCGCCGACCCGGGCCACCGATTCGAGCGAATTCTCCACCGCCGCACGGATTTTCATCGCATCGAACGGAGTTTCGGCGAGCCGGAAGTTGAATGCGAGGTGGAGCTCGTCCGGCCGCACGTATTCACCGAAGCGGATGTTGTCCTCGACCCAGACCTCACCGATCGACACCGCATCCGGATATTCGTCGAACACCTTGCGCAGTCGCCGATGTATGTCGTGCACGCCCGGGTTGTTGAACCGCGGATCACTGTCGTCGTGGACCAGCAGTTTCGCCTCCGCGTCCGCGGTCTCGGCCGCTTCGGACGGATGTGCGGACAAGCCCACCGCGGCGACGATCTCGGGCGCCATGTCGGGAAGGCCGGGCGGTTTCGCCATCCCGTGTGCCACATCGATGCGGAACCCGTCGATACCGCGGTCGAGCCAGAACCGCATGGTCTGCTCGAAATCCGCGACGACTTCCGGATTGTCCCAGTTCAGATCGGGCTGTTCCGATGCGAACAGGTGCAGGTACCACTGTCCCGGAGTGCCGTCCGGTTCGACGACGCGGGTCCATGCCGGACCACCGAAGATGCTGGGCCAATTGTTCGGCGGCAGTGCCCCGTCCGGGCCACGACCGTCACGGAAGATGTACCGGGCACGCGCGGCGCTGCCCGGCGCGGCCGCGACCGCCGCCTCGAACCAGGGATGCCGATCGCTGGTGTGATTGGGGACCAGATCCATGGTGACCCGGATGCCGCGTTCATGGGCCTCGGCGATCAGCTGGTCCAAGATTTCCAGGTCGCCGAACAGCGGGTCGATGTCGCGCGGATCGCTGACGTCGTAACCGCCGTCGGCCATCGGCGACCGCATGACCGGGCAGATCCACAGCGCGTCGATGCCGAGCAACTCCAGATATCCGAGCCGGTCCCGGATACCACCCAGGTCACCCACACCGTCGCCGGAGGAATCGGCGAACGAACGCGGATAGATTTGGTAGAAGACCGCCGAACGCCACCACGGCGGCGTCGATCCGTCCGATTGCCCGGCGGCGACCCCCACCGCATCGAGCTCAGCCCGTCCCCCGGCCGATGACGCTGTCACAGTCGCCAATAGTGCCAAAATCCGGCTCGGCTGTCCGATCGAGAACTCGGATTTGGCACAAATGAGCAACTGCACAGCAGCCAACGGAGAGGCCGGAAAGGCCGACCGTCGAGCGAATCGATCGGAAAAGACTCACATCGGCGAATTCATCAGCGAATTCGCGGCCATCTCCAGATAATCGAGCAGCGCCCGCCGGTGCTCGTCGTCGAGGATCTCGGGCTCGATCTCCGCGATCGCGATGCGCATGCAGCGCAACCAGGCATCCCGTTCGATCGGGCCGATCGAGAACGGCATGTGGCGCATCCGCAGCCGGGGGTGTCCGCGCTCGTCGGAGTAGGTGCGGGGCCCGCCCCAGTACTGTTCGAGGAACATCCGCAACCGGCGTTCGGCCGGGCCGAGATCCTGTTCCGGATACATCGGTCGCAGGATCTCGTCGGCGGCGACCTCCCGATAGAACGTCGCCACGATCCGCCGGAACGTCTCCGCCCCGCCGACCGCCTCGTAGAACGATGTCGCCGTCTGTTCGCCGGAAGTCATCGACCCTCTCGATCTGCTCGCTGTCGTATCCGCTCCCATTCTGCCCGCAGCGAGCGCGGGCGCCCACCGCGCAGGACGGCGGGCCGACCGGACGCCGACCGGACATCGGCGCATCATCCGCCGTTCAGCGCTGTGTCGACGATGTGATGTGAACATCGCGAATAATCGCCCGGACACCGCATCGGATAACCCTGCCTGCCGGTCGACCACCGGCGATCAGCGAGCCCGGGCCAATTTCGGCACCGAAATTACTGTGCACACGGGCGCGTTCCGTGGTCAACTTGGTGACAGTGTCTGCCGATCAGCACACGAACCGACCTAGCAGAATTCGGGGTCCATCAATGAAGCAGCGGCACGGCGCCCGGTCACACGAGGCGAGAACGCACCGACAACTCCAGCCCGCCGATGTCCACAATCGTGGGTCGGGGGCTACTCCGCTGCATATCCTCTCCGCATATTCCTCTCCCGGACATTCGTCCGCCGCGTCGGGACATCCGTCCCCCGGTGCGATCCCGCACCGAAATATCGAATCCGCCGCCTGGGCCAAGCGCCGGGTGTTGCTTCTGAATGCCACCTACGAACCGCTCACCGCGTTGCCCGCACGACGCGCGATCGTGCTGCTGGTCTGCGACAAGGCCGATACCGTTCATCACAATCCCGAGGGCCCGGTCGTCCACTCGGCCGGCGCATCGGTCGCCCTGCCGTCGGTGATCCGGCTACGCAACTACGTGCGGGTTCCCTATCGCGCCCGGGTCCCGATGACCCGCGCGGCCCTCATGCATCGCGACCGTTACCGCTGTGCCTACTGCGGCGGGAAAGCCGAAACCATCGATCACGTCGTTCCGCGCAGCCGCGGGGGTGCGCACTCATGGGAGAACTGCGTCGCTTCCTGCGCTCCCTGTAACCACCGCAAGGCGGACAAGTTGCTCAGCGAGCTGGGCTGGACCCTGACCCACCCCCTCGTCTCACCACAGGGGCCGCACTGGCGCCTGTTGTCGACCACCTCGGAGCTGGATCCGGCGTGGTTGCAGTATCTGGGCGAAGGCGCCGCCTGACCTCGCCTGGAGCGTGCGCGACTCACAATTGTGAGCAGCGCTCTTGCAATTGCTCTCACCGTGATGCAGACTGTGCTCAGATCAAAGAGAGCGATGCTCTCAAAAGAGATTGGAGCGCACAATGACAGACCTGCACGTCGTTACCGGAGCCGGACCCGTCGGCACCACGATCGCCGAACAACTCGCCGCCACCGGGGCTGCCGTGCGGGTCCTCACCCGTTCGGGCAGCGGCCCCGTTCATCCGCTGATCGAACGCCGAGCGGTCGACGTCAACGACCGCGAGGGTCTCGCCGCCGCGGTCGACGGCGCTGTCGCGATCTACCACTGCACACACGGCTCACGCTATTCCGCCCGGACCTGGCGAGCCGAGCTGCCCGGAGCGGAGCGCACGGTGCTGGATGTGGCCGGCCGCGCGGGCGCGGTGGTCGTATTCCCGGAGAGCTTGTACTCCTACGGCCCGGTCGACCGACCGATGACCGAAGATATGCCGCGCACGGCGGATTTCGGGAAACCCGCCGTGCGGGTGGAACTGTTGCGCGCCCGCGCCGCGTCCGAGACGGCGACGGTCAGTGTGGCGGCGTCCGATTTCATCGGACCGTATGTGCGCACCTCGCACGCCGGCGAGCGGATGGTCCCGAACATCTTGGCAGGCAAGACGGTTCAGGTCTTCGGCAATGCCGACCTCCCGCACTCGTTCACGTATATGCCCGATCTCGCCGCCGCCATGATTCGCGCCGCCGCGGACCGCGCACTGTGGAACAGCTTCCTGCACGCCCCCACCGCGCCGGCCGTCTCGATGCGACAGCTGGTGGCCGCCCTGGCCGCGGCGGCCCGGGTACCGGCACCGAAAGTTGTCGCGCTACCCGGGTGGACGCTGCGCACGGCCGGCGTGGTGAGCTCGATGATGCGGGAGCTCGCCGAGATGAACTATCAGTTCGAGCGCCCGTTCATTCTCGACTCCAGCCGCAGCGAACAGCGGCTGGGCCTCGCGCCGACCCCACTGGACGAAGTAGCGGCCGGAACCGTCGCGTGGTGGAAAACCGCAGTGGCACAGCGGAAGTGAATCAGCTCGCCAGCAGCGGACCGTGCCGGCGCCGGGCGACCGAGCCGTAGCGTGCGTCGAGCCGCAGCCAGGTTCGGCTGGCACGCACCCGCACGGTCTCGGTCGGCGCGATGCGCCGCGAATCCGCCTCACCACCGGCGTGGGGAATGAAATCCATTGCGGTGAGCGCGAAGACGACCCGCATCGGAACCTCGACCCGCTCTCCACCGCCGGTGACGGTCAGTACCGTCTGTTCCAACAGCGAGGCCGGCGGGCCGTGGCCACCGCTGTGTTCGGCCGCCACCTGCGCACCGCGTTCGGCCAGCTCGACCAGGCTCCGCGCCGGAACATCATCGACGTGAGCGAATCCGGCGGCCGGCGGAAGGGCGGTCCGCCACGCCGAGTCCATGGAATACCCCACCTCGATCCGGCCGTCCGCCCCGGGGCTGTGCAGTCCGGTCAAGGCGGCGTCGCCGGCGACGGTGACGTCCGCGACGTCCAGTTCACCGACCACGGTCCGAGCGGCCAGAACTTCGAATCCCGTTGCGGCCCAAGCGGTCACGTAGCGATCCCCGCGCCGGTGCAGGCGGATGACCGCGGCCGGATCCAGCCGGGTCGCATGAGTGAGAAAGGTCGCGAGATTTTCCCGCTCGGCGGGATCGGTTATGCGCAGCATCGAACAGTCGCGTCGTCGGTCTCGTCTAGTCGGCCTGCCACAGACTCAAGTATTCACGTTCCGCCGCGGTGAGCCGGCGTAGCCGCTGGGTGCTCATGTCGAAGGCGGCGATCTGGGTACTGGCCACCACAGCGGGCGGAGAGTCCAGTGCGACGCCGTTGGCGCGGACCTCGTAGCCGATGGTGAAATCCACCGCGCGCAATTGTTCGATCCACATCGCCACATCCAGTGGCGTGTCCTCGTGCCGGAGCTGACCACGGTATCGAACGTGCAGGTCGGCCAGCACACATCCGGTCCGCAATCCGGCCGTCGGCCGACCGCCCTCGAACAGCCACGGGATCCGCGCCTCTTCCAGCAGCGTCACCATGCGGGCGTGGTTGATGTGCTGAAATACGTCCATATCCGACCAGCGGACATCGACCTTGGCGTGAAAACGTTTGGGCAGGACGGCCGTACCGCCGGTATTCCGGAACCCGTTCACCGAGCCGACACTGGTCACGCTGTTACACCTCCGATCGGATGTACCGCCCGCGTGGTCATGCGTTGGTTCGGGTGCGCGGGCGGTCGAGCAAGCTCGAAGCGGCGGCCCGGCATCGGCTGCCGGGGCCGCTTCGGCTACCCAGTATGCAGTGTCGGGGCGCAGGCGCACCTCAGCGCGGCACCTCCGACTGGGCTCCGACACCGCTCACCATGCTGCGGACCTGGCGTGCTGCCACCGACAGCGTGGCCAGATCGTGGGCTCCGGAGGCGAACAACTCCGACAGCGCCGCTCGCGCACGCCCCAACCGGGATTGATTCTTCGACTCCCAGTACGCGATCTTCTCCTCCGCTGTTTCCTCCGGATCACCGGCGGAGAGTACGTCCAGGGTGAGCGAACGCAGGGAACCGTACATATCGTCGCGCAGGGCGAGCCGAGCCAGGGCATGCCAGCGATCGCCTCGTTCGAGATGGCTGACGGCCTGCAGCAACCAGTCGATCTTGAGGTGCTCGTTGAGCGCGTAGTACAGCGCGCCCACCTCCTCGCCGCTGCGGTCGGTGATATCGGCGATGTCGACCACATCGAGCAGCGGGAACAGGTTGAGCAGACCGAAAACCTCGGTCGCCAGATCCTCCGGCACACCCCGGGAGATGATCTTCGCCGAGGATTCGGACAGCGTGTCGAGATGATGGCCGCGTAACCAACCCGGCACCTTCGGCGCCAGTTCCCGGATCGGGCCGCTGTAGCGGTGGATCTCCGCGCCGACCGCCACCGGCTGCGGCCGGTTGCTGAGCAGCCAGCGGGAGGCACGGTCGAGAGTCCGCTTGGTTTCCAGCTCCAGTTCGTCCTTCACCGCTGTCGGGACATCGGCCGCCCGGATACGCTGCCACAGCGAGTGCAGGTCGAAGATCTGGCTGGTGGCGGCGAAGGCCCGCACCACGTCGGTGGTGCTGGCGCCGATCTCCTCGTTGAGCCGGTGGGCATAGGTGATGCCGCCGAGATCGACCATCTCGTTGACGACCATCGTGGTGACGATCTCCCGGCGCAGTCGATGTCGCTTGATCGCGGCGCCGAACCGCGACCGCAGCGGCGCGGGGAAGTACTTGGGCAGCCGCGCCGCGAAGAACGCGCTGTCCGGAAGGTCGCTGTCGAGCAGATCCGCCTTGAGCGACAACTTCACATGAGCCAGGAGGTTCGCCAGTTCCGGCGAGGTCAAGCCCGTTCCCGCCTCGGCTCGGCGCGCCAGTTCCTTCGCGCTGGGCAAGGCCTCCAGCTCACGGTCGAGCCCGCGACGCTGCTCGAGATCATCGATCACGCGGGTGTGCACGTTCAGCATCCGCGGCGCCTCGGTGCGCGACATACCCATCAGGTAGTTCTGGGAGACGTTGTCCCGCAACACCATTTCCGACACGTCGTCGGTCATCGAGGCGAGCAACGGATTGCGTTCCTCCACCGGAAGTTCACCGGCCGAGACGCAACCGTCCAGCAGTACCTTGATGTTGACCTCGTGGTCGGAGCAGTCGACACCGGCCGAATTGTCCAGCGCATCGGTATTGCATTTGCCGCCGAGCTTGCAGAATTCGATGCGCCCCAGGGCGGTGACACCGAGATTCCCGCCCTCGCCGATCACCCGCACCCGAAGGTCACTCGCATTCACCCGCACCGCGTCGTTGGATTTGTCGCCCACCTCGGCATGGGATTCGGTGCTGGCCTTGATATAGGTCCCGATACCGCCGTTCCACAGCAATTGCACCGGCGCCAGCAGAATGGCCCGAATCATTTCCGGCGGCGAGAGCGAGACGACGTCGTCGTCCAGCCCGAGCGCGCGCCGCATCTGCGGGCTGACCGGGATGGCCTTGACCGTCCGATCCCACACCCC
>NZ_BAGM01000043.1 GCF_000308855.1 Nocardia veterana NBRC 100344 | reverse complement strand
CGGCGCACATCGGATACCTCCGGGAGGGTCGTGGATGCACCCGGCGCCACGAACGAGACACCGGACCGCGAGCCCGGCGCGGCAAGGGCGAACCGCACCGGATCCGGCGCACCGCACGATGCGAAGGGGGCAATCCTGCGGCGCCGGGTGCTACTTCAAGCGTGCGCGTTCGCGGCGGTCCGGTCACTGCCCTTTCGGTGCTCCTCCGATGCCCTTCGGCCGGACGCCACTGCCCAGCGCCGGAACTACCGCCAGGTCAGAGCCTGGGCGATGAGGACCGCATACATCAGCAGTACGAATACCACAGCGGGAACGACCGGGTGCTCGCGGGGAGCCGGCGCCGACGCGGCGAACCGGAACGACCAGGCCGCGGCGGCCGGAATCGCCAACAGCGCCAACGGTGTCCACGGCAGTGCCGCCCACGGAAGCTCCCGGTCCCACGGATGGACCAGCAGTAGGTCCGCACCCACGGCCGCCGCCGCGAAGCCGACGATCGCGACCACACTTGTGTCGGCGCCGAGCGCATTCGAGTAACAGCACTGGCCCGGCCGGTGATCGGCGGCGGTTTTACGGGCGAATTCGAAGTGCAGGAAAGCCCCGGCGAAGATCACCGCGATCAGCGCCGGGCGCCACCCGCCCGCGACCTGGCCGGTATCCATGGCCGATCGCACCACGAAGGCGATGATCCACAGCTGTACCGGATAGGTCACCACCAGATTCAGCAACAGGCCGGTCCGGATTCGCGCCGAGGCGTTCTCCAGGCCCCACAGTGCCACCCCGTAGCCCGCCACCCCCACGACCAGCACGGCCGACCACCACGACAGCGCCGCCGCGGCGAGCACCGAGACGACGGCGACCGCTGCGATCGCCACCCACAACTCCCCCACGCCGACGGCACCGGTGACCAAGGGGCGCTCCGGATTGTGGACGCGGTCGTAGTCCAGATCCTTGATCTCGTCCACCATGCGCAGATAGAGCAGGAGGACCGCGACGATCAGGGTCCGCAGCGCGGTCGCCCAGCTCGGCCGCCACGCCGCGTCCGGATGCGAGACAACCGCAGCCGTCGCCTCGACCCCGGCGACGAACAGCACCGCGTACACCAGGTGATGCGATTCGTAGCGCACCACCGTGAATCGGGCGATCCGCGCGACGGATGCGGTGACCGACGTACCGGATCCGGCGGTATCCCGGGTCAGCATTCGGCCTCGTCGGTGTCGTAGCGCAGGCCGATCCGGGCAGCGACCCCGCCGCTTTGGTGGATCTCGCAATCCAGCTGTCCCGGAACCGAATCCGACCCGCGCACCACACATTCGGTGCGCCGATCCAATTCCACGAAGCGCTCGAATGTGCAGGCCACGCCGAGCAACCGGGACGGCTCGCCCGTCGACATCGCGATCACGGTCTGGCGGGCCGCCTCGAGCAGCAGGCTGCCGGGCACGTGATCCACCGGATGATCGAACAGGATCGGGTGACCGGTATCGATCACCAATTCCGTCACGCCCGCCGCGCCGATCCGCCGCAGCGGCCCGACCACCACGTTCCGCGGGTTCACGCGTCCGACATCCGCCGGCGCCGCCGCCTGCCCGGGCGCCACCGGCGCGCCGGTCTCGCCCGGACCCAGCGCGGTGCGGTGATGTGTACGCAGCGCCGCCCAGCGCGACGGCGGCACCCAGGTGAAGGAGCCGTCGACGATCATCATCGGGGTGTCGTCGCACTCGATCTCGAGCACCATGTCGACTCCCTGCAGCACGTCGCCGCGGCGATGCCGCCGGAGGATCTGCACCGCCATCACCAGGTCCGCCGGCGCGGCGCCGATGCGCCACCGGTCGCTGTCCGCGACCGCCCCGTTGAACGTGCGCACGACGAATCCGAAATCCGCGGGTACGCCGAAATATTCGTGGGTCAGCGCGATCGCCGCCTGCCGCGCCGCCTCCATCACCAGCAGCGGATCGTATTCGGCATCCCAGGGCGCCGGACGATCGCCGTAATAGCCGTGCATGCGCGGCAATTGCGCGCCGACGACGAATTCGTCGGTCTTCGCGCTGTCGAGTGAGGTGACGAACACCTCCGAGACCGCGCAGCGATGCGCCAGGTGGCGAGAGATGGTCCGCATATGGCTCGCGGTCGGAATGGTCGCGGTGTCGATCGTCATGGTCGTGCCTCCAACCAGTCGGGTGCGGATACCGGGGGCAGGATTTGGCGGCCACCGGCGCGCATCGGAAGCACCTGCGCCCCCAGCACGATCACCGACCAGGGATCGACCCGCCGCCCGGCGGCCAACGCGCTACGCACCAGTCGAGCGCAGTCCTCGTCGCGATCGGCATCGAAATCAACGGGAACCTCGCCCAGCTCGTCCAGCAGCCGTCGCGTCGCCGCGGCACGGCCGAAATCACGGGCCGGTGTGCGGGCGTACAGGTCCGCCGCGCAGGCGGCCGCCGCGTCGCCGCGGTCTACGCCGGACTCGATCTCACGCAGCACCTGCTCGCGGGTACCGGTGTCGAAGTAGATCGCGAATTCCCGCAACACGTCGGCGGGATCGTCGGGCGAATGGACGAGATTCAGCAGATAGCTGTACCGACCCAGCAGATACCGCAGTTCGCCGGGCTGGCGTCTGCCGGGATCGGTCGGCCCCTTGGCCGCGGTGAGCCGCACCGGAGTCGGGAGCCCAGCGGGATCCCCGGCGACCACCAGGACGAGCGCGTCGGAGATCTCCGCGAGCAGATCGGCCAGCCGCCGCCGTTCCGGTGAGGCGATATTCCACGCGAAATACCACAGGGCCCGGACCAGGTGCCGGTCCACCGGGCACACCCGGGCGGACACGACCCGAAAACCGTTGTCACGCAGCCAGTCGAGGGTCGGCTCGACCGCTCGCGCGACGATCGCGTCCGGCTTCAGCAGAAGCAGGGAATGGCGCCGGGCGAACTCCACCGCATCGATTCCGGCATCCGCCAAGTGCGCGAGCGTCTCCTGCACATAGGTGTCCTCGGCGTAGCGAGTCGCCTTCTCGGGCAGTGGCGTCGAGACCGCCAGCAGTTCGGCCGGGGTCATCGGCCGCTCCCGGCGCCGGCCGCGAAGCGGGCCAACACCTCGGTCACCGATGGCAGCGGTGCACCGAGATAGCCGGACTCGAGACAGTGGTCCAGCAGCAGCCGCAGATACGGCTTGCCGGTGGCGGGGCAGTCGCGTCCCGACAGCGCCCGCGTGGCGGTGGTATCGAAATTCGGCCGCCGCGCGAAATAGCTGGTGTAGAGCCTGCCGATCCGCTGAAAGTACTCCCGCTCGAGCGGTTCCAATTCCCCGACCGCGAAGGCGGATTCGGGCACGAAGGTCGCCACCCGGAAGGACGGATACTCCGCGAAGACATCGGAGATCTCCCGCAACGCCAAGCTGTCGGCGCCCACCGCGTGGAAGGTCCGGCCGGCGGCGGATTCGAAGTCGACGGCGGCCGCGGTGATCACGTCGGCGACGAAATCGACCGGTGCGGGCGCGATGGTGGCGTCGTAGCGGCCCGGCAGCGATCGCAACTTGCCTTCGACGATCAATTTCACCACGGTGTAGAGGTTCTTGTACTCGCGAATCACGCCGGTTCCGGTCGCGCCGGTGACGATGCCCGGGCGGACGACCGCCCACCGCAGTCCCGGTGTGCACCGAACCAGTCGCTCGGCCCGGAACTTGCTGTCCTCGTAGCCGTTTCCGAAGGCCTGGCCCCGATCGAGCTCCGCTTCGCCGATCAGCCCGCTCCGCATCCCACACACGTAGGCGGTAGAGATGTGCACGAACGGGACGTCCCAGCGCACGGCCAGATTCACCGCATTCGCGGTACCGCGGACGTTCAATTCCTCGTACTCGGCCGCGCCGGCGTCGAAAGCGGTGGTCGCCGCGGTGTGCACGATCGTGCCGACGCGCGCGGCGAGTTCCGGCAGGCGTTCCCGCGGCAGGCCCAACTCCGGCCGTCGGATATCGCCGTATACCGCCTCGGCACCGGTCAGCTCACCACCGTCGTTACCGACGACGCGCGAATTGGTGTGCAGCACGGCGATGACCGGTCGTCCCGCCGCCAGCAGCCGCGCCACCACCTCGGCGCCGACCAATCCCCCGGCGCCGGTGACCAGCACCGCGTCGCGTTCGGTCACCGTCGTGTCTCCTCGATCAGGGCCACCACATCCGCGATGCGGCGCACTCCGGCGAGCTGTTCGGGGCGGTAGCGCGGCAGTCCGAAAGCCTGCTCGAGCACGAGTGTGAGCTCCATCAGCCGCAGCGAGTCGAAGGACAGATCCTCGATCAGGCGCATTTCGTCGGCGAGCTCGGGCGGCGGATCGGGCGCCATCGCGACGACGAGCCGCCGCACCTGTTCGGCTACCGAATCGTCCACGGTCGTCATCGCGCACCTCCGTCGCTCCGATGCGGTTGGCGCCCACCGGATTCGAGGAGATCGCGCGCCTCGTCCAGGGGCAGTTCGGTCTCGAGGTACGCGGCCGGACGCAGCCAGTCGTAGCTGATATCGAGGGTGCGTCGCCACTGGTCGCCGGAATCGAAGGAGGCCGGGAACTGGGAGCCACCGGCGATCTCGCGCACCGTCGCCACCAATTCGTCCAGCACGGCCAGTTCGTCGAGGCCGGCGCTGCCCGAGTCGAGGGCGGCCGGGAACCGCACCGCGGCGGCTCGGACGACCCTGTCGCGCAGCGGCCGGGCGTCGGGGAGCAACGCCGCCAGCGTGCGTTCCGGTGCCACGTCGGCGGGCAACGGATGAATACCGTGGGCCGACAGCGCCATTCGCACGCACATCACGACGACTCGATGCGCCGCGATATCGGCCACCTCCGCCTGCCCGGCCTTCACCGCGCCCATCAGATCCTCGCGCGCGTTCTCCAGCACCACATTCGACCAGACCACCGCCATCGCACAGGCGACGAAGCGTTCGGCCGGTAACGGCGACAACGTGGCAACCGGGCGATCGGTACCACCGCCGGCCACACCCAGTGCGGGCATCCGCGCGGACGGCATCGGGGTGTAGGGCCGCAACGGCTTACACATGGCCAGCGCCGGGGCCAGTGGCTCACCACCACGCAGGGCGAGTCCGACGAAGCCGAGGCGAACGAATTCGGCCAGTTCGTCGCCGAGCGCGGCACGCCGCAGTGTTTCGGCGATCGATCTGCCGGCGACGACCGCACGCCAGGCCGCCGCGCCCCGCTCGGACAGCGCGAAGACATCACGATCGTCGCGCAGGACGTGCAGCCGCTCGCCGACCGGCCAGGTCGTCACGCCGTCTCGGCGGGTCAGCAGGACGCGGTCGGGATCGTCGGCGATATCCGTGACCCCGAACCGGGCCGCCAGCGACAGGACGTCCGCCGCGTCGGCGCGGTGCGGGAGGGCGCGATAGGCCGCGATCAGGTCGGCCGTCTCGCCGTCCGCGCCGATCCGGTCCAGCTGCCGCGGTAGCCATTTCGTTTCCAGATAGGTCTCGCCGCGGGCCGCGGCCCAGGACTTCACCGCCTGCAGCAGACCGTCGCGGAACCAGCCGTGCGCCTCGTCGTCCGCGCCCAGCGCCCGCAGCGCCACCGCGTACCAGAGTGCGTGCCGGCTGCGTTGCGCCCACCATCGGGCCACCACGGCCGCGAAATCGCGCATCGGCAGTAGCGTCCGCAAACCGTCGATATCCACCCCGGCGGCGGTGCGCAGCACGCTCGCCCGGAGGAAGCGCTGGCAGCGGTTGAGCACATCCTCGTCCAGGTCGCCGACGCGATCCGCACCGGCGACCCGGACGAGCTGTGCCCGCAGCTGCGCCTGCGAGCGACTGCGCACCTCGATGCGGCGCCCGTCGACGAACACCACCGTCGGCAGCGTCGGCAGTTCCTCGTCGCCGGGCGCCACCACGAGGAAATCGATATCGGAACCCTCGTTACCGAATCCTTCCGCCAACGACCCCTCGAACAGGGCGGCAGAATTCGGTGGGACCGATACCGATTCCAATGCGGCGGCAAGCAATTCACCGGCACGGTCGAGTGCCGGCGCCGGTGCGGTCGCCGCCGCCGTGGCGTCGGGGAGCCGGTGTTCGGTGGCACCGGGGAGGCGGCCTTCGGCGTACAACTGCCACATGTGCCGACGCCGGGGTTTGCCGCTGGACGTGCGGCGGATGAAGCCCCGCGGGCCGGTCACCACGCCGATCGTGCCCGCCGGGCCGAGTTGGCCACGAATGATCGTGCGGGCCCCGGTGATCCACTGCCCGGGCGCGGTCTCGGCGAACAGGACCACGCCCGGTGTGGCAGCGCCCGACAGCGCGACCGCCGCGAGTTTGCCCTTGGTGATACCGGTTTCGCGCGCCACCCGCGATTCGATGTCCTCCATGAACACCGAGCGACCCCGGACCTTCAGGCTGGTGCCCATCCGGCCGAGTACGAAAACCTGGTCCCGGAAACGGAATCCGGCATCGCCGGTATAGAGCCGGCCGTCGACGAGGCGGGTGGCTCCCGGTGCGTCGTCGGTGTAGCCCCGGGCGACCGAGTCACCGATGACCACCATCTCGCCGAGGACGCCGTCGGGCAGATCGTTACCTTCGTCGTCGACCACCCGGACCGTGGATTCGGGTGTGGAGAAGCCGAGGCCGGTGATCCAGCCCGGACCGTCCACCCAGCGTCCGTCGCCGAGTTCGGCCTCGGCGACCACCCGGACCGGCCGGCCGGGACGCAGTGTGGCGGTGTCCACGCGCACAGCGGTCAGTGGACGGTCCCGCGCCGACGAACTCACCATCAGAGTGGCTTCGGCCAGGCCGTAGGCGAGCGTATAGGCGGCGGCCGAAAAGCCCTGCGCGCCGGTGAGTTCGGCGAAGGCGCGCAGATCCGCGACCTCGACGGGTTCGGACCCGACCGCGAGCGTGCGCCAGCCCGACAGATCCAATCCGGCGATATCCCGCGGCCGCACCCGATGCGCGACATACCCCAGCGCGAACGACGGCGAGGGCGAATGCTGTGCGTGCGCCATCGCCCGCAACCAGCGCGCCGGATCACGGACGAATTGATCGGGCCGCATGAGATACAGATCGCCCTGGTTGGCGACGGTGGTCAAGAAGGCGCCCACCAAGCCCATATCGTGATACAGCGGCAGCCAGGACACCATCACCTCACCGGGCCGCCAGTCGATCAGCCGGCTGATCATCCGGATATTGGTGGCCAGGTTGTGCCAGGAGATCCGGACACCGCGCGGTGTTCCCGTCGAGCCGGAGGTGAACTGCAACAGGGCGGTTTCGGCGGCCGGCACGGGAACCCGCGCGGCCGGAGGCTCGGATTCGGTGACCACCAGCGGGGCGTCGTCGCGGCCCGCGGCCGCCATCGCATCCCGCACCAGAGCGGCCAATTCCTCGGACGTGACCACCACGCGCGGTGCCGCCTGCTCCAGCACCGCGGCGACGTGCGCGAGGTAGAGGTCCCGGTCGGCGAACATCGGCGGCGCGATCGGAGTGAAGACGCCCCCGCACGCCCATACGGCGTAGAAGGCTGCCACACAGGAGAATCCGGTCGGCATGATCACGCACGCGCCCGCGTCCTCGCGGTCGGCGCCGAGCCCCCGTTCCCGCAGCCGCGCGGCGATGGACCAGGTCAGATCGGCCAGTTCGGCATAGCTGCGGAACTGCCAGCCGTCCTCCTCGTCGGCGAGGTGGATACCGGTTTCGGTGGCCGGACGCACCAGCCAGCCACGGACGAGTTCCTCGTCGTCGGTGTCGATCGGCAGGTCAGTGGTCATCGTGGTCCTTCCCTTCGTCGAGCACGGTGACGGTTCCGGCGCTGCCGTCCACGCGCAGCGACATACCGGTACGAACGGTCCGGGTGATCCCCGGAATCTGCACCACCGTCGGGACGCCCAATTCGCGCGCGACGATGGCGACGTGAGTCAGTGGGCTGCCGCGCTCGACCACCAGCGCCGTCGCCGACGGCAGCACCGCCACCCAGCCCGGGTCGGTGCGATAGGTGACCAGTACGCCGTCGGTCACATCACGCGGTTCACCGACGACGACCGCTGGACCGGTGCCGATACCACCGCCCGACGGGGTGCCCGTGAACACCGATCCGGCGGATGCGGCCGGGATATCCGTGATCGGCACCCAGCCCACCGAGGCGAGCTCGGCCGGTCCGAATCCGTCACCGTGGGTGACGAATCGATCCGGGGCGACCAGTCGGGCGTCGGCGGCGCGTTGCTGTTTGCGGGCGGCGACCACCGCTGCAAGCCCGGCGGTGTCGCCGCCCTCGTAACACTGCCGCAGCTCCGGCAGGGTCAGCAGGAACACATCGGCGAACTCGTCGATGACATTGCGCTGCACCAGGTCTCGCCCCATGGTGCGAATCGTCCGCTTGACCATGCCGAAGGCTCGGGTTCGGCAGAAGCGCAGGCTCTCCCGGTGACCGGCGCAGCGGGACACCTTGCGGCGCAGGCGCTCGTAGACCGCGCGTCGCCACCCGCGCAGATGGGTGTCGAGATAGCGCTGGGCGTCGTCGGCGCGGCGGGCGGGCTGCTCCGGCAGTGCGGCAAGCAACATGACGAACAGCGCCGACGGATCCTCCCGCAGATCCGGGGTCTCCAACTTCAATTCGTCCAGGCTGCGATAGCCGTACCGGTCGATGTAGTCGTCGACCCGAGCCCGGAACTCGTCGTGACCGCCGGATACCAGGGCGTCGTAGGCGCCCTCCGCCGCAGTGGTTTCCAGGAGCGCGCGCAGCCGAGCGTCCGCGCGCACGGTGGCCGCCAGCTCCGCCATGGCCCGCGCCGGGTCGGCGGATTCGACATCGGCGCCCGGCCCGGCGACGGCGTAGAGGAACCATTCCGGCGCGTTCGGCAGCAGCAGCCGGGTGAGGAGGTAGAGCAGGCCGGTCGAGGTCAACAGCATGGCGTCGAGGACCATCATGGGTCCCCAGCGGTGCACCAGTTCGCGATCGAGTTCGCGGTAGCGGGCGTACGCCTGCGCGCCGGTATCGTGGCGATCGTCGTGGGCCTCGAATTCGTCGTAGACGCGGTAGAACTCGGCGAGGAACCGTCGCATCATCGCGTCGATCGTCACGATCCGCCCCAGGTAGATCGCCGTGGTGCGAACCCGCGATACCAGAGCGGCCAGCGGATTGGCGAAGGTGAAGGGGCGCAACGTCTTCGCGATCTCGTCGGCCAGTGGTTCGGCCACGCCTAGTGCGGCCTCGAGTACACGGCGGTTGAGGGGATAGCCGGGTGCGATGCCGACCATCCGGTACCAGTGCAGCAGGTTGTAGTAGACGCGACCGTGAAAGTAGCCGAGCAACACCGGAGTCCAGCGATCGGTCTGTCGCAGCTGCGCCGGCCGCACGCCCAGCGAGCGCGCGTATTCACGATAGACCCGGCCGTAGATGTCGGCGGCGGTGGTGAAGGTGAGCGGTGAGGTGATGCCGCTGAAACTTTCGATGATGTTGGAGTTGTCCCAGATTCGCAGCTCGCCCGCCGGCACCGATTCACCCGCGCCTCGCAGCTGGGCGCCGATCGCGGTGGTGACCGGACGCGCTTGCAGCACCCAGAGCTCGCCCTCGGTATCGAAGGCCCACTCGACGTCCTGCGGACCGCCGGCCGCCGTCTCGATCCGACGACCGAGCTCGATCACCTGCCGCACCTGCGCATCGGTCAACGCCGGCCGCTCGCGCAACGCGGGTTCGACCTCTTCGGCGACACAACCCTGTGCTCCGGCCGCACGATAACGGGTGGCCTTCTCGCCGAGTATCCGGTCGACCACGGTCGCCGAAAATTTGTCCACCACATAGGTATCGGCGTCCACCGCGCCCGAGACCAGCCCCTCCCCCAAACCGTAGACGGCACTGAGCACCATTCGATCCGCGGCGGCCGTGCTCGGATCACAGGTGAACAGCACCCCGCTGGTCTCGGCCGCGATCAGCCGCTGCACGATCACCGACGGAACGGTGGGCAACGGCAGGCCGTGCGCGAAGCAGTAGCCGATCGCGCGCGGGGCCGGCGCCGAGGCCCAGCAGGCCGTGACGGCCGTGGCCAGGGCGTGCGCACCCGATACGTTCAGGAACGAATCGAACTGCCCGGCAAACGAATACACCGCGCCGTCCTCGACCGCGGCCGACGAGCGCACCGCCATCGGGCCGCCGCCGAGCCGCCGCGCCAGCTCGCCGACCGCATCGACCAGCCCGGGTGGCGGTGGCGTGGTCATGATGCCCGCGCGGAGTTTCGCACCTCGGGCCAAGGCGTCGTCGAGATCGGTGGCGCGAGCGAATTCCGCTGCTGCGGTGACGATCTCGTCCGGCATATGGTCGAACAGCCCCGGCTCGACCAGCAGCCACTGCGGCACCGGTAACGCGGCATCGCGCAACCGCCGTAATCCGGCCGCTTTGCCGCCGCCGGCCGCGGGCAAATCGTCGAGGCCCACCTCGGATCCGTGCACCAGCTCTCCCGTCATCGCCGACCGCGCGCCTGCCCGGCGGTCGCATCGCAGGGTTCGTTACGGTAAGTTTGAAAGGTCCATATTTCGGAATATCGACGGCAGCGACATCCGAAATCCCGTGGTGAGCAGGCGGTCACCACGACGTTGTCTCGATATACCGGTCACACCGGCCGGTGTTAACCGGAATCGGAACAAGATCGGCTGGTGGCCCGACGAGCGCGCCGCTACGCTACGTTGAGGCTCGTGACGATCGGTGGAGGGTGTAATTCGGCGTGAGTTGGTCATTCACACCGGACGAGTTCGCGCATATCTGGCGTGAAACGGACCTCGATCGCCACCCCTTTCCGCTGCGCATCCTGGAAACCCCACGCACCGAAGACGAAGCCGCGGCCCTGCGCCGCACACTCGAGGCACGCCTGCCACTGGGCGCGGATCCCGATCTGTCGGCCTGTCTGCGCATCCTGGCGACGCCGCATACCCGTATCGTCGCGATCGGTGGCGCGCACACCCCGGGGACCGAGATCCGGGCGCTGGGGGCGGTCGTCTACGACCACGCCGTCCTCGCCGTGCAGGAACCCGGGCGCACGCCGGGCTTCGGCGGTCCGATCCGCGTCGCGATCGGGCACACCGCCAAACTCGGCGCCCGCATCGCCGCGCTGCTGCCCGACTGCCCGGCCGGCGGCGAACCCGCCCGCTCGGCGCCGGCGGAGGAGGTTCGTGACGAGGACTGCCCGCGTCCGCCGTCACCGCGGGCGCCGCGGATTCGACGGCTGCTGCTCAAACCCCATACGGCCGAGGGGCATATCCGGATCGAGGCCGGATTGGACCGCACCTCACCCCCACCCCCGCTGTACTACACCTGGATCGATGTGGCCGACGACGGGCGGTACCTCATCAAGGCGGGCGACGAAGTCCACATCGTGCCCGCGAGCCGGGAGCAGATCGGAACCCACCTGCAGAAACGCATTCCGCGATGACCTGCGCCTACCCCTGATCCGGACAACTCACTCCGACCGGACACCGATTCACCGACTAAGCTGGGGCGATCGGCAGCCCGGCGGTGTGCCCCTCGCGGTGACGCGCCGCTGCCTCCTCCGAGCCCGGCCGATTACGCTGGGCCGGACCGACCGATCTCAGGGGTGCGCATGACGATCGAGACCAGCCAAGCCGACATCACCCGGTTCCTGCAGGCCGCGCGGGGCGGAACCGTCACCTTCGATCCGGCCGCCGCTCGCGACTGTGCCAAGCTCTACCAGCAGCAGGCCGACCGGCTTCGGGAACTGCAGCAGCGATTGGACGCCGTTTCCCAGCTCAGCGGCTTCGGCGGCTTCTTCTCGGCGCAGCAGCTGCAGGCCGGTTTCGGCCGCAAGGCGCGCGATGCCGCGGAGCTGCTCGACCAGTACATCGCCGCCGCCTATCGCATGAAAGAGGCCTTCCTGACCAGCGCCGGACTCTACGAGGAGGCCGACTCGGCGCACGCCGCCGCCTTGCGCGCACTCGCGTCCGGACAGTCGCGATGACCGCCGAATTCCGTTACGGGCCGGCCGCTTCGCACACGGACCCGCAATACGTCAGTGCGATGGAGCATTTCGAGTCGATGACGCACGAGCAGATCCGCGCCGGCACCGAGAAGATCGATGCCGGGGAGATCCTGCAGGCCTCGCTGACCTGGCTGGAAGCCGCTGCGACGCTGACCGGTTCGATGCCGGTCACCCGGTCGCACGCCGAACGCACCATGGATGCCGCCGGCTGGCAAGGACCCGCGGCGGAGGCAGCGGCCGCGAGCGCGCGCAGCTACGCGGCCTCGGTGGAGGAATTGGCGGCCGTTTTCGGTGAGGTCGGCGCCCGGCTCGGGGCGGTCGCCGGGGCCGCCGAAGCGGTGAAGCTCGCCGTCCCGCCGCCGGGCGACAGCGGCCCGGTGGGAGCCATCGCCCGGGCCCTCGAGGCGGCCCGGGTGATCGACGCGCAGATCGCGCAGGAGGTTCTGCGTCAGGAGGCGATCCTGGCGATGAACATGATCTACAAACCCGCCTATTCGGCGGCCGGCAGCGGCGTGCCCGCATTGCCCGCGCCGCCGGAACAGGACGATCCGGGCGGCCCGCGAGTGCCGCACCCCGACCGGCCGCGCACACCGGAAAACCTGGAGGGACAGCCGGGCCCGTCGGCCACAGCACCCGGGCCGAGTGATCCGGCGCCCGCACCAACGTCACCGGAACCGAGCAGTCCGGCCCCGGCAGCACCCGGGCCCGATGGCCCGGCCCCCGCGCCGCACGCCCCCGAAGCACCCGGGCCGAATGCGTCGCCGGCACCGGACCCGTCCACCCCTCCACCGTCGGACCCCACGCCCGGACCGGCTCCCGATCAACCAGCCCCGCCGGCACCACAAAGCCCCGCTCCCCCAACGACTTCCGCGCCCCCGCCGGACGCTCCCCCGCCGGCACCGAAACCGGCACCCCACACCCCCGTCCCGCAACCACCGGACCCCTCGGCGCCCCCACTCACGGACCAGGAGGGCCAGCCCGGTATCACCGGACCGATACCCGATACGGACGCTCCCCCCACACCCGACCAGCCGGGCGTATCCCCGCCCGGCTGAGGTCGCCGACGGGGGGTGAACTATTCGTGCAAACCTCGTCGTCTTTCGCGACTTTCCCGCAATCGCGGCGAGGTCGGCACGAATAGTTGGGGGACAAAAGCCGCCGGCCACACCGGGTTCGGCTACCGGTCCCTCACGACATCCGCTAGTGGACGCGCCCCGGCTACACCTTCACCAGGTCGTCGGCGTGGATGACGGGCCGCTGCATCCCCTCCGGCAGTTCGGAGGTGGAGTGCCCGGCCATGGATTCCAGCTCGGTGCTGTCGTATTCGACCACGCCCCGGGCGACGACGCGGCCGTCGGGGGCCAGCAGATCGACGACGTCACCGCCGTAGAAGCGGCCCTTCACGCCGGTGATCCCGGCGGCGAGCAGCGAGCGGCGGCACTGGGCTACCGCCCGCACCGCCCCGGCGTCCAGGTGGATGGCGCCCCGGCTGTCGGCGGCGTGCCGGACCCAGAACTTGCGGGCGGACAGGCGGACCGGACGGGCGGCGAAGGCGGTGCCGACAGAGGCATCGCCCAGTGCGGCGGCCGCATCGGCGGCCGCGGCGAGCAGCACCGGCACTCCGGCATCGGCGGCCAGACGAGCGGCCGACAGTTTCGACGCCATCCCACCGGTCCCGAGTGCGCCGCCGGTACCGGCGATCACCCCGTCGAGATCCGCGCTGCTGCGGACCTCCGGAATGAAGGTAGCACCGCCCTTGCGCGGGTCGCCGTCGTAGAGCCCGTCCACATCGGACAGCAGCACCAGCGCATCCGCCCCCACCAGATGCGCGACCAGCGCCGCCAGCCGATCGTTGTCACCGAATCGGATCTCCTCGGTGGCGATGGTGTCGTTCTCGTTGACCACCGCGACCGCGTGCAGGGCGCGCAGCCGGTCCAGGGTGCGCTGCGCGTTGCGGTGATGTTCCCGGCGCGCGAAATCCCCCGCGGTCAACAGCACCTGGCCGACCACCCGGTCGAACCGGGCGAACGACGTACCCCACGCGTGCGCCAACGCCAACTGGCCGACACTGGCCGCCGCCTGCTTGGTCGCCAGATCCCGTGGCCGCGCGGCCAATCCGAGGGGCGCGATACCGGCGCCGATCGCGCCGGAGGACACCACGACCACATCGGAACCCGCCCGCATCCGTGCTTCGATCGCCTCGGCGAGCTTGTCCAGCCGGGCAGTGTCGAGACCGCCCTCGAGACTGGTCAGCGCCGAGGAGCCGATCTTGACGACCACACTGCGGGCCGTCCGGATCGACTGCCGGGTAGGGATCGTGTCCTGCTCAGAATCCACCTGTGTCACAACGCAACTCACTTACCTGCCACGCCACCCTGTGGCGCACGACGATTACCGGCTCGGCACGCCCGCACACCCCGGCTGCGCCGGTGTGGCGGGCGGTCACGGCTGATCCTCGTCGTCGGACACCAGTCCGCGGCGTACCCGAGAGGCGTGTTTGCGCTCTGCGGCGGAGACGCGTTCGGACTGGCCGATGCGCGGGTCGGTGCCGCGCCCGGTCATCACCATATCGATTCCGGCGGACACCTGCGGCTCCCATTCGAAGCTCACATCACCGATGGTGACTTCGGCTCCCGGTTCCGCGCCGAGCCGCACCAATTCGTCCTCCACGCCGAGCCGCGCCAACCGGTCGGCCAGATAACCGACTGCCTCGTCGTTGTCGAATTGTGTTTGCCGCACCCATCGTTCGGGCCGCTCCCCGCGAACGATGAAGCCGCCCTCGACCTCCGGATCGGGCTCGACGCTGAAGCCGCTCTCCCCCGCGACGACCGGCCGGAGCACCGGACGCTTCGGTGCCGCCGGCGGATGGGCTTCGCGGTAGGCGCGCACCATGTCGGCGAGCGCGAAGGTCAACGGCCGCAAGCCTTCTCGGCTCACCGCCGAGATCGTGAACACCGGCCAGCCGCGGGCGGTGAATTCCGGCGTCACCATCTCGGCCAATTCGGCGGCGTCGGGGATATCGGCCTTGTTGAGGATGACCACCCGGGGCCGGTCTGCGAGGTCGCCGAGGCCGGCATCGGCTTGCAGGGCCGGGCGGTAAGCGGCCAGCTCGGCCTCCAGCGCATCGACATCGGAGATCGGGTCGCGGCCGGGCTCCAGGGTCGCGCAGTCGACGACATGCGCCAGCACGGCACAGCGTTCCAGGTGACGCAGGAAGTCCAGACCGAGTCCGCGCCCGTCACTGGCACCCGGAATCAGGCCCGGCACATCGGCGACCGTGAACGTGGTGTCGCCACTGGACACCACGCCGAGATTCGGTACCAGCGTGGTGAACGGATAGTCGGCGATCTTCGGCTTGGCGGCCGACAACACCGAGACCAGCGAGGATTTCCCGGCCGAGGGGAAGCCGACCAATCCGACATCGGCGACGGATTTCAGCTCGAGGACGAGGTCACGTTCCTCCCCCTCCTCGCCGAGCAGGGCGAAGCCGGGAGCCTTGCGCGCCCGCGAAACCAGCGCGGCGTTACCCAGCCCGCCGCGACCACCACGGGCCGCCACGAATCGGGTGCCGGCGCCGACCAGATCGGCGACGACCTCGCCGTCCTCATCGATGACGACCGTCCCGTCGGGGACCTTCAGCAGCAGTTCCGAGCCCTGCTTACCGTCGCGGTTTCCGCCCTCGCCGGGTTTGCCGTTGCCGGCCTTGGCGTGCGGGTGGAAATGGAAGTCGAGCAGGGTGTGCACATTCGGGTCGACCTCGAGGATCACGTCCCCGCCGTTACCGCCGTTACCACCGTCCGGTCCGCCGAGCGGCTTGTACTTCTCCCGATGCACCGAGGCACAGCCGTGGCCGCCCTTGCCGGCGCGCACGTGCAGCACCACTCGATCGATGAATTTGGACATGCCAGCTGGACCTCTGTATTCGGTGGACGGTGGTGGCGAGCCTCCCGGAACGGCGAACGGGCCAGGGTTTATCTGCTAAACCCTGGCCCGCTTCGAAGAGTGTGTGGAGAAGGCTCCAGCGCAGGTCAGGCCTGCACCGGCTCCGGTACCACGATGTTGACGGTCTTGCGGCCCCGCTTGGTGCCGAACTGGACCGCACCCGCCTCGAGGGCGAACAGCGTGTCGTCGCCGCCACGGCCGACGTTCACACCGGGGTGGAAGTGGGTTCCGCGCTGGCGAACCAGGATCTCGCCGGCCTTGACGGTCTGCCCGCCGAAGCGCTTCACACCGAGCCGCTTGGAATTGGAATCGCGACCGTTGCGAGAGCTGGACGCACCCTTCTTATGTGCCATGGCTGAAAACTCCTCGATTCGAAACCGGGTGGTTCCGCTAGGTCGAAACTACTTGATGCCGGTGACCTTCAGGACCGTCAGCTTCTGACGGTGGCCCTGACGCTTGTGGTAGCCGGTCTTGTTCTTGAACTTGTGGATCCGGATCTTCGGGCCCTTGGTCTGCTCGACCACCTCGGCGGACACCGAAACCTTGGCCAGCTTGTCGGCATCGGTAGTCAGCTCGGCGCCGTCAACCACCAGCACCGGCGACAGCGATACGGCCGTGCCCGGTTCACCCTCGATCTTCTCGACCTTCACCAGGTCACCGACCGCGACCTTGTACTGCTTTCCGCCGGTCTTGACGATCGCGTACGTTGCCATCGGTCGGCTGCCCTCTTTCCTCAACTAGTGCTCGGCACTCTGCTCACACGGCCGCCTGCCGGTGAACACCGGAAACCGCCGTACGACTGGTCTGATAGTCACCGCCGCCTCGATGCTGTACTCGCACCGGAGGGCTCGTTTCGAGCCGGATCTCATGACAGCGCAGCGTTTTCTCACATCACACGGTGCTGTCACCGGGCAGCGACTGTCCAAGATTACAGGACTGCTACCCCGCGCACCAAACCGGGTCGCTGTCGATCGTGACCCGGATCGCAGCACGGCCCCGCCCGAGGTCCGGGCGGGGCCGTGCTGCGGATTTCTCCGGTCCGGCGATCGGATCAGTTCGAGGTTTCCGGCGCGCCCGCGGCTCGGCCGGCAGCGCGACGACGGGTCCGCTGCCGCGGCGTGACCTCGGCCGGAACCAGCTCGTCCAGGGTGAACTTCGGCGCGCTCTCCTGATCCGCATCGGTCAGGACGAAGACCGCGCCCTGACTGTCCGACGACGGCGCGGCCGCGGTGCGAGCCACCCGGCGTCGGCCGCGGCGCGCCGGCTCCGGCGTCGGTTCGGCGGGCCGGGCACCGTCGACGTCCGGGGCTGCCGCGGTGGACGCCGCCGCAGAATCCTCGGCGGACGGTTGCGCGGTTCCCTCCGCACCGACGACGCCGCTGGTCGGCGCTGGCTCCTCGGTGCCGGTGGTACTCGGTTCGGACACCACAACCGGTTCGGACGTCACACTCGATTCGGACGCCACGCTCGGTTCGGACGCCACGCTCGGTTCGGACGCCACGCTCGGTTCAGACGCTGCGGTCGGCTCGGACGCTGCGGTCGCTTCGGGCTCCGGGCCGCTCTCGTCGGCCGGAGCGGGAGCCGCCGCTCCGGCCCGGCCCCGGCCACGCCGGTCGCGGGTGCGCCGCGACCCCTTCGGCTCGGGCTTCGCCTCGGCAACCGGCGGCTTCTCGGCCTCGGCCTCGGTCTCGCCCTCCGTCGGCTCGTCGGCGTGATGAGCCGCCATCGCGAGTGCGACCGGATGGGCCCGCTTGGCCGCCGCCTCCTCCTCCGGATGCGAATCGACCACCTCGGCCGCCGCCGCGACCGGCTGCTTGTCCTTGTCCCGATCCTTGTCCTTGCGGCGCCGACGCCCTTCCCGGCGACCGGAGCCGTCCTCTGCCGGCGCGGTTTCCACCGGGTAGTTGTGCACGATGATGCCGCGCCCGTGGCAGTGTTCACAGGTCGTCGAGAACGCCTCGACCAGGCCGGTGCCCAGCTTCTTGCGGGTCATCTGGACCAGGCCGAGCGAGGTCACCTCCGAAACCTGATGCCGGGTCCGGTCACGGCCCAGGCATTCGGTCAGTCGGCGCAGGACCAGGTCACGGTTGGATTCGAGCACCATGTCGATGAAGTCGACGACGATCATGCCGCCGATATCGCGCAACCGCATCTGCCGCACGATCTCCTCGGCGGCCTCCAGGTTGTTGCGGGTGACGGTCTCCTCCAGATTGCTGCCGCCCGAGCCCGTGAACTTGCCGGTGTTGACGTCGATCACGGTCATCGCCTCTGTGCGGTCGATGACCAGCGTGCCGCCCGAAGGCAGCCACACCTTGCGGTCCAGTGCCTTGGCGAGTTGCTCGTCGATGCGCAGGCTGCCGAAGACGTCCACGCCGTTGTTCTCGTAGCGCTCGACCCGGGCCAGCATGTCCGGTGCGACGGTCCGGACATAGTTCTCGACCGTCGTCCAGGCCCGATCACCCTCGATGATCAACTTGGAGAAGTCCTCGTTGAACAGGTCCCGGACCACCTTGACCAGCAGGTCGGGCTCCTCGTACAGGGTCTTCGGCGCACCGGACCCGTTCTCGGCCTGCTTCTCGATGGTCTTCCAGGTCGCCTGCAAGCGCTCGACATCGCGGGCGAGTTCGGTCTCGCTCACGCCCTCGGACGCGGTGCGGATGATCACCCCCGCGTCCTGCGGGACGATGTCGCGCAGAATCTCCTTCAGCCGCTTGCGCTCGGTATCGGGCAGCTTGCGGCTGATCCCGGTCGAGGTCCCGCCCGGGACGTAGACCAGGAACCGACCGGCCAGGCTGATCTGTGTGGTCAGCCGGGCGCCCTTGTGCCCGACCGGATCCTTGCTGACCTGCACCAGCACGGTATCGCCCGGTTTGAGCGCCTGTTCGATCTTGCGTTCCTTACCGCCGAGCCCGGCGGCCTCCCAATTGACCTCACCGGCGTACAGCACACCGTTGCGGCCGCGGCCGATGTCGACGAACGCCGCCTCCATACTGGGCAGCACGTTCTGCACCTTGCCCAGATAGACGTTGCCGACCATCGACGCGGTCCCGGTATTGGTGACGAAGTGCTCGACCAGGATGTTGTCCTCGAGCACCGCGACCTGCGTGGTCGCGCCGACGTGCGAATGCTCGCCCGCCGGGAACGACTTCTCGCGGACGACCATGACGCGGTCCACCGCCTCGCGCCGGGCCAGGAATTCCGATTCGGTCAGGATCGGCGGACGGCGACGACCGGCCTCGCGACCGTCCCGGCGACGCTGCCGCTTGGCTTCCAGCCGGGTCGACCCGCTGATGCCCTGCACCTCGTCGACCGCGCGGCGCTTGTTGCGCGGTTCGCGCTCGTGCACGACGGTATTCGGCGGATCGTCGTCGGCGGGCTCGGCTTCGCTGTCCTCCCCGGCCTTCCGGCGGCGCCGGCGGCGCCGGCGGCGGGTCGAACCCTCCGGCGTCGCGGTGCTGTCGTCCTCGCTGTCCTCACCGGTCTGCTCGGCGGCACCCTCATCGGTGGTTTCGCCGGTCTCCGCAGACGATTCGGTGTCCTCGTCGTCGGAATCCTCGTCGGACTCGTGCTCGGCGTGCTGTTCGCCCCGGCCCCGGCCGCGGCCGCGACGGCCCCGGCGGCGGCGCCGGGAACGGCCGCCGTCCTCCTGGTCGTCGCGCGACTGCTCGTCGTCCCAGTCGGCGCCGGACTCGGCGTCCGCTTCGGTGGTGTCGGGCTCGTCGGTCTCCACGACCGCCGGCTCGGCGGTCTTGGCCTCCCGTTCCGCCCGCCGCTTGCGCCGCATCTCCTCGGCGGCCGCGGCATCCGGCGGGAGGAACAGCGGGGCGGCCGCGATGCTCGCGGGCTCGAAGACCACCGGCTGCACCGGCTCCGGCGCGGGGGCCTGGAACGGGCTGGTGAACAGCGAGGTATGCGGTGCCGTCTCGGTGGGCGCGGCCGCCTCGGTCGAGGTCGCCCCGGCGCCGGCAGTCGATTCGGCGGGGACGCTCGTCCGGTCCGATTCGGTCGCCGCGGGCGAGTCACCGGCAGCATTCGCTTCGGTGGCCTCGGCCGGCCCGGTCGCCGGCGGCACGGCAGACTCGGGTGCTGCGGATTCGCTCTCCGCGGGCGCGACGGCGGCGGATTCGCTCACCGCCACCTCGGCCGATTGCTCCGCGGCGGGCTTTTCCCCGCCCGTCTCCTCGGCGGCTTGCTGCGGAACGAGTGCGTCGCGCACGGATTCGGCGACGGTGCGGTCCAGGCTGGATTGAGCGCTGCGAGCTTCGGCGCCCAGTTCGGTCAGGTGGGCAAGGATACGTTTGCTGGTGGTTCCCAGAAGTTTGGCCAGCGCGTGCACCCGGATTCGTTCCGGCAACTGCGCCGCCTCCCCTGCCCCGGCCACCTCGGTGGAGGTGGAATCACCATTGCTCTGCGACGTTCCCTGCGGCTCTTGATCGGCCACGAAATCTCCTCGGGCCCCCGGGCGCGTCCCACTCGTACGAGAGTGACGCGGCCGACGCGGGGGCGCTGTCCGTTCGCCTCACGCCTACACGGCGCAAGGTCTGATGGTCTCGCCCCGCGTGCCCGGTTATCACCATGTCGTACGTCGTTCGGGCTAACTGGTCACGCGGCGCCTGGCTGTTGGCTTCACACCGGAACTCGAGCGCTCATCCAGCGTGCCGCCGAACAGCCGAGTCTTGTTAACCGTCCGGGGCAGCGATGATCGGCGTCGAGCCGCGGTGCCATTCGGTTGCGCTCGCCACCTGCCTCGATAGGTAGGCGTCGATCACATCCGAGTCCAGTATCCCATACAGCGACCCACTGGTCCGCCATCGGAGCGCACCCGCACGGTTTCCGGAGCGCTGGATGCACCACTTCCTACAGCTGAGTAGGTTTCGACGGGAACCCGCCGGCCGCATCGCACCATCCCGTGACCCGGCCCCGCACGAAGCGGGTCCGAGCGATAGTTCGCGGCCGGCTCGCCGTCCGGAGCCCGCTGCGTACGCCGAAAAAGCAAGCAGCGGGCGCCCGACGGTGAGCCCGAGCGACCGCGAACCCCGCGGAAGCGACGCGGGGCCAACCGACAGAGCTCAGAACCAGAGCGCGATCTCCCGCTTCGCGGATTCGGGCGAATCGGAGCCGTGGACGAGGTTGAACTGGGTCTCCAGGGCAAAGTCGCCGCGGATAGAGCCGGGAACGGCCTTCTCCACCGGGTCGGTGCCACCGGCGAGCTGGCGGAACGCGGCGATGGCGCGGGGGCCTTCGAGGATGGCCGCGACGACCGGTCCGGAGGTGATGAATTCGATCAGCGAGCCGTAGAACGGCTTGTCGGCGTGTTCGGCGTAATGGGCGGCGGCAAGTTCCTCGGAAACCTGCTCGAGTTTGAGGGCCGCGATCTTCAGCCCTTTGCGTTCGATGCGGGTGATGATCTCCCCAACCAGGCCTCGGGCCACGCCGTCCGGCTTGATGAGTGCCAACGTCTGCTCAGTCACGGCGACACTCTATCCGGCGGTGGTGCACGATTCCGAACCGAGCGGTCGAGATCGGGTCAGGAGGCGCCCGGCATCCGCTGGCTGGGCAGTAAACCCTGGTCCATGCGGCGTTTCACATCGGAACGCAGCACCAGGATGAAGATCCACACCGCGACGAACACCACGCCGATGATGCCGATCGACAGATGGATCAACCCACCCGCCAGGACCAGCACCTGCAGGCCGAGGTTGAACGGCAGTGCCCACGACCGGCGCTGCATGCCGGAGCCGACGATCATCACAACGGCCAGACCGACCAGATACGTCACCGACCACCAGCTCAGCCCGCCGCCGACCGCCCCCACCACCGGCAGCGCCAGCAGGACGGTGATCGCCTCGAGGATCAACGCGCCGGCCATCACGCCGCGCAAGCCCTTCCACGGGTCGGTCGCGGGCGGGGGTACTTCACGACCCGGCGCACCGCCCTTTTCGTCTTCGCTACCCACGTTGTCTCCTCCACGCCCGGTCGATGCGCTGGTCGGCTCCCACACTGCACCAGATGCCGCGTTCCGCAAGGCCTCCGTGGTGACGCAGGCTGCCGCCTCCGGCCTCGAGCTTCACGCTGTATTCGACGCCGCGTTCCGCAAGGCCTCCGTGGTGACGCAGGCTGCCGCCTCCGGCCTCGAGCTTCACGCGGGGTCCTTCCCGAACAGCGAACGCGCAGCACCCGCGGTGACTACCGATCCGGTGACCACGATGCCCGCGCCCGAGACCGGCTCGCCGGCCCCGCCCGCCTCCTCGGCGATGGCGATCGCGGTTTCGACCGCGTCGGCGAGGGTGTGCGCGGTGACGACCCGCTCGTCGCCGAACCGCTGCACCGCCAGATCGGCCAGTTCGTCGATGCCCAGGGCGCGCGGAGATCCGTTGGTGGTGACCACGATCTCGTCGAACACCGGTTCCAGTGCCTCCAGGATGCCCGCCGCGTCCTTGTCGGCGAGCACCGCCACCACACCGACCAACTTGCGGAAGTCGAATTCCTCGGTCAGCGTCGCGGCCAGCGCCTTCGCCCCGGCCGGGTTGTGCGCGGCGTCGATGAAGATGGTGGGCGCACTGCGCATCCGTTCCATCCGTCCGGGACTGCTCACCGCCGCGAATCCGGCTCGCACCGCATCGATATCGAGTTGTTTCTGCGCCCCCGCGCCGAAGAAGGCTTCCACCGCCGCCAAGGCGAGTGCAGCGTTGTGGGCCTGATGCTCACCGTGCAGCGGCAGGAAGATCTCGTCGTACACCCCGCCCAGCCCCTGGATCTCCAGGACCTGGCCGCCGACCGCGATCCGCCGCGCGAGCACCCGGAACTCCGATCCGGCGCGGGCGACCGCGGCGTCGGCCTCGACCGCACGCCGCAACAGCACATCCATCGCCTCGGGTTCCTGTTCGCCGACGATGGCGACGGTATCGCGCGGAATCAGCAGATCCTGCGGTGACCGCTTGATGATTCCGGCCTTCTCCCCGGCGATCGAGGTCAGGTCCGGGCCCAGATAGTCGGTGTGGTCCAGTCCGATCGGCGTGATCACCGCGACCTGGCCGTCGATCACGTTGGTCGCGTCCCAGGTACCGCCCATCCCGGTTTCGACCACCGCGACGTCGACCGGTGCCTCCGCGAAGGCCGCGTAGGCCATGGCGACGAGGACCTCGAATTTGCTCATCCGCGGGCCGGGCGTACCGCCGAGTGCCCCCTCGGTCGACCGGGTGTCGATCATCTCGACGTACGGCAGCAGTTCACGGTAGATCTCGACGTAGCGCGCGGGCGTGATCGGGGCGTTGTCGATCGCGATGCGTTCGGTCGCCAACTGCAGATGCGGACTGGTGAACCGTCCGGTCCGGCGGTGCAGCGCGGTGAGCAGCGCGTCGATCATGCGCGTCACCGAGGTCTTGCCGTTGGTGCCGGCGATATGGATGGCCGGATAGTTCTGCTGCGGGGAACCGAGCAGATCCATCAGCGTGGCGATCCGGGTCAGCGACGGCTCGATCTTGGTTTCGCCCCAGCGCTGGTCGAGTTCGGCCTCGACCAGCGCCATTTCGGCGAGGTCCACCGGTGACGGACCGGTGCGCAACCGATCCTCACCGCCGGCGAGCGGTTCGCGGTCGAATCCTTCGCCGTCGCTCACTTCTTCGCCGCCAACTCCGTGATCTGCGCCAGCCGCGCCCCGATCCGGGTCACCTCGGATTCGGCGACGTCGCGGCGGGTGCGGATCTTGGCGACCACCTCCTCGGGCGCCTTGGCCAGGAAGGCCTCGTTGCCGAGTTTGGCGGTGGTGGTGGCGAGGTCCTTCTGCGCGGCCGCCAGATCCTTTTCCAGGCGGCGCCGTTCGGCGTCGAGGTCGACCGCGCCGGAGGTGTCCAGTTCGACGGTGACGGTGGCGCCGGACAGCCGCACCTCCACCGCGGCGGTGGCGGAGAAGTCGGCATCCGGCTCGGTGAGCCGGGCCAGGCTGGCGATTTCGGCGTGCAGTCCGGCGAGGTCGGCGGCGTCGATGCCGATCAGTTTCGCGGCGACCTTCTGCTTGTCGGTCAGTCCCTGGTCGCTGCGGAATCGGCGGATTTCGGTGACGAGCTTCTGCAGATCCGCAATGCGTTGCGCGGCAACGGTATCGGTGGCGACGCCGGACGGCTGCGGCCACGCGGCGATCACGAGCGAGTCGTCCGCACCGGCCTCGGTGAGGGCCTGCCACAGCGTCTCGGTGACGAACGGGATGGCCGGGTGCAGCAGGCGCAGCACCGAATCCAGCACGTTGCCCAGGACGATGCGCGTGCTCGCGGCCCGCTCCTCCGATTCGGCGAACTGCACCTTCGCCAATTCGAGGTACCAGTCGCACAGTTCGTCCCAGGCGAAGTGGTACAGCGCCTCGCAGGCCTTGCCGAATTCGTAGCGGTCGAAGGCGGCGTCGACCTCGGCGCGCACCTCGTCGAGCCGGTCGAGGATCCAGCGGTCGGTGTCGGTGAGGGTGGCACGGTCGGGCAGGTCGCCCGGGGCGGCACCGTTCATGAGCGCGAACTTGCTGGCGTTGAACAGCTTGGTGATGAAGTTGCGCGAGGCCTGCACGTGCGGCGGGCCGACCGACAGGTCGCTACCCGGCTGGGCCCCCCGGGCGAGGGTGAAACGCGTTGCGTCCGCGCCGTATTCGTCGATCCACACCAGCGGGTCGACGCCGATTCCCTTGGACTTGGAGTATTTGCGGCCGAATTCGTCGCGGATGAGCCCGTGCAGGAAGACGTCGTCGAACGGCACCTGCTGCCGCCCGGAATCCTTACCGGCGGTGATGACCGGGTCGTCGGAGACGAACATGCCGAACATCATCATCCGGGCCACCCAGAAGAACAGGATGTCGTAACCGGTCACCAGCACGCTGGTGGGATAGAACTTCGCCAGTTCGGGGGTGGGGTCCGGCCAGCCCATGGTGGAGAAGGGCCACAGGCCGGAGGAGAACCAGGTGTCGAGCACGTCCGGGTCCTGGACGTAGCCCTCGGGCGCCTGCTCGTCGGGGCCGACGCAAACGATCTCCCCCTCCGGCCCGTACCAGATCGGAATGCGGTGACCCCACCACAGCTGCCGCGAGATGCACCAGTCGTGCATGTTGTCGACCCATTCGAACCAGCGTGGTTCCTGGCTGGCCGGGTAGATCTTCACCGCGCCGCTGCGCACGGCGTCACCGGCGGCCTTGGCCAGCGATTCGACCTTCACCCACCACTGCATGGACAGTCGCGGTTCGATCGGTTCGCCGGAGCGCTCGGAGTGGCCGACGCTGTGCACGTACGGGCGCTTCTCGGCGACGATGCGGCCCTCTTCGGCCAGCCGCTCGCGGATCTTGATCCGGGCCTCGAACCGGTCCATCCCGTCGAATTCGGTTCCGGTGTCGGCGATCTTGCCGGTCTTGTCCATGATGGTCGGCATCGGCAGGTTGTGCCGCAGGCCGATCTCGAAGTCGTTGGGGTCGTGCGCGGGGGTGATCTTCACTGCGCCGGAACCGAATTCGGGGTCGACGTAGTCGTCGGCGACGATCGGGATCTGGCGGCCGGTGATCGGATGGTAGACGGTGGTGCCGATCAGCGCCTGGTACCGTTCGTCCTCCGGATGCACCGCCACCGCGGTATCGCCGAGCATGGTCTCCACCCGGGTGGTGGCCACGATGACGTGCGGTTCGTCGTCGTTCAGCGACCCGTAGCGCAGCGAGACGAGCTCACCCTCGACGTCCTCGTATTTCACCTCGACGTCGGAGATGGCGGTCTGCAGCGAGGGCGACCAATTCACCAGCCGCTCGGCCCGGTAGATCAGCCCGGCGTCGTAGAGGCGCTTGAAGATCGTCTGCACCGCTCGCGACAGGCCCTCGTCCATGGTGAAGCGATCACGGCTCCAGTCGACGCCGTCGCCGAGGCGCCGCATCTGGCCCTGGATGGCGCCGCCGGATTCGCGCTTCCAATCCCAGACCTTCTCGACGAACAGTTCGCGGCCGAAGTCTTCCTTGGTCTTGCCGTCGACGGCGAGCTGCTTCTCGACCACGGTCTGGGTGGCGATCCCGGCGTGGTCCATACCGGGCAGCCACAGCACCTCGTAGCCCTGCATCCGCTTGCGGCGGGTGAGCAGGTCCATCAGGGTGTGGTCGAAGGCGTGGCCCATGTGCAGGTTGCCGGTGACATTCGGCGGCGGCAGCACGATCGAGTAGGGCGGCTTGTCGCTGGCCGGGTCGGCGGTGAAGTAACCGGCCGCTACCCAGCGCTCGTACAGGTCGGCCTCTACATCGCTGGGGTTCCAGCTCTTGGGGAGGGCGTCGGCACGATTTCGCGAGTTATCAGGGGCTGCGCTGGTCACCGTGCGATTCTACGGAGTTCGGGAGGCGGCCTCGACGCGGCCCTGCTCACCCGGCGCGGGACCGCTCGGCAGACCGGGAGGACACAGATATAGGGCGGGGCTTTCGGCGGATGAGGGACACCGAAAACCCCGCCCACAGGTTCGAGACTACCGCCGATCGCGGCACCGGACACCAATCCATATGCAATTCTCAGCTTTTGCCCGAATCCATTGTGCAGGTGCGGGTTTGCCGCTCAGGATGCTCGCAGCCTCCGCGGCGCCCGATCGACCCTCGCGCACCGGTGGGCGGGCGCGCCGGGAATCAGGGCGTCAGTACCGTGAGGGCGCCGGGCTCGACGCGGAAGGTGGCCGGTAGCAGGCCCGCCGGATCGCCGTCGGCGGTCACCGGAACCTCGGCCGTGAGGGTGATCGTGCGCGCGCAATAGTGGGTCACCGCCGGATGGTCGATTCGCTTCCCGGCTGCCAGCGCCGGCAACAGGCGGACCATCTCCCATCGCGACATGGCGCCGACCACCGTGAGGTCCAGCAGGCCGTCGTCCAGGATCGCGTCGGGGCAGATCAACATGCCACCGCCGTAGGTCCGGGTGTTGCCGACCGCGACCATGACCGCCTCGGTGTCGACGACCCGTTCGCCGCCATCCGGCTCACCGGACAGCACGATGCGATACGGCACACCCAATCGGCCCAGCAGTTCGGGCACCGCGGCGAAGGAGTACCGCAGCGAACCCTTGGGCCGGCGCATCCGATTGGCGCGCAAGGTCACCCGGGCGTCGAAGCCGGTGCCGGCGACGGTCGCGAAGCGCATCGGCCGGTGCGCGACCGCCGGTTCGATACCGGCCGCCCAACCCTGGGCGTGCTCCGGGTCGGGCGTCGACTCGACGGCGCCGAGGTCGATGGTGCGCGTCCGGCCGCCGAGCGCGATATCGGCGGCCGCGCGCGGGTCGTTGTCGGGCACGCCCAGTTCCCGGGCCAGATCGTTCCCGGTGCCACCGGGTAGCAGGCCGAGCGGCACCCCGCTGCCGGCCAGTGCCTGCAGGGTGACGCAGACCAGGCCGTCGCCGCCGGCGCAGACGACCGCGTCGGGGCGGTCGGCGGCGCGGATCGAATCCCCCACCAGCCGGACCGTTTCCGCCGCGTCGCCGCCCCGGATCTCCTGCACCCGCACCCCGCGTTCGGCGAACCGGGCGGCCGCGACGGCGGCCGCGGCCAGTCCGCGCCCGTGCCCGGAGTGCGGATTCGTCACCAACGCGACCGAGCGGATCGGCAGCGGGTTCGCGTTCTCGTTCACGGAATCAGCTTGCCCGGGTTGAGGATTCCCGCCGGGTCGACCGCATCCTTCACCGCCCGCAGCACCCGCGCGCCCAGATCCCCGATCTCATCGGTCATCCACGGCCGATGATCGGCGCCGACGGCGTGATGGTGGGTGATGGTGCCCCCGGCGGCGACGATCGCATCGCCGACCGCGCGCTTGGCCTGCGCCCACTGGGCCACCGGATCGTCGGCCTGTTTGGCGACCACGGTGAAATACAACGAGGCGCCGGTGGGGTAGGTGTGCGAGATGTGGCACATCACCAGGGCAGGAGTGCCCTGAGCGCCGAGGGCCTCGGTGAGCGTCGTGGTCACCGCGGCCTTGAGCCGTGCGATGTTCGACCAGCTGGTAGCGGTTTCCAGGGTTTCGCACAGCACGCCCACGTCGAGCAGCGCATCGCGCAGATACGGTGCGGCGAACCGGCCGTGCTCCCACTCCCGGGCCGGCTGCTCACCCAGCGCGGCGCCGCCCGCCGCGGCCAGCAGCGCCGATGCCTCGGCACTGCGTGCGGCCACATGCGCCTCG
Organism: Nocardia veterana NBRC 100344; assembly: GCF_000308855.1. Lineage (GTDB taxonomy): Bacteria > Actinomycetota > Actinomycetes > Mycobacteriales > Mycobacteriaceae > Nocardia > Nocardia veterana. The sequence goes on along the minus strand of NZ_BAGM01000043.1, from coordinate 5,248 downwards.
GTGCCCTCGAAAGTGGTGATCGCCAGACATCCGGTCACGGGCGCGCCGCCGATATCCCCGGACCGCGCCAGATTCAGCCCGGTCTCGGCCTCGTCGGACAACCGCAGCACCGTCGGCGCGGCGCCGTTCTGCACCACGCTGCGCAGCGCCTCGGCGCCGGTGGCGAAGTCGGGGAACGACCAGGCCTGATAGGCGGTGGTCGCCGGGATCGGGTGCACGCGCAGCGTCACCTCGGTGATGATGCCGAGCGTGCCCTCGGAGCCGGAGAACAATTCCCGCAGATCCGGGCCGGCGGCGGAGGCGGGAGCCCGGCCGAGGTCGAGGGTGCCGACGGGCGTGGCGACCTTCAACCGCATGATCATGTCATCGAAGCGCCCGTATCCGGCCGAGGCCTGGCCCGAGGAGCGAGTGGCCGCGAACCCGCCGATACTCGCGAATTCGAAGCTTTGCGGGAAATGTCCGAGCGAGAGCCCGTGCTCGGCCAGCAGCGCTTCCGCCTGCGGCCCGGTCAGCCCGGCGCCCAGGGTGGCGGTCGCGCTCACCGGATCGACCTCGGTGACGTGGTCGAGCCGCCGGAGATCGACGGCGATCACCGCCTCGAAGCGGCCGCGCACGGGATCGAGACCACCCACCACGCTCGTTCCCCCACCGAACGGCACCACGGCGACCCCGTGTTCGGCACAGTAGGCGAGCACGGCCAGCACCTGCTCGTGGTCGGCCGGGAAGACGACCGCGTCGGGTGCGTCCTGCGGACCGTCGGCCCGGCGGCGCAGCAGATCCGGGGTGCTCTTGCCACCGGCGTGCAGCAACCGGTCCCGATGGCCGGCCGAGATGTGATCGGCGCCGACCACGGCGGCCAGACCGGCGCGAAGGGCGCTGGTCAGCGCGGATTCGCGGAGCGGCACCTCGGCTTCGTCGCGACGCGCGACCGACTCTCCCGACACCGAGAACACCTGCGCGACCAGGGTCCGGATCCGCTCGGGCAGGGGCGTGTGCGCCGCGGCGACGCCCCAGGCGTCCCACACCATATTCGGGCGCTCGGGCGGCCGGTTCGGCGTCGCGCCCGGCTCTGCGGTGAATTCGTGCTGTCGGGTATCGACCATGCGTTACAGTCTGACATAGAGTGTCAAGCAGTAACGAATAGCAACGGATAGCGAGCGTGTTGATGGAATCGATCGAATCCCCCGGGCCGGACGAGGAGCTTCCGGCCATCGATCTCGCGATCCTGGCCGCGGGTCGCGCCTGCGTCGAGGAATTCGGTGTGCGGCGCACGACGCTCAGCGAAGTCGCCCGTCGTGCCGGAGTCAGCCGGCCCACGGTGTACCGCCGCTGGCCGGACACCCGCTCGCTGATCGCGGAACTGCTGGTGCGCGAGTTGCGCGAAATCGTCGATGCCAGCATCCCCACCGAGGGCCCCGCCCGAGCCCGGCTGGTGGAGGGAATCGTCGCGGGTGCGGCGGAGCTGCGCTCGAATCCGTTGTTCGCCAAAATCTTCCGCATCGATACCGATCTGATGCTGACCTACGTCTTCGGCCGGCTGGGCCGCAATCAGCGGCAACTGATCCAGGTGTTCGCCGCGGCGATCCGCGAGGGTCAGCGCGACGGTTCGATTCGCGCCGGCGATCCCGACCACCTGGCCACCATGTTGCTGCTGATCAGCCAGTCCGCCGTGCAATCGGCGAATACGGTCAGTCACCTGCTCGACGATGCGGGACTCGACATCGAACTGGCTCGCGTCGTCGACCGCTACCTGCGCCCCGATACCGAATAGCCCCGACCGGCCGAGAGACCGGCCCGCCGTCGACCGATCGATGCGGGCCGCACTACCGCAGATCCGGCTCGGACAACGAGCCGGGCGACCCCGAACAGAGAGGCACGCGAATGCTCGACGAGCGCACCCCGACCGGCTCCGGGCTCGGAGATTCGGCCCTCAACGCGGCGCGTCGCAGCCGCGAACTCACCGCACTCGGCGATGCCGGCCGGATCGATGTCCTGGTGATCGGCGGCGGCGTCACCGGCGCCGGCGTGGCCCTGGACGCGGCGACGCGGGGCCTGCGGACGGTCCTGGTGGAAGCACACGACCTGGCGTTCGGCACCAGTCGGTGGAGTTCGAAACTGGTGCACGGCGGACTGCGCTATCTGGCCTCGGGCGGGGTCGGCATCGCCCACGAGAGCGCCGTCGAACGCGACATACTGCTCACCACCACCGCCCCGCACCTGACCCGGGCGATCCCCCAGGTGGTCCCCACCTTCGACAGCTCCGCCCGGGCGCAGCGATTGCTGGTGCGCGCGGGCTTCCTGGCCGGAGATGTCTTGCGGCGCAGTGCCGGAACTCCCGCGCGGGTCCTTCCTCGGTCGCGCCGGGTGGCGGCGGCCGAAGCCCTCCGCCTGGCGCCGACCCTGCGTCGCGCCGGCCTGCGCGGCGGGATGGTGGCCTGGGACGGCCAGCTCGTCGATGACGCCCGGCTGGTGGTGACCATCGCCCGCACCGCCGCGGCGCACGGAGCCACGGTCCTGACCCGGGTACGCGCCGAACAGGTCACCGGCGACGCCGCCGTCCTGCACGATGTGCTGACCGGTGAAACCCTTTCGGTGCGCGCGCGATCGGTGATCAATGCGACGGGGGTGTGGGCCGATCGGGTCGATCCGAGTATCGAGCTGCGTCCCAGCCGCGGCACCCACCTGGTCTTCGACGCGGCCGCCTTCGGCGGACTCAACGCCTCCCTGACGGTGCCGATCCCGGGCAGTACCAGTCGGTTCGTCTTCGCCTTCCCCGCCGCGCACGGCCGGGTCTATCTGGGCCTCACCGACGAGGACGCGCCCGGCCCGGTTCCCGACGAACCGAAGCCGACCGACACCGAGATCGACTTCCTGCTCGACACGGTCAACACCGTGCTGCGGGAGCCGCTGCGACGCAACGATATCCGTGGCAGCTTCGCCGGCCTGCGGCCGCTGCTGCGCACCGCGGACGATTCCACCGCGGATATCTCGCGCGAACACGCCGTGCTGCACTCCCCCGGCGGTCCGATCACCATCGTCGGCGGCAAGCTGACCACCTACCGGCAGATGGCCGAGGACGCCGTCGACGCCGCCGTGGCCGCGGCCGCGCTGAGGGCCGCTCCCTGCCGCACGAAGCGAATCCCGTTGGTGGGAGCGGTTACCGGACCGGCCCGGGACCGGATCGCGGCAGATCCGGTACTGGTCGAGCGGTACGGCGACCGGGCTCCCGAGGTCCTCGCCGCCATTCAGCGCGATCCGAGTCTGGCCGAACCGGTCGGCCCGGGCCTGGATGTCCTGCGCGCCGAATTCGCCTACGCCACAACGCATGAGGGCGCGCTGGACGAAAGCGACCTGCTCGATCGCCGCTCCCGTATCGGCCTGGTGGACGCCGACCGCGCGGCCGCTCTCCCCGCGGCACAGGAGATGATCGCCGCGGCTCGGGCCTGATCGACGGTGGGCCCTGTCGGGCGCGGCGGCCACCGAGAACCGCCGGTCTCGACCGAGTATGTGGCTATCCCCAGAGCTCGGCCACGTGCACCGCGGCCGATTTCCCCTGCACCCGGCCGGCGTGCGCCGACGGCACCCGGGAAGCGGTGTCGAGCGGATTGGCGCCGAAGGCCGCCACCGCGGCCTCGTCGGGAGTGATCAGTTCCACCCGCGCGCCCCGCTCGACCAGACCCGCGATCTCGTCGTCGAGCGCCGGGTCGGCGAGCGGGGCGATGATCAGGACGCGGTCGAAGCCGGCCGCCAGATCGGCGTTCACGCTGGTCCGGATGCCCCCGTCGGTGTATCGCACACCGTCGACGGTGTGCGGCGGCCAGACCAGGGGCACCGCGGAACTGGCGGCGACGGCGTCGACCAGGGGCACGCCGGAATCGCGGTCGAAGACGCGCAGCTCCCCGGTGGTGGCGTCGACGGCGGTGATCAGCAGCCGCTGCCGGGGCCACTCGTGTACCGGCAGCCGGGATTCGATCACTGCACGACGAGCCGCTTCCGGCACCGTGTCGGCCGCCAGGGCGAGGTTGCCGAGCCGACGCCGCACGACGGCCATATCGCCCCCGCTGTCGGCGATGATCCGGTTGACCGTCTCCCACACCCCGACGAGCGGATTGCCCTCCGGCACGATCTCGGCGCTCTGCAGCGCGGACTCCACCTGACGGCGGAACAGTTCCTCGACGGGCAGGCCGCTGGTGAGCTGGGCGATCACATTGGCGCCCGCCGACGTGCCGATGTACGCGTCCGCGCCGGTGAGATCGATTCCCGCATCGGCCAATCCGGCGATCACGCCGTTGGCCCATGCGATTCCCGCCACACCGCCGCCCCCGATCACCAGGGCCCGCTCGTCCGACATCAGCTCTCCCACAGTTCGTTCCGAGATCCCGCGACCGGGACAACCTCGACGGTAGCCGGGCGCATTCCCTCGGGGCGATTACCGGGGAGGTAATGACATTCAGGCGGGATTTCCACCGACGCTGAAGTTCACGCCGTTCGGGTCGACGAGCGCGGCCAGCCGCCCGTACGGGGTGTTCTCGGGCTCCCGTTCGACCGAGCCGCCGAGCTCGACGACCTTCTTCACGGTGGCATCGACATCCTCGGCGCCGAAGTAGACGCGCCAGCCCCCGGGCGCCCCGGCCGGCAGATACGCCGCCGAATCCATGACGCCGCCGAGCATCGGGGTGCCGGAATGGATGGTGGTGTAACGGAATTCCGGCGAATCACCCACGGTGAACGGATCCCGCCAGCCGAACACCTCGCGATAGAACTTCAGCGCGTCGGCATAGGCCGGGGTGTGCAGTTCGAACCACGACGGATAGCCGACATGCCCGCTCCAGGTTCCGCCACCGGCGACGCCGAAGGAGTCGAAACCACGGTGCACGCCGGGCTGCCACGCGCCGATGCCGGCGCCGGACGGATCGGCCAGGACCACCATACTGCCGAGCTCGCCCACGGCCATCGGCTCGACCACGACCCGACCGCCGTGCGCTGCGGCGGCCGCCGCCGTGGCGTGCACGTCGACGCTGGTCAGGTAGGTGGTCCACTGGTCCGGCGCGCCCTCGCTGCCGTCATTGCGCATACCACCGGCCACGGCGTCGCCGTCTTTACGGAAGGTGATGTACCCGCCGTACTCCTCGGCGGATTCGGCCGTCCACCCGAACAATTCGCCGTAGAAATCGACGGCGCGATCGATATCGGTGGTGAACAGTTCCACCCAGCACGGATCTCCGGGTTCGAAGGTGTAGGACATGGT
>NZ_BAGM01000044.1 GCF_000308855.1 Nocardia veterana NBRC 100344 | reverse complement strand
GGCCCGGCGGGTGCTGGAGCTGTCCAGCGCCGAGCTGAAGTAGGGCCTGGAACGCCGAAGTAGATCGCAGAACAACGGAAGCCGGTGTGCACCAGTGGTGCACACCGGTTTTTGCTCTCCGGCCTCCGGCCTGGCCCTCGCACCGGTCCTGCCAGCCGTGCGAGCCTTGCCACCCACCTCTACCACTACTTCGCCGCCGCGCGTCCGAACCGGTCGCCCCAATCTCGCAGCTCCGCCACGAGCTCCGGGGGCTCCACCACTTGGAAATCGGCGCCCGCCACGCCCAGGGCGAGCATCGGCCAATGCAGGGAGTCGGCGGAGATCGTTACGCGGCAGTGGTCGGAATCGATGGGGGTGACGGTGCTGTAGCGGCCTATTCGTTCACGGATCGTGTCGGCGGGAGCGGCTACGTTCACAACCACCCGGTAGGGGCGGGGTAGGTTCGCCATGCCGGCGCGGACGAATTCGGCTGGGTCGGTGGGCAATTCGCGCGGGCCGAAGCGGTAGGCGTCGCTTCGTGCACCGGTGAGCCGGTCGAGGCGGAAGCTGCGCCAATCCTGGCGGGTGAGGTCGTAGGCGACCAGGTACCACCTGCGGGCCAGGGATACCAGTCGATGCGGTTCGACGTGGCGCTTGGATTCGCGGCCGTCGGCGGCGGTGTAGGAGAAGGTCAGCCGCTCGCCGTCGCGGCATGCCACGGCGACGGTGGTGAGCGCGGCCGGGTCCAGGGCCGGACCGGTAGCGCCCGGCCAGCCGGCATCGACGGTCATCGCGCGGAGGGCATCGACCCGGCGGCGCAACCGGGGCGGCATCACCTGGACGACCTTGGCCAGTGCCCGCACCGAGGATTCGGCGACGTCGGCGACCATCGACTGGGTAGCGACGTGCAGGCCGACGACCAGGGCCACCGCCTCGTCGTCGTCGACCATCAGCGGCGGCAACGCGGCGCCGGGGGCGAGCTGATATCCGCCGTCGACGCCCCGCTGCGCTTCTACCGGATAGCCGAGGTCACGCAGTCGTTCGACGTCACGGCGCAGCGTTCGGGCCGAAACCCCGAGCCGATCGGCCAGTTCCGTTCCCGGCCAGTACTTGTGGGTCTGGAGCAGGGACAGCAGCCGCAACGTCCGGGTACTGGTATTCGCCATATTTCGATTCTCCGCCAATTGAGGTCAGAAACTGACCGCTAGGGCCGCTAGCGTGGTGAGCAACCCGGAAGAACCACCGACGAAAGGCGACACGATGACTCAGGCCAACGGCACCGAAGCGGCCACCGACACCCTTACCGGCGAGCGCGCGGCCCTGCTGGCGGTGCTGCGCAAGCAGCGTCATTTCCTGCGCTTCACCACCCGCGATCTCACCGACGCTCAGGCCGCGCACCGCTCGACGGTCAGCGAACTGTGCCTGGGCGGACTGATCAAGCACGTTGCCTCGGTCGAACGGACGTGGGCCGACTTCATCACCGAAGGCGCCTCCTCGCACAAGAATTTCGCCGATATGACCGAGGCGGACTTCCAGCAGCGTGCCGACGAGTTCCGCATGCTGCCCGGTGAAACCCTCGCCGGGGTGCTCGAGGCATACGACGAGGTCGCGCGCCGCACCGACGCGATGATCGCCGGCCCGATCGATCTGGATGCGACCTGGCCGCTGCCGGAAGCCCCCTGGTTCCAGGAGCGCGAATGGTCCACCCGTCAGGTGCTGCTGCACATCATCGCCGAAACCGCCCAGCATTCCGGGCATGCCGACATCATCCGAGAAGCGATCGACGGCACGAAAACCATGGGCTGAGACCGGGTTCGGAGGAAAGTGGGCTGGGGCCTCGGGCCGGCAGGCGGCCCCGGCTCATACCGGCAGGATGTCGACGTCGTATTTGTGGCACCACGGATCCCGCAGCTGCTCGGGAAGGTCCGCCGGTCCCTCGAGCTTCCCGATCGACTGTTTGATCGCAATCTCCCAGATGGTCACCGCACTGAGGAACACATCCGGCTCACCGGCGAGGGTGTCGACCAATTCATCGGAGAGGGCCGGATCACCGGTGAGCCAACACAACGCGACATGGGTATCGAGAAGCAGCCTCATGGGGTGATACCGAAGTCACGGGCGATCTCGGCGTTGGTGTCGTCGGAGTCCCAGTCGGCGGCCAGCCGCACCTGGCTTCGCTTCGTGGATATCGAATTGCTCCGCGGCGCTAGCCGACATCGGAACCTCCTTAGCCAAGAGGTTAGTCCACCTCGTCCGTGACCCACATCGGCCGCGACTTCATGTCCTCACCGCGAGTCCCGCCGATCGTCGTACCCACCCGCTATCGTCGATCCGGTGACCAGTAAGTCGGCGCCGGCGGTGGAGTTGACGGTCGGTGAGCATACGGTGCGGGTGTCGAATCCGGATCGGGTGTACTTCCCGGATATCGGCGCCAGCAAGCTCGATCTGGTGCAGTACTACCTGAGCGTGGGTGACGGCATCGTCAACGCGCTGCGGGATCGGCCGTGCATGCTGCATCGGTTTCCGAAGGGCCTGCCGGGCGGCAAGGTCCATCAGAAGCGGCTACCGGCCGGGGCGCCGGACTGGATTCCCACGGTGCGGGTGCATTTTCCGCGCTACAACCGGTACGCGGACGAACTGTGCGTCAGCGAAGTCGCCGATGTGGTCTGGGCCGTGCAGATGTCGACGGTCGAGTTCCATCCGTGGAATTCGCGACGGTTCGACACCGAGAAACCGGACGAGTGGCGCATCGATCTGGATCCGATGCCGGACTGCCCGTGGTCGCGGGTGCAGCGGGTTGCCGAGGTCGCCCACGAGGTGCTCGACGAACTGGGCGCCGTGGGCTGGCCGAAGACGTCGGGTGGGCACGGTCTGCACATCTATGTGCGGATCGCGCCCGACTACGGCTTCCAGCAGGTTCGCCGGGCCGCGCTGGCATTCGCGCGGGAGGTGGAGCGCCGCGCGCCCGACGATGTGACCACCACCTGGTGGCGGCGGGATCGCGATCCGAAGATGCTGTTCGTGGACTACAACCAGAACGCCCGCGACCATACGATCGCGGCCGCGTACTCGGTGCGCGGCAACGCGATCGCCACCGTGTCGACGCCGGTGCGGTGGGACGAGATCCCGCAGATCGAGCCCAACGACTTCACCATCGGCACCGTCCCCGCCCGCTTCGCCGAACTCGGCGATCTGCATGCCGGCATCGACGATACGGTCTTCGATATCGAGCCCCTGCTGGAGTGGGCCGACCGCGATCGCGTCGATGTCGACCTCGACGAGGAGTCGGCCGAGCAGTGAGAATCGCCGATTTCGAGATGCCACGAAGGAGTTTCGACGTATGACCAACTCAGCCCGGATCGCCCTCGGGCCGGTCGCCGAGGAGTCCCTGCGCCGGGCGATCACCGGCGCCGGTGCGGAGATCACCGCGTTGTCCGAGGCGCAGGCACTGGTGTGGGACGGCGGTCCGAACGGGTTTCCGGAGCTGCCCGCGTCCGTGGAGTGGGTGCAGTTGTACTCCGCCGGGGTGGAGGACTTCTTCACGGCCGGCATCTTCGACCGCAACCCGAACGTCGTATTCACCTCGGCCGCAGGCGCATTCGCCAAGAGCGTGGCCGAGGGGACGCTGGCACTGCTCCTGGCCGGCGTGCGCTATCTGCCGGAACATATCCGCGCCCACACCTGGCGGCAAACCGACTTCTTCCCGCGGATCGACACCCTGCGCGGCCGCACGGTGGCGGTGGTCGGCGCGGGCGGTATCGGCCGCGAGGTCATCGCGATGCTGGAACCGTTCGGCGCCCGGGTGATCGCCGTCAACCGGTCGGGGACCCCGATCACCGCACCGCATGTCGTGGAAACCCTTCCCGCGCACCGGATCTCGGAGGCATGGGCACGTGCCGACCACGTCGTCGTCGCCGCGCCCGCGACCGACGACACCCGGCACCTGATCGGGAAGGACGAACTGGCCCAACTGCGACCGCACTCCTGGGTGATCAATGTGGCACGCGGCTCCCTGATCGACACCGAGGCACTGGTGGCCGCGCTTCGCGACGGCAGCATCGGGGGCGCGGGGCTGGACGTCACCGAGCCGGAACCGCTCCCCGACGGTCATCCGCTGTGGGATCTGCCGAATGTGATCATCACCCCGCACGATTCGAATCCACCCCACTTGCGCACGGCCGCCTTCGCCGAGCACGTCGCCGACAACGTGGCCCGGTTCCTGCGGGGACAAGAGCTCAACGCACGCATAGACCCGACGGCCGGCTACTGAAACCTGCCCCCCGGTACGGGCGGTGCGTCCACGGTCACCCGCGTCCGCATTCACCGGGCGTGTTCATCGGCATTCGCCACCGAACGAGTCGAGGTCGATCGGAGCGGCCGGACGTTCAGTGAATCGGGATGTCCACCCCGTGCTGATCGGCGGGGCGGGGACCGAAGATCCGCCGGTCCGCCCGGGCGATGGGCACGTCGTTGATGCTCGCTTCTCGACGAGACATCAGGCCCAGGTCGGTGAATTCCCACAGTTCGTTGCCGTAGCTGCGCCACCACTGCCCGTCGCGGTCGTGCCATTCGTACTGGAAACGCACGGCCATCCGGTTGTTGCGGAAACCCCAGAGGCTCTTGCGCAGTGCGTAGTCGAGCTCGCGCTCCCATTTCGCGGTGAGGAAGGCGATGATCTCGTCCCGGCCACTGATGAACACATCCCGGTTCCGCCAGATCGAGTCAGGGGTGTAGGCGAGGGCGACATGCTGGGGATCCCGGGTGTTCCACGCGTCCTCGGCCGCCTGCACCTTCTGTGTGGCGGTCTCGAGTGTGAACGGCGGGTAGGGCGGGCGCGATTCCGACATCAGCTTTCCTGTCCGTTTTTGGAGAACGTACGTTCTCCATCGATGAAGTATCGTAAGGAACGACCGTTCTCGATGTCAAGGAGCCAGCTCACCATGCCCGCCACGCTCAGCGCCGAACGGAACGCGGCCGACCGGGAAATTCTGCTCGACGCCGCGGAAGATCTGATGTACGCACACGGCGTCCAGGCGGTCGGGATGGACCGGATTCGCGCAGCGTCGGGGCTGTCGTTGAAGCGGATCTACTCGATGTTTCCGACGAAGGAGGACTTGGTAGTCGCGATGTTGCGTCGCCGCGACCAGCGCTGGCGAGGCGCGCTCACGGCGTACGTCGAGCAGGTCGACGACCCCGAACGGCGCGTGCCCGCGCTGTTCGAGTGGTTGCGAAACTGGTTCGGGCAGGACGGTTTTCGTGGCTGTGCGTGGATCAATATCCACGGCGAACTCGGCACCGATTCACCCGCGGTCCTGGCCGAGGTGCGTGGCCACAAAGCGGCGTTTCGCGCCGCGATCGACGAGTGGGTGCCGGCCCGCCCGGAAGCCGCGGAGGCGATTTACCTGCTCGCCGAAGGAGCGATCGTCACCGCGGGCATCACCGGCGACCCTACTGCGGCGACGCGCGCCGAACAGGCCGCGGCCGCGATACTTTCGGCGGCTACACCGAAATCGTAGGGTTCGGACGGCGCCCGGCAGGTAGGGCGGTGCGGCGCCCGCCCTACTCACCCGGGTTGCCAGGGATCGATCGTCGCCACTCCCATACCGGCGAAGTCCTTCACATTCCGGGTGACGAGCGTCATTCCGTGCTCACTCGCCGTCGCGCCGATCATCGCGTCCCGCTCGGCATGCGGATCGGGCAGGTGCAGACGTGCGGCCCGGCGGGCGCCGGCCGAATCCAGGTCGAGAAATTCAGGCCGGGGAGGGCGCGGAGACCGGAACCGACCTCAGAGGCCAGGTCGGTGTAGGCGACGGCGAGTTCGGCGAGGCGCTGCCAGAGAAAATGGCGATGGGTTTCGGTGGTGGCGCCGTTCAGCGCGTCGCGTGCGTCGACGCGGAAGCGAGCGATGCGGTCGACGACCGTACCGACCGATTCGGTGTGCAGGTAGGGGGCGCTTCTGGCCTGCGGCAGATCGGTCGCCACCCATCGGTCGATCATCCGGACCAATTCCGCTCTGGCACACTCTGTTTCGATATATCGCAGTGGAACTGGACGCCGGCACGCGGTATGCAGTGCGGCGAGTTCGCGGGCGGCGTGCAGAACCGGGTGGGGCGTCCGGACCACCCCGTCGCATGCTCGCAGGAGTTCGTCCTTGGTCGGGAGTTCGGCAATCATCAGGGTGCCTCCGGTGTCGGGTCGAGTGCGGGTGCGAGCTCGAACGGTGATGCGGGCCGGCGTCACACGCCTTCGCCGTCGCTGATCAGCAGCAGATACGCTGTTTCCAGATGCACCGTGCACTCGTCCGGATGATGTGATCGGTGGATCGCTCTGAGCTCGCGAGCCCGTGCGGCGGACAGTTCCAGTAGGTGCACCCGGCACAGGAATTCCGCGAGAAATCCGTCGGCGTGGACGAATGCCTTCTGCCGCAACGAATCCGGGCTGTGTACGCCGTCGGCGGCGGCGAAGGGCGAGCTTGGCGTGTCGCTGCGGGGCGCGGTACCGTCGTCGGCAACGGGTTGGCTCATCGAGACCTCGACTCGCATAGGGGTTCTGGGGCGGTCAGGGGCGGCACGCATCCGGTGGGGCCGGTGTCGTCGCCGCGATGTGGGTGCACTCAGGACACACCGAGAAAGCCGGTCCGGCAACGATTTTCCGTGGCAATTCGACGGAAATTTCGCGTTGTTCGAGTTCTCGGGAAATTCCTGTTCGAGTACGAACGCCGATACTCAAACGAGCACTTCAGGAGGCTACAGCCGATGACGCCCGCATCCACCGATTCCACTGTTGCCCGGCGCATGCTCGGACTCACGCTCGAGGCCATGCGAGAGGAACGGGCGATCTCCCGGGAGGCCGCGGCCGAGGCGATCGGGGTGGCTCGCTCGACACTGTGGAAGATCGAGACGGGGCAGGCCGCGCGGCTCAATCCGGTACTGCTGAAACATCTGTGCGAGCTGTTCGGAGCGAGTCCGAAACAGACACGGGTCGTGCTGGAACTGGTGAAGGAGACCAAGGCCGGCGGATGGTGGCAGGCCTTCGCCGAGGACGCGATCCCCAAGGAATTCGGACTGTTCGTCAGCCTCGAGGACGCGGCCGAACGCATCACCTCGTATCAGACGACGATGCTGCCTGGATTGCTGCACACCGCCGAATATCGGCGCGCGCTGGGTTGGGTCGAATTCCCCAATAAACCCACAAAAGAGCTGGAACGAATGCTGGCGGTAGGCATGAAGCGAAAGGAACGGCTCACCAGCACAGACAAACCGCTGGCGATGGATGTGCTGATCGACGAGTCGGTACTTCATCGGACCACCGGCAACGCGACCGTCATGAGAGACCAATTGCACCATCTGGCGGAGATCGGCTGCCTACCGAATGTCTCCATCCGAATCGTGCCACTGTCGGCTGGAACCTACCGTGGGCTCATCGTCGGCATGTTCGTAATCCTCGATTTCCCAATACATCCCACTGCGGCCCTCACGATGCCACCGGTCGTCTATGTACAGGGATTCCTGGGGGACCTGTATCTGGAACGCCCCGACGAGATCCGGCAGTATCGTGAGGTGTGCGCCGGCATCCAGCGGCTGGCGCTGGATGAGGCCGACAGCCGAGCCCTCATTCTGCGGATCGCAAAGGAGTATGCAGAGTGAACGTTGATCTGTCCCGGGCGCAATGGTTCAAGAGCAGCAGAAGCTCCGCGTCCAAGGACTGCGTGGAGGTCGCTTTTCTCGACGGGGGCTCGATCGGGGTCCGGGACAGCAAGGACCCGACCGGTCCCGCGCTGATCTTCACCCCGGCCGAATGGGACGCCTTCACCACCGGCCTCGCGGGCGACGGCTTCCCGCATTCGGCGTAGGCGAGCACGTTCCGGGCTCGCCGCGGCGTCTCGGCCCCTCCGGGCGGCCGACGCGACGTAGGCTCGGCGCGTGGCCGCCCACCGACGGAGGGAGTTGCGCATGGCGTTCGGGTTCCCGGAACTGCCCCCGCTGCCCGTGGTCCGCGCCGTCGAAACGGTTCGATACGTGCTGGGCGAGGCGTATCGGCGGTTGGCGCCGGGACCGCTGGCGCTGATGGAATTGCTGGCGGCGGGGTGGTTGACGCAGGCGATACATGCCGCGGCCGCCTTGGGGATCGCGGACGAGCTCGCGGCCGGTCCGCTGCCGGGACCGGAGCTGGCGCGGCGCGTGGGCGCCGACGAGGATGCCCTGCGGCGATTGCTGCGGTTGCTGATCAGCCACGGAGTCTTCACGCAACGGCGCGACGGGCGGTATGCGCTGACACCGCCCGCGCGAGCCCTGCGCCGGGACGCGTCCGCGTCACTGCGGGACGCGGCGTTGTTCTTCGGGTCCGCGACGCACCGGGCGCACTGGACCCATGTGGTGGACGCGGTGCGGTCGGGCGACCCGGTATGGCCACAACTCGACGGGATGACGTTCTTCGAATACGTCCGGGGCGACCGGCAATTCGGCGCTCTGTTCGACCGTGCGATGACGAGCATCGGTTCGCTGACCACCGAAGCGCTGTTCGCCGCCTACGATTTCGGACGATTCGGCACCGTGGTCGACGTCGGCGGCGGCGAGGGCGCCCTGCTCGCCGAAATCCTTTCGCGCGCACCCGGAACGCGCGGTGTCCTGTTCGACCTTCCGGATGTGGCGGATTCGGCGGCCCGGCGGTTCAGCACGGCGGGCCTGGACGACCGCGTCGACATCACACACGGGTCGTTCTTCGAATCCGTCCCGGAAGGCGGCGACGCATATCTGTTGAAACATGTCCTGCACGATTGGCCGGACGACCGCGCGGTACAGATTCTCCGCGCGGTCCGCGCCGCGATGCGCCCGGCCGCCCGGCTCGTCGTCGTGGAAATCGTGTTGCCGCAGCACGATCGCCCACATCCGGGCAAGTACATCGATCTGGAGATGCTGATCAACAGCGGCGGCCGCGAGCGGTCGGCCGAGGAGTATCGGAAGCTGCTCGCCCGCGGCGGATTCGCGCTGACACGAATCGCCGAGACGGTATCGCCGGAGTCCGTGCTCGAGGCCCGGCCCGTGTAGTCGGCGCGACGCCGTCGAGTCGAGGTCCGGGGCCGGTTTCAGCCTCCGTCGGGACGGCGCGGGTGCGGCCGCACGGTGGCGAGGTGTTGCGCGACCAGTTCCGCCCACCAGTCGGCGATCGACCCGACGACGAACCATGCGGCCCGGACTCGTTCGTCGTCGGCCGCATCCGCTTGTCGCAGCAGCACGGTGGCGCGTACCTGCGCCGCGGCCAGGCCGTCGACAGCGGCACCGAGCGAGCGGGCATGGGCGGGGGAACAGGTGCGTTCGCCGACCCAGCGGTCGATGTCCACGACGATTTCTCGTCGGCGGCAATCGATCTCCGCCACCCGCACGGGTGCGGTGCGGCGGTCGAGGTGGAGTTCGGCCAGCCGGCGAGCCCCCCGGGTCACCGGATGATCATCCGGGTGATCGCCGATATGGCCGCAGCAGGCGGCGAGAAGTTCGGCCCCGCCGGGCAATTCGGCATCGAGATCGGCGGCCGTGCCCGGGGCGCCCGTCCCCACGGCGCCCCG
>NZ_BAGM01000045.1 GCF_000308855.1 Nocardia veterana NBRC 100344 | reverse complement strand
GGGCATCCCGAAGCCGTCGCCGCGGCCGGTCGCAGCGCCGGCGCCGGGCACGGCGTCATGGGCAGGCGCGGCGGCGGGGTGCCGGCCCGGCTGCCAAAAATCTTGGCCCGCATAGTATCCCGGGTTCGCGTACTCGGTGCCGTCGAATCCGTAGCCGGCGCCCGGCACGGTGTAGTCGGTGCCGGGCAAGGTATACGACCCGTCGCCGGGGGTCTCCCCGGCACCGGGGGCGACCGTCCGACCGTCGGCGTATGGCACCTGGAAGCCGCTGTAGCCGTGCGCGGCGGGCGGATCCACCGGGGCGGGCGCCGCCGCGGGCGGCGTGTTCGGGGCGGAGGTGCCCAGGTCCGGCGGCACCGAATCGGGTGACGGATCCGGATATGTCACAACGGGACTCGGCGCGTCCTGATGCGGATCGGCGGTCGACCAGCCGGTGATGTGACTGTTGTGCGACTCGTTTTCCGGGGCCGGAGAGCCGTTCGAGGCGATCAGCGCCCCGCCGGTGACATACGCACCGGCCCGAGCCACCCGCGCGACGCCCGTCGCGACGCGATAGGCGGCATCACTCGCGTGATCGCCCGCGTCCGCATCGTCGTCGAAGGGCAGCTCACGCGACATAGAAACTCCGCTCTCAGTGTTCTGCGTTCGAAACCGAACGGGGACTTACCGAATTCGGCCTCTTTTACACCTTATTTCCGGAAAACATGCCTGTCACATCCTTCAGGTTTTCTCCCCACCGGACAATGACAGGACACAGCTGTGCCACCCATCCCGTCGAGGACGGCCCGGCACAACGGTCCCGAGACCAACCGGCGATTGACTCGGTCAATGGTCCAGTTAACTCCCCGGAACCGTCGACCCTACCTCTTCGGCTTGTCGGATGACGAATCGGTGGAGAGCGCGGCCACGAAGGCTTCCTGCGGCACGTCCACCCGTCCGATGGTCTTCATGCGCTTCTTGCCCTCCTTCTGCTTCTCCAGCAGTTTGCGCTTACGCGAGATGTCACCGCCGTAGCATTTGGCCAGCACATCCTTGCGGATCGCCCGAATATTCTCGCGCGCAATTACTTTCGATCCGATCGCCGCCTGGATCGGCACCTCGAACTGCTGCCGTGGGATGAGCTCGCGCAGTTTGGTGGTCATCTTGTGGCCGTAGGCCTGGGCGGCATCCTTGTGCACGATCGCGGAGAACGCGTCGACCGCCTCGCCCTGGAGCAGGATGTCCACCTTGACCAGCGCGGCCTCCTGTTCGCCCGCCTCCTCGTAGTCGAGCGAGGCGTAGCCACGGGTGCGCGACTTCAACGAGTCGAAGAAGTCGAAGATGATCTCCGCCATCGGCAGCGTGTAGCGCATCTCGACCCGGGTCTCGGACAGGTAGTCCATGCCGAGCAACTCGCCACGGCGGGACTGGCACAACTCCATGATCGTGCCGACGAATTCACTCGGCGCGATGATCGTGCACTTGGTCACCGGCTCGAAGATCTGCCGTACCTTGCCCTCCGGCCAGAACGACGGATTGGTGACCACATGTTCGGTGCCGTCCTCCATGATCACCCGGTAGATCACGTTCGGCGCGGTGGAGATCAGGTCCAGATTGAACTCGCGCTGCAGGCGTTCCCGGGTGATCTCCATATGCAGCAGACCGAGGAAGCCGCAGCGGAATCCGAAGCCCAGCGCCACCGAGGTCTCCGGCACATAGGTGAGCGCGGCATCGTTGAGCTGCAGTTTGTCCAGCGCGTCGCGCAGATCCGGATAGTCGGAGCCATCGACCGGATACAGGCCGGAGTAGACCATCGGCCGGGGCTCCCGGTAACCGGTGAGCGCCTCGGTGGCGCCGTCGCGAGCGGTGGTGACGGTGTCGCCGACCTTGGACTGACGCACATCCTTCACACCGGTGATGAGGTACCCCACCTCGCCGACGCCGAGGCCCTGGGTCGGCTTGGGCTCGGGCGAGACGATGCCGATCTCGAGCAGCTCGTGGGTGGCGCCGGTGGACATCATCTTGATCTTCTGACGCGGGGTGAGCTTGCCGTCGACCACGCGGACGTAGGTGACGACACCGCGGTAGGTGTCGTAGACCGAATCGAAGATCAACGCCCGAGCGGGGGCGTCGGCCTCGCCGACCGGCGGCGGCACGACCTCGATCACCTTGTTCAGCAGTTCGGGAACACCGACACCGGTCTTCCCCGAAACCCGCAGCACGTCCTCGGGCTCACAGCCGACGATGTGGGCCAGCTCCGCCGCGTAGCGGTCGGGATCGGCGGCCGGCAGGTCGATCTTGTTCAGCACCGGAATGATCTCGAGATCCTTGTCCAGGGCCAGGTACAGGTTCGCCAGCGTCTGCGCCTCGATGCCCTGGGCGGCGTCGACCAGCAGAATCGCGCCTTCACACGCTTCCAGCGCCCGCGAGACCTCGTAGGTGAAGTCGACGTGACCGGGGGTGTCGATCAGGTGCAGGACGTAGTCTTCCGGTCCGTCCGCGGTATCGATCTTCCAGGGCAGCCGCACGTTCTGCGCCTTGATGGTGATACCGCGTTCCCGCTCGATATCCATCCGGTCCAGATACTGCGCACGCATCTGCCGTTCCTCGACCACACCGGTCAGCTGCAGCATCCGGTCGGCCAGGGTCGATTTCCCGTGGTCGATATGCGCGATGATGCAGAAGTTCCGGATCCGCGCGGGATCGGTGAACGTCGTGTCGGCAAACGTGCTGATGGGACACTCCTACCCGTGAACAAGTCGATAAGTCGCCATGCGGCAGTCTACGTGCGCATACCGCGTGGTCGTGCACGCACCGGCGACCGTCGGCCGCGACCGCTGCCGGGCGTCGGTCACGGCCGCCGCCGATGTGAGTGACGGCACAGTCGATTCGCTGCGGGCACAAGCGGATCCGGGACGGGATGAGATGGTCGCCGGCCGCCGTTAAGCTCTGCGAACATGGCCAGCACATGGAGCTCTCTGGGCAAGCAGTTGGGGACCATTGCCAAGGAGCAGGGGCCCCGGATCGTCAAGAAGCAGGCACCGAAGCTCGTCGACCGGATGCAGCGCTCGGCGATGTTCGACCGGGCCCTCGGCCGGCGCAAGCAGCCCGTGGTGGTGCGACCGGCGGCCTCCGCGCCGGTGCCCACCCGCGAGCGGGCCCGCCAGATCGTCTACTGCCCCCAGATCGACGGCCGCGCCGACCCGGGCGAAATCGTGTGGACCTGGGTCCCCTACGAGGAGGATCCGGCCAACGGTAAGGACCGCCCGGTCCTGGTGGTCGGGCGGGAGCGCAAAACCCTGCTGGGACTGATGCTTTCGTCGAATCCGGCCCGCGAGGGCCAGCCCGATTGGATCGGAATCGGCGCGGGACCGTGGGATTACGAGGGTCGCGACAGCTGGGTCCGGCTGGATCGGGTCCTCGACGTCCCGGAGGCCGGGATCCGGCGCGAAGGCGCGATTCTGCCGCGCAAAACCTTCGACCGGATCGCGCATCGGCTGTGCGCGGAGTACCACTGGGGCTGAGGCGCAGCAGCGCCGCGGCCCGGGTGTCGAAACCATCCGGAACGCACCCGGAAACGACGAATCCGGCCGCACCCGGCGACCGGATTCGTCGGAGCGGATCAGTCCGCGAGGTGCCGGTCGCGGCCGAACAACATGCTGTAGACCAAGGCTCCCAGCACGCCGCCGATCAGCGGGAAGACGACGAAGACCCAGACCTGGGCGATGGCACCGTCCTGATACGGAGCGACCGCCAGGCTGCGAGCCGGGTTCACCGACGTGTTGTCGATCGGAATGGCGATCAGGTGGATCACCGCGAGGGTGATGCCGATGCTGAGCCCCGACATCGGCACATGCGAGATCCGGTCGGTGGAGGCGAGCACCACGAAGACCAGCAGGGCGGTCAGCAACACCTCGACGGTGATGGCCGCCGCCAGGCCGTAACCGTCCTGCGTGATGGTCGCGATCGGCCCGCTCACCTGCATCTTCGACGGGCTGTGCGCACCCCACCCGTTGGCGCCCAGACCGTCGGAGGCGCGGTGGTAGGAAGGCAGGTCCGTCGCGATGGCGAAGATCACCGCACCGGCGACGAACCCGCCCACCAGTTGAGCCACCCAGTAGTAGACGGCGGTGAGCCAGCTGATCCGGCCCATCACCAACTGCCCGATCGTCACCGCGGGATTGACGTGCGATCCGGAGATCGGCCCGATCGCATACACCAGCAGCAACAGGCAGAAACCGAAAGCCAGCGCGACGCCGAGCGCCCCCACTCGGCTTCCGGCGAAGACGGCGGTACCGACACCGCCGAGAACCAGTACGAAAGTGCCGATCGCCTCGGCCACCAGTTTTCGAGCCAGCGAGACTTCCCGCTGTTCGACTACATCTTCGATCACTTCCTGAGCAGTCGGAGACATCTGCCACCCTTCCCATCGTCGAGCTGTGCTTCGAGCCGGTACTACGCGGAGATCCAGGAAATTCACCGGACGACCAGTACGGTCGTCCCGATCGGACGCTACGGGAGCGCACCCGGGCGCACAACGACGCCGATCAGCATGTCGCGAGCAGGTAGCGGATCCGCGGCGGCAGCCGGCCGGCCCGGGGACGGGCACCGCGATTTCACTTCGCGGCGGGGCAACTGGTAACCTCGATCGTCGGCGCAGCGCTACCTGTTTTCGTGTAGGGCGCCCAGAGACTTTTCACAGACATCACTGACGAGAAGGAATCAGAGGAAACACGCGTGGCCAACATCAAGTCCCAGATGAAGCGGATCCGTACCAACGAGGCGGCGCGGGTGCGCAACCAGTCGGTCAAGTCCGCGCTGCGCACCTCCATCCGCAAGTTCCGCGAGGCCGCCGCGGCGGGCGAGAAGGACAAGGCGCTCGAGCTGATGCGTTCGGCGAGCCGCAGCCTGGACAAGGCCGCCTCGAAGGGCGTCATCCACGCCAACCAGGCTGCCAACAAGAAGTCCGCACTGTCGCTGGCCTACAACAAGCTGGGCTGACGATCCGATCCGGCAGTCGCCGGATTCGAGGCGGCCAACCGCCGCACCACAGCATTCGCAACGCCGCCGTGGCAGAGGATCTGCATCGCAGATGACCACGGCGGCTTTTGTCGTTGGCTCCGTTTGGCCACCACGTTCCCGTCGGCTACCGTAATCGGGTGTCGGGTGGGGAGTTTCGCACGAAGTCGT
This sequence comes from Nocardia veterana NBRC 100344, assembly GCF_000308855.1. Lineage (GTDB taxonomy): Bacteria > Actinomycetota > Actinomycetes > Mycobacteriales > Mycobacteriaceae > Nocardia > Nocardia veterana. The sequence continues at coordinate 43,055 of NZ_BAGM01000045.1, read as the reverse complement.
TTCCGGTCGTCGCTGTCGCCGTACTGGTGGGCACCGTCCTGAGCGGCTGTGGTCGAGCGATGCCGCCGGCGGCACAGCCGGTCGCCGCGGCACAGTCGGTCCCGGCATCGGCCACGCCGGACACCGAGGCCGCGGGCCTGCCCCGGGCGGATACCGGCGCCACCGGCCGCCTGGACACCGCACACAATCCCGACTGGATGAGTGCGCTACCCGACGACCTGCCGATCAGTGCCCTCTCCGTTCCCGGTACCCACGACACGATGTCGATCCACGGCGGTAAGGCCGGACCGGCGGTGGTCACCCAGGAGACATTCGACTCCGGATGTGCCGATCCCGGCTGCGCCTCGATACGCACCCTCGGCACGCAGCTCGAAGCCGGTGTCCGCGCACTCGACATCCGTGTGCGACGCGACGAGGCAGGCGAGCTGACCGTCCAGCACGGCGGTTTCTCGCAGCACGTGGATCTGGATCGGGTGCTGGAGGCGACCGAGCAGTTCCTGTCCCGGCATCCGCACGAGCTCGTGCTGATGCGGCTCAAGGCCGAATGCACCAACGACGGCAAGCCTTTTCAGTGTTCCGATGCCGAATCCCGGCCCCCCGACTCGGCGCTGATCGATCGCTATCTGAACGCCCATCGGAGTGTCTGGCGGCCCGCGGCGATCGGCCGCGCGGCGATACCGCGGATAGGGGACGTGCGGGGACAGTTGGTGGTGTTGTGCGCCGACGGCATCGATCAGCGCGGGCTGCCGCTGGATGTGCAGGACATGTGGAACGGGCCGAGCCGGGAGGACAAATGGGCGGCCGTCGCGACCCATCTCGGCTCGATCGCCGCCCACGGCGGGACCGTGCTGTCGATGGACTATCTGTCGGCCTCCGGTGTACCCGACCCGAGCAAATTTCCCGATCGCTACGCGACCTTCGAGAATCAGCGCGCCCTCGACTACCTGCGGGGTCGTCCCGATATCTCGGCGGGCGTCGTGATGATGGATTTCCCCGGCCCGGCACTGGTCGGCGAGATCATCGCGCACAACCGCCGATAGTCGCGTCTGCGCGGGACGCCGGCGCCGTCAGCGCGCGGAATGCAGGTCCAGGATGCGCGCCAGGGCGTGTTCGAGGGCGTAATCGGTATCGGCCGCACCGCCTTTGACGTCGGCATTCAGGGCAGCCACCACCTGCAGCGCGGTGCCGATGGTGGCGGCGTTCCAACCGCGTGCCTGAGCCTGTGCCTTCTTCACCTTCCACGGCGGCATCCCGAGCTGGGAGGCCAGAGCGAACGGGTCACCGCGACCGGCCGAGCCGACTCGGGCGATGGTATGCACCGAATCGGCCAGGGCGTCGGCAAGAAGTACGGCCGGCACCCCGCGGTCGGTGGCCCAGCGCAGGGCTTCCATCGCGGCCGGGCGATCGCCGGCGACGGCGAGTTCGGCGACCTCGAAACCGGTGACCTCCGCGCGCCCGGAGTAATAGCGCCGCACCGCCGCGATATCCACTTTGCCGCCGGTATCGGCCGCCAGCTGCGAGCAGGCCGCCGCCAGCTCGCGCAGATCCGACCCCACGGCCTCGACCACCGCCTGCACCACCTCGGCGGAGATCCGCACCCCCGCCGTGCGAAATTCGTTGCGTACGAACTCGTTTCGTTCGGCCGCCTTGGTGATCTTGGCGCAACTGTGCACCTGCGCACCGGCCTTCTGCAGCGCGGGCGCGAGCGCCTTCGCGCGACCGCCGCCGGTGTGCAGCACCACCAGAACCACTCCGTCGGGCAGATCGCCCGCCGCGGCGGTGATCAACGCGACCGCATCCTTCCCCGCCTCGGCCGCGGACTCGAGCACGATCACCCGATCCTCGGCGAACAGCGACGGGCTCAGCAGTTCGGCCAATTCGGCCGAACTCGCATCGCCGGCCCGCAGCCGATCCACCGGCAGCGCGTCGGGGTCGGAAGTGGCGGCCCGTGCCCGCGCCACGATCGAGGCGACCGCCCGTTCGATGAGCAATTCCTCCTCACCGAGTACCAGATGCAGGGCAGCGAGGTGATCGGTCACGGCACGATCCTACGGGTGCCCGGCGACACGTTCGGAAGGCCCGGCGTGCGGTGGGCCGAGGCCCGGCCCGACACCCGGGGCTTCGGTCTTCGACGCGTGCCGAACACACCGAGCGCGGCCACCGTGACGGCGACCAGTCCGGCGGCCAGCAGGGCGCCGGTCGCGCCGGTCGGCAACGGAAGCGAAATGCCCAGTGCTGCCGCGTGTTCGGCGACGACGAGCAGCCACCACAGGAACGGTTCGGCCAGATCGAGCACCCATACCGCGGCGGGCTGCGATATCCACGCCACCCCGGCGGCGATCACGCCGAGCAGGGTGATCGGGGCGACGACCGGTTCGACCAGCACATTCGCCACGATCGCCACACCGCTGAGATGTCCGGTGAGTGCGGCGATGATCGGCGTGGTGATCGCGAACGCGGCGGCCGCCACCCCGAACGCCTCGGCCACCGGTCCCGGCCAACCGCGGCGTTCCAGCCACGCCGACCAGACCGGCGCCAGCAGGATGAGGGCGGCGGTGGCCAATACCGACAGGGCGAATCCGATATCCACCGCCAACTGCGGCCAGATTCCGGTCAGGACGAGAACTGCCGCGCACAGCGCCGGCAACGCCTGTTTACGTCGCCCGGTGAACAGCGCGAGCACCGCGATCGACCCCATCACCGCGGCCCGGAGCACCGACGGGGAGGGACGTGCGAGCACGACGAACCCCAGCAGCGCCAGCCCCGCGGCCGCGGCGCTCCACCGCGGGTCCAAGGTCAACGCTCGAGTGGCCAGCAGGACACCGGCCAGAGTGATCGACACATTGGTACCGGACACGGCCAGCAGGTGAGTGAGGTCGACGGCCTGGAAGTCCGCTCGCACGTGATCTGGCAGGTGGGAGATGTCGCCGTCGACCAGCCCGGGCAGCACGCCGGCGGCGTCGGGCGGAAGTGCCCGCTGCGCCGCGGCGGCCAGATTGGTGCGCACCGTCGCCGCCGCGGATTGCCACCACGAGGGTGGTCCGACGGCACTCGGTGGACCCTGCGCACGCAGGACCGCGACCGTCAGATCGTGCCGCCAGGGCCGGTCGACGCGAGCGCGGAAGACCACCCGCTGTCCCGGCACCAGTTCGGACCAGGTTCGTTCCGGCGTGATCACCGTGACCGCCGCCGGCGTGCGTACGGTCGTCGCGCCGGAACGGAACTCCCGGACGGTGGCACGCATCATCCACTGGCGCCCACCGAACGAGCGGGCCGGCAACGGTTTCGAATCTCCGTTGATCGCCTCCGCGGTCACGACCGTCCCGGCCGGTAACCGGCCCAGTGGATGAGTACTCGCCCGGTGCTCCTGCCAGGAGGCGGCCACCGCGAACCCGCCGGCCGCGGTCAACGCGGCGAGCACCGTACAGGCGAGCGTCCGACGTCCCGGCCGAATCAGGCCGCGCAGGAGGCAGAGTCCGACTCCGGCAGCCGAAAGACCCAGTGCCGCAGCAACTCCGACGCCCACCCGCCAGCCCGTCGCAACGGCCACGATCGTCACCGCCCAGCAGGCCAGCGCGGACGGTAACAGGCGGGCGTCCAGCTGGGTGGGGTCCGTCGCCCCCGCGGGCTCCCCGAGCACGGAGGTGTCCTCCGATCCCGTGCTCACAGCGTGACCTGGTCCCGGAGGCGCTTCAGTTTCGCCGGGCCGATGCCGGTCACCTCCGCCAACTGGTCGATGCTGGTGAACCGGCCGTGCCGACTGCGCCAGGCCAGGATGGCCGCGGCGGTGGTCGGTCCGACGCCGGTCAGCCCGTCGAGCTCCTGCTCACTCGCGGTGTTGAGGTTCACCTTGGGCGCCGGGGCCGATCCCCCACCGGCCGGAGCGGCACCGTGCGGGGCGCCGGAAACGACCATGGATCCCAGCCGGGGTTCGCCCGCGGGCCCCGGCGCCCCGACCACGATCTGGTCCCCGTCGGCGAGGCGCTGAGCCAGGTTCAGGCTGGTCAGATCCGCACCCTCCCGCGCGACCGCCATCGCGACGGCATCGGCCACCCGGGCGCCGAGTGGCAGGTGCAGCAAGCCGGCGTGGTCGACCAATCCGATCACACTCACCACCAGGTCCGCCCCGACCGGTGCGTCGGCACCGGGTGCCACCGTCGGGGGTCGGGCGCCGGGTTCGGCTCGCACGGCGAGGCCACCGCCCTCACCCGGTGCAGCGGCGGCCGCACGCTCCGGTGCATCGGTCCGAAGCGCGGGCAGGGGTGCGACCGGAGCCGCGGCCGGATCGTCGCGGTGGGCGGCCGCCGCGGCGACGATCACCGCGGCAACCCCCACCGCGGCCAAGGCGAGGACGCCCCGCCGGCCCGGGTCCACGCGGACGGCACGCAACCGGTCCGGACGTAGGCGCTGCCAGAGCGTCACGGACCCGACCGGCTCGCTGAGCCATTGCGGAAACCGTGGTCCCTCGGCAGATTCGGTCAGCGAAGCCGGTGCCGGCGGTTCGACGGACGAATCCTGGGCGTATTCCTCGGCCGAGGGCGGTTCGCCGGTGCCGCGGCGCGGTCTCGATCCGCCGGGTGCGAGCCGGGCGGTCGCGGACGCAGCAGCCGCCGCATGAGCGGATCCCGAGCTCTCGGCGGTCCCCGAACTCTTCGCGGCCAGCGCTGATTTCGAGCCGCCCGCGCTCCTCGAGGTCTGCCGGGTCGGCGCGCCGGAACCGCGCCACCCCGCAGGCCGATGTCGGCTATCCGATGCCGGCGGAGGTTCCGCGAGATCCCACGCTCCGGCGGCGGCCGTCCGCTCGCCGTCGTGACCGAGGGTGCCCACTGTTCGCGCCGATACCTCGCCGAGCCGCCACCGTAGCCGGGTCCGTTCCTCATTTCGCGCCATGCCGTCACGCTAGGCGGGACGAGGCCCGAGATCCGCGGCGCGACCTGGGCTTTCGAAATGTCTGGGGACAGTGGCCCAGCCTGTGGACAACAGGACGTCCGGCCACCGTATCTGTCGGTGGCTACTGCCGACCGATCAGCCGCAACCGCCCGGCACGACCAGCACGCCCACTGCCCCGACGCCCACGTGCACGCCGAGCGTGGGCCCGAATTCCGCCGTGACCAGTTCCCGCAGCCCGGGAATCAGCTCACCGAGTTGCGCCGCGACGGTCGCGGCGGCGGTAGCCGCACCGAGGTGCTGGACCGCGACCGCGGCGCCGTCGTCCCCGGCCGCATCGACCGCTGCGGCAACGAGTTTCGCGAATGCCTTGGATCGCGTGCGGGCCTTCTCCCGCAGCTCGAGTTTGCCGTCCACGATCTGCAGAATCGGCTTGGTCACCAATTCGGTGCCGAAGAACATCGCGGCGGTGCTCAGCCGCCCACCGCGCCGCAACTGCTCGGTCCGGTTGACGACGATGAAGGTGCGCGAACGGCCGGCCGCCGCCACCGCGGTGTCGTAGACGACGTCCAGCGTCGCGCCCGCCCGGGCTCGGCGCGCCGCCGCGAGTACCGGCAGGCCGGTGCCCAGTCCCGCGCTCAGGGAATCCACCAGCCGCACCCGGTGCCCGGCGTCCATATCCTGCACCGCCTGCCGGCCGGCCTCCCAGGTGGCCGACAGCTGCCGGGAGATGTGGACCGCCACCACGCCGTCTCCGGCGCTGAGTTCCCAGGCGTGCTCGTAGGCCGCGCGCAGTTCCCCCGGCGAGGCCGAGGACGTCGTCACCGTCGAGGAACCGTAGTCGATCTCGCAGTCGTCGACGCCCTCCGACATGGCTCGATCATCGACCAGCACATGCAACGGCACCACCACGATGCCCAGTTCCGATACCAGTTCGGCGGGGACGCTCGCCGCCGAATCGGTCACCACGACAACGGCCATGGCTCATCCGGACCGGTTCATGCACCGGCCTCGACCGCGCGTACCTCCGCCAGCACCTTCACCATGGCCCGCGCCACCGCCGCATGGCCCTCCCACCCCCAGTGGATACCGTCCGGATTCGCCGCACCCGAGAAGATGTCGTCCCGCACGGCCTCCCCCAGATCCACCAGCGGCACACCGGTTTTCGCCGACCACTCGCGCAGCGCGCGCACCGCGGGCTCGCGACCGGCGTGCACCCGGCCGTAGGCCTCGCAGTCGTGTACCGAGGGCAGCACCGAGACGACGGGCAGATCGGGTCGCAACTGCGCCAGGGCGTGGCGCGATTGTTCCAGGTAGTCGATGCTGACATGCGGCGGAAGCGCCACCGGCCGGCCGAGTTTCGACAGTCGCGGTTGTAGCCATTGATATCCGGTGCGCACCTGGCGACGCAGCACCGGCGGCCGCACATAGCGGATCAGTTCGCGCAGCGCGGTCGGCAGCGGCGAGGGCAGCGTGTCCATCCCACCGGTCGCCAGCACCACCGCGCCGGCGCGCGGGACCGCTGCCCACACCCGGGGATCACCGATCAGCGCCCAGTAGGCGTCCCGGCAGGTCCAGCCGATCCGAGCCACCAGCTCGACGTCCCAATCCAGTTCCGCCGCTACCAGATTCGGCCAGATCCGGGGATGGTCGGCGGGCAGTCCGCCCTTCGGGCCGAAGTACGACAGCGAATCGGCGATCACGACCAGCACCGGCCGGTCCGAATTCCCCGATGCGGCAACCGGTTCGGTATTCCCGCCGAGAGCGGGGACGGAGTCCGCGGCGGATACCGCTTCGTCGATTCCGGAGACGGCGTCGACCGCTGCTTGCGGCGTTGCGGTCGGCCCCGTGTGTTCCCCTGGCGGACCGGTGGAACCGCCGTCCTCGTCCGCATCCGGAGATCCGGATTCCGCAGCGGATTCCTCGACCGGTTCCGCGGGCACGCTCGGGCCGCCGAACAACGCATCCGGCAGGCGCCGAACCGGACCTTCGGACGCCTTGCGCAACAGTGCGTCGGATACCTGCCGGACCGGTTCGTCCCGGTCGTCGGAGGAGCGTTCAGAGGACATCAGGAGCTACCTTCGCCGCCGCATTCCACACATCCAGCCGCCATCCCGGCTGCTCGATGCCCGGACCGTGGCTGCTCAGCTGCACCCAGCTGGTATTGGCCAATCCGCCCAGAATCGGCCACTTGTGCTCGGGCAGTTCCAGCAGCGCGGCGGTCAGGGCCGCGATCAGCCCGCCGTGCGCGACCAGGATGATGGTACGGCCGGGCCAGTCGGCCCGCTCGGCGAACAGTTCGCGAACCACCGGCAGCGCGCGGGCGCCGACCTCGAGTTTGCTCTCCCCGCCCGGCGGGGTGACGGTGGGATCGAGCCGCCAGGCCTTGCGCGCACCCGGATATTGCGCGTCCACCTCGAGATGGTCCATGCCCTCCCAGTCGCCGAGACTTGTTTCCCGCAGCCGCGGATCCCGCACCACCTCGAGGCCGCTGTGTTCGGCGAGCGCCAGAGCGGTGTCGTAGGCGCGGCGCAGATCCGAGGACACGATCGCGATGGCGTCCTGGGAGACCAGTTCGCGCGCAGCGTCTTTCGCCTGGCGACGGCCCAATTCGCTGAGTTCGGTGTCGATCTGGCCCTGCATGCGGTCGACGGCGTTCCATTCGGTCTGCCCGTGCCGCAACAGGATCAGCCGCCGCACCCCCGGATACTTCGTCGCCCGCGAACCGGCCGGTGCCGCACCACCTTCGGGCCTGTCGTTCACGCGGGGTCCCCGCTACCGCTCGCCGGTGCCGGGGCCGCCAGGCCCGGGACCTCGACCTGCGGGCAGTCCTTCCACAATCGTTCCAGCGCATAGAAATTGCGCTCGTCGCTGTGCTGGATGTGTACCACCACATCGACGTAGTCCAGCAGCACCCAGCGCCCTTCCCGGGTGCCCTCGCGGCGGACCGGCTTGTGCCCGGCGAGACGCAACTTCTCCTCGACGTTGTCGACGATCGCGTTGACCTGGCGCTCGTTCGGCGCGGAGGCGATGACGAAGCAGTCGGTGATCACCAGCTGATCGGAGACATCGAGGACGACGACATCGGTCGCCAACTTCTCGTCGGCGGCCCGCGCGGCGACCCGCGCCATCTCCACCGCTTGCGCTGATGCGGTCATCGGCTCACACCTTCCCGTTCCCTCCCGGCACGTACAGGTGCCGTTTCGATATGTACTGCACGACGCCGTCCGGAACGAGGTACCACACCGGGCGCCCCTCGGCGGCGCGGCGACGGCATTCGCTCGACGAGATCGCCAGAGCCGGGATCTCGATGACGGTGACCGCGTCGGCCGGCTGATTTCGCAGATGCTCCTCGAGGTGGTCGACATTCAATTCGTACCCCGGACGGCTCACCCCGACGAACTTCGCCAGCTCGAACAGTTCCGCCCAATCCTGCCATGTCAGGATGCTGGCCAGCGCGTCCGCACCCGTGATGAAGTACAGATCGGCATCGGGATGCTGATTCTGCAGGTCACGCAGGGTGTCGACGGTGTAGGTGGCCTTCTCCCGGTCGATGTCCGCGCGGCTGACCGAGAACCGCGGATTGGAGGCGGTGGCGATAACCGTCATCAGATAGCGGTCCTCCGCGGGCGAGACCTGCCGCGACGACTTCTGCCACGGCTGCCCGGTGGGTACGAAGATCACTTCATCGAGGTCGAACCGGTTGGCGACCTCGCTGGCGGCAACCAGATGCCCGTGATGGATCGGATCGAAGGTACCGCCCATCACGCCCAGTTTGCGCCGACCTGTGTTTTGCACGAATGCCGAGCTTACTGGGCGGGCCCGAACCGAGTCGGTCTCGTCGGCCGATCCGCCCGATCGCGCCCGCGCACACTGTCCTGCGATGTGCCGCGGCGTCCGCCCGGCGATGTCCTCGGCTACCGCCGTCGAGCGCGGTGAGTCCACCGCTGCCACCGCGCGGCCGCCCCTTCGCGCACCCACGCCACGGGACCGCGGGCCCGCAGTTCCGCTCGAGCGGCAGCACCGACCAGGTCACCGTGCAGTTCGGCCCACTGGGACCGGCCGACGACGACCGCCGCGCCCGAGCGGTAGGCGCGCGCGGCGGCGCGATACCGACGGCCCTGCTGCAGGCAGTGGCCGAGTTGTTCGTAGAGCACGGCGATCTCCTCCGGCGGATAGGGCAGTTCCGCAGCGCTCAGCGCACTCGCGAGGAGCGGCAGGGCCGACCGGTAGCGCCCCCGTCGGTAATGCACGCGGGCGGCGAGCACGGTGTGATGGGCGGCGTCGGCGGCGGAGACGTCCATCCAGCGGTGGGCAGCGGCCAAGGCGGCGGCGGCCAGATCGTCCTCGCGGCCGCGCTGCTGGGCGACCGCTGTGACCACGAGCGAGGCCAGCCTGGCCAGCTGCCGATCCGACAGCACACCGGAACCGATATCGACCGCCTGCCGCAGCATGCGCTCGGCGGCCGCGGGGTCGGCCCGCAGCCGCGCGATCGCGGCCTCGGTCAGCTCGCGCATGTCCCCCTCGTCCCGGAACGGGTCGGATTCGGCACTCAACGAACGGCCTCCGACCCGTGGGAACGTCGTTGCGCCGCGGGGACGCTCGGATGGGCGGCGGGGAATTCGTCGGCGAACTCCCCCGATGGGCTCGGCACGCGCGAATGATCGGCGGTCCGGCTTGGGAAGTGCTTAACAGCCGCTGATGGTGGCGCACCCGCGCGGCAGACCGCCGGCTATCCCTGCGGACGCTTGGATTTGGGTAGTTTCGCCACGATCTCGGCGTAGGACTGATCGATCAATTCGTGCACTTCGGCATCGGACACCGCTCCCCCCAACCGAATCGTGTTCCAGCCGTAGCGCCCGATATAGGCCGATGCGCTGACCTCATCGGGGTAGATGTGCACAAACTCGTCGGCCTCGAGCCGGCTGCGGCCACATTTCAGCGTCACCGCATCGGAGCCGACGAAGGCGAAGATCTTGTCGCCGACCTTCGCGACCACATCGCCCTCCCAGGGTTCGTCGCGCCAGGCGCCCGGCTTGGTGAGGCAGTATCGCAGCAGATCGCTCATGACCCTCCTCGCTCGCTACACCGGTAGCAGCCGGCTCACCACTCCGGTCAGCTGACGTGCCGAACGGCATTCGTGCATCTCGACCACCTCGGCGTACCGATTCGCGGCGGAATCGCCGGTGCCCCACATCTTCTCGGCCTCCGGATTGAGCCAGTGCGCGTGTTTGGCCACCTGGACCAGCTCGGCGAGCGTGTCCAGCGCCGGGTCGCGGTAGTTGGTTCGGGCATCACCGAGGATCAGCAGCGAGGTGCGGCTGGTCACCACATCGGGCCACTCCTGCGCGAATCCCCGCAGCGCCGCCCCGTAGTCGGAATGGCCTTCGAATCCGACCACCTTCGTTTCGGTGAAGATGCGCCGGGTCACCTGGTCCAGCGGGGTGACCTGATCGAAGATGTGGGTCACCTCGTCCACCCGGTCGACGAAGGCGAAGATTCGCACCCGGGAGAATTGTTCGCGCAGCGAATTCACCAGCAGCATGGTGAAACTGGAGAATCCGGCGACCGAGCCCGAAATATCGCACAGCAACACCAGATCGGGACGGCCGGGTCGCGGTTTGCGCGTCTGCAGCGTGATCGGCACGCCGCCGGTCGACATCGACTTGCGCAGCGTTTTGCGCAGATCGATCTCCCCGCGCCGGGAACGGCGGCGGCGCGCGGCCAGGCGCGATGCCAGCACCCGGGCCAGCCGCTGCGAACCGCGCCGCAATTCGGCCAGTTCGTTCTCCGAGATCCGCAGGAAATCGGCGTCTTCGGCCTGACGTTGCACGCCGTAGGTGGCGACCCGCTCGCGGCCCAGCCGCTCGGCGACCCGGCGGCGGGTCTCGGCCTCGACCGTGCCACGGAAGGCTTTGACCCGCTCGCGGGCGGCGCGGCGGGCGACCTCGGTGTCGAATTCCGAATTGTTCTGTCCGGCAGCCAAACCCGCGAGGATCTTGCTGATCAGTACCTCGGGCTGCACATCCTTCAGCGTCTGATACGCCGAGAAGGAGGGCCCGTTCGCGGACTGGTACTGCCCCATCTGCTCGACCATCTGCGCGGCCAGATTCTGCAGCTGCCGGGTCTGCTCACCGGTTGGTTCGGCGGCCAGCATCTCGGCGAGCATCCGCCGCAGTTCGAACAGATCGATGTCCCCGTCGGCCCGCCGCGGCAGCTCGATGTCCTCGGCGCCGGACCGCTCCCCCAGCGCAGCGGGAAACCACAGCTCGAACAGGCCGTCGAAGGTGGCACGCTGGGTGGGGCGGCGCAGCAGCGCGCAGGCCAGCCCCTCGCGCAGCATCTCGCGATCCATCAGATCGACCACGGTGAGCACCCGGCCGGCATCGACGGTCTCCGACGGGCCGACCGGAATTCCCCTGGCGCGCAATGCCTCCACGAAGCCCACCACGTGTCCGGACAATCCGTGCGGGGCGATCTGCCCCGGCTCGGGCGCCGCTGCGGACGCGGGTGCGGACCCGCCACGCAGCGCGGCGGATACCAGCGCGCGCGGTGAGGTGCGCTTACCGGACACGATCAGGCCAATTTCAACTCGGCGAGGGCGCGCTGGTGATCGCTCTGATGTTTGAGCACCACCCCGAGCGTCGCGCGCACCGTCTTGTCGTCCAGATCCTTCAGCCCCAGGGCCAGCAGCGTGCGGGCCCAGTCGATGGATTCGGCGACCGAGGGCAGCTTCTTCAACTGCATTCCGCGCAGCACGTGCACGACCCGGACCAGCTGTGCGGCGATGGCGGGCTCGAGGTCGGGAACCCGGCTGGCCAGGATGCGACGCTCGAGTTCCTCGTCCGGAAAGTCGATGTGCAGGTAGAGGCAGCGGCGTTTCAACGCCTCGGACAGCTCCCGGGTGGCGTTCGAGGTGAGGACCACGAACGGGCGCCGGGTCGCGGTGATGGTGCCCAGTTCGGGGACGGTGACCGCGAAATCGCTCAGTACCTCCAACATGAGGCCCTCGATCTCGACATCGGCCTTGTCGGCCTCGTCGATCAGCAGCACGGTCGGGTCGGTGCGCCGGATCGCGGTCAGCAGCGGGCGCTGTAGCAGGAATTCCTCGCTGAATACGTCGGCTTTGGTATCGGCCCAGGCGTTTCCGGCATCGGCGTTGCCGGACGAGGTGGCGGATTGGATGCGCAGGATCTGCTTGGCGTGATTCCACTCGTAGAGCGCCCGCGCCTCGTCGATGCCCTCGTAGCACTGCAGCCGGACCAGTTCGGCGTCGGCGACCTGAGCCACCGCGCGCGACAGCTCGGTCTTGCCGACACCGGCGGGACCCTCGATCAACAGCGGCTTACCCAGCCGGTCGGCCAGGAACACCGAGGTCGCCGTGGCTTTGTCGGCCAGGTAGCCGGTGCCGGCGAGACGATCGATCACATCGTCGACCGAGGCGAAAATCGGCTCGTGCACAGTCGTCTGCACGTGTGTGGCCCTCCTTCGACGGGTCCGGCGCCCGTATCGACGAACAACAGCGCAGACCACAGCAGGTATGCACCGTAAAGAACACCTGCTCACGACGGTACACACCCGCGGGCCGGATCCGATACTCCGGTGCCGGCGAGACCACCGGCTCGGCCGAGGCCGGCCGGGCCGAGTCAGCTCGGCCGGATCTGGCCGTCACCCCAGACGATCCACTTGGTCGAGGTCAGCTCCGGCAGCGCCATCGGCCCGCGGGCGTGGAGTTTCTGCGTCGAGATGCCGATCTCGGCGCCGAACCCGAACTGTTCGCCGTCGGTGAATGCCGTCGAAGCGTTGACCATCACCGCGGCCGCGTCCACCCGTGCGGTGAATTCGCGCGCCGCCTTCAGGTCGGCGGTCACGATCGCCTCGGTGTGCCCGGTGCCCCATTCGTTGATGTGATCGACCGCGGCGTCGAGATCGTCCACGACCTTCAGCGCGATATCCAGCGAGAGATATTCGTCGGCCCAGTCGTCGTCGGTGGCCGGGACCAGACCCGGCAGATCGCCGTGAACCGTCACCTGGGCGCGTTCCAGCGCGCCGATCAGGCGGGGCACCGCGGTGTCGGCGATCGCACGGTCGATGAGCACCGTCTCGGCGGTGTTGCAGACACTGGGGCGGCGGGTCTTGGAGTTCAGCAGGATCGATTCCGCCATCTCGAGATCGGCGGCGGCGTGGACATAGACATGGCAGTTGCCGGTGCCGGTTTCGATGGTCGGGACCTGCGCATCGCGCACCACTGCGTTGATCAGGCCGGCGCCACCGCGCGGGATGACCACATCCACCAGACCGCGCGCCTGGATCAGATGGGTCACGCTGGAACGGTCCTCACTCGGCAGCAACTGGACGGCGTCGGCCGGAATCTCTTGTGCCACAAGGGCGTCGCGCATGATCGCCACCAGCGCGGCATTGGATCGCGCGGCCGAGGACGAACCGCGCAGCAGGGCCGCGTTCCCGGACTTCAGGGCCAGTCCGAAGGCGTCGACGGTGACATTCGGGCGGGCCTCGTAGACCATTCCGACCACACCCAGCGGCACCCGCACCTGCCGGATCTCCAGCCCGTTGGCCAGAGTCGATCCGCGCAGCACCACTCCGACCGGATCCGGCAGGCCGGCGACCTGCCGCAGCCCGGAGGCGATGCCGTCGATGCGATCCTGCGTCAACCGCAAGCGGTCCAGGAGCGAGGCCGCGGTCCCGGTCGCCTCGGCGGCCGCGATGTCCTCGGCGTTGGCGCCCAGCACGGTGTCCTTCGCCGCGAGCAGGGCATCGGCCGCGGCATGCAGCGCCGCGTCCTTCTGCGCGGTCGTCAGCTGCGCCAACGTCCGCGACGCCACCCGAGCCCGCCGAGCCGCGTCGTGCACGGCCTCGCGCACGGTATCCACTTCGCCGACAGTTCCAGCAGTCATGGTGAACAGCCTACTGACCGGGCCACGGAGCGCGCCGCCGGATAACCCGGCGCCCGTCGGTGCCGGCGACTACCGTGTGCACATGGTCGCCACCATCCGGTTGTCCACCGGTTCCGGTCGCTGGGTGCTGCTCGCCACCGTGCTCGGATCGGGTATGGCGATGCTGGACGCGACCGTGGTGAATGTGGCGCTGCCGCGCATCGGCGAGGAATTCGGCACTTCGATGGCCGGGCTGCAATGGACCGTCAACGCCTACACCCTGACGCTGGCCGGGTTGATCCTGCTCGGCGGTTCGCTGGGAGACCGGTTCGGGCGCCGGCGGATCTTCCTGGTCGGGGTGGTGTGGTTCGCCCTGGCCTCGGCGATATGCGGTGCGGCCCAGGGCATTCCGATGCTGATCGCCGCCCGTGCCCTGCAGGGAGTGGGCGGGGCGTTGCTGACACCGGGTTCACTGGCCATCATCCAGGCCTCGTTCGTCAAGGCCGATCGCGCTCGCGCCGTGGGCGCCTGGTCCGGTCTCGGCGGCGTCGCGGGTGCGATCGGTCCCTTCCTCGGCGGCTGGCTGGTCGGCGCGGCCGGGTGGCGCTGGGTGTTCCTGCTGAATATTCCGCTGGCGGCGGTGATCGTGCTGGTCGCAGCGCGACACGTGCCGGAAACGTACGGTTCCGAAACCGCCGGCAGCACGGCCGCTCGGACCCGTCCCGGCGCGGGCGAGCGCACCGAGTCGCCGCGTCCGGTCGGTGATGCCGACGTGGCCGGACAGCCGGCGCGGACCGCGGGCCACGAAGGGTTCGATGTGCTCGGCGCGGTTCTCGCGGCGCTGTGCCTCGCGGGCATCACCTACGCGCTGACCATGGCGGCCGAGCCCGGCAGCAGCCGGGTGGCGGTGGTCGGCGCGGCGGCGGTCGGCGTCGTCGCGGGGATCGCCTTCGTGCTCGTGGAGCGGCGGCGGTCGGCGCGATACGCCCGGGCCGGCCGGCCCGGCGGCCCGCCGCCGATGCTGCCGGTGGAGATCTTCGCGTCCCGGCAGTTCAGCGTGATCAACGCGGTCACCTTCGTCATGTACGGCGCGATGGGTGTGGTGTTCTTCCTCCTGGTGCTCACCCTGCAGGTGGTAGCCGGATTCAGCCCCATGGCGGCCGGGACCGCGATGCTGCCCGCGACCGTACTGATGCTGTTGTTCTCCGCCCGCTCGGGCGATCTGGCGCAGCGGATCGGGCCGCGCATCCCGATCGCCGCGGGCGTCGCACTGGCGGCCGTCGGCATGGTGTTGATGATGCGAATCGGCTCGAACGCCTCCTATCTCACCGATGTGCTGCCCGCCGCGCTCGTGTTCGGCCTCGGCCTCACCCTGGCCGTCGCCCCGCTGACCGCGACCGTGCTGGCGACCGCCGACGAACGCCACGCGGGGGTGGCCAGCGGCGTCAACAACGCCGTCGCGCGCGCGGCGGGATTGCTTGCGGTAGCGGCTGTTCCACCGTTGACCGGCCTGACCGGCGCGGCCTACACCGACCCCGCCGCCTTCGAGCGCGGGTTCCGCGAGGCCATGGTGATCTGCGCGGTCGTGATGGCCGCGGCCGCGGTGCTGACAGTGGTAGCCGTCCGCGACGACGCCCTGCGGGAGGCCGGCCCCGCCGCCGAGCCGCAGTGCAAGGTGAACTGCGCGGTCGCGGGACCGCCCGTGGAACCGCGTCGGGACGAATCGCCCGCCGGGCCGATCGGCACCCAGAAGTGAACGCGGGACTCCGCCGGATTGTCGACACGGGCGCCGGATGTTTCGATGGGGCCATGGCAGCTATCGACAGGGTGGTATCGGCGGAACGAGAAGTCTCCGCGCCGGCGGCGGACATCTTCGAATTGATCGCCGACCCGGCCCAGCAGCCGCGCTGGGACGGGAACGACAATCTCGCCCGGGCCGAGAGCGGGCAACGTGTCCGGAACGTGGCCGATGTCTTTACCATGACGCTGACCAACGGCGCCGTGCGCGAGAACCACATCGTGGAATTCGAGGAGGGACGCCGAATCGCTTGGCTGCCTTCGGAACCCGGGCAGCAGCCGCCGGGCCACCTGTGGCGGTGGGAACTCGAACCGATCGACGCGACCCGTACGCTCGTGCGGCACACCTACGACTGGACCCGGTTGACCGACGAGGGCCGGCTGCCGCGGGCGCGGGCGACCACATCCGACAAACTGCGCGGCTCCATCGATCGATTGGCGGCGGTGGTGACCGCGGCCGAACGGGCCTGACCCGCGGCGAGGTTCGACCCCGTCCGCGCGCCGGGCGGGTTACGGTGCGTGCATGGCACGGATAGCGGTGGTCGGCAGCATCAACATGGATCTGGTGACGCGCACCCGGCGGCGGCCGCGGGCCGGGGAAACCGTCCTCGGCACCGCATTCGACACGGTGCCCGGCGGAAAAGGCGCGAATCAGGCGATCGCGGCCCGGCGTGCGGGCGCGGAGGTCGACTTCGTCGGTGCGGTCGGGACCGACGTCTTCGGCCCCGCCTTGCGAAAGGTGCTCGAGGACAACGAGGTCGGCACCGCCGGGCTGCGCACCGTCGAGGGCGCCAGCGGAACCGCGACGATCGTCGTCGACGAGTCCGGCGAGAACACGATCATCGTCGTGGGCGGGGCGAACGCCGAGCTGTCCGGGCTCACCGCGGCCGACCGCGACGTCGTCGCCGCCGCGGATATCCTGTTGTGCCAGTTGGAGATTCCACTGCCCACCGTGATCGAGGCCGCCCGTTGCGCACGCGATCACGACACCCTCGTCCTGCTCAACCCCTCGCCCGCACGGTCGCTGCCGCCGAGCCTGTGGCAATCGGTCGATATCGCGGTCGTCAACGAAGGCGAAGCGGCGCAACTGGATTCGGAACTTCGGGCCGTCCCGCACGTGTTGGTCACCCGCGGTGGCGACGGGGCCACCTATCGCGGGCCGGACGGTGAGCTCACCCATCCGGGCGTCCGGGTCGAGGTGGTGGATACCACCGGCGCGGGCGACACCTTCACCGGCGCCCTCGCCGCGCACTGGCACGACGGCCCGGCCGCCGCGCTGGCCTGGGCCTGCACGGCCGGCGCCCTGGCCACGACCATCGTCGGCGCCACCGCATCCATCCCCTCCTTCGCCGCGGTGCAGCGAGCACTCGCCGAGTAGCCGCCGCTGGATGACGAGGGACGCGCCTCGATCTACTCGGCCCGGGTCGTGTGGCGGGCGATCAGTTCCGCCATCTGGGCGCCCACGCGTTCCAGCGGGGCCATCGAGCGTGTCGCCAGGGACAGCACGACCGCGCCCTCGAGCGCGGCGATGACCGTCGTTGCCAGCGCTATCGCCAAATCCGGTGCGACATCTTCGGATTCGAGGCGCTCGGCGAGAATCGTCTCCCATTCGGTGAAGGTCGCACCGGCCGCGTCGGCCGCCTCCGGCGCCTCCGCTCGGCCCAGCGCGGCCGCGACGATCGGGCAACCGGCGGTGAATTCGCTCGCGGCGAGCTTGTCCCGCCAGATCGCGGGGAAGGCGCCCACCGATGACGCCACATCGGCCCCGGCCGTGATCGTGCGCAGTAGGGCGCTGTAGGCGGCACCCGCGGCCCGGGTCGCCTCCGCGATCAGTTCCGATTTTCCGCCGGGAAAGTTCAGGTACACCGAGCGGCGGGAGATGCCGCTGTGTTCCAGCAGCTGCGCGATACCGGTACCGGACACCCCGTTGCTGCGCATCAATTCGACGGCGCTGTCGATGAGCCGGTCGCGGGCTCCCATGCTGCGATCCTTTCTCCGCCCACCCTGCACGGTCCAGCCTACCGTTGCCCTAGACCGATCGGTGTACTACTGTGCCGACTATACCGATCGGTATACCTCATTCCCCGATCCGCGCCCTGGAGGATAGGCATGTCCGGATTAGCCACCCCGCTCCCGCTGCCCTGTGGCCGGGTACTCCCCAATCGACTCATGAAGTCCGCGCTCAGCGAGGGGCTGGCGACGGCCGACCATGCTCCCGACGAACGGTTGGTCCGGCTGTACCGCCGCTGGGGCGCCGGCGGCTTCGGCCTGATCGTCACCGGCAATGTGATGATCGACCGCACCCAGCTCGGTGAACCGGGGAACGTCGTGATCGAGGACGACCGCGATCTCGCGGCGCTGACACGGTGGGCCAAGGCCGCCCAGGACGGGGGCACCCCGATCTGGATGCAGCTGAATCATCCGGGCCGCCAGGCCAATCCGCTGGCCACCCGGCAGCGACCGGTGGCGCCCTCGGCACTCGCCGCCGGCATCCCGGGCCTGCCGGTGCCACGGGCACTCACCGACGCGGAGATTCGCGACCTGATCCACCGATTCGCGACGGCGGCCCGGATCGCGGAGGCGGCCGGATTCGACGGCGTGCAGATCCACGCCGCGCACGGCTATCTGGTGTCGCAGTTCCTCTCGCCGCTGGCCAATCAGCGCACCGACGACTGGGGCGGGGACGCGCAGCGTCGGGCCCGGTTCCTGCTCGAGGTGGTCCGCGCCGTCCGGAGCTCCGTCCAACCCGGATTCGCGGTGGCGGTGAAACTCAATTCGGCCGATTTCCAGCGTGGCGGTTTCACCGAGGACGAATCCCGTGCCGTGATCGAGCAGCTGGCCGGCGAACAGCTGGATCTGATCGAAATCAGCGGCGGCAGTTACGAATCCCCGGCGATGATGGGCCGCGCGCAGACCGTCTCGGCCCGCACGGCGGCGCGCGAGGCCTATTTCCTGGAGTACGCCGACACGGTCCGCACGCTCGCGGCCTCCGTGCCACTCGCGGTCACCGGCGGATTCCGGAGCCGGGCCGCGATGTCGGACGCGATCGACTCCGGTGTCTGCGATGTGGTCGGTCTCGGTCGCCCGAGCACCGTTCGTCCCGCCGCGGCCACCGATCTGCTCGCCGGCGGTATCGACGTCCTGCGCCCGCCGCTGATCTCACTGGGCCTGCGCGGGCGCCTGGCGCGCAGCAGTGCGCTGCGCGCCGTCGACGGCGCACTCGATCTGCAGTGGCATACCGATCAACTGCACCGGCTCGGCGCCGGGCTCGATCCGGACCCGGCCCGGTCCCCCTGGTCGACCGCGGTGACGATGCTGCGCCGCAACGGTTTCGACGCCTTCCGGTCCCGGCGCGGTGCGGTCGGCGGCGATCGCGGCTCGACCAAGTTCCGCATCGACAAGTTCCGCGTCGAACGGGCGATCGGCCGCTATCTGGTCAACCCCGGATTCGCGGCGCTGGACCGGATCGGTGTGCGGTCGACCTTCGCCACGGAGCTGGAAACCATCGGGCGCAAGTCCGGGCAGCCGCGCCGAGTGCCGGTGTCGGTTCGGTTCGACGACGAGGGCGCCTGGATCATCTGCCAGCACGGGATGCGTTCGGGTTGGGGTAACAACGTGCGAGCGAATCCTGCGGTCCGGCTGCGGCAGAACGGACGGTGGCGCGCTGCCACCGCCGAACTGCGCCCGGACGACGATGTGGTCGCCCGCGCCCGGGCCTTCGCCCCGCATCCGGCGCTCGCCCCGTTGACGGCCGCCGGTTTCGCAGCGCTGCAGACCGACCCGATCTCGGTGCGGGTCACGTTCACCGACGCCCCGCCGTCGGCGGGCGCCTGAATCCTCGTCGGGCGATCCACACCGTGCGCAGGGCCGGATCCGATTGCGCCCCGCGCCGGTGCGGCTCGTCGCGTTCGGCTCAGCCGCGGGCCCATTCGTGGCCCCAGTAGCTGTCGGCCGTCATCTCTTCCGCGACGTAGTCCTCGCCCACCAGCATTCCCTCGCAGCCGAATTCGAGATCCCAGCCGCCGGGCGTGCGCACGTAGAAGGAGATCATCTTGTCGTTGGTGTGCCGGCCCAGCGTCGACGACAGGTGATAGCCCGCCTTGGTGACCCGGTCCAGCGCCCGGCCGACATCGTCGAGCGCGTCCACCTCCACCATCACATGCACGATCCCCGGCCCGTCGCCCCGCCCGCCGGGGATCAGCGCCAGACTGTGATGCCGCGGGTTGACACCCATGAAACGAATCCAGATCGGATGCTCCGGCGGACCCACCCGGAACGATCCGCGCGAGGCGAAACCGAGCACCTCCGTGTAGAACTGTCGGGCGGCCTCGATATCGGGGACCGGCAACACCACGTGCCCGAGGCCGAGATCGCCGTTCACGAAACGGTTTCCGAATTTGCCGACGACCAGGCTGTGATCGAGCAGCGGGCCGTGGAAAACCTCGACGGTGAAACCGGCGGGATCGGTGAAGCTGATCGCCTCTTCGACGTGCCGCCCGGCCGCCTCGGCGAGGCTCAGCTCGGTGACCTCGACGCCCGCGCCGACCAGGGTTTCGCGGACCAGCGCCAGCGAGCGCCGGTCGGCGACCTGCCAGCCGACCGCGATGACCTCGTCGCGCTCGCCGGGTACCAACTCCAGCCGGTAGGTGTGCTCGTCGGTACGGAGGTAGATCGAATCCGGATTCGGTCCCGTTCCTTCCGCGAATCCGATGATGTCGAAGGCGAATTCACGCCACGCGGCGACATCGGCGATCTGCGCGCGGACGTAGCCGAGCGAGCTGACGGCGGCCATATGCACTCCTTGGAGGTTCGCTGATTCAGGAATAGGTGATCGATACGTCGTCGGTGACCGGAACCGCCTGGCAGGCCAGCACATAGCCGTCGGCGAGGTCCTCGTCCTCGAGCACTTCGTTGCGGCGCATGGACACCTCGCCGGAAACCACCCGGCACACACAGGCGCTGCAGGCGCCTTCACGACACGAGTAGGGCGCCTCGAGCCCGGCCGCCAGCAAGGTATCCAACAACACCTGACTCCGGGGCCAGGTCAGCCGATGATTCGCGCCGTCGAGTTCGACCTCGACCCGCGCGGTGTCCGCGTCGTCGCCACCGGCTTCGCCGGAGACCGGCTGTTCGGCCTCGAACGGGTTCCCGCTGAGCGAGACGAACTTCTCCATGTGCACGCGGCGCCGGTCCGCGCCGTGGGCAGCCATGGCCGCGGCGACCGCGTCCATGAACGGAGCCGGACCGCAGACGAACGCCTCCCGGCCGGCCCAGGGCCGCACGAGTTCGGTGAGCTGATGCGCGCTCGGCAATCCCTGCACCGATTCCAGCCAGTGCAGCACCAGCAACCGATCCGGGTGGGCAGCGGCGAGTTCGGCGAGTTCGGCGGCGAAGATCACCGACGCTTCATCGCGATTGGCGTAGACGAGCGTGCAATGCCCGCTGCCCCGGGCCAGCACCGATTTCAGGATCGACAGCACCGGGGTGATCCCGCTGCCGCCGGCGAACAACACCAGATCCGTGTCCAGCGAGGCCGGGGTGAACAGGCCGGCCGGCGGTAACACCTGCAGGGTGTCACCGGCAACGGCGTTGTCGCACAACCAGTTCGAACCGTAACCGGTGGCCGTTCGCTTGACGGTGACCTTCAGCGGACCGTCTTCGTGCGGGGCGCTGGACAGCGAGTAACACCGGCTCACCGATCCGGTCCGCTCGCTGGGTATGCGCAGGGTGAGGAACTGACCGGGCCGATAGTCGAATCGGTCGGCGGATTCGGGCTCGGGGGTCAGCTCCAACGAGACCGCGTCGGCCGTCTCGCGGACGACGCGGACGATACGGACCAGCGCAGGCCCCTCGCCGTTGCGACCCGCGGCGCCGGCCGGTTCCGTGGCCGGAGCGTCCGCCCCGTCATCCGCCTGCGCCGCGGTCTGCCGATCGCGGGTGTCGATACCGGTTGCCGGTGTCATCGGCTGCACCACATCCATTCCTGTGCTGTCGATTTCGGGTCCGATGGCGGGCCGCTACGCGCGGGTGCGGCCGCGGGTCCGCACATCGACATCGCGCGTGCTGACTGTCAACCGGCCCTCCCGCACGGCCGCGTCGATGCTGCCGCGCAGCGCCGAGCAGGTGTGCGCGCGGGCCCCGCCCGGCGCCAGTTCGGTGCACCGCGCCGTGGCCGCGCGGTTCCACTGCACGCTCGTATGCTGCGGGCTGAATTTCTCCACCAGCACACAGGTGCCACAGGATGCGCACGTAACCTGTTCCATCGCGATTACTCTCAGCCCGCTACGGCCTGGTCGGCACGTTTGGCCAGATTCTCCGCGACCTCGGCCTCCCAGGCGGTGACCGCGCGGGTGGTATCGACCTCGAATTCGAAGCGGGCGGTCATTTCGTCGGTGACGTCGGCGACGTCGGTGTAGAACTGCTCGTACCACCGCCGCAGCTGGTAGACCGGGCCGTCCTCCTCGCACAGCAGCGGATTGTTGATGCGGGACTTGCGCTTCCAGATCGCCGCGTCCTGCTCGAACCCCTTGCCGAGGCCGCCGACGAAGGCCGCGGCGATCTGTTCGGCCCGCTCGGGCGGGACGCCCTGGGGCTTCTTCGCGATCGCCCCGTACTGCAGGACGAACCGGTTCTCGGTGATCGGGTAGTGGCAGTTGATCAGGTAGCCCTCGACCGACAGTCCCGCGCTCTCGCTGCGCAGATAGTCGATCATGTAGGAGGGGCCGTAGTAGGAGGCCTCGGAATGCAGGGTGTTCTTGCCGCCCAATGCCTTCGCGGTCTCGCCCATCATGTCCTCGCGGGAGATGGAGGTCATGTACTGGCTGGCGATGTGACCTTCGAAGACGTTCTTGAAGAAGGTCGGGAAGCCGTAGTGCACATAGAAGAAGTGCGCCATGTCGACCACGTTGTCGACCACCTCGCGGCAGTTGGCCTCGACGATCATGGAATTCCACGTCCAGTCGGTCCACTCGTCGTCGAAGGCGGCGTCGATGCGCGGAATCACGATATCGGCGGGCGGCTGTTTACCCTCCGGATCATTCCACACGAACAGCTGCTTGTTCTCCTCCAGCGTCGGCCACGCCTTCGTCCGCGCCAGCGGGGGAACCCGGCGCGCGTAGGGAATTCCGGTGCACTTGCCCTTGCCGTTCCAGCGCCAGTCGTGGAACGGGCAGGCCAGCGAGTCGCCCTTGATCGTGCCGTCGGCGAGATTGCCGCCCATGTGCGGGCAGTAGGCGTTGAGCACGTTCAGGGTGCCGTCCGCGGCCGCGAAGACCACCAGTTCGGTGCCGAACGCGGCGACGGTGTGCGGCTTACCGTCGCGGAAGGAGTCGGCCAGGCCCAGGCAGTGCCACCCGCGCGCGAACCGGGTGGGCGGTGCGCCGGCGTCGATGACCCGCACTTCGCTGTCGCTGTTCATGATTCCTCCGTCTCGATTGCCGTCGGCTCCGATCGCCCGTCGGCAGAACCACGCCCCGGGTACCGACTCGATGCTCGCCATCCGGAACGGCCCGCGGCATGCGTAGTCCCACTGTCCGGGAGATCGGCACCGGCCACCGGCCACGGTTCCCGCCGGTGCGGGGCGGTTCGGTACGCGCCCGTCAGTGGCCGTGGAGTCGTTCGAAAGCGGAGCGGTAGAACAGCAGCGGGGGCTGGTCGGAATGCTCGGTGAGCGCTGTGACCCGGGCGATCACGATGGTGTGATCCCCACCGTCGATCTCTCGGTCGAGTTCACAGTCGACAGTGGCGAGCGCGCCGCTCAGCCGCGGTGCCCCGTTCTCGGAGGGAACCCAGTCGACGCCCGCGAATTTGTCGGTCCCGCTGCGGGCCAGCGCCCGGCAGATATCGGCCTGATCGTGGGCGAGGATGTTGACGCAGAACCGGCCCACCTCGCGGATGCGCGGCCACGAGGTCGAGGTACGCGCGGGAAAGAACGCGACCGCCGGCGGATCGAGGGACAGCGACGAGAACGACTGACAGCTGAAGCCGACCGGCTCGTCGCCGGCCAGTGCCGTGATCACCGTGACGCCGGTGCAGAACCTGCTCAGCACGGATTTGAAGGTCGTATCCGAGATCGTGGGATCCATCCGGACCAACGGCTCCACGTCCACTCCTTATTTCGAACCGATATATAGCTTCTCGTCATGACACCAGGTCGCGCCCAGTGCGGGTCAACGAGCAGGCCCGGTGACCGGGAAATAGTTCGGTAGCGCCTACGTAGTTCCACCGATTCGCGAGGGGCGGGTGACCGGCCACTGTGACTGGTAACACACACACCGAAACCGCACATGCCTAGTCGAAATACTTCTAGACTGCATATGAGCCAACGGAGGTACATATGACCGTCACCGTGCTGCCCGCCGCGGAACGCACCACCACCGCCCCGCATCACGCGACGCCCGCCGCGGCTCATCGAGCCGCCGAGTCCGCCGCCACCCGGCATCCGGTCGAATCGGGCCGGCGCGCGTCCGGCGGTCCGCGGTCGGGACCGATCCCGGTGTCGATGATCGAGCGGATGACCCTGATCCTGGACGCCTTCGATGCCGCGACGCCCACACTGACGCTGCTGGAACTCGTCGAACGGACCGGCCTGCCCCGCTCGACCGTGCACCGCATCCTGGATCAGATGATCCGGCTGCGCTGGCTGGCCCATTCGGCCGGCGGCTACCGGCTCGGCATGCGCACCCTGGAATTGGGCGGACTGACCGCCGACCACAACGAGATTCGCGATGCCGTGAGTCCGCTGCTGCACGAGCTGTCCCAGCGCACCGGCATGGTCGGCCATCTGGCCGTGCTGGACGGGCGCGAGGTGGTGTATCTGGACAAGGCCGGCGGCCGGGTCGCCGCGGCACTGCCGACGCGCCTCGGCGGCCGGATGCCCGCCCACGCGACCGCACTCGGCAAGGCCATGCTCGCGGCCCTGGAACCGACGATCGCCGAGGCCGCATTCCGCTCCCGGCTGCCGCGGTTGACCCCGCGCACCCTCTGTGAACCCGATGCGCTGCACCGTGAACTCGGCCAGATCCGGCTGCGGCAGGGGGTGGCGATCGACCGCGAGGAGGCGATGGTCGGAATCGCCTGCGTCGCGGCGCCGCTGCGCGGACGGGGCGCTCCGCCGGCCGCGCTGTCGCTGTCCGGCCGGGCCGAGGCGATGAGCTACGACCGGCTGGCCCGCGTCGTCCTCGAGGTGGTACACGAGGCCGGACGGGCACTGTTCCCGCACCGCACCCGCTGGCGCTGATTTCGGATCCACATATGACTGGGCGGTATAGTTCGGCGATGACATCTGGCACCGATCTGCCGACCACCTCGTGGGCCGTGCTGGGGATGCTCTCGCATGCGGACGAGCTGTCCGGCTACGACCTGAAGAAGTGGGCGGACTGGAGTTTGCAGTTCTTCTACTGGAGCCCGTCGTTCAGCCAGATCTACGCCGAACTCAAACGCCTGGAGAAGCACGGATACGTCACCTCGCGCACCGTGACCTCCGAGGACGGTGTGCGCGGCAAGCGGATGTACGCGATCACCCCGACCGGTCGAGATGCCGTGGCGCACTGGGTCAATCACTCGCCGGTGGAGGCGCCGGTACTCAAACACAGTGTGCTGCTGCGCGCCTGGCTGGGACATCTGGCCGAACCGGAGCGGCTGCGGGAAATCCTCACGGCGCATATCGATTACGCCGAGAAGATGCGCCGCCGCGCCGCCGCCGACGCCGAGGGTTCCGAGGCGAATCCGGACTGGGCCTTCCCCAGTGCGGTGCTGCGCTGGTGCATTCGGCACTACGAGGCCGAACGGCAGTTGGCCGAGGATCTGCTCGCGGATCTGGAGGCGTTGAACAAGCGGGGCCGGCTGCCGCGTCATCGCGAATCACCGCTGGCCCCACCGAATTCGAAGGCGCGGCAGCGCTAGCGGCCGAGCCGTCACAACCGGCGGATCCGGGCCAACCACGCGGCGCTCTCGACGATCCCGTCCGCGGGGAGGTCGAGATCGGCGGCCTCGGCCGAGACCAACCCGGTCACCCGCCCGCGGTATCGCGATGGTTGCACATCGGCCAATTCCCAACCGGTACCGAACGATTCACGGATGAGGCGATCACTGATCCGCGGGCCGATCCCCGGTTCGGCGTCCGAGAGCGCCAGCAGGTGCACGGTGCCCCCGGGCGCACACAGGGCGTGCAGGGCGCGCACATACATGGCGCGATCGTCCGGCTCCTCGCGGAAGATGTGGAACAGGGCGCTGTCGACGATGGTGTCGAACACGCCGAGTTCGGCGGCGGCGGCCGGGTCGGCGCCGAGCCGGACCGCGTCGGCGACCCGGAATCGCGCGGTGGGCACGCCCTGGTCGGCGGCATTGCGACGGGCGTATTCGACCGCGCTCGGCGAGAGATCGATGCCGAGCACGTCGTATCCCCGGCGCGTCAGCGCGATCGTGTGCTCGCCGGCACCGGCGCCGATGTCGAGGACCCGGCCCCGGATCAGCCCGGCCCGCTCCAGCTCGAGAATCGCCGGCTGCGGCTCGCCGATCACCCACGGTGCGGTGTCGTTGTCGTACACGGTGTTCCAGAACTCTGCGGCCTGTGTCATGCCTCCAGCGTGCATCCTCAACCGCACTCGAGGTCAATGCCGATCCGGCGACCGGCGGACGACCGGCTGCCCAGAATCTCACTGAGCGGAACCCTTCCTAGCGGTACGTGTTCCGGAATATTTCTATTAGGCATACAGGAGGTGCATGATGAGCGGTGAATTGGATTCCATCCGGAACGCACTCGACGCCCTGGTCGCCGGTCGACCCGTCGTGGTGGTCGACGACGAGGATCGGGAGAACGAAGGTGACCTGGTCCTGGCCGCGGAGTTCGCGACCCCGGAAACCATCGGCTTCCTCATCCGCCATACCAGCGGCGTGCTCTGCGTGCCGATGCCCGGTACGGACCTCGACCGACTCTCACTGCCACCGATGACCGCGGTCAACGAGGATCCCAAGGGCACCGCCTACACCGTATCGGTGGATGCCGCCGCCGGCATCAGCACCGGGATCTCGGCGGCCGATCGCGCGCACACCATGCGGCTGCTGGCCGATCCGCGCACCACGCCGGCCGATCTCACCCGCCCCGGTCACGTCTTCCCGCTGCGAGCCCATCCGCGCGGAGTGCTGGGCCGCCCCGGCCACACCGAGGCCACGGTCGATCTGTTGCGGGCGGCCGG
This sequence comes from Nocardia veterana NBRC 100344, assembly GCF_000308855.1. Lineage (GTDB taxonomy): Bacteria > Actinomycetota > Actinomycetes > Mycobacteriales > Mycobacteriaceae > Nocardia > Nocardia veterana. The sequence goes on along the minus strand of NZ_BAGM01000045.1, from coordinate 16,282 downwards.
ACTGCGGCCGGCCGGCGTCATCGCCGAAGTGGTCAACGACGACGGATCCATGGCGCGCCTGCCACAGCTGCTGACCTTCGCCCGCACCCACGGACTGCCGATCATCTCGATCGCCGACCTCATCGAGCACCGCAAGCGCAACGAGCACACCGTCACCCGTCTCGCCGCGACTCGATTGCCCACCCGCTACGGCGATTTCCAGGTCTACGGCTACCGCGACGCCGATTCCGGAACGCAGCCGCCGGTCGAACATCTCGCGTTGGTCTTCGGCGATCCGGCCGGCACCGATGTGCTGGCCCGCCTGCACTCGGAATGCCTGACCGGTGACGCCTTCGGCTCACTGCGGTGCGATTGCGGGGAACAATTGGACGCCGCGCTGCGCGCGGTGGCGGCCGAGGGCCGCGGCGTCGTGGTGTATCTGCGCGGTCAGGAGGGGCGCGGGATCGGGCTGCTGAACAAGTTGCGCGCCTACGAATTACAGGATGCCGGCGCCGACACCGTCGATGCGAATCTGCGCCTGGGCCTGCCGATCGACGCCCGTCGCTACGGGGCGGGCGCGCAGATCCTCGGCGATCTGGGCGTCGAGTCGGTGCGGCTGCTCAGCAACAATCCGGACAAGGAGGCCGGGCTGCAGGCCCACGGGATCGCGGTCACCCGCCGGATCCCGCTGCAGACCGACCCGACCGAGCACAACGTCCGCTACCTGCGCACCAAACGGGAGCGGATGCGACACCAGCTCGCCGGTCTGGACGCGGTCGCGGCCCACTGAATCCCCCTGTGGCACAGGACCGGTCGCGGTCTCGCGCGGCCGGTCGGTCAGAGCCGATGTTCCGCCGACCAGCGCCGCGCCCGCGCCGGCGAGGCCCGCGCAAGCCAGGCGTCCTGCACAACCTCACGCAATTCGTCGAGATCGAGTTCGCCGATTCGCGACCCCCGCACCAGGACCGACGGATGTCCGTCGAAATGCGGGGTGGTGAAGAACGGCGAGTCCGGATCCTGAACCAGCGCGAGCTTGTCCGACTCCGACGGCACCCAGAAGACGATCACATCGGGGTACCGCTGTCCGGTCTCCGGGTCGACGGCATCCGGGCGCGGGTTGCGGAAGAAGATGAACGATTTGCCGCCGACCTGGTAGACGGGATTACCGCGCGAGCCGCGGACCACGTTCACATGCGGCATCTCCGATGCCAGCCGCTCCACATCCTCGAGCCGCGCGCGGCGCGCCACCGCGACGCCTCAGTCCGCCAATTGGGTCAGCAGCTTGCGGGTGCGTTCGGCGGCCTGGCCGCCGACGAAGGGTGCCCCGACGAACTCGGTCGCACCGGCCGCGAACACCTGCTCGATGCGCGCGGCGACCTGCTCCTCGGTGCCGATGATCGCCAGATCGGCCGGTCCCTCGGCGCCCTCGCGGTCCATCATCGCGCGATACGAGGGCAGCGAACCGTAGGCGGCGAACACGGTCGCGGCCCGCTCGCGGCCCCGGTCGACATCGTCGGTGACGAGGACGGGCAGCGAGCAGACCACGCGCGGCGCCGGGCGGCCCGCCTCGGCCGCCGCGGCGGTGATGGTCGGGGCGATGTGGTCGGCGATCGTCGCCGGTCCCGTCATCCACAACACGGTGCCGTCGGTGCGGCGGGCGGCCAACTTCAACATCTGCGTGCCCATCGCGGCCACCAGCACCGGGATCCGGCCGGTCTCGCCGACGGTCAAGCCCAGATTCGCGCTCAGCGTCTCGCCGCGGTAGGACACCGGCCGGCCGTCGAGCAGCGGGCCCAGAATCGACAGATATTCCTTCATATGCCGGGCCGGGCGCTCGAAGTCGTAACCGAACATGTTCTCGATGACGATCCGATGCGACAGGCCGATGCCCAGGGTGAGCCGGCCTCGCCCGACGGCCAGCGCGGTCGTGGCAGCCTGCTGGGCCAGGGCACCCGGGTGGCGCGGATAGGTCGGCACCACCGCGGTGCCGAGTTCGATGGCGGGAACCTTGCTGCCGGCGACGGCGAGCGCGGTGAGCGCGTCGAGGCCGAAGATGTGCGACAGCCACGCCGATTCGAACCCCTCGTCGGCGATCTGCTGCAGTTCATCGGTCATGCGCACCAGCGCATCCGGTCCGGTCTGTTCGCTGAGCATGATGCCGATCCGCACTGCGGGCCTCCTGGAGTAGTCGGGTACCACCGGTGCCCGCGGCCCGAACGGACCGGCGGGGGAACGGCTGTGGACCCACCCAGACTATTCCCGTTCCCGGCCCGGGCACACCGCCGCGCCCGACATCGCCGATGTGGTCCGCAGGCGTTTCGATCAGGATAGGGTTGGCGATCATGGCGCGGCGTGTCACCGGGAATCTTCCCGCCGAGGTCACCAGTTTCGTCGGCCGCCGCGACGAGCTGGCCACCGCGAAACGATTGCTGCCCGCGACCCGGGTGCTGACCCTCCTCGGACCGGGCGGGGTCGGCAAGACCCGGCTGTCCCGGCAGGTCGGCGCGGCGACGGCACGTGCCTTTCCCGACGGGGTGTGGCTGGTCGAACTGGCCGATGTGCACGATCCGGAGCTGGTCACCCTCAGCGTGGCCGAAGCGCTGAATCTGCGCGACGACACCACCGTCCCGCTGCGGCGGCTGACCGAATTTCTCGCCGACAAGCGACTGCTGCTGATACTGGACAACTGTGAACATCTGATCGACGCCTGTGCCGAACTCGTCGCCCATCTGGTCGCCGCCACCCCCGAGGTGCGAGTGCTGGCGACCAGCCGCGAGGTGCTGGGCGTTCCCGGGGAGCAGGTGATGCCGATCCCGCCGCTACCCATCGCCGACGACGACAGCGACGCGATGCGGTTGCTCGTGGAGCGGGCGACGGCGGCCAATCCGGAATTCACCCCGACCCGCGCCAACCGCGACACCCTGGCCGCGATCTGTCACCGGCTCGACGGGATTCCCCTCGCCCTCGAACTGGCGGCACTGCGCTTCCGGGTGTTCACCCCCGAACAGATCCGCGACCGGCTCGACGACACCATGGAGCTGCTCAGCGCCGGCCCACGCACCGCACCCGAGCGGCAGCAGACGATCGAGGGGGCGATCCGCTGGAGTTACGAGCTGTGCACCCCGACCGAACAGCTGCTGTGGCAACAGTTGTCGGTTTTCGCCGGTGGCTTCGACATCGATGCCGCCGAGGCGGTCTGTGACCTGCCGCCCGCACCGCAGGGACTGATCGACGCACTCGCGGGGCTGGTGGACAAGTCGGTGCTGCGGCTGCGCTACGACGATGCGGCGGCGCGCTATTCGATGTTGGAGCCGATCCGCCAATTCGGTCACGAACGGCTCGTCCAGCACGGCGACGAGCGCCGGGTCCGGGCCCGCCACCGCGACCATTACCGGGGTCTGGCCCTGCGCGGACAACGGGCGTACTGGACCGCCGACGATCTGCCGTGGTTCCGGGAACTGGCCCGCGAGCACGCCAATCTCCGCTCGGCCCTACAGTTCTCGATGGCGGACGCACCGCAGCTGGCCATGGAGACCGCGACCGTGCTGCGCCCGTTCTGGGAGCACTACCGATTCCTGTCGGAGGGCTACCGGTGGCTGACCGATGCCTTGGCGCGCAATCCGGAGCCCAGTTGGGAGCGAGCCCGGGCGCTGTCGTCGGCGGCCTCGCTCGCGGCCCTGCTGTCGGATCGGGAGTCGGCTGCCCGCCTGGTGGACGAATGTGTCGCCCTCGCCGGCGATCTCGGCGCATCCGACATCCTCGCCGAAGCCGAGCTGGATTCCGCGCTGATCGCGTTCACCGACGCGGATACCGCCGATGCGCTGCGCCGGTCCGACACCGCCGCGCGAGGGGCGCGCGAGCACGGCCATCATGCCACCGAAATGGACAGTCTGGCATTCGGTTTCATGTGCGCGACCCTGCTGCGGGATCCGCGCGCCAGTGCGATCGCCCGCGATTTCCACACGCTGACCGAACGCTACGGTCCGCACATGTTGGGCGGACTGGCCCTGTGGACACTGGGTATCGATCATTGGCGACTCGGCGATCAGGACGCCGCCGACGACTACCTGGGCCGGGCGATCGAGGAATTCGCCCTCTTCGACCGCTGCGTCTGGCTCGCCTCCGGATTCGACGGCATGGCCTGGTCGGCGGCCGCCCGCGGCGATATGGAGCGCGCGGCCCGGTTGATGGGCGCCGCGGAAACACTGCAACGCAGTACCGTGCGGCTGGCGCATACCATCACCAGCGCCGTCGGTGAGAAGGTGCGCGAACAGGTCCGGACAGCCCTGGGCGACAACGGTTTTCGGGCCGCCTACGATGCCGGGGCCGCGATGGCCCTACCGGCGGCCATCGATTACGCGCTGGGCCGCGCGAGCGAGGCCGGGGAACCGCCCGCGCCGATCGTCCCGTCGGTACCGGCCTCCCCCGCCGATACCGCCGCGCTGTCGGTGCTCACCCGCCGGGAGAAGGATGTGGCCCGGCTGGTGGCCGCCGGACACAGCAACAAGCGGATCGCGGCCGATCTCGTCATCTCGGTGCGCACCGCCGAAACCCATGTCGAGCACATCCTCACCAAACTCGGGTTCACCTCCCGCACCCAGATCGCCGGCTGGGCCCGCGACCACGGGCTGTGAACGCGATCGGCCCGGACGCGTGACGGCCGCCGGATCCGCGGGGGATCCGGCGGCCGTCAGGTGAGCGGTCCGGCTCTCGGCTACAAGCCGTTGCGCAGAAAATCGATCACCGCCCGTTCGAAGGCATCCTTGCGCTCGACCTGCACCCAGTGCCCGCACCGGGAGAAGATGCGCAGATCCGCCCGCGGCAACTGCCGCGCGGGCAACAGCGCGCCCTCCACCGGTGTCACCCGGTCGTCGCGGCCCCACAGCATCAGCACCTCGTGCCCGATCCCGCGCAGCCGGGCCCACAGCGGAACCGGATCGGCGAAGGCCGGGTTGTAGAACGTCGCATAGGCGTCGGCGAGGGCCTTGGTCTGACGCGGGTCCGAGGCCGCGGCGGTACGCGCCGCGATCAGTTCCTCGGTGAGCACCGCCTGATCGAACACCATCGTCTTCAACCAGTCCACCGCCCGCTCGGGAGTCGGGTCGGCGTTGAAGTCGAGCAACCGCCGAATCCCCTCCGACGGTTCGGGTCCCAGGATGTTGACCCCGACACCGCCGGGAGCCATCAGCACCAGCCGGTCGGCCCGGTCGGGATGTTCGGCGGCCAGCAGGGTCGCGACCGCGCCGCCCATCGAATTGCCCAGCAGGTGCGCCTCGGCGATGCCGAGTTCGTCCAGCAGCCCGAGGACCGCGTCGACGGCGATGCGCAGATAGTTGCGATCGTAGGCCGGCGGCGGTTCGCTGGCGCCGAAGCCGGGCTGGTCGAGGACCAGACAGCGGAAATGCGGAGCGAGCGCGTCCAGATTCGCGCCGAAATTCGCCCACCCCGAGACGCCGGCGCCGGACCCGTGCAGCAGCACCAGCGGCGCACCGGAACCCGCCTCGTGATAGCGCAGTTTCACCCCGTCGACGGTGACCCAGCGCGTGGTGTCCTCGGCAGTGAATCCCATCAGACCATCCGCTCCGCGACCTCGACGCCCATTTCACCCTGACCGTACATTGCCAGCGCCCGTTCGACGTCGTTGATCACGTGCGCGTTGCCGGCGTGCGCATCACGCCAGTTTCGTTCGATCACATTGGGTTTGCGGATCGAATGGCCGCCGGAGTTCTCGAACAGCAGGTCGATGGCGTAGATCGCGCGCTCGGTGCCGCGCACCTGATCGCGGCGGGTCCGCAGGCGCAACTCGTACGGAATCTCCTCGCCCGCTTCGGCATAGCGCAACTGTTCGTTGATATTGCGTTCCTGCTGCAGGACGGCGGCGTCGATCTCGGAGGCCGCCCGGGCGATCCGAACCTGAGCGAACGGATCCTCGGCGACCTTCTGCCCGCCGTAGGACAACCGGACCCGCTCGCGCTGCCGCCGCAGATGCGCCTCGTAGGCCCCTTGCGCGGCGCCGATGATGGGCGCGGTGATGGTGTTGGAGAACACGCTCGCGAACGAGATCCGGTACAGCGGTGCGGTATTCACCTGCTGCCCGGGCCCGACGAGCGCCGACTGGTCGGCGGCGCTGTAGGTGCGGTAGGCGGGAACGAAGGCCTTCTCGACCACGATGTCGTTACTTCCGGTGCCCGACAGGCCGGAGACGTGCCAGACGTCTTCGATGCGGTAGTCGGTGCGCGGGACCAACACGGTCAGATAGTCCGCGCCCCCTTGCTCGTTCGGCACCACCGCGCCGAGGAAGGCCCAGCTCGCGTGATCGCAGCCGGAGGAGAAGCTCCAGCGGCCACTCATCTCGAAGCCGCCCTCGACCGGTGTGAGCTTGCCGGTGGGCGCGTACGACGAGGACACCAGCGTGTCGGGGTCCGCACCCCAGACATCCTGCTGTGCCCGCTGATCGAACAGCGCGAGCTGCCACGGGTGGGCGCCGAGGACCGAGGCCACCCAGGCCGTCGACGGGCAGACCGTGGCGATCGTCCGGATCACCTCGTAGAAGGCGACCGGGGAGTCTTCGGCACCGCCGAACAGGCTGGGCTGCAGCATCCGGAACACCCCGGCGGCGGTGAGCTCCCGAATCGTCTCCTCCGGTACCCGCCGTTGCTCTTCGGCCGTCACCGCACGCTCCCCGATACCCGGGAGCAGATCACGCACCCGGTCGAGCACCTTGTTCGTCATTGCCGGTGTTCCTCCTGCATCTCCGCGGCCGCGCTCCACCGCGGCGGCCCCACGCTGGGCGATGTCTCGACGCTACGACCGGGAGGTGAGCGACCGCCGGGACAGTCCCGATCATCGGAACCGTCCCCCCGCGGTCTCGCGCCCATCCGCTCACCGAACCGCCGCTCCCGCTGACCGAGACTTGGCCGGGGCTGCGCGGGGCGGACTCGCCATGGTGTGTGAACGGCGTCACGTTCCTGAGTGGCGCGCGCGAGGAGGAAGAGTCGATGCGGGTCCTGATCACCGGAATCACCACACCGAGCGGCCGTGCGGTGGCACGGATGCTGCTGGCCGCCGGGCACGAGGTCGTCGGGCTGGACCGGGCCGGGCATCGCTATGTGGATTCGCGGATCCCGGTGCGGATCGCCGACCCCGGCAGCGCCGGGTCGTTCCGCGGGCTCGCCGACGACTGCGCCGCCGTGCTGCACCTGTCGACGGCCCCGATCGCGGCCGCGGCGGGCGCCGCCCGCGCGGCCGGCGCCCGTCTGATCGTTCCGGTGCTCGCCGGCCGAGAAGCCGCGGTGCGCACGGTCGTGGCCGACTCGGGCGCTCGGGCGCTGCTGGTGCGCACGGCGTGGGTGGCGGGGCGGCGTACCGACGCCGATAGCCGTGCGGTGCTGCGGTCCGTGCTGAGCGCCGGCCGCTCCCAGCCGCTGCCCCTGGTCCACACCGACGACGTGGAACGCTTCCTGGTGACCGCCGCGACGACGGACCGGAACGGAACGGTCGATCTGGTTGCGCCCGGCGATATTTCGGGTGGACAGGCGCGCGCCGCCCTCCGCGCGGCCGGAGTCCGCCTCCCGGCACGCGTCGGGCGGCCCCGGCGGGCCGGCCTGCCACCGCTCGATCCCGGGACGGCGCAGCACGAGTGGGATTTCCGATACGGCTGGACCGCCGCGGAGGTGGTCGACGATATGGCCCGCGCTCTGATCGGCCGCCGGGCCCACGGAGCCGGGTTCCGTGCCCTCCGCGGCGAGATCCCGTTGCCCGACTATGTGATTCCGGCGCGAGCGACGACCTCCGACGGACATCCGCTCGAGGTTGCCGCCCCGGACGGTCTGGAGGGCGAATTCGACGATCGCGTCGATCCGCGAATTCCCGTCCACACCGCGACCAATACCTCCGAGGCGCTGCCGGGACCGATGAGCCCGCTCACCATCGATCTGCAGGCCGGCGCGATCCGGCTGGCCAACGCCGCGATGGGCCATATGATCGCGCTCGAGGGAATCGCCTTGGAGCACTGGACCAGTCGAGTCACCTCGGTGCTGGGCCATCACATTTTCATCAACGCCTCGATCGGCGTGCTCGCGGCGGACAACATGCCCGGCTGGGACGAGGACAGCATCCGGCGCGACGTCTACGGCGCGATCCCGCCCGAGGTTCCGTTGCAGCCCATGGGCCGCCCGCCGATGCCGACCGGCCTGGGCAGTACCTGGGGCACCGCGAAGGCGACCGGTCGGGTGCTGGCCACGGCGCTGCGCTACGGCCGCACCACCGAAACGATCAACGCGGCCTCCCGCCGCGAGGCGTTGACCGCCGCGGAGATCGCGAAACTGACCGATGCGCAACTGCATGCGCGCGCGCTGCTGTGGCGGGACCGGCTCAACCAGTCCTGGGCGGCGGCCTCGATCGGGGTGATGCTGGTCGGCGCCGCGACCGCGATGCACGCCCGGGGCGCGGATACGCCGGACGTCGCGATCGATGTCAACCGCCTGGAATCGGCGCGGACGATGCTGGCCGTGGAGCGGTTGGCGGCCATCTGCCGCGAGGACCCGCAGGTACACGAGGCGGCCCGCGCCGGAGACGTGGCACTGGCGCGCCGCCGCTCTGCGCGCTTCGCCGCGGCCCTGGACGCTGAACTGGCCGTGGTGGGCCACCGCGGCCCCGGCGAATGCGAATTTCTCAACCCGACCTTCGGCGACCGGCCGGAACTGCTGGTCACGGCGGCCGCCCGGGCCGCGGAACTGCCCGCGCCGAAACGGGACGCGGTGGCCGAACCGACCTCGCGCACCGCGCGCATGGCGGTCGGCGCCACGGTGGCTCGCGAACGCGTGCGCGACGCGGTAGTGCGGTACACGAACTGCCTGCGGATGGCGGCGCGCGAGCTCGCCACCCGACTCGTCGACCGGCACCTGCTCAACAACGTCGACGACGCCTGGTTCCTCACCCTCGACGAATTACTCTGGGCGCCCGATGATCTCGCGGATCGCGTGGCACGCCGCCGGGCGGAGCGGGTGCGATTGCAGGCCATCCGGATGCCCGATCTGGTGGTGGGCCGCTGGGAACCGCAACCGGTCTCGGGCGCTCTCGCCGTCGGCGAGAGCCTCACCGGTACCGGCGTCAGCCCGGGCGTGGTCGAGGGCACCGTGAAACTGGTACTGAGCTCCGACGACGATATCGAGCCGGGCGACATCCTGGTCGCCTCGGTCACCGACACCGGGCACACCGCGATGTTCGCCTATGCCGCGGCGGTGGTCACCGATATCGGCGGCTCCGCCTCGCACGCCGCGATCGTCGCGCGCGAGTTCGGAATTCCGTGCGTGGTGGACACCAAGACCGCCAGCACCGGGCTGTCGGACGGGCAGCGGGTGCGGGTCGACGGGGCCACGGGCACCGTCACCCTGCTCGCCGACGCCTAGTACCGCCGGCTGCCGAGATCGACGCCGCATCGTCATCGCGGCGTGTGACGCGGTCCGTCCACGATGCGGCGGACCTCGAGGAAAGGAACACCACTCGTGCCGATTTCGCATGTCCTGCGGGGATCGGTGGCCGGTCTGGCCGCCGCGCTCATCGCCGTTCTGCCCGCGGCGACCACCCCCGCCTTCGCCGCCCCACCGCTGGTCCACACCGCACCGGCGACCTCGGACCAGCAGCAGTCGCTGGGTATCTCCGCGCCCAATGCGCGCGATATCGGCGGCTATCCGACCCAACACGGCGGCGGCAAGATCCGTTTCGGCGTGGTCTATCGGTCCGATGCGCTCAATCGCCTCTCGCCGGCCGATCAGCAGAAGCTGACCTCGCTGGGGATCGGCAAGATCATCGACTTCCGCAGCCCGAACGAGATGAAGGCCGCCCCCGATCAGCTGCCGCCGTCGATCCCCTACAGCGCACAGTCGGTCTGGAACCCGAGCAACGACTTCTATCTCATGGTGTCCGGCGTCATCGCCGGTGGCCCGCAGGCCCAGCAGGACCAGCTGGGCAACGGCAAGGCCGCGCAGATCATGCGCGACTACTACCGCTGGCTGGTCACCGACGACGCGGCCCGGGCCCAGTTCGCCGCGGCGGTGCAGACCATCGCCGGCTCGCCCGACGCGGTGCTCTACCACTGCACGTCGGGTAAGGACCGCACCGGCTGGATGACCGCGATCCTGATGTCGGCGCTCGGGGTGCCGAAGGGGCAGATCTACAAGGACTATCTGGCCTCCAACGACTATCTGGCCGCGAGCAACAAGGCGCAGATGGATGCCCTGGTGCAGCGGGGGCTGGTCCAGGATCCGGCGCTGTTCGACCCGATCCTCGGCGTACAGGCCGACTATCTGGACGCCTCCTTCGACCAGGTACGCCAGTCCTACGGATCCTTCGACCGGTTCCTGTCCGACGGGCTGGGTGTCGACGCCGCGACGGTCGACGCGCTGAAGACCAAGTTGCTGGACAAGCCCGGACGCTGACCACACCGGTACGCCGCGTCCGATCGGGCGCGGCGTACCGCCGACGAGAGAGGAACCATGCCGGTTCACGCCGTCGCGCCCCGCTCGGCGCGCGAGATCACCCATTACGACCTCGACACCGATGTGCTGGTGGTCGGTTACGGATGCGCCGGTGCCGCAGCCGCTTTCGAGGCCGCGCGGGCCGGAGCCCGCGTCCTCGTCCTCGATCGGGCGGGCGGCCCGGGCGGTTCCTCGGCGATGTCGGGCGGCGAGATCTATCTCGGCGGTGGCACGCCCATCCAGCGTGCCTGCGGCTTCGACGACACCCCGGAGGACATGGCCGCGTACCTGAACGCCGCGCTCGGCCCGGGGGCCGATGCGGACAAGATCGCCGACTACTGCGAACACAGCGTCGAGCATTTCCACTGGCTCGTCGACCGCGGCGTCCCGTTCAAGCCGTCGCTGTGGGATGCGCCCGCCTGGGTGCCGCCGACCGACGACGGACTGATGTGGCTCGGGGAGAACAGTTGGCCGTTCACCGAGATCGCCCGCCCGGCGCCGCGCGGGCACCGGCCGACCGCCAACGACTTCGGGGGCCGGTTGCTGATGCAGTGCCTGACCGACGCGGTCGAATCCGCCGGCGTGCGCACGCTTTTCGATACCTGCGCGACCACGCTGATCCGCACCGACGACGGCGCGATCACCGGTGTGGTGGCCCGGCGGTACGGCCGGGAGTCGACGATCCGGGTGCGGCGCGGCTGTGTGCTCACCACCGGCGGATTCGTCGACAACGACGAGATGCTGGCCGCGCACGCTCCCCTGCTGCTGGGCCACACCAAGGTCAGCGCCGGGACCGACGACGGCAGCGGGATCCGGATGGCCCAGGCGGCGGGTGCCGCCGTGCGCCACATGGCGACCGGCCAGGTCGGTATCTCGCTGATCCCCGGCCTGGCGGCGCGCGGAATCGTGGTGAACGACAAGGGCGTTCGATTCGTCAACGAGGACACCTACCCCGGCCGGATCGGGCAGGCGGCACTGTTCACCCAGGGGATGCGGGTGTGGGTGGTCCTCGACGAGGAGGCCTTCGAGGCCGTTCCGGAACAGCAACGATGGGGGGTCCGGCCCACCCATGTCGCCGACACCGCCGAGGAACTGGGTGCCGCGATGGGCCTGCCGCCCGGCGCGTTGGACGCGACACTGCGGCGATACAACGAATTCGCCGCCGGCGGAACCGATCCCGATCAGCACAAGGCCGCCCGCTGGCTGCGTCCGTTGCGCTCCCCGTTGGCCGCCGTGGACGTGCGCGCGGGCATCCGGCCGCCCGCCGAGAGCGGCGACCGGCGCGGTACCGGCGCCTCGGTCTTCACCCTCGGGGGCTTGCACACCGACCGGCAGGGCCGGGTGCTCGACCTCGACGCGACACCCATCCCCGGCCTCTTCGCGGCCGGCCGCGCCGCGGTCAACCTGCACGGACTCGGTTACATCAGCGGAACCTCGCTGGGCGACGGCACCTTCTTCGGGCGCCGCGCGGGAAGGGCTGCCGCACAGCCACATTGAGCCGTGCCCGCCGAGCGCCGCTACGCCGAGGTGTCCAAGACGACCTCGTGGCGGCTGCTGCGATGCGACCGCCGGTACTCGCTGGGGGCGATTCCCACCTCGCGGCCGAAGTGCGCGCGCAGATTCGCCGCGCTCCCCAGACCGCAACGCTGGGCGACGAGATCGACCGCGAGGTCCGTGGTCTCCAGCAACTCCCGCGCGCGGATGATGCGCTGGGACAGCAGCCAGCGCAGCGGCGACGTCCCCAGTTCGGCGTGGAAGCGACGGGCCAGGGTGCGTTCGCTCAGACCGCTGTGGCGGGCCAGGTCACCGATGGTGAGGACGGTGTCCAGGCGGGCGAGCGCCCACTGCAGGGTGGCGGCCAGGCCGGGATCGGTCGCGCCGGCCGGGACCGGGGTCGGCACGTACTGGGCCTGCCCGCCCGCGCGATGCGGCGGCACCACCAGTGCCCGTGCCGCGGCGTTGGCCACGCGGGCGCCGAGATCCTTGCGGATCATGTGGATACACAGATCCATACCCGCCATGGTGCCGGCGCTGGTGAGGATCTGCCCGTCGTCGATGTAGAGCACGCTCGCATCGACATCCAGGTGCGGATAGCGCTCCAGCAGCACGGGCACATGCTTCCAGTGCGTGGTCATCCGTCGACCGTCCAGCAGTCCGGCGGCGGCGAGCACGAAGGCGCCGGAACACAGTGCGGCGATCCGGGCACCGGCGTCGTAGGCGGCGCGGACCGCCTCGACCAGGTCGGCGGGCGGATCCACGCGGACGTCCGGGGTCGCGGGGACCACCACCGTATCGGCGGCGATCAGGTCGTCGTAGTCGTAGTCGGTCAGCGTGACGAACGGATCCCGCAGTGTCGCATGGCGAGTGCCACGCGGCCCGCACATGCGCAATCGGTACCAGTGCTCGGCCTCGACACCGACCGGCGGTTCGAAGAAGACCTGATACGGGATGGCGACCTCGAACACCGGTTGGCCCGGGGCCACGGCGACGGCCACCGTCGGGGGTCGTCCCGGTTCCGCCGGCGATTCCACTGTCATGTCGAAAATCTAGCGCATGGTGGCAGTTCTGCCACTCGAACGTTGGTGGTTCGCGACTGAATAGTTGCTGGTATGACAATCACGGACAGTCTCCGGTCGGCCGACCCGGCCACTCTCGTCGGCTCACCCCGACGCTGGCGGGTCCTCGCGGTGGCAAGCGTCGCGCAATACCTGGCAATCCTCGATCTGTTCGCGGTCACCGTCGCCTTCCCCACCCTGGAACATGCGTTCCGGGGTGCCTCCGCGAGCTCGGTGTCCTGGGTACTCAACGCCTACACGATCGTGATGGCCGCACTGCTGGTACCGGCCGGGCGGCTGGCCGACGACACCGGCCGCCGCCGCGGATTCCTCCTCGGCACAGCGCTTTTCGGCCTGGCATCGGTCGGATGCGCACTGGCGCCGACGCTGTCGATCCTGATCGCCGCCCGAATTCTGCAGGCGGCCGCCGCGGCACTGCTCGTCCCCACCGGGCTGGGCCTCGTGCTGCCGTGTTTCGATCCGCGCGAACACGCCACGGTGATGGGGATCTGGACGGCGATCGCCGCCGCGGGCGCCAGCAGTGGCCCGGTGATCGGCGGGCTGTTGCTCGAACTGGGCTGGCGGTGGATCTTCTGGCTGAACGTTCCGATCACGATCGCGGCCTTCGGCTTCGGGCTGCGGGTGTTGCCGGATATCCGCGCCCGGATTCGGCGGCGGCTCGATCTCCTCGGCGCCGCCCTGATTCTCGGGGCGACCGCGGCCTTGACCACGGTGTTCGTCCAGGCCGCGGCCTGGGGCTACGGCTCCGCGGCCACACTCACGACCCTCGCGGGCGCGGTGGCCCTGACGCTGGCCTTCGGCTATCACGTGCGGCGCCATCCGGATCCCGTGGTGAGCCCGGTCGTGCTGCGGCACCGCATGTTTCGCATCGCCACGCTGGGGGTCTTCTGCTACTACCTGGCCTTCGCCGCCCTGCTGCTGTCGGGCACCCTGTTCCTCACCGCGCAGTGGCACTATTCCGAACTTCGAGCCAGCCTGGGCATCGCGCCGATCCCGATCAGCTGCCTGCTCGTGTCGCCGCTGTCCGGTCGTGTCGTGGCGCGGATCGGCGCGCGGGCCTCGGCGGCACTCGGCGGTCTGGCGATCGCGGCGGGTGCGGGGTGGTGGACCGCGCTGTGCGGTACCGGCGCGAGCTACGCGACGGTCTTCCTGCCCGGTGCCGTACTCGCCGGCATCAGTACCGCCCTGCTGCAACCGCCCCTGTTCGGCGCTTCCGCACTGCTGCCGCCGGAGCAATTGTCGCTGGGTTCGGGCACATTGATGATGGCGCGCCAGACCAGTTCGGCGCTCGGCGTCGCCGTCCTCACCGCGATCCTCGCCCGGACCGGTGGCTACGGTCTGTCCGATTTCCGGGCCGGCTGGCTGTACATGGTCGCCATGGGGCTGCTCGCCGCAGGAGCCGGGTGGGCCTTCCACGAGCGGAATGACCGGATCCGACAGTGATCTGTCGTTGCGGCCACCACCGGACACCCCACAGGATGGGAGGCATGTCATCGAAGCATCGCGTGGTGGTCGCGGCCTTTCCGGATGTGGACCTGCTCGACGTCACCGGTCCGGCGGAGGTGTTCGCACTGGCCAACCGGGAGGGACGGGGCACGGCCGACTACGAGGTGCTGCTGGCCGGACCGGATCGCGAGGCGGTGCGCACCGCGGCCGGGGTCCGGGTGCTCCCCGACCTGGCCTTCGACGACATCGACACGGGCATCGACACTCTCATCGTCCCGGGCGCGGTCGACGCCGGTCCGTCCGGCCCGGTCGCCCGGGTGGACGACGAAGTGGTGCGCTGGCTGCGGGCGGTCGCGCCGCGCACCGGGCGGATCGCCTCGGTCTGCGTCGGTGCGCATCTGCTGGCCGCCGCCGGGCTCCTCGACGGTAAGACGGCCACCACCCACTGGTCGACCGCGGACCAACTGGCCGCCGATCACCCCACCATCACGGTGGATCCGGATCCGATCTTCGTGCGGTCGGGCCGGGTGTGGACCGGTGCGGGCATCAGCGCCTGCCTCGATCTCGCGATGGCCCTGGTCGCCGAGGACCATGGTGAGGAACTGGCCCTGGCGGTGGCCCGGCAACTCGTCGTCTATCTGCGCCGGCAGGGCGGACAGAGCCAGTTCAGTGTGCCGCTGAGCCGGCCCGCGCCGGCCCGGCGCGATATCGACGAATTGCGCACCTATATCGCGGAGAATCTCGACGCCGATCTGTCGGCGGCCGCGCTGGCGCACCGAATGTGCCTGAGCGAGCGGCATTTCACCCGGGTGTTCCGGCAGGAGATGGGGCTCACCGTGGCGGCCTATGTCGAGGCCGCACGGGTCGAGGCCGCCAGGCGACTGCTGGAGACCAGCGATCTGCCGCTGACCCGGGTCGCGCGGGACGCGGGCCTCGGCTCGGTCGAAACCCTGCACCGCGCATTCCTGCGTCGCCTCGGCACCGGTCCGGGTGCCTACCGCAGGCGGTTCCGCACCACCGCCTGATCCGATCCCGCTGTCGACCGAGCCGGACCCTGTGTCCGGCCCGGCACCGGCGCCTGCCCGAAAACACCCACGTACCACCCGTAGCCACGGTTGCCGATCCGGAAACCGTTGCCGCACAAAGAAAGAAGGACACCATGACCACCGTCTCCACTCCCCTGCGGCGGATCGTCGGACTCGACCAGCGACTGCCCCGCCTCGCCGAGGCGACCCTCGTCCTGATCGATTTCCAGAACACCTATCGCTCGGGCGTGATGGCCCTACCCGATGCGGGCACGGCGGTCGCGGCCGGCGCCCGGCTGCTGCGCGCGGCGCGCGCGCTGCACCGGCCGATCGTGCACGTCGTCAACGACGGCGGCCCGGGTACGCCCTACGACATCCGCTCCGAGGTCGGCGCCATCATCGACGAGGTCGCCCCGGTGGACGGAGAACCGGTGGTGGTCAAGACCTTTCCCGATGCCTTCCACCGGACCGACCTGCACGACACCCTGAGGCGCGTGGCCGCCGGCCCGGAGCTGGTGCTGGCCGGTTTCATGACCCACATGTGCGTGACTTTCACCGCACAGGGTGCGTTCAACCACGGCTACCACCCGACCGTCGTCGCCGAAGCATGTGCCACCCGCCCCCTCGCCGCCCCGGACGGCACCACGGTGCCCGCGAACGTCCTGCACACCAGCGCCCTGACCACCGTCGGTGATCTGTTCGGCCGGATCGCACCGACCGTTGCCGACCTGGCCGACTGACGGCCGCCGGCGCCGCACCGACCCGGGCGGGCCGGAGC
>NZ_BAGM01000046.1 GCF_000308855.1 Nocardia veterana NBRC 100344 | reverse complement strand
GCTCACTCCGGTGGCAGCGGCCAACTCCCCGATCAGCATCGTGACCTCCCGCACAGCGGCTTGACCTTCACATCCATGTCAAACCCTAACGTCGCCGCCATGACGAACATTTCACTCACCACATCGGTTACCGGTAGCGGCCCGGCGGTCGTCCTCGCGCACGGCGCGGGCGGCGGCATCGAGGCCAACTTCGGCTCGCTGATCCCGCTGCTGGCGCGCGAGCACACCGTGACCGGCTCGGATTACCCGGCCGACGACACCCCGTTGACCCTCGACGGTTTGGCCGACGCACTGGTCGAGGCCGCGGTGGCGGCCGGGGCACAACGCTTTCCGATCATCGGGTTCTCGCTGGGCACCGCCGTCGCGGTGCGAGCCGCCGTGCGCCACCCCGACCGGGTCACCGGGCTCGTCCTGGCCGCGGGCCTCGCGCGGCCCGACAATCGCCTCCGGCTCGCCCTGGATCTGTGGATCGGATCCCTCGCCGCGCACGATCACGATGCCTTCGCCCGCGTGGTGCTGTCGGCCGGCTACAGCACCACGTTCACCAATTCGCTGTCGCCGGAACAGTATTCGCGCTACCTCACCGATATCGCGACCACCGTTCCCGGCGGCGCCCGGGCGCAGGCCGAGCTCGTGCGAGTGGTCGACACCCGGGCGGACCTGGCCCGGATCACGGTGCCGACCCGAGTGATCGCGGCGACCGAGGATCTGCTCGTCGACCCCGCGAATTCGCGGGAGTTGGCCGACGGCATCGCGGGTGCACAATACGTCGAGATCGCGGCCGGGCATCTCCTCATGCACGAGGCGCCCGAGGCCTGGTATCGCGCGGTGCTCGACTACTCACCGAGTATCCGGCGGTGCGCGCGGCGTGACCGGCGGCCGTCGCGGGGCGTGGGTACCGGCGCGACGGTGGCCGTTACCATCGGTTGCACTATGAGCGAGGTTGCGGAGATCCACGGTGAGGTGGCGCCCGGTTTCGGGCCGGTCGCGGACGCGTTTCGACGCAACTTCGAACGCTGCGGCGAGATCGGCGCGGCGGTCGCCGTCTACGACGGCGACCGCCCGGTGGTGGATCTGTGGGGCGGGCTTCGAGATCGGCGGCGAGGGCTGGCATGGGAGCGCGACACCATGGTGCCCGTGTTCTCCTCCACGAAGGGGATGACCGCCTTCGTGGTGGCCGCGGCCGTCTCGCGTGGACTGCTCGACTATCAGGCGCCGGTCGCCCGGTACTGGCCGGAATTCGCCGCGCACGGCAAGGAAGCGATCACCGTCCGGCAGTTGCTCGACCACCGAGCGGGACTGCCGGTATTGGACCGGGTGGTGCGGCTGGCGGATATGGCCGACCACGACCGGCTCGCGGAAATCCTCGCGGACCAGAAACCGCTGTGGAGTCCGGGCACCCGCCAGGGCTACCACCCGATCACCGCCGGGCTGTATCAGGGTGAACTGCTCCGGCGGGTCGACCCGCAGGGCCGCACGCTGGGACGGATCTTCGCCGAGGATTTCGCCGCCCCGCTCGGCCTCGACTTCTTCATCGGCCTCCCGCCGGAGCAGCCCCTGGATCGGGTGGCCACCCTGTCCGCGACGACCGGACTCGACCTGGTGCGTTATGAACGAGATGTGCCGTTACGCATCGGCATCCAGCTGTTTCTGCGACGCGGCCTGACCTATCGAGCGTTGAGCAGCCCGCGCACCGGCGCGCCCGAGCGGGCCACCCGGCGAGAATTCCTCGGCGTGGAGAGTCCGGCCGCGGGCGGGGTGGGCACCGCGCGTTCGCTGGCGCGCGTCTACGGGGCGGCGGCGGGCCGGACCGGCGAATTGCCCATCGCCCCGGCGATCCTGGATCGGCTCGCCACCGCCGACACCGTCGATGATGTGCCCGCCGACGATCTGGTCCTGTTGACGCGCAGTCGCTATCACCTGGGCTTCCGGAAATCTTGCGGCAGTTTCCGGTTCGGCAGCGACAAACGCGCCTACGGCACCACCGGTTACGGCGGATCGTTCGGTTTCGCGGATCCGGCAACCGGTCTCGGTTTCGGCTACGCGATGAACCGCCTGGGCACGGCGGTTCTCGACGATGCCCGCGCCCGCGCCGTCCGGGAGGCGCTGCGACGCTGCGGATGAGTGAATCGCTGCCGGTTCACCACCACTGAATATCACCTCTTCAGTGCTGTTAACTATCTCGTCGCCGGTAGGTGACCGACTGTGCGCGCACGTGGCACAGACTGTCCCGCCGAGCGGCGAAGAGAAAGCAGTGATGCGAATGGTGATCCGTTATACCGCAGCGCACACCACCGGCTGGGACGATCCCCGGCCCGAGGACAGGGGTCAATTCGGCGCTTTCGGCGGCCGTTACGTTCCCGAGGGCCTGATGGCCGCGCTCATGGAAGTGGAGGACGCGCATCGGCGCGCCTGGGCCGATCCCGAATTCCATCGGGAACTCGACGAATTGTTGCGCGATCGAATCGGCCGGCCCACGCTGCTGCACGAAGCGCCGCGGCTCGCCGCCGAGCTCGGGGTACCAGGCGTCCGGGTCTATCTCAAGCGCGAGGATATGACGCACACCGGGGCGCACAAGATCAACAACGCGCTCGGCCAGGGGCTGCTGGCGGCTCGGATGGGTAAGACCCGCATCGTCGCCGAGACGGGAGCCGGCCAGCACGGGGTCGCGGTGGCCACGGTCTGTTCGATGCTCGGGCTCTCGGCGATCGTCTACATGGGCGCCGACGATATGGCCCGGCAGCACAGCAATGTCGTACGGATGCGTTTGCTCGGCGCCGAGGTGCGGGCGGTGCGGTCCGGCGACCGCAGGCTGAAGTCCGCCTCACCGAAGCGGTACGTGATTGGGTGGCGCACACCGAGACGACGCATTTCCTGTTCGGCACGGTCGCCGGGCCCGCGCCGTACCCGCGAATGGTGCGCGACCACCAGAGCCGGATCGGGGCGGAGGCCCGGGCGCAACTGCTCGCGGCGACCGGTCGTCTGCCCGACCACATCATCGCCTGTGTCGGCGGCGGCAGTAACGCGATCGGGATGTTCCACGCCTTCACCGGCGACCCCGGGGTGCGGTTGACCGGCGTGGAGGCCGGGGGCCGCGGCCTACACACCGGTCAGCACGCCGCGACGCTCAGCCTGGGCACGCCCGGCGAGATGGACGGCTCCTTCAGCTACGTCCTGCAGGACGGTGACGGCCAGATCGCCCGGACCCACAGCATCGCCGCGGGTCTGGACTATCCGGGTGTCGGCCCGGAGTTGAGCTACCTCAAGGACATCGGCCGGATCGACCACGCGGTCGCCACCGATGCGACCGCGCTGCGCGGGCTGCGCACACTGTGCCGCACCGAAGGCATCATCGCCGCCCTCGAATCCGCGCACGCCGTCGGGCATCTGCTGGAGCTGGCCGACCGGGGCGCGATCGCCGAGGATTCGATGATCCTGCTGTGTCTGTCGGGCCGGGGTGACAAGGACCTCGCCATCGCGGCCGAACTGCTCGAGGCGGGCTGAGCTCCGGTCATTCGATCAGCCGGTTCGCCTTCTCGAACAGTTCCACGGTGATGGCGTGCAGGAAATCGCCGGTCTGTTTGGGCGCCTTGCCGGCGAACGCGCGGGCGTGGGTGCCTTCCAGCACGATGCCGAGCTTGAAACACGCCAGCACCGTGTACCAGGTGGCGTGCCCGAGGTCGCGGTCGGAGAAGGTCGCGTAGTGGGCGATCATCTCCTCCGCCGTCGGCAGGCCGCCCGCGGCCCCGAGCTTGCCGACCAGGGCCGCACCGGTCGTGCCCGGTTCCGGGCGAGTAGCGATCTGCCAGCCCAGGTCCAGCAGCGGATCGCCGATGGTGGACATCTCCCAGTCGACCATGGCCGCGACCTCGGGGCCGTCGTAGGAGAACATCATGTTGGCCAGGTGGCAGTCACCGTGCAGGATTCCGGGGCGCCACCGGGTCGGGCGATTGCGGTCGAGCCAGTCCCCGACCCGGTCCACGCCGGGAATCTCCGGGCCCGGATAGCCGTCGTTGCTGCGGTAGGAGTCCAGTTCGCCGAGCCAGCGCGGCACCTGGCGTTCCAGGAAACCATCCGGCTTACCGTAATCGGACAGACCGAGCGCCTCGTAGTCGAGAGCGCCGAGCCGGGCGATGGACTCGACCGCCGACAGTCCCATCTGCCGCCGCACCTCGGGGTCGCCGGCATGCAGTGCGGGCAGTTCGTTCTGCGGGTTGAATCCGGTGATCGGCTCCATCAGGTAGAACACCGCACCGATCAGCTCTTCGTCGGGGCAGGCGGCGATGACGCGGGGCGCGCGCACGCCGGTGCCGGCCAGCGCACCCAGCAATCGCGATTCGCGACGGATCACGTCGTTGCTCTTGGGGCGCAGGTGTTTCGGGCCGCGCCGCAGCACGAACTCCCGGCCGCCGCGCCGGAATCGCAGCATGATGTTCTGGGTGCCGCCGCCGAGCGGGGTCACATCCTCGAAGGCACCGCCGGGCAGGCCCTGTTCATCCATCCACTCGCCGACGATCGCGAAGTCGACGACCTCGCGTTCGACCTCGGCCGGTTGCACCTCAGACATGCCCCACATTCTGCACCACCGCACCCGCACAACTGAAGGCATATGCCATCACTGCCCGGCGGTGGCCGCCGGATACGGTGATGCCATGAGCACGACCTGGCCCCGGGATCCGGGCGGGGCCACCAGCGACCGAACGAGCGGCGCGCACGCACCGGTGCGCACGTTGCTGGTCGACAACTACGACTCGTTCACCTACAACCTCTTCCAGCTGATCGGCGCGGTGAACGGCGTGGCGCCGACCGTGATCCGCAACGACGAGGTGGCGCGACTCGCGGACCTGGACCTGGACCGGTTCGACAACATCGTCGTCTCCCCCGGGCCCGGGCGACCCGATGTGGCACGGGATTTCGGTATCTCACGGGCGCTGATCGACCAGTCCGAACTACCGCTGCTCGGTGTCTGCCTCGGACATCAAGGCATCGTGCTGGCCGCCGGCGGCCGGATCGTTCCCGCGCCCGCACCCCGGCACGGATATCCGGATCGGATCACCCACGACGGCGACGACCTGTTCGCGGGCGTGCCCGCCGACTTCCTCGCCGTGCGCTACCACTCGCTGTGCGCCGCCCAGCCCCTGCCCGATGCGCTGGCCGTCACCGCGACCGCGCCGGACGGTGTGCTGATGGGTGTCCGCCACCGCCACCGTCCGCAATGGGGTGTGCAATTCCACCCGGAGTCGATCTCGAGCGAATACGGGACGACGCTGCTGACGAACTTCGCGCGCCTCACCCGTGAGTGGGCGGCGCGACGGGAACGCGCCGGCAGCGCGCCGCGGACGGATACCGGCGGGCGCGGCCCGTCACCTGCCGGACTCCACCGTGACCGCCGGGCCGAGGTCGGAGTGTCCGGTGCCGGCGACTCCGCGCCGGAGCCTCCGGCCGCGACCGCCCTCGACGTTCTCCACGCCGTGATCGATCGTGCCGTGGACGCGGAAACGCTTGTCCTGCAGAAGTATCGAGAGTCGCCGACGCTGTTCTGGCTCGACAGCGCGCACGTCGAACCGGGACTGGACCGGTTCTCGTTCGTCGGAGATGCCTCGGGTCCGCTGGCGGAGGTGGTTCGCTACCGGGTCGGTGCCGGCTGCGTGGTCGAGGACCGCGACGGGGTGCGCACCGACGCCCGCCCGGTGCTGGAATACCTGTCGGCGCGGTTACGCGAACGGGCGCTCCGGTTCCCGGATGTGCCGTTCGACTTCGTCGGTGGTTACGTCGGATATCTGGGCTACGAGATGAAGGCGGACTGCGGGGCCGCCGCGGCGCACCGTTCTCCCTATCCCGATGCCCAGTGGATATTCGCGGATCGGCTCGTGGTGATCGACCAGGTGGCGGGGCGCACCCATCTGATCGCACTGACCGATGCCGCGTCGGCCGCGAGCAACCACCGCTGGCTGGCCGAGATGCGGACACTCGTCGCGGCCCTGCCGGACCGGGCGGCGCCGGAACCCCTGGCGCTACCGGCCGACGAGGCCGCCGTCGTCGCCGGGCTCACCCGCGGACGGGACCGCTACCTGGCCGATATCGCGGCCATCGACGCCGAACTGCGCGCCGGCGAAAGCTACGAGGTGAATATCACCGATCACGTCGGAATCGACTCCGCCGCAGCCGGTCTCGACGTCTATCGGGTTCTGCGGCGCAGCAACCCGGCCCCGTATGCGGCCTTCCTCCGCTTCGGCGAGCTACAGATCGCCTGCTCCTCGCCGGAACGGTTCCTGAAGATCGACCGCACCCGCACGGTGGAGACCAAACCGATCAAGGGCACCGCCCCGCGCGGTGCCACACCCGAGGCGGACGACAATCTCCGCCGAGCGTTGGAATTGGATCCCAAGACCCGGGCCGAGAATCTGATGATCGTCGATCTGCTGCGCAACGATCTGGGCCGGGTCTGCGAGCTGGACAGCGTGCACGTGCCCGAACTCATGGTCGCCGAGACCTACACCACGATGCATCAGCTGGTGAGTACGGTGCGCGGGCGGCTGCGGCCGGAGGTCGACGCGATCGACTGCCTGCGCGCGTGCTTTCCCGGGGGCTCGATGACCGGTGCGCCCAAGCTGCGGACGATGGAGATCATCGACGGGCTGGAGACCGAGGCACGCGGAATCTATTCGGGCACCATCGGATTCCTCGGCCTCGGCGGCACCGCGGACCTCAATATCGTGATCCGCACGGCGGTGCGCGACGAGCACGGCTGGCGCGTCGGTGCGGGCGGCGCGGTCGTGCTGGACTCGGATGCGGAAGCCGAATTTCACGAGATGGTGCTCAAGGCCGCCGCCGCGCTGCGTGCGGTACTGGCCGCGGCGCAATTGCCGGTCGCGGGGGCCTGAGCCGGTTGTCCCCGGAGCCGATCGCCCCCGGAGCCGATTGCCCGGCGCCTATTTGCCCCGGCGCCGCGACCGCGGCTCGGGCTCGGGCGGTTCGGATTCGCGGCCGGTCAGCCGGCCCAGCATCGAGATGCCGGGAAGCTTCGCCAATCGGCTGAGGACGTCCTCACCCAGCGCGATCACCGCCTCCAGCCGCGGCAGCAGCCGGTCGTAGGCCGCGAAGGCCGGATCGGCCAGGGCCAGGGTGCGGTCCAGGCGATCGATGGTCGAGTTGAGCCGGTCGATGGCGGTCGCCAGATTCTCGATCAGATCCGGAAGTTGCGCGGCCAGCTGCACCGACGCCGGCGGCAGCCGGACCGCCGTGCCGAATGCGGTGCCGGCGGTGACCTGTGCGGCGTCGAGAGCCTGACCGGCCGCGGTCTGCGCGGCCTGCGCGGCCGCCTGGGCGGCGGCCAGGAATTCCGTCGCACCCGGTACCCGCGCGCCGCTGGGCTTGCGCCCGGAGCCACCCTTCGGGTTCGTCATACCCCTACTGTGCCGCACCGGGACAGTCACCGGAAGCTCCGCGCCGACCGCGCGATTCGTGTCGGCGCGCCCTGGCATAGTTCCCGGCGATGACAACCATGCGGCCCACCCTCGACGGCGATGCGACGCCGGTCCCGACTTCGCTTCTGTCGGTGCTGATCTCGTGGCGTTCGACGGAGCTGCCGGATGCGCACGCCATCCTGGTGGCCGCCGACGGCCGGGTCCGGTCGGCCCGGGATGTGGTGTTCTACAACGCCCCGCGCCACCACTCACAAGCGGTGACCCTGGACCAGGATCCGCAGCCGGGGACGGCACGGCTGTCGGTGTCGCTGCCCCGCGCCGAGGCCGCGATCGCGGCCATCCTCATCGGCGGTTCCGTCCCCGCGAACCAACCGGCGACACCGCCCGGCCCCGCCCTGTCGGTCGAGGATGCGCACGGTCTGGTGGCCCGGGCCGACATCGCGCCCGAGCCCGGGATGCGGGCCGCGATCTTCGGGGCGTTCCGGCGTGCCGAGGAACGCTGGTGGTTCGTACCCGGCGGAATCCAGCGCACCGCCCTCGCGGACCTGTTCGCCGAATTCGGCGTGCCGATCGGAGATCCGGCTCGAATCTCGCTGCACCGCAAGCAGATCGCCACACCCGCACCGCCGCCGGACTCCGACCGCCCCGACTGGTATCCGGACCCCACCGATGCGGCGCTGCTGCGCTGGTGGGACGGTTCCTGCTGGTCCGACGAGACGCTGCCCCGCCCGCCCGCCGACCCCCGGACGTGCCCGCGGTGCGGGCGCCGGCGGTGGCGCCTGATCGGCTCGTCGGCGCCGTGCCGGACCTGCGCGGAGGAGATCGACGAGTATCTGGCCGGCTGGCGGCCGCAGGCGTTGCGGGTGCTGGCCGCCGACGGCCCGACCGGTCCGGCCTGGGCGAGTTTGTGGACGCAGCTGCGCCGGCACCGGATCGAATCCGGCGCCGCGCTGGCCGCGCTGCGTGGTCCCGGCGCGGCGCAGCTGGAACGTCTGGCGGCGTTCGCCCTGGCCGACGGCACCGTCGGTGCCGCGGAGCTGGAACGGTTCGACGCCACCGTCGCCGCGCTCGGCCTGCGCGGCGCCGGCATGGACGAGCTGCGGCGCAGTCTGCGCCGGGTGCGGATCCTGTCCCGGCTGCGCGCCGGTGAACTTCCGGCCATCGCGGTGCCGGATCTGCATCTGGATCCAGACGAGCGCGTCCACCTCGACACCCCGGCCACCCGGGTCCGGCGCACGGCACGCGGTACCCGGTCGGTCGCGGGCCGGCTGATCTGCTCGAACAAGAAGCTGCGTTTCATCGGCCCGGGGGCGGGCATCGAAATCCCCTGGGCCAGGGCCGTTTCCGTGGCCGTTGCCGACGGTCTGGTCACCGTGGCCGCGACCTCCGCGCGCGGCGGCGCCGAATTCGAGGTCGCGGAACCGGAATTGGTCGCCGCCGTCGTGGAGGGCGCACTGCGCGTGGCCAAACGGCTCACCGTCGCTCCCGGTCGGCGCGACAGCCGGTCCATCGCACCGGATATCAAAGCCCAGGTGTGGCAACGCGACGGCGGCCGCTGTGTCGAATGCGGATCCACCCACTATCTCGAATTCGACCACATCATTCCGCTCAGCCGCGGCGGCGCCTCCAGCGTGGCGAATCTGCAGATCCTGTGCCGCGGCTGCAACCGGGACAAGGGCGAGCACATCTGACTCAGTCCGACGCGACGACCTCGAATCCCGCCGCGGTGAGCGCCTCGACGCCGGCCTCCTGCCGGATTTCCGGGATCAGCACCAGATCGGCGTGGAAGGTCGAGGCGACGAACACCGGAATTCCCGAGTCCGCCAGCGGGTTCAGGATCGCCACGAGCGCACCCGCCTCGTCGAGGTCGCGGGGTGTGGCGGCGTACAGGCCCACCCAGCACCGCTCGCGCTCCCACGGGGGCGCCTCCCGGATCACGGTCAATCCCTCCGGCGCCCGGACCAGCGCCACCCATTCGTCGTCTTCGGGGAAGGTCGCGGTCGGCAGATGGTCGACGCTGAACCGGGACGGGACGATATGTAGTCGCGGGGATTTCGGCATCTGCCGATCGTAGGTGGGCCGGTGGGTCAGGTGGTGGCCACCAGCAGTTCCTCACCGTTGGAGGTCCGCAGTCCGTCCGGTCGGCCCGCGAAGTAGCGCCGGTTCAGCTCGTCGGCGGAAATATGACGGGCCGTAGCGAATCCGGCCGTGCGGGCCATCGCCACCATCTGCTCGGGCGCGTAGAAGCTGAGGAACGGCGTGCCGGACGCCGCCGCACCCGATTCCGCGAAGCGGCGTCCGGGCTGATCCTGCTCGTCGATCAGTTCCAGCGGCGGCATGAAGCTCATCACCACCGTGCTCCCGGCCGCCGAGCCCGCGAGCAGTGCCAGCGTCTCGCGATTGACCGCGTCGGTCAGGTACATGCTCACACCCAGCGAGGCCACCACGGCGGGCCGGGACGGGTCGAAACCGGCCGAGGTCAACCGCTCCCACCACGAGTCCCGCTCGAAATCCACCGGCACCGACCGCAACCGCTCCGGCAGGTGGTAACCGATCTCGACCAGGCGGCGGCGCTTCCACGCCTGCGTCTCGGGCCGATCGACCTCGAAAATCCGGAATCGCCCGGCGATTTCGGGCCGACGCTGCGCGAACGTCTCCAGACCGGCGCCGAGCAACACGTACTGATCGACCGTTCCGGCCTGTTCGGTGAGCAGGTCCTCCACGAATCGGGACCGCGCCACGATGCTCGCCCGGAACCGGCTGGTGGCCGCGGGATCCATATCGCCGCGCTCGCGCCAGTCCGCGGGCGGATCGACCAAACGCAGGCCGATCTCGTCGTCGAGTACATGCGGTGGCGGGTCGAGTTGCATATGGACGGCGCGCCAGAGGGCCACCCGCACCGCCGTCTGATCGGGCACCTGATCGAGCCGGGTCTCACTCATCGCGGGCCGCCTGCAGGGTCCACGTCCGCCCGTCCGGATCGCGCACCGTCATCTCCCGGGTCCCGTAGTGGGTGTCGGCGAAGGGGGATACGACCTCGACCGGCGAGTCGGCCGAAAAGCCTTGTTCGTCGGGAACTTTCAGCACCACCTGCATGCCGGGTTCGCGATCCGGCGGAACCTCCGCGATGAACAGATAGGGACCGTTACCGTTGCGCAGCTGTCCGGAATTGTGATCGGTCGCGAACTCCAGCTCGAACCCCAGCTGCTGGAAGAACTTCGCGGACTTACCCCAGTTGTGGGTTTCCAGAAAGATCGCCTCGATCCCTCGATCGGCCATATCACTTCTCCTCTTCTGCTTCGCGCCCGGATCCGGCCTCGGTACCGAGATAAGCCCGCAGCGCTTCGGCCACGAGCGCCGACAGCGACATCTCCGACTCGACCGCCCGGAACTTGACCTGCTTGATCAACTCGACCGGCAGATACACGTTGAACTGCTTCACTTCCTCGGTACCCACGGTCCGAGGCTAACATGCTAGCAACCTAGATTGCTAGATGGGCATCGCATAAATATCCCTGGCCGAGTGACCGATCGAAGAACGGGCGGCTCGCCTATTCGGCGGATTCGTCCTGTGCCCGCGGCGCCGGGCCGGCAAACCGGATCACGCCGGCGTCCAGGTCGAGGTCCAGCCGCGGCCGGTACTCCTGCCCGTCGCTGTCCCCGCCGCTCTCGTCGGTCAGCTTCTTGCCGGGAAACATCTCACCGAACACGCCCATACCTTCACGATAGCCGTGGTAGCGCGCAGCGGAGCTCGGTCGAACGCCCGTCCGGGTCAGCGCGGCGAACGCACCCGGCACCCGCGCTGTGTTCGAGGTCACTACACTCGGGTGTCCGTTCCGGTTCTCGCCCGACCGAGGCAGGCGGAACGGAAGTTACTCACGATCGGAGGCATCGATGCCACTGGCAACCTCGGCATCCCGGTCCCTGCCGCCCTCGATGGTGGAGCGGATGACCCTCATCCTCGATATGTTCGAGCAACGATCGACGCGGCTGAGCCTGGTCGAGATCTGCACCCGTAGCGGCCTGCCCCGCTCGACCGCGCACCGGATCCTGGAGCAGCTGGTGAAGCTGCACTGGCTCGAGCACACCCCGTCCGGCTACTGCCTGGGCCGCCGGGCCCTCGGCCTGGGCGGGCACGATGGCCGGCACGGCGAAATTCGCGCGGCCGCCGCCGAACACCTGCACGAACTGCAACTGCGGACCGGCATGGTGGTGCATCTGGCGGCGCTCGAGGGCGCCGACGAGGTCTTCCTGGACAAACTCGGTGGCCCGTTCGCGCGCACCCTGGAATCGCACGTCGGCCGCCGCAGCTACGCCCATCTCACGACCGGCGGCCGAGCCATGCTGGCCTGGTTGCCGCCGGAGGAGGTGGAGGCCCTGCTCGGCAAGCAGTTGTCGAATCCCGCGCGCGGCCGCGGCTGGGACCTGCCGAGCCTGCACCGCGAGTTGAACCGGATCCGCCGCAACCGCGGTCTGTCCTTCGACCGCGGCGAGTACGCCAATGCGATGGTGGGGCGGATGCTGCCCAGTGTGGCTGCCGCGATTCGGGGCCCGCAGGGCCCGCTGGCGGCGATCTGCCTGTGTGGGGAAACGAGTTTCGCCGGCATCGAGCGGCTCGCACCGCTGGTGGCGGAGGCCGCGGCCCGCACGTCCCGGGCACTGACCCCCGAGGTTCGCGGCCGACGTCCCGCGGGCCGCAGCGACCGCGCGGCCGCGGCGAGTCCCGCGTAGTCACCCGTAGCGCGGACTGTCCGGGCCCGGTCTCGCTGAGCGGAAAGGGCGGCCGTCACCGCGGATGCGCGTGACACAGTGCGGTGGTTGTGATGCGCCGCACC
>NZ_BAGM01000047.1 GCF_000308855.1 Nocardia veterana NBRC 100344 | reverse complement strand
ACCGTGGTCGCCGCGGCGGACGCGCAGAACTACGCTCAGAAGCTTGGCATTGCTCACGGCATGGTGGTTCAGGAACTGGGCTGGGACGAAGATACGTCGGACGAATTGCGTGCGTCCATCGAGGACGAGATCGGATCCGAGCTGCTCGACGAGGACACCGATGAGGTGATCGACGTCGTGCT
>NZ_BAGM01000048.1 GCF_000308855.1 Nocardia veterana NBRC 100344 | reverse complement strand
CCGCGTCTGCTGCGCTACTACGAAGATCAGGGCCTGCTGACCGCCGGACGCGACGCCAACGGCTACCGCGTCTACACCGAGAACGCCGTCGAGCGGGTTCGGCGCATCCGGGAGTTGCTCGCCGCGGGCCTGTCCACCGAGGCCATCCGCGGCCTGCTGCCGTGTGCGACGGGGACCGGGTTCCAGCACTGTGATCACACTCGAAAGATCCTGCGCGACGGTCTGTCTCGCCTGGATGCGCAGATCGACGAGTTGACCCGCCGGCGCTCGCTGCTGGTCCGCCAGGACGAGTCGCTGACGGCGGCAGCCTACGATCCGAGCGGCCCGAGCGCGGGGTGAGTCCGTCCCGCGCATCGGCCGCGGCCGGTGCATCCGGCGCGACGGGCTTCTCGTAGGCTCGGTGCCGTGCGAGCACTGGAGCAGATTCGCGAATGGCCGGTCCGGCACGCTGCCGCCGGCGTGGTCGATACGGAAGGGGTCGTGGCTGTCGAGGGCGATCCCGATCGGGTTTTCGCACTCGCCTCGGTCACCAAACCCCTTGCCGCCTACGCCGTTCTGGTCGCGGTCGAGGAGGGCGCGATCGAGCTGGATCAGCCCGCCGGGCCGCCGGGCTCGACCGTCCGTCATCTGCTGGCCCATGCGTCCGGATTGGCCTTCGACACGACCGTGATCATGGGCGAGCCGGGGCAGCGGCGGATCTACTCGAGCTCCGGCTTCGAGGTGCTGGCCGAATTCCTCACCCGCGAAACCGGTATCGAATTCCCGGAGTATCTGCATGAGGCGGTTTTCGAGCCACTCGGAATGAAATCCTCGGTTCTCACCGGTTCGGCCGGGCACGCCGCCCGCTCCAGCGTCGCCGATCTCCTGCGTTTCGCCGGGGAATTGCTGGACCCGACATTGATTTCGGCCGAGATGCTCGCCGAAGCGACATCGGTGCAATTTCCCGGGCTCGGAGGAGTCCTGCCCGGATACGGCTCACAGCGACCCAATGATTGGGGTCTGGGATTCGAGATCCGCGACCACAAGGCTCCCCATTGGACGGGGGGAGCCAACTCGCCGCGCACGTTCGGGCATTTCGGTCAGTCCGGCACCTTCCTGTGGGTGGACCCGCGAATCGGAGCGGCGTGTGTGGCGCTGAGCGATCAGAATTTCGGGGATTGGGCCCGCGCGGTGTGGCCGACGCTCAGCGATGCCGTCATCGCCGATATCCAGCAGATTCGCGACACGGCCGAAAAGTAACAGCCGTAACATCGGGCACTCCAGTAAACTCGGGCAACGCCGGCGCTCGGCGGGATGTTGGGGAAGACGTCCCTCGTCGAGGCTGGAGGTGTACAGGTGCGCGCATCTGATCAGTTCGCGGATGTGACGTGTGGTGTGGTGTACATCCACGCGTCACCCGCCGCGCTGTGCCCGCACGTCGAATGGACACTCTCCTCCACTCTGAAATCACCCGCCGCACTACGCTGGACGGCCCAGCCGGCGGCCGCCGGACAACTACGGGCGACCACCGACTGGGTGGGCCCGGTGGGCACCGCGGGACGGATAGCCAAGGCATTGCGGGACTGGCCGGTGCTCCGTTTCGAGGTCACCGAGGATCCGTCGGAAGGGGTCGACGGCGAACGCTACAGTTTCGTTCCCGGCCTCGGATTGTGGTCCGGCGCCATGAGCGCCAACGGCGATGTCATGGTCGGTGAAATGCGCCTGCGGGAAATCGTGCGTACCGCCCGCGCGCGGGGCCGCCACGGCGACATCACCGCCGAAATCGACCGAGCCCTCGGCACCGCCTGGGACGACGAACTGGAACCGTTCCGTACCGGCGGCGAAGGCGCCGAGGTCACCTGGCTGCGCCGCGACGTCGGCTGACCACCGAGACCCCGCGACGTTCGCGCTCACGGCGTGGGCCCGTCGCCCTCGCGGAAGAAGTCGCGAACCTCGCGCAGGCTCGGAGCTTCCGGGAGAATGTCCGGCAGGTCGTCGACGTCGTCGATGTCGGCGGCGAGCGGGGCCGCGAGCGTCTCGCTCTGCTGCCGTGCCTGCTGCGCCGCCGCCTGCACCGTCTCCACGATCGCACTCGCCAGTTTCTCGGGGCTCCCGCGCAGGGCCGAGGCCGACAGCCGCAGATCGGTCAGCACGCCACCGGCGTCCACGGTGACCTCCACCGCGCGGTCCGGCGAACTCGCTTGCACCCGAACGTTTTCCAGTTGCCGATACATCTCCGACAACCGACCCCGCTGGCGTTCGAAGGTATCCAGCAGATTCTCGACCTGATTGCGCAGACCGTTGTTGGCCGACAGCAGCCCCTCCCGCTTCCATCGATCCATGTCGAATCCTTTCGGGCCGTACACCATCGAGCCGCGACGTCGCCACCGGCAGGCTCGCCGCGCTCTCAGCGTAACGACGTCGCCGGCGTCGGCCTTCCCAGCAGCGACGGGGCCGGACAGCAGAACGGGTGGCCCAGCGACTGGGCCACCCGTTGTCGTCGCGCCGCGAAAGGTCTTACAGCGGAATGTTCTTGTTGTGGCTGGCCCGAGCCGGAGCCGAGGCCAGGGCGGCGGCGATGGTGGAGCGCGTCTTGGCCGGGTCGATCACCTCGTCGACCACGCCGATGGCCAGCGCGCGGCCGACACCGCCGGCGATGGATTCGTGTTCGGCGGTGAGCCGCTCGATCAGCGCCTCACGCTCCTCCTCGGGAGCCTTGGCGATCGCCTTCTTGTGCAGGATGCCGACCGCGGCCTTGGCGCCCATGACGGCCACCTCGGACTCGGGCCAGGCGTAGACCGCCGTCGCGCCGAGCGAACGGGCGTTCATGGCGATGTAGGCGCCGCCGTAGATCTTGCGGGTCACCAGCGTCACGCGGGGGACGCGGGCCTCGGCGAAGGCGTGCAGCAGCTTGGCGCCGCGACGCACGACACCCTCCCATTCCATCCCGACGCCGGGCAGGTAGCCCGGTACATCGGTGATGACCACCATCGGGATGCCGAACGAGTTGCACAACCGGACGAAACGCGCTGCCTTCTCGGCGGATTCGCTGGTGAGGCAACCGCCCATGCGCAGCGGGTTGTTGGCGAGCACGCCGACCGTGCGGCCACCGAGGCGACCCAGGCCGGTGACGATGCTGCGCGCGTAGCCGCCCTGCAGCTCCTCGAAGGAGGATTCGTCGGCGCCGTCGGGGGAGGGGATCTTGTCCAGCAGCTCCCGCACGATGGGTTTGACGTCGTAGGCCCGCTTCGCCGATTCCGGCAGCATGGCCTTGAGATCGACATCGCCGTGCGCGGCGGCGGACAGGTCGAATTCGCCTTGTTCGGCGAACATCGACACCAGCCGGCGGCCGCGGTGCATCGCGTCGTTCTCGTCGTCGGCGACGATATGGCAGACGCCGGACTTCTTGCCGTGCGTCTCCGGCCCGCCGAGGGTCGCCATGTCGACGTTCTCACCGGTGACCGATTTGACGACGTCCGGACCGGTCACGAAGACCCGGCCCTCGGGCGCCATGATGACGACGTCGGTCAGGGCGGGGCCGTAGGCCGCGCCGCCCGCGGCGAATCCGACGACGATCGAAATCTGGGGGACCAGGCCGGACGCCCGGACCATGGCCTCGAAAACGGTGCCGACCGCGTGCAATGCCTCCACGCCCTCGGCCAGGCGCGCACCGCCCGAATGCCAGATGCCCACCACGGGGATCCGGGAATCGATCGCGGTGTCGATGGCGTCCACGATGTGCTTACAGCCGTCGACGCCCATGGCGCCGCCCATCACGGTCGCATCCGAGCAGTAGGCGACGGTGCGAATGCCGTCGACCTCGCCGATGGCGGCCAGCACGCCGGACTTGTCGCGGGGATGCAGGGGGAGGACGGTCCCGGGATCGAAGAATCGCTGCAACCGCCCCAGCGGATCTCTGGGATCGGTCGTGGCATCCGCCTGCGCGGGGGCCATGATGGTCATCGCGTTGTCTCCTCGAGGGAAGCCGGAGTCGCTGACGCGGCTGCGAAAGATGAAGTACCGGTGGGGCTTTCGACGAGATATCTCGTCATCGTCGAAGCCCCACCGGGTTCGCTGAAGTTGCCGACCGCAGTGTCGACCGAGCGGATCAGTACCGTCCGAAGGCGAGGGCCACGTTGTGGCCGCCGAATCCGAACGAGTTGTTGATCGCGTACTCGATGTCCTGGCGACGAGCCTCACCGTGCACGACATCCAGGTCGATCTCCGGATCCTGGTTCTCCAGGTTCAGCGTCGGCGGCACGATGCCGTCGCGAATGCTGAGCACGGTGAGTACCGACTCGAGCGCGCCCACGGCGCCGATCGAGTGGCCCAGGGCGGACTTGGGCGCGTAGACCGAGGCGTGCTTGCCCACGGCCTTGTGGATCGCGTTCGCTTCCGCGGTATCCCCGATCGGGGTGGCGGTCGCGTGCGCGTTGATGTGCGTGATGTCGGACTTCGTCAGCCCGGCGGTCTGCATGGCGCGCTCCATCGCGCGCGCCGCGCCGGCACCCGTGGGATCCGGGGCGACCAGGTGGAAGCCGTCGGAGGTGATACCGGCACCCATCAGACGAGCGTGGATGGTGGCCCCGCGCGCCTTGGCGTGCTCCTCGGTCTCGATGACCATCAGTGCACCGGCCTCGCCGAAGACGAAGCCGTCACGATCCTTGTCGAACGGACGCGAAGCGCCCTTCGGGTCGTCGTTGCGGGTGCTCATCGCGCGCATCATGGAGAACGCCGCGATCGGCACGTCGGAGATGTAGCCCTCGACACCGCCGGTGACGACGATGTCGGCATCGCCCATGACGATCATCCGCCACGCGTTGGCAATGCCCTCGGATCCCGACGAACACGCCGAGACCGGGGTGACCACTCCCGCCTTGGCCCCCAGTTCGAGGCCCACGACAGCGGACGGCCCGTTCGGCATGACCATCTGAACGGCCAGCGGCGAGATCTTGCGGTAGCCACCGTTCTTCAGCTTGTCCACCGAGTCGATGAGCGCGTCGCCGCCGCCGAGGCCGGTGCCGATCGAGACGGCCAGGCGCTCGGGGTCGACCTCGGGGCTGCCGGCGTTCTTCCACACCTCGCGCCCCAGTACCATCGCCAGCCGCTCGACATAGGCCATCCGGCGGATCTCGACACGGCTGAGCAAGGTGTCCGGCGAGACCTTCAGGTGTCCGCCGATGCGAACCGGGAGGTCGTATTCCTCGATGAAGGAATCCTCGAGAACGTCGATGCCGCTCTCGCCGTTGAGGAGTCCCTTCCACGTCGCATCGACGTCACCCGCGATCGACGTGGTCGCCGCCAGGCTGGTGACGACTACGTTCGGGAAGTTCCCGTTCAAAGTGGAAGGAGTGGTCACGGTACCGGCCCTTTACTCGGCGCTACCGAACTTGGCCTTGAGCTCCTCGGCCGCCTCGGAGTTCTCGGCCTCGAGCTTCTGGATGTAGGCGACGGCGTCACCCACGGTCTTCAGGCTGGCGAGATCCTCGTCGGGGATCTTGACGCCGTACTTGTCCTCGGTCTGCACCGCGATTTCGACCATCGACAGCGAGTCGATGTCCAGGTCATCGACGAAGGACTTCTCGATCGTCACCTCGGAGGGCTCGATACCGGTCACCTCTTCGATGATCTTGCCGAGCTCTTCGACGATCTGTTCCTGGGTCAGAG
Source organism: Nocardia veterana NBRC 100344 (assembly GCF_000308855.1). GTDB lineage: Bacteria > Actinomycetota > Actinomycetes > Mycobacteriales > Mycobacteriaceae > Nocardia > Nocardia veterana. The sequence continues at coordinate 23,971 of NZ_BAGM01000048.1, read as the reverse complement.
CGGCCACTTCGTGGCTCCCTTCTTGTTACTCTGTAGGGTCCGATTGAATCGGAGGTCCGGTTATTTCTTCGGTTCGAGACGGGAGAATGTTTCGCCCGTCCGCTCACGGCCGCGTCACTGCGGACCGCGAGGAAAGCTAGCCGGTTGCCGAGAGCTCGACAAACGCGGGGATGTTCTCGGGGGTCTTCAGCGCCAGATTCGGGGTGCCTTTCAGCTCCCGCTTGGCGATGCCGACCAGGGTCCCGGCCGGTGGCAGCTCGGCCACCGCGGAAACCCCTGCCGCGCGAACGGTTTCGGTGCACAGATCCCACCGCACGGGTCGAGTCACCTGTGCCGCGAGCTTTTCGATGGCGTCTTTACCCGAGTCGACCGGCTTGCCGTCGTAGTTCGACAGCAGGGTCCGGGTCGGCTCACCGGGAACCATCTGGGAGATGGCTTCGGCCACGGCGTCCTGGGCGGGTGCCATGAACGCGGTGTGGAAGGCCCCGGCGACGGGCAGCGCGCGAATCCGTGCCTTCTCCGGCGGATTCGCGGCCAATTCCGCCAACGCATCCAGCCGGCCTGCCGCCACGATCTGACCGACCGCATTGCGGTTGGCCGGGACCAGATCGAGTTCGGCGAGCCGGTCGAGCACGGCGGCTTCGTCGCCACCGAGCACGGCGGACATGCCGGTCGGAACCAGCGCACACGCCTTGGCCATCTCCGCGCCGCGAATCGCGGCCAGTTTCACCGCGTCATCGGGGGAGATGACACCGGCGACGGCTGCGGCGGCGAGTTCGCCGACCGAATGTCCGGCGACGATGGTATCCGCTGGAACCGCTTCGTGCGGAATCTCGGCGAAAGCCAGCAGTGCGGCGGCGACCACCAGCGGCTGAGTCACCGCGGTATCGGTGATCTCCTCCGCGGTGGCGGTGGTGCCGAGCCGCAGCAGATCCAGTCCGGACGCCTTCGACCACAGTTCGAGGCGGTCACGCGCACCGGGAAGATCGAGCCAGGGCGCGAGCATGCCGGGTGTCTGAGAGCCCTGTCCAGGGGCGAACAACGCGATCACGCCTCTAACAAAACACCGTGGGAGGGCTCCGCGGAGATGTCGGCGCCGATGATGTTTGCGGGACGCTTTTGTGTGGACCCCACAAAACGCCACGTGGGTTGTCCCGATCGACCGATTCCCGAGATGCGTTACAACCGATCTTCGTAGAACGTGGCGGGCGAGTCCTCTGGGGCAGGTGTTGACGATTCGTTACGGGTTCGTGTCAAACGACCTACTGTGGCCGCGATTCGGAGCACATAGGCATCCCGCGGATTCATCGGATCACGGCCGGTGACTTCGGCGATGCGCTTGAGTCGATAGCGGACCGTATTTGGATGAACGTACAGCTGCCGGGCGCAGGTCTCGACTGCTCCACCACAATCCAAGTAGGCGTCGAGAGTGTCCGACAGGGCCGAGCCGGCGGCGGCCAACGGTAGCACAAGATACTCGTTGAGAGCGTCGATCGCAGCTCGATCACCGAGCAGGGCTCGTTCGGGCAGCAATTCGGCCGCGTGCACCGGTCGCGGGGCCGCGCGCCAGCCCACCACGGCCTCCATTCCGGCCATCGCCTCGACCGCACTGACGTGCGCCGCGGACAGGGTTCGCATGGTCGGTCCGATCACCACCGGGCCGTCGGAGAAGGCCTCGGCGAGCAGGTCCATCAGGAACGGCGACGGATAGCCGGTATCGCCGAGATTGCCGCTCACCACCATCACCAGCCGCGAACCCTGCACCACCGCCAGCGCGGCGCGACCGTGCCGCGCGGCCACCGTGTGGACCGAACTCACTACGGCCACTTGATCTTTCGGCGGGGTGCCGACCAGGACGGTGGCCGCCGCGGTGGCATCCCAGTTCAGTGTCGCCGCGCGGGACAACATCTCCGGGCCGGTATCCCCGCGGACCACGGCATCGACCACCAGCGCTTCGAGCCGGGTATCCCAGGCGCCACGGGATTCGGCGGCGCTGGCGTACACCGAGGCCGCGGCGAAACCCAGTTCGCGTCCGTAGCGCAGCACGGCCTCGGTGAGGGCCACCAGCTGCCGGTCGTTGCGGGCCAGCGCCGGCAACCACTGCTCGAAGAACTCCATGGCGACCCGGACCATGTCCACGGTCTGGCGCAGGGTCAGCCGGCGGGCCAGATCCTGGGGGATCACCTGGAAGGCATCGAGGCTGAAGCGGATATCGCTGTCCGGGTCCTGCAGCCACTCCAGGAAGTTGACCACCGCGGTCTGCACCAGCATCTGCACGCCGGCGCGCTGGGCGGCATCGAGATCGCCGAAGAACGGCAGCCGGTCCTCCATCGACGCGATGGCTTCGGTGGACAGCCGCCCGGAGAACTGCTTCACCCGTTTGAGCAGGGTGTCCGGCAGCGGATCGCGGGTTTGCCGATTCGGCGACAGCGCCCCGGTCGGCAGATAGACCTCGTGCTCGGACGACCCCTCGGAGACCCGGCGAGGCCGCGGCGGTTTACGTTCCACTGTTCAATATTCCGTCATCGCGATGGTGGGCAACCGCAACCCCCCGGTAGGGACGCTATTTCGCAGCCGCCGCTCCCGCCCGGGAACCGGGGCGCGACCGGGTGTCCGATCGCGCCCCGGGGGTCACGCGAGTTGTTCTTCGGTACTGATCGACTTCGGCGCGGCGTCGACGTCGTCGATCCGGTAGCGGGCCGCCGCCTGGGCGACCACCGACCGATCGACACCACCCGTGCGGCTCAGGGCCTCCAGCGCCGCCAGGGCGATGGATTCGGCGTCGACGTTGAAGACGCGCCGGGCCGCCGGGCGGGTGTCGGAGAATCCGAATCCGTCGGTGCCCAGCGTGGTGTAGTCGCCGGGAACCCACTTGCGGATCTGATCCGGCACCGCGCGCATCCAGTCGGAGGCCGCCACGAACGGCCCTTCGGCCCGCGAGAGCACCCGCGTCACGTACGGGACGTCGGTGTCGGCGTCCGGATGCCGCAGCGCGTGGATCTCCTTGGCCAGGGCCTCCCGGCGCAGTTCGCTCCACGAGGTCACCGACCATACGTCGGCCTGCACACCCCAGTCCTGGGCCAGCAGTTCCTGCGCGCGCAGACCGTCCGGCATCGTGACGCCCGCGACCAGGATCTGGGCGCGTACATCGCCCTCCCCGCCGCGGCGGTACAGATAGATGCCCTTCAGCAGCCCCTCGACATCGAGGTCGTCCGGCTCGGCCGGCTGCTGATACGGCTCGTTGTACAGGGTGATGTAGTAGAAGACGTTCTCGCCGCCGAAGACATCGTTCTCCAGCACCGGATGGGTGCCGGGCACCTCCGAGGCGAGAGTGCCGCCCGGGCCGAGCTGCGGCCGTCCGCCGCCGTACATCCGGCGCAGACCGTCACGGACGATGTGGGCGATCTCGTAGGCGAAGGCCGGGTCGTAGGACACCACCGCCGGATTCGTCGACGCCAGCAGCAACGAATGGCCGTCGTTGTGCTGCAGGCCCTCACCGGTCAGGGTGGTGCGCCCGGCGGTCGCGCCGAGGACGAACCCGCGGGCCAGCTGATCGGCCGCGGCCCACAGCCCGTCACCGGTGCGCTGGAACCCGAACATCGAATAGAAGATGTAGAGCGGGATCATCGGTTCGCCGTGGGTGGCGTACGAGGTGCCCGCCGCGGTGAACGACGCGGTCGAACCCGCCTCGTTGATGCCCTCGTGCAGGATCTGGCCCACTTGACTTTCCTTGTAGGCCAACATCAATTCCGCGTCGACCGAGGTGTAGAGCTGGCCGTTGCGGTTGTAGATCTTCAGCGAGGGGAACCACGAGTCCATACCGAAGGTGCGGGCCTCGTCGGGAATGATCGGCACGATCCGCTTACCGATCTCCTTGTCCCGCAACAGCTCCTTCATCAGGCGCACGAACGCCATCGTGGTGGCGACGTTCTGCTTGCCCGAGCCCTTGCGGACCGAGGCGTAGGGTGCGTCGCCGGGCAGCTGCAACGGCTTGGCCGCCGACCGCCGCTCGGGCAGGAATCCGCCGAGCGCGCGGCGCCGGTCCAGCATGTAGGCGATCTCGTGCGAATCCATGCCCGGGTGGTAGTACGGGGGCAGGTACGGATCGGCCTCGAGCTGGGCGTCGCTGATCGGGATGCGCTGCACATCGCGGAACGCCTTGAGGTCGTCCAGCGTCATCTTCTTCATCTGATGGGTGGCGTTGCGGGCCTCGAAGTGCTTGCCCAGGCCGTAACCCTTGATGGTCTTGGCCAGGATCACCGTCGGCTTGCCCTGATGCGCCAGCGCCGCCGCGTACGCCGCGTAGATCTTGCGGTAGTCGTGACCGCCGCGCTTGAGGTTCCAGATCTGCTGATCGGTCAGACCCTTCACGAGTTCCTTGGTGCGCGGGTCCCGGCCGAAGAAGTGCTCGCGGACGTAGGCGCCGTCGTTGGCCTTGTAGGTCTGGTAGTCGCCGTCGGGCGTCGAATTCATCAGGTTGACCAGCGCCCCGTCGCGGTCGGCGCCCAGCAGCGCGTCCCACTCGCGGCCCCAGATCACCTTGATCACGTTCCAGCCGGCGCCCCGGAAGAACGATTCCAGTTCCTGGATGATCTTGCCGTTACCGCGGACCGGACCGTCGAGCCGCTGCAGGTTGCAGTTGATGACGAAGGTCAGATTGTCCAGACCCTCCAACGCCGCCACGTGGCACAGGCCCCGCGATTCGGCTTCGTCCATCTCGCCGTCGCCGAGGAAGGCCCACACGTGCTGATCGGAGGTGTCCTTGATCCCGCGGTCGTGCAGGTAGTGGTTGAACCGTGCCTGGTAGATGGCGTTCATCGGGCCCAGGCCCATGGACACGGTCGGGAATTCCCAGAAGTCGGGCATCAGCCGCGGATGCGGATAAGACGACAGCCCGTGCCCCGGCCCGCCGTGGCTGTATTCCTGGCGGAAGCCGTCGAGCTGCTGTTCGGTCAGCCGGCCCTCGAGGTAGGCGCGGGCGTAGATGCCGGGGGAGGCGTGACCCTGGATGAAGATCTGGTCGCCGCCGCCGGGGTGATCCTTGCCGCGGAAGAAGTGGTTGAAACCGACCTCGTACAGCGCCGCGGACGACGCGTAGGTCGAAATATGGCCGCCCACACCGATTCCCGGCCGCTGCGCGCGGTGCACCATGACCGCGGCGTTCCAGCGGATCCAGGCGCGGTAGCGGCGCTCGACCTCCTCGTCGCCGGGGAACCAGGGCTCGTTCTCGGTGGGAATGGTGTTGACGTAGTCGGTGGAGGTCAACGACGGGATGGTGACGTGCCGTTCACCGGCGCGCTCGAGCAGGCGCAGCATCAGATAGCGCGCGCGGCCGGGGCCCTCGCGCTCGAGCATCTCGTCGAAGGAATCGAGCCATTCACTCGTCTCCTCCGGATCGATGTCCGGTAGGTATGACGCCACCCCCTCGCGGATCACACGCACACGCGCACCGGCCGGGCGGGCGGGCGCCGACTGGTGGTCGGCGGAACCGTTGCTGCTCGTCGGCTCGGGGTCGGATGCAGAACTTGACGAAATCGGGTGCATCAGGTCGGTCAAAATCAATGCTCCTCGTACAGGGGTGGACAAGCTGATGGCTCTAACCCCGGGCAGCACCGCTGGTGTGCGGGCCGTCCGTCGCTCACGGTTTGGGGCGCACCTCACATCCTTGTCGATGATGCGTCCCAGGTCATCATGTCAGCCGCAAATCCAGTACCGTTCGCTAGGCTGTGGTGCCCGTCTCCTGCGTGGGCCACCACGGATGACGATCTTTTCGACTGCTCGAGAAGCGGGGAGGACGATGAAACTGCTGAACCCACGTGGGTTCGGACTGACGTGCGCGGCCTTGGCGGTCGGCACCGGACTGGTGGTGGCAGGATGCTCTTCCGCCGTCCACGGTACCGCGACGGTGAACCAGGCCGACGCCGCCGCGTATCGGACCGAGATGGCCTCGTCGTCGGCCGCCGCGACGTCGTCGAAAAAGGCTGCCGCACAAGCGAAAGCCGTCTCCGACAACTGCAACCCGTTCCGGGAGACGACCGGTCCGGCGGTGACCAAGTACAACGAGTTCGTCGACGCCCACGATTCGAACGCTCCCGATCAGGACGCCAAGCGCGACAGTGCCGCGCAGACGCTCGAGGACGCCGCGCGCACGGTCGAGGGGCGGGTCAGCACCGCCGGCGACGCCCTACCGGCGGATCTGACGCAGAAGCTCACCGAATACGTCAACGCCGCCCGCGGATTGGCCGCCGAATCGCGCAAGATGACCTACACCGCACCGGTCGGCACGCTCAACGACGCCAGCAAGCGGGTCAACGACGCGCTGAACGCGGTGCGCACCGCATGCCCGGCACGCTGACCGCGATCCGATGCAGCGGGGCCGGTCAGGACGGTGCGGGCCGGGCTCGGAGGGAGGGTCACAGCCGGTGCGCCCGCGACATTTCGGCGGCGATTTAGCCGGATCGGCTTGCGTTGCGGCCGATAACCATGTTCGCTTGCAACTATCTGTTGTCGGGAGTTGAGGAGGACACCACCGTGGTCGCCGCGGCGGACGCGCAGAACTACGCTCAGAAGCTTGGCATTGCTCACGGCATGGTGGTTCAGGAACTGGGCTGGGACGAAGATACGTCGGACGAATTGCGTGCGTCCATCGAGGACGAGATCGGATCCGAGCTGCTCGACGAGGACACCGATGAGGTGATCGACGTCGTGCTGCTGTGGTGGCGCGACGGCGACGGTGATCTGGTCGACGAGTTGATGGATGCGATCGGACCGCTCGCCGAGGACGGCGTCGTGTGGGTCCTCACCCCGAAGACGGGTGAACCCGGGCACGTCGATCCCAGCGAGATCGCCGAGTCCGCACCCACCGCCGGGCTGACGTCGACCACGCCGGTCAGCCTCGGAACCTGGACGGGCACCAAGCTGATGCAGCCGAAGACGCCCTCGAAGCAGCGCTGACCCACCGCGTGACTACAGTTTCGCAGTGGCGGCCACCGAGTTCGGAAACAGCCCGCCGTCGAAGACAGGAGGACTGCGCATGCCGCTCGAAGTGGGCACCGCCGCACCGGATTTCACGCTGAAGGATCAGAACAACCAGGATGTGACCCTCTCCGGTTACCGGGGCCACAAGAATGTCCTGATCGTCTTCTACCCGCTGGCGTTCACCGGCATCTGCCAGGGTGAGCTGTGCAAGGTGCGCGACGAACTGCCGAAGTTCCAGAACGACAACGCCGAGATCCTGGCCATCTCCGTCGGACCCCCGCCCACCCACAAGATCTGGGCGGCCGAACAGGGCTACACGTTCCCGCTGCTGTCCGACTTCTGGCCGCACGGCGCCGTCGCCCAGACCTACGGTGTCTTCAACGAGAAAACCGGCTTCCCCAACCGCGGCACCTTCGTCGTCGACAAGGACGGAATCATCCGCTTCGCCGAGATGAACGGCCCCGGAGAGCCCCGTGACCAGGCGGCTTGGGAGAAAGCCCTCACTGCGTTAGATTCGTAAACCGCCGCGCACGCCGCCGGACAATCCGGCCCGCGCAGCAACCATCTTCACCGCCGCCCGGCCGGTGAAGTCCGGGCGTATAGCTCAGTGGTAGAGCACTGGTTTTACACACCAGCGGTCGGGGGTTCGAACCCCTCTGCGCCCACAGTGTTTGTGCAGGTCAGAAGGCTTGCAGCTTGCCCCACGTCGAAAGCGTGGGGCATTCGTGGGGCTCCCGCTTCAACCGAGGATGCTCCGGACGTTCTCCCACTGGCTGTCAGCGAGACTCGCGTAGCGCTGCGTCGTCCTGATCGAGGCATGCCCGAGGAGCTTCTGAACTTGTTGTAGTGGGACGCCGGCGCGGACGAGGCGGCCCGCGTACGTGTGGCGCAGATCGTGCGGGCGGACCTTTCCCAGGCGTCGCCGGTCGTCGCCTTCGCCAACCCATGCAACCCGGAGCGCCGCCTGGAACCGTTTCGCGAAGTTGTCCTGATCGAATGGCCGGCCATCGGTATGAGCCAGCAGCAGTCCGCTCCGGACGGATCGGCCGGCCACGTATCGCACGGGTGCGGGTTCGCCCATACCGTCTCGCTTGATCACCGCGGCGAGAGTCGCGGTCAACGTCTCACCGATGGGAATGCTTCGCCGCTCGGTGTCCTTCGGTGCCTTCAGACGACGGGCCTCTTTGTCCCAGGCCCATTCGACGCTGATCACTTTGCGCTTGAGATCGATGTGTTCCTTGTGCAGCCCCTGGGCCTCGCCCATGCGCATACCGGTACCGACGAGCACGTCGACCACGAGTTGATCGAAGCGGTCGAGCGGTTCGCGTAGGGCAGCGAACTCCTCGTCCTCGAGGTGCCGCTCTGGGCTGGGGCCCGGCTTCGGCAGCTTGATGTCCACGCACGGATTCTCGTGGATCAGATTGGCCTTCCTAGCCGCCTTCATCGAGCCGCTGAGCAGGCGGTAGCACTTGTCCACGGTCGTGGGCGCCAGAGGCAAACCGGCAACCCACTCCTGCACGTCGGGCTGGGTTATGTCGGTGAGAAGCACTGAGCCCCACCGCGGTATGAGGTGCTTGTTGATTCGGCGGTTGTCGATCGACAGGGTTCCTTCTTCGACAGTGCGCTGTTTCGTCCATCGCGGCAGCCACTCGCCCCACGTCATCGCTGGGATCGGTCGCGCCGGGTTCTCGCGCTCCGAATCTTCCTTGGCTGTGGCCTTGCGCCGTGCAATCTCCTTCGTGGTGAAGATGCCGGCACTCCGCTTCCGGCCCTCCGCGTCGCGGTACACGCCTCGATACCGGCCGCTCGGCAGCTTCTCGGCCCACCCCATATCTCGACTCCTCTGCGATTGTCGGCGCTCGATCGGCGTCGGTGGCGGTTCGAGTTGGACGAAGACGGCCACTGCCGAGAGCGTGCCCGGACGAAACTCGGGCACCTGCCCCATCGTATGCGCGGACATGGGGCACTCGGCGAGCTTGCACGGACAATCGCCATGACTGGTCGTTCCAATCGATCGGAGTTGGATACGTTCCAATCGATCGGTTGGATACGGTTGAGACATGAACGAGGAGCTTCGTCGTTGGGCGGAAGACATCGCTCGTGACCAGTTGCAGCGCCTACCGCGACGCTGGAAGCACGTCCAGGGCGTGGCCGAACAGGCCGCGACTGCGTCTGGATTTGTCGATGACCCGGACATGCTCGTGGCGGCGGCGTGGCTGCATGACGTCGGCTACGCGCCGGAACTGGTGAAGACCGGGTTTCATCCTGTCGACGGCGCGACCTTCCTGCGCGATATCGGTGCCACTGAACGGCTTTGCGCGCTGGTCGCGAATCACTCCTGTGCTCATGTCGAAGCTCGAAGGCGGGATGTTCCGCTGGAATGGACTGACGAGCGGACCCCGCTGCGAGACGCCCTGTGGTGGGCCGACATGACGACGACCGCGACGGGGGAGCGGACGGACTTTGAATCTCGGCTTACGGATATCGAACGGCGATACGGCCCGGACCATGTTGTGACGCAATCCATTCGAGAAGCCGAGCCGGAGTTGGCCGGCGCGATCCGCCGGACGGAATCACTACTGATCCTCAGGTGAAATAAGGTTCGTCGCCGTTCGACAAACCGCGACGGATTCGGAGCAGCACCGAGGGGTGGATGTCCAGCTCGCTGAGGTCGTCGGGGGCGACCCATTTGACCTCTTTCGATTCCGCGCTGGTCCGCAACTCGCCGCCCCGTGGGTCCGCGAGGAAGCAGATCGAGAATTCCTGCCGGACCTCTCCGTCGTCGTAGGCGATGACGTGATCGGGATTGGAGAAGACGCCAACCAGTTTCGTCACCTCGACGTCGATGCCCGTTTCCTCTTTGACCTCGCGGACTACGGCATCGGCGACCGACTCGCCGATTTCCAGGCCGCCGCCGGGAATCGAATACTTGTCGTTGTCGGTCCGGTGAATCATGAGGATCCGTCCGGCCGAGTCTCGGACCACCGCGCTCACCGCAACTTTGAGGCTGTTGGCGTGCGGCGCTTTCGGATCGTTGTAATAGTCGGTCCGGCCCATACCGCCAGTTTAGAGCTCGTGCGGTGCCGATTCGCTCCACACATGTTCGAAGCTGGTCATGTACGTCTCGAAGAGATCCCCGGACGGCAGCTGGCGAAGATGCATAGCGGGTGCGTGCGCGCCCGGGAGCCCATAGGCGTGCATGTTGACCACCATTTGGTTGTCGAACCTGAAAATGGAGTTGTAGAGCGTCGTCGTATGGAGTCGCAGTTCGACGCCGTCCAGCTCCGCTATCGGACGGATCAATGCCAGCGCATTGCTGATCCGGGCCGATACCGTCCCCTCGGCGAGGCGTTCTTCGCCCGCACGCTTACCGGCCTCATCAGCATTCGGGTCGCCGAATAGCAGGCGAATTTTCACACCCTCCTGGGTCTTCCGCTGGATCGTCTTCTTCAACCCGGGTTCCTCGGCGAAGAACAGGCCCGCCAGTACAAGAATGTCGATCTGCTCTGCCGTGTCTTCGATCAGCTTCCCCCACAGGTCACCCGGAATGACGTTGCGGTGCGGATACACCTTGATGACCTCGGAGTCGGCAATCTCGATCTTGCGATCCATCGAGACCGCGTCCGGCCACAAATACGCTTCGCTTTCGCGCACGAGTGCGGCGATCGCATGGCGGTGACGCGGGTAGGGGATCCGATCCTGAGTCACCCACCGCTCAACGGTCTTCGCGTTGACCTTGAGTTCTTCGGCAGCGCTCTCCGGCGTCAAGCTGCTACGCATCAGAGCTTCACGGAGTCGATCGTTCGGCATCTGCTCTCCTAAGGGACGTCTAGGGACATCTTACTTGTTCGGAAGACGTCTACACAAGGGTCGATATCGGGTGATGTAGTCCCCCAAGTCTGAGCGAATCTTGCTGTGTCCCAATCAGTTCCGACACAGAGAGACGTAGGAGGACACATGCGTAGGAACGGAAGTCCCAGCGCTACGGATCAGCTCCCGAACGACCTCATCACGCTTCGTGCAGCCGCCCAGTTGGCCGGCGGAGTGCACCCCAAGACCATTCGCCGTTGGATCGACCGCGAGCTGTTGGAGGGCTACCGGCAGGGGCCCCGGCTGCTGTTCGTGAGCCGGTCGGAGTTGCAGGCGCTGGCGCGTCCGCTCGGTGCCGATGCGCGCGGGGTGGCGTGATGCGCGATTTCATGGGTTCGCACGTTTCCCAGGTGGACGAGTACGGACGGCAACTGGACGTCGATGGCGTCGTTGTCAGCGCCACGGTTCACGGTTCGTTCGTTGTCCGTTACGCCGAGAACGTCGACAAGGTAATCGTCGAGGTCGAGCCGCAGATCGGCACCGGTATGACGATGCATCTGACGCTCGATCAGGCGACCCTGCTGCGTAGTTTGCTCGATGCCGGCATTGCCGATATGCGTGCGGCGAAGATCGTGGAGTTGCCCGCTGCTGGTGGTGAGGCCGCATGAGGCTCGCTACCGAGATTCTGGCTATCCCGCTGATTCTGGCTGTCCTGCTGGTCATCTGGTCGCCGAGTACCGCGTTGGCGGTGGTGTTCCTGATGGTGCTGTGGGCGACCTGGCGGCGTCGGCCCCGTCGATCGGGGATGCGGCGATGAACGAGTCCGAGCGTTATCAGTACACGTTCAACCGCGAGACCGGCGAGCCGGTCGGCATCCTCGACACCTGGGTCACTCCGGGCGCGAGGCCGGGACGGGCTGCGCGGCAGTCGGTTTCGATGCCGCCGCAGTATGTGGCCGCGTTGTGGCTGCTGCTGTTCGTGTTCGCGGCCGGTTTGTACGCCGGGTGCCTGTTGTTCGGGCGGCGCGAGGAACCAGCCCCGACCGTGGTCGTGTGCCCGGCTCCGGGTGTGCAGGTGGCTGTTCTTCCCGCTGAGTGCGGCCCGCCCGCAGGTGGTGTCTCGCAGTGAGCGAAGCCATTCCGGTCTATCAGTGGCGCATGGCACCGGCGCATCTGCGCACGCGCCGCCAGCTGGCCGCGCAGGGGTTGCGCCCGAACGGGCAGGACATCGCGGGCAAGGTGCAGCGTCGCCGTCGCGGCGATCGGGAGCCGCTGACCGCGTACCTGTACGACGTCAACCTCGCTGCGGCGAAGCGGGAAGCGACTCCCGCTCAGCTGGCCGCCCTGGAGAAGGCGAATCGCGAGCGGCAGCTACGCGCTGCGGAACGGCACGGCTTCTCGCGTGAGGAGTTCGAGCAGAGCAGCGATCCGGGGCCCGGATGGGCCGATTCCGAGCCCGCCCAGCGTGACCCGATTCCTGGGCACGCGTTCGCGGGCCTGACCAGCAATCACGACCGAGATGGATGGGAGCGATAGATGACTGACCACAGCATCAACCCACGTCAGATCACGGTTCTGACCATTCTCGCGTACATGTACGGCGCACCAGCGGATCTGGTCGCCCGCATGCTCGGCAAGAGCATGCCGCACACGTATCGGGACATCCGGAACTGGCGTGAGGCCAAGCTGATCTCACCGCTGAAGATCCGGCCGGTACCGGGGCCGGTGTGGGTGTTTTCCACCCGGTCAGGCGTGGAGGGGCTGACGGGGCTGAGCACCCGGTCTTGGACGCCGACGCCGAAGATGGCCGCGCATGTGCGGACCGTGCTGGAAGTGCGGTTGGCGTTGGCCGGCCTGGACCTGGATCGGTGGATTTCCGAGCGGGAGTTGCGCTCCCAGGTCGGCCCGGTCAAGGCGGGAGAGTCGCGTCCGCACATCCACGACGGCCGCTTCTACACCACCGAAGGCCAGCTCTGGGCAGTCGAGGTGGAGTTGTCGCCGAAGACGCCCGCGATGGCCCGTCTCGCGGTCGCTAAGGCCAAGGCGGCAGCGGGGAACGCGGGCTGCGACAAGGTCATTTACTACTGCAAGAACGGCGAGATCCGCAATCTGATCACCGCCTCCGCTGTCGCCGTCAAAGGCGTGGAGGGGCCGCCCGTGCGGGTGGCCATGCTCGCGGAAGTTCTCGATTCCAGCTCCTTCACCGGCGCGTCTGCCGGTTCTCGGCCCGGTTTGTCCTTGATCGAGGGCGGGGCCTCTGACCACTTCAACCAGGCCGACAACGGCCGTCACACCGGAGAGGCGGTGTCATGATGAGCACCGAATTCTATTGGCACCAGAACAATTCCGATTGCGTGCCGCTGATTACCCCGCACGACTGCGATTCGTACCCGCCGGTGCGGACGCCGCAGATCAGCATCGCGCCTGTGTCCCCGGAGCAATCCCAGGTTCCGGGTACACACGCCCCGCAAGCGCCTCATGTCGGGCACCTGCCGTTCACCGACAGCCACGGCGACCTGTTCGGCATCACCCTGCCGCACATCACGGTGGCGGGGGCGCTGGATGCGCTGATGATCGCGGGCACGTGTGCGGTGTTCGGGCTGGTCTCGGTCAGCGCGATCTGCCTGGTAGCCAACCTGATGGCCTGGTCACCGGCCCGGCTGCGGAACTGGGCCATTGGCGCGGCGGTCGCGATGCCTGGTTCGGCGATCGTGTGCAACGAGTTCGACTGGTCCGCCCCGCTGACCCAGTTCAGCGCCGGAGCGGCGGAGTTGGTGAGCGGCAATCCCGTTCACGGCCTGGCCGCGATGACGGTGCTGTTGATTCCCGCTGCATGGCTGGCAGCCATGTACGCGTTCACCACCCGCCGCGTGCAGCTGGCAACGAATGGCCTGGCGTCTCCGGCCGCGACCGAGCGGGCGTTGTGGCTGCGCACCCAGCGCGAGCAGCGGGCAGCGGCGCGGCTGTCGCGCTACAAGCTGCCGTTCTCCACCGGTGGGCTGAACCCGCATCCGGTCCTCGGCCGCCTGGCCGTGGAGTCCACGCAGGCCCCGACCAAGTCGCGGACCCGGGCGCTGGTGTCCCGCAATGAAACTCGGCTGATCGTGCCGTGGATCAAGATGAACGAGCACGGCACCTCGGTCGCCTCGTCCGGTAAGGGCAAGTCGACGCTGATGAACCGCATGTTGGTGTCGTGGTTCGTGACCGGCTGGCAGCGGCACCGCCAGTGGTGGCGGGCCAACCGTCCCGGTCGCCCGCTGGTGCTGGTCATCGACTGCAACGGCGGACCGGACTCCCGCAAAGCCGCGGGCAAGCTGCTGCCGTGGTTCGGGTCGCTCGGGGTGCCGGCCGAACGGATCGGCATCGTCGGCGGCGACGAAAGCGACCCGCGCCATGTGCAGTTGGCGATGTGGTCGACCCCGAGCCGGGACGACCTGCGCTCGATCCTGTCGATGATGATCTCGGGTGGATCGGTGCCGACCACCGACACCGAGAAGTACTTCCACGAGATCCGCGAAACGCTTCTGCACCTGATCGTGGACGCTCCCGCCAAGGTCGTCAACGGCAAGCCGGTAGGGGAGAACCCGCCCCGGGACTGGCTGGAATTCCTGTCCCGGTTCGACCCGGTCAAGCTGTCGCGGCTGTGGGGCGGCGAGTGGGACGACAAGGTGCCGTGGGCCGGGGTGCCTGGTGTGCAGCACGAGATCGCCTCCACCAAGGCCGGAAAACAGCCGGTACTCGATTCCGCTCGCGCGGAGTTCGGCAACCTGTACCGGGCGCTGGGGGATTCGTTCGACGGTGATCGGCAGTTCACCGACTTCGATGTCCTCTACGTCATCTTGGAAGGCATCAAGGCCCCGGACCGGGCTCGCGCCCAGTTCGCCGCCCTCGGGTGCATGCTCGAACAGCTCGCCGACCGCGAACACGGCCGCCAAGCCATCCTCGCTGTGGACGAGTTCTCCGCAGTCTCCGATGGCAAGACCCGCGCCAAGGCATGGGTGGAGCGGCTGCGGAAGGCCGGGATTTCCACCTGGTGGTTCGCCCAGTCCTGGAACGGTCTCGGTCACGACGACGACGCCCGTGAAGCCCTGGTCACCGCCGCCTCCGGTGGCTCGATCCTCGGTGGGCAGGAGAAGGGCGACAAGCTCGCCGAGATCTACGGCACCCGCCGCGGTTTCGACCTGTCCCGCAAGCTGATCGGCGGCTCCGCCGCAGGCGACGAGGGCAACGTCCAGGCCGGTGACGAGCTTCTCGTTCACCCGAACCGGTTGCGCTCCATGGGCAAAGGCGACGTCGTGCATGTCTCCGGCGGGGTGGCCCGCTTCGGCCGGGTGTCCCCGCTCGATGAACGGCAGCGCGCCTCGCTGCGCCCCCTGCCCGGCCTGTCCGAGATGCGGCCGGCCGCAGACGAAACCGAGTCGTCCGAGCCCGTCGCGCCGGTCATCGACCTGCGCAAACGCGACCGCGCCTGAATCCGAACCCCGACTTTCAAGGAGACATCAGATGTCTGTTCCCAACATCAACCCCGAAGACCACGGAGAGGAGATCTCCGGACTCTCCGACGAGCAGCGCCAATCCGAGATGGACACGCTTGCCTTCCTCGCCGACGAAATGTCTTCGCGCACAACCAAGAAGCTGGTCGAGAAGATCGAGCGGCAGGAGACCGTCGTTCCCGATGGCGGCAGCCTCGGGCGCGCCCTGTCCTCGCACGTCGACCGTGCCGCCCGCATCCGCGACGGGGTCCGGTTGTGGGCTCCCGCCCTGGTCACCACCAGCGGGTTCGCCGTCGCCGCGTCCACCATGCCGATCACCGGCCCGCTGGCCGCTTACGGCCTCGGACTGTCCGGGTTCTCGGTGTGGATGTGCGCAGGCCGCCCCAGCCCCAGCGAATCGGTGCGCATGAGCGCCTACGCCGTCGCCGATTCCGCCAGCTGGATCAAACGCCACATCACCCGGGCCGCGCAGCGTCGCGCCGCCTACGAAGCCCGCCGCACCGGGACCAGCCCGGCCGGCACCCCGATCGCCGAATAACCGGCACACAGAAAAGGAGAGATGATCATGTCCGATCACAGCCACGTTGACGAAATCGCTGGTGAGGCACGCAAATTCAGCTCTGCGATCACCGCAGCGTTGCAGATGTACGCGCAGGCGGCGAACTGGCGCGAAAGGCAGCGGGCGCGTAAGCAGATCAAGCGGCTGGTCCGGGAGGAACAGCGTGAGCAGGCCCAGGCCCGCGCTCACCACCTGACCTGGAGCAACCAGGCCGTGGACCGCTACCGCGCCCACGCCCAGGCCGTCGCGAACCGCGCCAACGATCCCACCGTGGACCACGAACACCGCGCCCGCGACGCGGCGTCACTGGCCAACCACCGCGACGACCTCGCCGCCCAGTTCGTCTCCAACGGGCATCTGACCCGCACCGAGCAGGGCATCGCCCTCGACGGGCTGGACGCGGCAACGGTGTTCCCGGAGTTCAAGACCGGCGACCTGTTCAACCGCGCCCACAAGGTCAAGGGCCTGGAAGCACTGCGCTACCGGGCACGAGTGGCCCGGGAAAAGGTCAGCGTGCAGCAGCGCGCCCGGACCGAACGCGCCGCGTGGGAAGCCAGCCTCGACGCCGCCGCACAGACTGCCGAGCAGAGCACCGGCCGGTTCAGCAGCACCGTCGCCTACCTGCCCGAGGGCGCGAATCAGGTGGTGCACGAGCACGCCCGCCACGGCAGCGAGATCGAGGCGGCGGTCTGGACTCACAACCAGGTGTCCCAGATCCGGCCGGCACCCGGCACGAGCGTGCTGGTTTCCGCCTACGACACCGACGACAAAGGCAACGCACGCCCCGTATTCCGGGCAGAAGGAGAACGAGAGGCCGTGACCGACGAAGTGAGCCAGTGGTGGGACACCACCGAACGCGCTGCCACCGAGCAGGATTGGGGACGGGCGCCGGAGCCCGAGTTGACCGCCGCGCAGTTCAATGCGGTGCAACGGGTCCGGGACACCCAGGCGGAACTGCGTCAGCGGGTCCGCGCCGGGCGGGCCACCGAATGGGATTACCGATACGCCCAGTCGGTGACTGACTCGGCTGCCAAGCACCTCGGCCCGGCGCGGGCTGCCTGGGAGACCGACAACGCGGAAGCGAATTCTCGTGCCATTGTCACGGTTTCGGCCACAGCCCGTGACGGCGGAACTTCCCAGAGTATCTCCTACTTCCCCACCGAGGCCGACGCTGCGAAATGGACCCACTCGCACGTCACGGAAACCAATTGGAAGCCGGGAGTCACCATCGCGGTCCGTGCCCGCGAAGCCTGCCAACAGCGCCCGTTCTATATCACCGAAGGCAATCAGATCACCGTCGGGCGCGACACCGAACTGTGGGCCGCCGAAACCCGCGACGGGTTCAACTCCACCAACACCAGCCAGGCCCGCGACGACCATTTCCGCAGCTCCGACCCGGACACGGTTGTCGCCGAGCGGGACCGGCTTCGCGGTGAGCTGGAGTCGCTGAGCACCCGGCACCGGCTCTCCATCGAGCACAACGGCGACCTGGCCGAGCAGAACGCCCGGTTGACCCGTCAGCTGTCCGCGCTCACCGCCGAGCGCGACGAGTTGCGCGAGACCAACACCGAGCTGGTCAACCAGCTCGCCACCACCAACGGCCACACGAACGACCACAGCAACGGTCACACGAACGGCCGGGAATCGATCCCGGGCCACGCGTTCGCGGGCCTGGTCAACGGCCACGACCGGGAAGGAATGGAGCGATGAGCACCAACAACACCAATGACCTCGATGACCCGTACATCAACCGCTACGCCGGACGGATCGAGGATCCCGAAGAGGTGCTGATGCGCGCCGACTTCGACCGCGTGCTCGACATGCAGGGCAAGGCATTGAACGCCCGCGACGATGCCGAGTACTGGCAGCTCTCCTCGGAATCGGACCAGCTCATCAGCCGCTGGCGCGACCGTGACGACGAGTACGGGGATGCCTGGCAGTACCTCGGCGACGCGCACGACGACTGGAAGGCCCAGCCGGAGACGATGACCCGCTTTCACGAGCGGATCGCCGCCGACGAGGCCGAAGGCGTCTACGTCCTGACCGACATGCAGCGCCGCAGCCAGCAGCACGCCCGGGAGCTGACCGGCCACGGCGAATGGATGCAGACCTCGGAGACCGAGCAGGCGTCGGCCGGCCGGGAACCGATCCCGGGCCACGCGTTCGCGGGCCTGGTCAACGGCCACGACCGGGAAGGAATGGAGCGGTGACCACCGTCGAGACCCGTCAGCAATCCCAGGCTGACGGTTCCCACGGATCGCCCTCGATCGCCGAGCTGAGCGTGCGCCTGGCCGCCGCCAACGAGCGAGCCGCCCTCCTTGAGGAACAGCTCGCGACCGTCACCGCCGAACGCGACGCGGCCGAGCACCGTGCCGCAGAACTGGAAGACCGTAACCGGGAGCTTGCCAGCGATCTCGACAACGCCTTGGACATCGCGTCGGAAAACGCGTTGACCGCCGGGCGTGAACGCCTGGTGCCCCAGCCGATCTACGGCCACGCCTTCGCCGGACTCGTCGGCGACCGTGACCGGGAAGGAATCGACCGATGAACGACACCATGTCGCCCGACCAGACCACCCCGTCGCCGACTGTCGCCCACCAGACCGGAACCACCGCGCAGCTGTCGCCGCAGGCGTCGCAGTCGGCGTGGAACCCCGCCGAGGTTGTCGCCTTGCTGTCGCTCGCGGCGGTATCGATCGCAGCCTCATCCTGGTCGGCGATCGCCTTGCATGGGGTGGCGCAAATGTCGGGCATCACGTCCTGGCTGGCATGGGGAGCACCCGTCATCGTGGACGGACCGATCGTTCAGGCCGCTTTCGCGCTGGTCACTCTGAACCGGCGCGAACGGGCCGGCGTCGTGATCCCGAAGGCCACGCGGTGGTTCTTCTGGGGCGAACTCGCTGCCGCTGAGCTGGTCTCTTTGATCGGAAACGGGGTCCACGCCTGGAACTCGGACGGGCTGCAACTGTCCCAGATGGCCGCTGCGGCGGTCGCTGGGGCGGCCCCGGTCGCTGCGCTGGCCACCACCCACGCGCTCACAGCGTTGATGGAGGTTCCGCGCACCCCGCAAACCCCGGCGACACTACCTGTCGCCCCCGCGACAGCAGGCGACAACCAGGCGACAACGCCCGAGATCGAGGCGACAGCACCCGATTCGGAGGCGACAACCGGTGTCGCGGACGCGACAGCCGAACGCGACGCCGAGATCTGGCGACTGCACCGCGAGGGCCTGTCGTACCGCGAAATCGCGACGGTCGTCGCCCTGCACCACGGCACCGTCGGCAAGATCATCGGCCGCCTGAAAGCCGAAAGCGACACCGCCGCACCACAGCTGGCACTGCCGGCACCCAACAACGTCCGGTCCATCGCCGGATAACCCCACCACCCAACATTGATAACTAAGGAGTAACTGTTATGACATCGTGGATCATGTCCGACGAGCCGAAGGTGATCCGTTCCGCGTTCAGCAAGACCGACCAGCCCGGCGCGACCGTGACTGGCCTGGTGGTCTCCCAGGAGCTGACCACCCAGCAGGACCCCAAGACCGGCAAACCGAAGATGCGCCAGGGCAAGCCGATCCCGTTGCTGGAGGTCGTCATCTTGACCGACCGCAAGACCGATCCGGACGACGACGGCGCGCGCAAGCTGTTCGTGCGCGGCAACCTGCAAAAGGCGATCAAAGCCGCGATCCTCGCCGCGGGCGATGACGACCTGCACACCGGGGCGCGGCTGACCGTCCAGTACACCGGCACCGGGCAGGCGTTCAGCGCCGACTACGCACCGCCCAAGCTCTACCGCGCCAAGTACGAGCCCGCCGATGAGGCGACGATTGCCGAGGTCGCCACCTACCTCGGCCACGACGACGAGTAGCCCCCGAGCAGGTCTCTGAACAGCCGAAATCCCCCGTCCTATCCCAGTGGACGGGGGATTTCGCGTGTCCAGAGGACACCCGCCCATTGTCCACCCCACCGGGCAGGAAGCACGGCCGGCCTCCCGCACGCGAGGGGCTTTGGTTTCCATCCCGCCGCTGAGTCGACACATCGTGAAGCGGGCGGGCGCCAGGGTGTCAAACACGCTTTTCGTTTGACGCCCTGGTGTTCGGCTGCTTGGCTCTGCCTCGGCTCAGTGGCGGGATGGAAACC
Source organism: Nocardia veterana NBRC 100344 (assembly GCF_000308855.1). Taxonomy (GTDB): domain Bacteria; phylum Actinomycetota; class Actinomycetes; order Mycobacteriales; family Mycobacteriaceae; genus Nocardia; species Nocardia veterana. Next base: position 3,991 of record NZ_BAGM01000048.1, on the reverse strand, counting down.
ACCTGGCGACCAACCCCCAACGCAACGGCCCCACCCGACCGGCCACGGCTGCCCATCCTGTTGCTAGATCCCGCCGGAGGCGCTTGCCTTCCCCTCGGGAACATCAACCGCCACCCGGTTGCCGAACGGTCGCAGTCGCGCCACGCGGACCACGGGTGTGCACGCCGCACCGCCGCGCGGTGCGGCGACGGCAACGGACCGGTGGCTGCCGAACCCGGCGCGGCAATCCGCGCCGGGATGCCTCTCCGGTGGGTGCTCGCATGGTCTGCGGACCTGGGAAAAGATGGGCAGAAACGTGGCAAAACGCAAGCACAAAGTTGGCACAAGTTGTGCCAACTTTTTACCGAGGCACCTCACCCCCGCTTACCTCCCTGACCTGCCATAACGGCGCTTCGCGCCGTTGACTCTCTCCACCCACCCAGTCCCCCATCTCACCCCCACTACGTGAACGGGGGCGAGATGGGGGACTGGGTGGGTGGAGAGAGTCATGTTCAAGTCAAGTCAGAGAGGTAAGCGGGGGTGAGGTGAAAAGACAAAAAGAATCTGGTTGTGTTGGGTGGGTATCGGAAAGTTTGCGATGTGGTTGCGTAAGCGACGGTTCAGCACCTGCCGGTGCTGCTTGCAGCTGGTCGAGTCGTCTGCGTGCGTGGCGGTCTACTGATGCGCGAGTAGCGATCCGGCGCGGGGTGCGTACGGCGAGACCGGTTGTGTTGGTGGGTCCGCAAGCTGGCGCTTGCGCGGTCTGGCGCGCGGTGTGGTGTCTGTCCCTCCGGTATGGCCTGATCTGAGGGCTATCACAGCCGGAACCTGGCCCGCGCGCTTGGCATGGCATCTGCTGGTTTCTGTGCAGGGCGCGGGCCAGAACCGCGGCTGTGATGTGACGCCCTCAGGCCATACCGGAGGGACAGACACCACGAACCCAGGGTTGCGCGCTCTCGACCGAGAACCACGCGGCCCGAGGCCGCGAAAGTGCATCGCCTCGGCGGCGGGCCAGGCCGCCCAGAGCGACCAGGCGCGAGGACTGCGGCGAGTTGGTCTACCGCAGCCCTCCCGCCGAGCAGATCGGCGGCTGGCGGACTGATGCTCACCTGCCAGACGCCAGGCTGCTGCATTCCGGTGGGATGTGGCTTGATCTGGTCGAATTCGTGCCGGCTGCTACGTCACTTGGGCGTATCCGCAAGCGGAGGCGCACAGTTCTGCGAACCCGAAGTATAGATGGCTCAATTGCGCTATCGAATGAATGCAGCAAATTTTGTGAAACTTTTCGTTGTTCGGGTCGTCTTCAAGACCTTTCAATGCTTCGCGGTAATTGCCCCAATGCAGTGTTTCGCCATAATTGTATGTCGTTATTATTTTGTCGGGCTCTATACCTTGGAGGCTCCGGGGGGTCTCTGGGGGCGCGGTGGCCATTAGTTCTTCGCATATCAGCGTCTCAAGCATCTTCTTCGAAAGTGCCTGCCTCGCTCTTGACCATTCTTTTATAACTGCGCGAGTCTTTTGTTGACTCTCCTCGTCTTCCAGTATTCTGATGCTCTGTTCGATCGCTCTCCTGGCTGCTATGAAACTAGCATTTTCCTTATCGCTGTGAATCTGGCGGAACGTGGCGGAGATCCCCGTGAACTCCTGGTGTGTTGGTAGATTGGCGGTGAGCGTCCAGCTGCCTTTCTCGCTTTTGACGTTCATGCCACCAGATGCGTCGTTAATTTCGGTGTATCCAGCCAGATTTCTGCAGGTCGCTATATACCTGTCGACGATGTCCTTGTCTTGGCCGGAGAGGGGTAGCTTTGGAAAGTCTGCCGGATTGGGTAGATTGAAGTAGAAAGTCAGCCGTTCCCAATGGTATTGGAAGGCGCTCGGGTTGGTGCCGAAATCCTGCAGCGGTGGATTGAACTTTAACTCAACAGGTCTGATTGTATCCTCAAGCGGTATTGTCCTAAACTCTACTGTTTTGTTCTTGATGTTTTGCCGGTATTCAGTGAATTTGAACATAAAGTGCATCGGACCCCAATCAATCGATTGGTATCTATCCTCCGGTATGGGCTGCCATGGGCCATGGTCGTGGGTTGAATTGCTGTGCCGTTTGCGTGCATTTCGGCGTGCCTTCTTGCTTTCCTTCTTGTTCATTCGATCGACTTTCTATTGTTGAGATTAGGGTTGGTCAGGTTCGGAGAGTCTTGGAGAGGTGTGGACGTGCTTCAGCTGTGTCGCACCACCGTTTCTCCTTCGGTAGGCAGCCTCGGCTTTGAGGAGATCGGCAGGACGTCGCGTCGAGTTACGAGTTGTGGAGTGGGGATAGCTATAGGCGAGCGCGGCGCTCGAAGGTGGTGGCGTGGCGGGGTCAGGATGGTCCACTACCGGGCAGTCGGCAGAGTGCCGCCCCCTTGGTCGAGGGTCGTCTGGAGCCCGTGGGGCAGCATTGCCGATGCGTGGGGCTAAACGTGGGGCACATGACCGTCCCGGCTTGGTATGGCATGTCCCTCTATGCACCTACCGCATTCGGCGATAAAGCCCTGTACTGCAGGGTTTCACGGCGAGATCGATGCAGGTGGCGATCGCGTCGCATGGCGAGGTATCTTACTGGTTTTACACACCAGCGGTCGGGGGTTCGAACCCCTCTGCGCCCACTTCGGCCTCTGATCTGTCACTGCAGTTCGGAGGTTTTTTCATGCTCTGCCGACGTCCTGATCGTTTCCCGCCCTACCGGAAATAGGTATACACACGGGTAGTTCTACCGTCGCGGTGATCCGCGGCCGTGGCCAGGCTGGAGTGCGTTCTATCGGTCATATGGCGGAGGATTCGATGTCTGCACCCGAGCTACGGCACAGGTCTCAGATCGACACGACCACCTCGGAGATCTTGATGATCCGGCGGTGCGCGCGGTGCGACAAACTGTTCGCGCCGCTGACCGCGGGGTGTTCCTCGTGTGCGTCGGATTCGCTGGAACGGGTGCCGTCGTCCGGTGCGGGGTCGATCGTGTCGTGGTGGGTCGTGGATCGTGCCGGTACGGGTGGTGCTTCCTCGACGGTCGCGATCGTCGAACTCGACGAGGGCCCGTGGGTCTACACCTCGCTGGAGGGCGAGGTGCCGCTGCTGGCGGACCGGCCTGTGCGCGTGCACTTCCAGCCGCACCCGCGAGACGAGAGGTTTCCGGTCTTCGTGGTGTGCACCGATCGCCACCACCGGCAGTGCCCGGGTGAACCGATGGTTTCCTCCGACTCCGGAGGCGGACAGCGCGCGCCGCGGTGACCTGAGTATCGCCGGGGCGTCGAGCACTCGCGGCGGTGGTCGGCGAGATGTCGGAGACTCGAGGACAATTGGCGGCAAGAGTCGCCGGCCATCCTGCACACTCGGCGGTCCCGGGTGGACGACATTCTGGCGTTCCTGAGCGACCGGCACCCGGACGAGACTCCGCAGGTGATTGCCACGGAAGCGGTGCGGACGCACCCGGGGTATCGCGCGTGGGTGCTCGAAACCACCCGATCCCGCACAGCGACAGCGGAAGGGGCGCCGGAGCTCGGCGTCTGAGCTCGGTGGGCAGGGCGGCGCTACATCGCCGAGTCGGCAGGCGCGTCCGTCCCGCCATCCGTGGGGTTCGGTTGCGGTGGGAGGGGCGACGTCAGTCCGACGATCGCCCCCACCGCTGCTCCCAGTGCGCCACCGAGTGCGGCGGCGGGCCCGGCGACGATGGCGGTGCCCACGGCTGCGCCGAGCAGCGGGCCGACGACGACGCCGGTGGGGAGGAACGGGAGGCCGACGACGAATCCGGCGGCGGCGCCGAGCAGGGCGGCCGGGATCGCGAGGGGTGCGGAGACCGCCGCGCCGATGCCGGCGCCGATGGCCGCACCGACGCCGGCGTCGACGACGGTGGTGGTGCAGCGGGCGGGGTCTGCGGGGATCTGCGCGCAGAACGACTGGATCGGTTGTTGCGCCTCGGGAGGTAACGCGTCGGCCGTATCGGCGGGCAGGGCGGCGGCCGGCTCGGTCGGCAGCG
>NZ_BAGM01000049.1 GCF_000308855.1 Nocardia veterana NBRC 100344 | reverse complement strand
TACAAGGAGTTTCACACCCAATGTCGTCCATCGTCTACGACTACCTGCTGCCTCTCGTCGGTCCCGAGCAGGCGGCCTACTGGGCCCAGATCCTGGTCGTCAACCCCGCGGGCTGATCTCCGCGCGACCGCAGCCACCCGTGGCGGAAACCGGCTGCGGTCGCATCGCCCAGCCGTCGACGCCTTCGACAGGGAGAACCCCATGACCTCGGATCTCGTCTGGTTCATCACCGGCACCAGCAGCGGTTTCGGCCGTGCGATCGCCACCGCCGCGCTGGCCGCGGGCGGCAGCGTGGTCGCCACCGCGCGCCGGCCCCAGCAGCTGGCCGATCTTCGCGATCACGATCCGGAGCGCGTCCTCACCGCGGAGCTCGACGTCACCGATCCGGCGACGATCACCGCGGCCGTCGAGGCGGCGCGAGTCCGGTTCGGACGCATCGACGTCCTGGTCAACAACGCCGGTTACGGTCTGCGCGGTGCGCTCGAGGAATGCGACGACGAGCAGCTGCGACAGTTGATGGAAACCAATGTGTGGGGCCTCATTTCGGTCACCAAGGCGGTGCTGCCGCTGATGCGCGCCCAGCGCAGCGGGCATATCGTGCAGCTGTCCTCGGTCGGCGGCGTGCGCGCCCGGCTCGGCGGAACCCCTTATGCGCTCAGCAAATTCGCGGTCGAAGGGCTGTCCGAGGGGCTGTCCTACGAGGTCGCACCGTTCGGAATCAAGGTCACCATCGTGGAACCCGGCCCGTTCCGCACCGACTTCGCCGGCCGCTCCATCCGATGGGCCGACTCGATGCCCGAGTACGAGCCGATCTTCGCCGAGGAGCGGCGGCGCTTCCAGGCTCAGGACGGGACCCAGCCCGGTGATCCCGCCCGCGCCGCCGCGGCCATCCTCCGCGCGGTCGAGATGGACGAACCGCCGCTGCGCCTGCCCCTGGGCCCGGAGGCCTTCGCCGGCATCCGCGCCACCCTCACCCAGCGACTCGCCGATCTGGACGAGCTCGAGCCCTGGGCCGCCGATACCAACTTCCGATAGCCGAGCCGGCTCCCCACTATCGAAAGGCCCGGCATGCTCACCGTCGAGGACCGCTTCGCCATCACCGATGTGATCAATCTGCACGGCCATCTGACCGACAACGGCGATTTCGACGGCTGGCCGGCGCTGTTCGCCGAGGACGTGATCTACGACGTCACCGCGCTGGGCGGCGGCGTGCTGACGGGTATCGAGGCGTGCCGCACCGCCGCGCTGGCCCTGGGCGACGCCAATCCCGTCGCCCATCACGTCACGAATATCGTGATCAACGAGGTCGCCGACGGTACGGTGCGGGCACTGTCGAAGGGGCTCGGCGTGATGACCGACGGCTCGGTCGGCAGCGTCACCTACGAGGACACCCTCGAGCGCCGGGGCAACGGATGGAAGATCACCCACCGCATCGTCCGGCCCCGGCGTACCCCGTTGCAGCCGTAAACCGCGATCGCCGCGGCGCTGATCCGTATCGCCAATCACCTACCGGCGGAAGGCTCGGCTCACCGCTGACCGGATCGCAAACGCATCGAATAGTGCTCCGAAGTTGCCTGCGCGGGCGATCATGGACAGATGAACGCGGAACCCCTGCCGCACACCCCCAACCTGAAACGCGCCCTGAACCAGGCCACCGACCTCGCCCGCGAAACCGGCCACCACGCCGTCACCGCCGAACACCTCGTCCTGGCCACCCTGCACGACCCCGACTCCTCCGTAGCCCGAGCCCTCCACCATGCCGGTGCCAACCTCGCGGCCATCACCGACGCGCTCCACGAAACCCTCCGAAACGGGCCCTACCCCGATCCCCCCGAGCCACCGGAAGAAGATTCTTCCCGCAAGGCACTCTGATTTCCGCCGCTCGTCCGCGGCTGCCCCGGCCGCCGTACGCCCGACGAATCCGGGTGCCGGCTCGGACGCTGTGACGATTACGGCTCGCCGTCCGCGGCGGCCGGGGGCCAGGGCGGAGTCGAGCACTCGGTGCCCGGGACGGGTGCCAGGAATCTGCCGTCCGGGCGGTCCGTGTGGTAGATCGAGACGTCGCGCCCGTACATATCCGTGACCTCGTGCATCCGATGCTCCACCACCGAGAGCGGACCCTGTTTGGAGAGCACGTACACATCGTCGGAGGCCACCCGGGCGACCACTCCCGAGTGGGTGACCTCGGATCTCGCATTGCGATAGACGACCACATCTCCCGGTACCGCCGAACCTGCTTCGGCGACTTGCCGAAAACCGTTGTGCGACAGAATGTCGTCGACTGCCCGCCCGGGCAACCAGGCCGCCGAGCCAGCACGGCTGAAGGTGAACCCGTGGCAGTTGAAGTTCGGATTGATCGGCTGGATCGGCTCCAAACGGTCCAGCCGGACGCCGGAACGAATGTTCTTGCGGAACAACTCGGTCAGTCCGGCTCTGGTGCGAAAGATCCACGGTTCATCGGGTGCGGTAGCGACCGCCTCCAGCAGCGTGCGGGGCGGAATCACCAGTCCCGCATCGGTTCTGTGGCTGCGCACGGTCATGGGGTCGGTGGCCCACCCGGTCCTGGCGATCTGTGCGTCGACGTCCGGAGACGGGCCGGGAGGCTCTTTCGTTGCCGGCCCGGAAGCTGTGGTCGCCGGATTCGGTCCGGCATCGGCGGCTCGCCCTGCCATCCGTCCGAGCTCGGCGTCCTCGTCGCGGTATACCTGAGGGCTTTCCGCGATTCGCTCGCTCACGCGCCGTATATTGCCGGCCCATTGCCGACCGAGACGGGCGAACTTCTCGGCCGCCAGATGCGCGGCCTCCGCGGCCTTTCGACTCGCGCTTGCGAACAAGAGAACTCCTCTTTCCGAGCCCGTCGGCCTACGATGCCAGGAAGGGCGCCGCCATCTCTTCGAGCCCGATTCTCGACGCGAGCAGCGGTGGTGCAGAAAGAACGTAGCGGAACACCGCCGACCCCCAGCGGCTGGAAAATCCGTCCCATGCCGTGTCCGCGGGAGCAGACCGCCCGGGCGGAAGGCGGGTAGTCACCCACCGGTGCGGGCCCGGGCCGCGACGGTCGGCGGCACGGCAGTCCGATGGTGCGGCGGGGCGGCCCCCCGAAGGGGACGAGTCGGTCTGTAAGCCGGATCCTGTCCCCGGTTCGCACCGGGGGGCGACCATCCATCTGGGTGCACCGTCACCGGGCACCTCGAGCAGCCAACCCGCAGGCTCGGGCGAGCAGCCCTCGGGCACCTGCGCAGCCGCACTCGCGAGAGTGCGACCTTCGACCTTGCTCCGGGCGGGGTTTACCGAGCCGCCCCGGTCACCCGGGGCGCTGGTGCGCTCTTACCGCACCGTTTCACCCTTACCGGCCGGCCTCCGGAGAGACCGCCGGCGGTCTGTTTTCTGTGGCACTGTCCCGCGGGTCACCCCGGGTTGCCGTTAACAACCGCCCTGCTCTGTGGAGTCCGGACTTTCCTCGGCGACGGGCGGCGGTACATGTGCACCCGTTCCCGTCGACGCGGTCGCCCGACCGACTCGTCCGCACTATTGTGCCGTGCCAGGGCCGTCGATCGCACCCCGGGCCCCTCCGAACCTCCGGTACGAGCGGCCGCATCGCACCACTCGTGGCGCGGTACTACCGGTTACGCATACAGTGAAGCCCGCATTCGCCGCGGAGTGTGCGGGCTCGGCGGTCACCGGCACAGGAGGGCAGCGCAGATGGGGTTCGGCGACTTCCAGAACGAGATCTACTTCCAGGGTCTGCGCGGCGTGGTGCCCGAATTTCCGGTGGCCCACGGCGAGCTCGAGCAGCGCGCGCAGGCGGCGATGCCGCCCTCGATCTGGTCGTACGTGGCCGGTGGCGCCGGTGACGAGCGGACGCAGCGGGCGAACGTCGCCGCCTTCGACCGGTGGGGTCTGCTCCCGCGGATGTTCGTGGGCGCCAAGGAACGGGATCTGTCCGTGCAGCTGTTCGGAATGACCCTGCCCACACCGATTTTCCTGGCGCCCGTCGGCGTCATCGGGCTGTGCGCGCAGGACGGGCACGGCGATCTGGCCACCGCCCGGGCGGCCGCCCGCACCGGTGTCCCGATGATCGCCTCCACGCTGACCGTGGATCCACTGGAGGACGTCGCGGCCGAATTCGGCGATACCCCAGGCTTTTTCCAGCTCTACACCCCTACCGACCGTGACCTGGCGGCGAGTCTGGTGCAGCGGGCGGAACAGGCGGGATACAAGGGCATCGTCGTCACCCTGGACACCTGGATCACCGGCTGGCGGCCGCGCGACCTGTCCACCGGCAACTTCCCGCAGTTGCGCGGGCACTGCCTGGCCAACTATTTCACCGATCCGGTCTTCCTCGCGGGGCTGCAGCGCCCACCGGAGGAGGATCCGATGAGTGCCGTGCTGCGCTGGGTGCAGCTGTTCGGAAATCCGCTGCGCTGGGAGGATCTGAGCTGGCTGCGCTCGCTCACCGACCTGCCGCTCATCGTCAAGGGCATCTGCCATCCCGATGACGCGCGGCGCGCCCGCGACGGCGGGGTGGACGGCATCTACTGTTCGAATCACGGTGGGCGCCAGGCCAACGGCGGCCTGCCGGCGCTGGACATGTTGCCGGAGGTCGTCGACGCGGCCGAGGGGCTGCCGGTGCTGTTCGATTCCGGAATCCGCACGGGCGCCGACATTGTCAAGGCGCTGGCCCTCGGCGCGACCGCGGTCGGCATCGGACGGCCCTACGCCTACGGTCTGGCACTCGGCGGCGTGAACGGAATCGTGCACGTCCTGCGCACGCTGCTCGCCGAAGCGGACCTGATCATGGCGGTCGACGGGTACCCGACCCGCAAGGATCTGACTCGCGACTGTTTGCGTTCCGTGCACCCGTGAAGCCGTCGTGACCGGGGATCCAGCTCTGCGGTTGCGGGCTCGACACAGTACGGTATTCGCCCATGGAGCGTGTCGAGGTGGGGTTCGGTTCGGGAAACGAACAGTGTGCAGCGTGGCTCTATCTTCCGGACGGTCCACCCAAACCGCGTCCACTGGTGATCATGGGGCACGGTCTGGGGGCGAACCGGGAAATGGGGCTGGATCGCTATGCGCGCCGGTTCGCCGCGGCGGGAATGGGCGTGCTGGCCTTCGACTATCGGCATTTCGGCGCCAGCGGCGGGGAGCCCCGGCAACTGATCAACATCGCCCGCCAGCGTGACGACTGGCGCGCCGCGATCGCCTACGCCCGCACCCTCAAGGGTTTCGACGCCACCCGAATCGCCCTGTGGGGCAGCTCCTTCGGCGGCGGTCATGTGCTCTCGATCGCGCACGAGGACGACTATCTGGCCGCCGTGGTGGCGCAGTGCCCGTTCACCAGCGGCTGGTCCTCGGCGCTGGCGAAGGGTCCGATCAGCCTGACCAAGACCGGAACGCTGGCACTCACCGATATCGTGTTCGGCCCGATCCGCCGCAAGCCGGTAGGTGTGCGGCTGGCCGGTCGGAAGCGCTCGGCCGCCCTGATGAGCGCCTCCGACGTACCCGAAGGTTTCGGCCGTCTCGCCGAGGAGAGCGAGCAGTATCAGCCGAAAGTGGCTGCCCGGGTGGGTATGTCGGCATTGTTCGACGCGCCGTGGCGACGCACCAAGGGCATCAAGGTGCCGGTGCTGTACGCGGTGTGCGACAACGACACCGTCGCCCCGGTGGGGCCGACCCTCAAAGCCGCCGAGCGCACCAAACACGGCATCGTGAAGCGCTACCCCATCGGCCATTTCGACATCTACTTCGACGACTGGTTCGAGAAGGCGGTCTACGACCAGACCGAATTCCTGGTGTCGGTGCTGCGTCCGTAACCGGGACGAACGGGCCCGGTTCCGGTGGAACCGGGCCGCGGCATCAGAGATAGGACGTGTCGTTCACCAGGCGGACCGAGGATCCCCCATCGGGGTAGAACTCCGCGATCGACAGCGATGCCAGGTCCAGGTGCAGCCGGTACAGCAGCGACGGCCCCACCTCGAGCGCCAGCTGCAGCAGCGTCTTGATCGGCGTCACATGACTGACCACCACGACGTTCTGCCCGGGATACAACGCGATCAGGTCCCGCCGAGCGGCCTCGACCCGCTCCCGCACGGCGTCGAAACTCTCCCCGCCGGGAGCGGGTAGCGACGGATCCCCGAGCCAGCGCTGATGCAGTTCCGGATCCCGTTGCGCGGCTTCGGCGAAGGTGAGTCCCTCCCATTCGCCGAAATCGGTCTCGGTCAACGCGTCCAGCACCCGCACCGGCACGTCCAGCGCCTGCGCGGCGGCCTGCGCGGTTTCGCGTGCCCGGCCCAGCGGTGAGGTGACCACCGCCGCGATATCCCCTTTCGCTGCAAGGTATTTCGCGGCCCGCGCGGCCTGCTCGCGGCCCAGGGCCGTCAGTTCCGGATTCCCGCGGCCGGAATACCTACGCTCGACCGACAATTCGGTCTGACCGTGACGTAACAGCAGAAGCCGCGTGGGCCGCCCGCGGGCGCCGGTCCATCCGGGTCCCGGCGCGGCGCGCACCCCCGCGGTGCCGGGCACCACCGGATCGGCCTGCGCCGCCCGGGCATCGGCGGCCTCGTCGATCCCACTCGGCAACTCGGCCTCGGCGCCGCGCTCCGATCCGGCGCTCTCGGCGATCGAATCCGATTCGGCCACACCGCCCTCGGCGACCAGCGGGCGTTCGGTATCGGCCGCGCGGACCTCGGCGACCACCTCGGCGTCGTCCATGGCCTCGTTGGCGAGCCGATCGGCGTGCGCATTCCGCTCCCGCGGAATCCACTGGAAGCCCACCCGATCGAAACCGGCGACCAGCTGCCGGGCTCGCTCGGCGAGCGGAATCATGGCCGCGTGCTTGACCTTCCAGCGCCCCGACATCTGTTCCACGACCAGCTTGGAGTCCATGCGCACCTCCACGATGCGCGCCCCGAGCTCGGCCGCGGCCGCCAAACCCGCGATCAGACCGCGGTATTCGGCAACATTGTTGGTGGTGACGCCGAGGTACTCGCGACGCTCGGCGAGGATCGTGGCGTGATCGGCATCCCAGATGACCGCGCCGTAACCGGCCGGGCCGGGATTACCGCGTGAGCCGCCGTCGGCCTCGACGATCACATTGCGTACCGTCATCGCCGCGCCGTCACAATCCGGATTGCTTGGTGCGCACCAGGATCGCCCCGCATTCGGGACAGCGGACCACGACCTGCGGGTCGGTCTTGGCGATGCGGGCGATCTCGCCACGATCGAGTTCGATCCGGCAGGCACCGCAGCGGCGGGCCTGCAGGAGCGCCGCACCGACGCCGTGCTGGGCCCGCTGCTTGTCGTAGATCGCCAGCAGGTCGGCCGGGAACTGCGCGACCAGCTGATCCCGGTCGGCATCGCAGCGTTGCGCGGCGACATCCAGGTCGGCGACCGCGTCGTCGCGGCGGCTCTGCGCCAGGGCCAGATCCTCTTCGGCGCGGGTGAGGTTGGCCCCGGCATGCTGGTGGTCGGCCTCCGCGGCCTCGCGCCGCTCCATCACCTCGAGCAGTTCGTCCTCCAGCACACCGCGTCGCCGTTCCAGGCTGCCCAGTTCGTGCTGCAACTCGGAGAGCTGCTTGGCGCCGACATTGCCGCCCTCGAGCATTCCGCGGTCCCGGGCCTCGCGCTTGCGCACGGCGTCGATCTCACCCTCGAGCTTGCGAATGTCGCGGTCGAGATCGTCGAGCTGGATTTCGACCTTGACCGCCGCGTCCTTGCGCGCGGTGCGTTCGGCTTCCAGCCGCTGCACTTCCTGCTGTTCGGGCAGCACCTTGCGGCGATGCGCGATCCGCGTCAACTCGGCGTCGACGGCCGCGAGGTCGAGCAGTTTGGCCTGGATCGGTGGTTCGACATTCAACGCGGGACGTACTCCTCGACACTGTGGACGGTTGCGGTGGCGACACGTGCGCGACGCCGGTGCTCAACCGTACTCTGCCCGCGACCGGTTTCGTCCCAACCCCGCAGCACCGGCCCCTGAGCACGGCATTCGCCGGACGTAGCGGAAACCCGAATGCGTCGCCTCGGCGATTGTGCGACTCTGGCCCGATGGCCGAACATCGCTATCGCGTGGACGTGGTGTGGACCGGCGCCACCACCGCCTACCGCTCGTACTCGCGTGATCACGAAGTGCTGGCCGAGGGGCGGCCACCGCTGCCGGGGTCGGCGGATCCGGTGGTGGGGCGCGGCGACGCCACCCGCTGGAATCCCGAACAGCTGCTGGTCGCCTCGCTGTCGCAGTGCCACATGCTGTGGTACCTGCATCTGTGCGTCGAGGCCGGGATCGTGGTGACCGATTACCTCGACCAGGCCGAGGGCGTAATGAACGACCGGCGCTTCGAACAGGTCGTTCTTCGCCCGCGCGTCACCATCACCGACGGCGCAATGGTCGAGCAGGCCCGCGCGCTGCACGCGAAGGCGCACGAGCGCTGCTTCATCGCCAACTCGGTGAACTTCCCGGTCGATCACGAGCCCGATATTCGGACCGAGTGAGGGCGGGCACGGCGGCGCGGCGAGCCGATGGTCGTCGCTCTGTGCCGCCCCTCAGTCGTCGGCGGCGCCGAGGGTCCAGGGATCGGTCCGCAGGGCGCTGACCCGGGTTTCGACGTCCGGAAACGCTTCTCGGACAATCCCTTCCGCCTGGGCGCACCAGGGGTACTCGCTGGCCCAGTGGGCGACGTCGACGAGCGCGGGACCGCCGGCGCGCAGGTTCTCGTCCGCGGGGTGGTGGCGCAGGTCGGCGGTGACATAGGCATCGACGCCGCGGCGCGCGACGGTACCGAGGAAGGAGTCGCCGGCGCCGCCACAGACCGCGACGGTGCGGATCGCCCGGTCGGGATCGCCGGCCGCCCGCACACCCCACGCGGTGCCGGGCAGGGCGGCCCGCACGCGAGCAGTGAAGGCGCGCAACGTTTCCGGTTCGGGCAGGGTGCCGATACGGCCCAGCCCCTGGCCCGAGGGCAGTGCCGCGCGTTCGGTCACATCGAAGGCCGGTTCCTCGTAGGGGTGGGCGGCGCGCAGCGCGGCGAGTACCGCGGCGCGGGCCGACGGCGGCGCCACCACCTCGATCCGGTCCTCCGCCACGAACTCCAGGTCGCCGACCCTCCCGATCGCCGGATCGGCTCCCGCCAGCGGGCGGAACTGCCCGGTTCCGGGCACGCGCCAGGCACATTCGCCGTACCGGCCGGCACCGCCCGCGCCCGCCGCGAACATCGCGGCCAGCACCGCGTCGGTATGGGCGCGCGGAACGAACACCGACCAGGTGTCCACCGGCGTCGCGGACTTCTGTTCCAGCGGCCCGGTCACGGTGAGCCCCAGCGCCTGGGCGAGCGCGTCGGAAACACCCGGATCGGCGGAATCGGCGTTGGTGTGGGCGGTGAACAGCGCGCAGTCGTTGCGGATCAGCCGGTGCAGCAGCGCGCCCTTCGGAGTACTCGCGGCGACCGTGTCGACGCCGCGCAGCAGCAGCGGGTGATGGACGACCACAGCGTCTGCGCCCCAGGCGATCGCCTCGTCGACCACCGCCGCGGTGGCATCGACCGCGAACAGCACGCGGGTGACCGGGGCCGCCGGATCACCGCAGACCAGCCCCACCGAATCCCAGGACTCGGCCAGCCGGGGCGGGTAGGCATCGTCGAGGACGCCGATCAAGTCCTTCAGCGCCACAGCCGAATTCGTCGCTTCCACACCGCACCTCCACCGATTCGCTCGTCGGGCCATTATCCATTCGGGTACCGCCCGCGGGGCGGTCGAACACGCGCCACTCTCACAGCCCGATGTCCTCGATCGCGGCCACCAACCGGTCGACGGCGGCGCGATCGCGCACGGCCAGGCGCAGGAACTCACCACCGAGTCCCGGGAAGGTGTCACCCCGACGGACTGCGATATCCCTGTCCGCCAGGTGCTTTCGCAACAACTCGCCGTCGGGCACCCGGATCAGTACGAAGGGCCCGGCGGCCGGTTCGTGCACCTCGACGCCGAGTGCGCGCAGCCGCGGAATCATCGCCGCCCGCTCGGCCGCGATCCGGGCCGCGCTCACCGCGGCGGCGGCGAGCGCCCGCGGTTCGGCGGTGGCCGCGATCGCCTCGAGCTGCAGCGTGCCGAGCGCCCAATGGGCGCGACCGCGATTCAGCCGGGCCAGCAGTGGCGCCGAGCCCAGCAGATATCCACAGCGCAACCCGGCCAGCGCCCAGGTCTTGGTCAGGCTGCGCAGCACCAGGACGTCCGGATAGGACTGTCCGGCAAGCGATTCCGGTTCGCCGGGCACGGCATCGGCGAAGGCCTCGTCGACCACGACGATACGACCGGGCCGCCGCAGCGATTCGACGACGGCACGAGGATGCAGCACCGAGGTCGGGTTGGTCGGATTGCCGAGCACCACCAGATCGGCCGCATCGGGGACACCGGCACCCGCCAGCGCGTAAGGCGGTGGCAGCACCACCCGGGTCACCGGGATATCGGCCTCCCGCAGCGCGAGCTCCGGTTCGGTGAACGACGGGTGGATGACGGCGGCGAGCCGGGGCGCCAGTCGCGGTAACAGCGCGAATCCCTCTGCCGCCCCCGCCAGCAGCAGCACTTCCTCCGGTGCCCGGCCGTGCCGGGCGGCCACGATCGACCGCACGGACCGCTCCTCCGTGTCGGACGGGTATCGGCCCAGCTCCGGTAGGCGCGCGGCCAGTCGCCGCCGCAGCCATTCGGGTGGCGCGTCCCCGCGCACATTCACCGCGAAGTCGACCATCCCCGGCCGCACCTCGCGGTCCCCGTGATGACGCAGCGCCGCGAGATCGACAGCGGAACCGGCGCCCGACGAACCCGCGGCGACTCCGGGCCCGGCCACCGGCGTATCCGGGCCGCCCGGGCCTCGGCGTGTCCGCGGCTCGGCGGTCGTGGGGGTGTCCTCTGGCACAGCCACCCACCCTACGTGGCCGTCGCCCGCACCGACCGGCCACAATGGGTGCGTGGGCGAGCTGCACGTGACTTTCATCTGCACCGGTAACATCTGCCGGTCGCCGATGGCCGAGAAGATCTTCGCCGCGCATCTGGAACGTGCCGGACTGGCCGATCGGGTGCGGGTGAGCAGTGCCGGCACCACCGCGTGGCATGTCGGCGCCGACGCCGACCCACGCACCACCGCCCTGCTGACCCGGCACGGGTATCCGGTCGGGCACGTCGCCGCCGTGATCGGACCCGACCATCTGGACGCCGATCTCCTGGTCGCCCTGGATTCCACGCACGATCGCGAGCTGACCCGGTTGCGGATTCCGCAGGCCCGGCGGCGGCTGCTGCGCAGCTTCGATCCCGCCGCCGACGATCACGACGTACCCGACCCGTACTACGGCGACGACGCCGATTTCGAGCTGGTGCGCGAGCAGATCGAGGCTGCCGTTCCGGCGTTGCTGGACTGGGTGCGTGAACAGCTCGGCGAGCCCGTCGCGACCGGATCCGGGCGATGAACCTCGCACGGCGGCTGACCTTTCTGCTGCGGCCCAGCTGGTTGATTCTGGCGGTCGTCGTGATCGCCTTCGCCTATCTGTGCTTCACCGTGCTGGCCCCCTGGCAGCTGGGCAAGAACACGTCGACCTCCCATCGGAACAACCTGATCGCGGCCTCGGTGAACGCCGATCCGGTACCGGCGGCCGATCTGCTGAACAGCCCGACGGGCGCCCCACCGGCCGGAACGGATCCCGCCGACACCGAGTGGCGGCGGGTGATCGCCACCGGGAGCTACGTGCCGAACTCGCTGGTGGTCGAGCGTTTGCAGCGACTGAACGACCAGCCCGCCTACGGTGTACTGGCGGCCTTCCGGCTCGACGACGGCCGCATCGTGCTGGTCGATCGCGGACTGATCGCCGCGGTGAACGGCTCCCAGCTGCCGGTGATCGCCGAGCCGCCGTCGGGCCCGCAGCGCATCGAGGGACGGGTCCGCAGGTCCGAAGGTGTCGTTCCGGGTAAGGACCCCATGGTGGGTGACGGATTGCGCCAGGTGTACTCGGTCGACACGACGCAACTGTCGACGGTGCTCGGTTCTCCGCTGACCAGTTTCGCCACCGGCGAGCACGGCGGATATCTGCAGCTGGACGCCGGACAACCGGGCGCGTTCACCCCGCAACCGCTGCCGCAACTCGATGCCGGCCCGTACCTGTCCTACGGCCTGCAATGGATCGCGTTCGGGGTGATGGCCCCGCTCGGGCTCGGCTACTTCATCGTCGCCGAACTGCGGGAACGCCGCCGCGACCGGGCCGCCGCCGAATCGGTGGCGACGACCGATGCGCCGAGCCCGGCCGATGTCCCCGCAGCCGTCGCTGCCTCGGCCGCGGAGAGCACACCCGCTCCGGCTGCCACCTCGACCCGAACCGACGAAACCCGCCCGGCGCCATCCGGAAACGACCGCCCGGCCGAGCCCGCGGCAGGGCCGAAACCCACCGCGCCGCGAACCACCGCGGATCGCCTCGCCGACCGCTACGGCAACACGCGCCGCTGACCCGCACCTCGCAGCGCTACGACACCGCCGCTGGCGGATCCCTACGCCGGCGCCTCGGCGCGAGCCGAGCCGCGGCGCCCGAGTCCGTACGCCGCGCCCGCCGCGAGTACCGCGGCGGCCACCTGCACCGCGTTCGACAGGCGGACCGCCCGGTGTAGGTCGGGGACCCGGGGCGCGGGCCCCCGGCCCAGTACCGGTCGCAGTTCCACGCCGTGGCGATACTCGGTCCGCCCACCCAGCGCGACCCCTAGCGCCCCTGCCATGGTGGCCTCGGCGACGCCGGCATTGGGGCTGGGATGGGCGCCGGCGTCCCGGCGCCACGCCCGCCACGCCGCGCCCGGTCGGCCGCCGACGAGCGGGGCGAGCACGACGGTCGCCGCCCCGCTCACCCGGGCGGGCAGCAGATTCGCCAGATCGTCGACGCGGGCGGCGGCCCAGCCGAATCGGCGATAGCGTTCGTTGCGGTAGCCGATCATCGCGTCCAGGGTGTTGATCGCGCGATAACCCAGCACTCCCGGCACCCCGGCGATCGCTCCCCACACCAGCGGGGCGACCGTGGCATCGGAGGTGTTCTCGGCAATGGATTCGACTGCGGCGCGGGCCAATCCGTCACCGTCGAGCACATCGGGATCGCGGCCGCACAGCGCGGGCAGCACCGTGCGCGCCCCGTCGAGATCCCCGGCTTCCAATCGGTCGGCCAGCTCGCGACCGGTCCGCGCGAGCGTGGTACCGCCGAGCGCGACCCACGTCCCGGCGGCGGTCGCCAGGATCGTGCCGAGCCCCGCGCCCGCACGAGAACGACGGCGGTTCCTCGCCCGGGCACGACGCCGTGCGACCGGCGAAACCGCGCCCGTCCCGCGGTCTGGACCGGCCGCTGCCGGGCGATCGGCGCGGAAAGCTCCTACCGACCGGCCGATCGACTCCGCCGCCGATCCGAGGGCGACGACCCCGCCGACCAACACCAGCTCGTGCACCAGCCCGGCTCCGCGCGCATCGCGATAGCTCAACGATTCGGCACGCGCGGCCACCGAACCGAAGAGCGCCACCGGATGTCCCCGTCGCGGATCACCGAACATCCGATCCGCCACGAAGCCGAGTACCAGGCCCGCGGCCCGCGCCGTTCCGTTACGCACCGCGCGAGACTATCGTCCCGCGCAGCGCCGTCCGCCCGGCACGTCACCGCCCGTGGCTCGTCCCGAGCGGGACGGCGATGTCACACTCGTCGGGGTCGCGTCGTCCATGAGGAGAACGGCCCGCGGCGCCGGAGCACCCGGGCGCCCCCGAGACGAGGATGGCAGCAGTGACGACCGGACCCGACGATATCGACGCCGCCGAGCTGGCACGGCAGTTCGAGGAGCATCGTCAGTATCTGCGCCGCGTGGCCTACAGCACCCTGGGCAGCCTCAGCGATGCCGACGATGTCGTGCAGGAGGCCTGGCTGCGCCTGCAACGCTGGTACGAGACACGGTCCCCCGGCGAGCAGATCGACAATCTGCGGGCCTGGCTCACCACCGTCACCGGGCGGCTGGCCCTCGATCAGCTGGGCTCGGCCCGGGCCCGCCGCGAACAGTACGTCGGCGAGTGGCTGCCGGAACCCGAGGTGACCGCGTGGGACGATCCGGCCGACCGGATCTCACAGGACGAGCGGGTCACCACGGCGCTGCTGGTGGTGCTGGAATCGCTGTCACCGGCCGAGCGGACCGCGTTCGTGCTGCAGGACATCTTCGGTATGACGGGTCCCGAAGTCGCCGAGGTGGTCGGCCGGACCCCGGCCGCGGTGCGGCAGCTGGCCTCGCGGGCCCGCAAACACGTCGAACAGGGCACGCCGCGTTTTCCCGCGAGCCGCGACGAACACGAGAAGGTGGTCTCGGCCTTCTCGCTGGCCTGGCGTTCCGGCGATCTGCACGCCCTGCTCGGCGTTCTCGACGAGAACGTCACCCTGACCGCCGACGGCGGCGGCCGCGTGCCCGCGATCCGGCAGCCGGTGCACGGCGCGGAACTGGTGGCCAAGCTCTACTTCGGCTGGTATCGCGCCGGACAGGGCGCGTGGGCGCGGATGGTGCAGGTCAACGGACAGCGCGGGCTCATGGTGTTCGACGGGCAGCACATGGGCATCATGGCGTTCACGGTCGAACAGGACCGCATCACCTCGATCACCATCGTCCGCAATCCGGAGAAGCTGCGGAATCTGCCCGAGGGCGAGCCGGATTGGATGTTGTGACGCCGGTGCCGGGGCGGGCTAGGCCGCGCCGGAACCGGCCGCCAGCAGACCGTGCGCCTGGGCCACCTCGGGTGAATACAGCTGTCCCGCATCGGCGGTGAGTCCCGCCGCCAGACCCGGATCGGTCCGGCAGGCGGCCCGCCACCCCAGGTCGGCGATGACGCGGACATACGGCAGCGTGGCATTGGTCAGGGCGACGGTGGCGGTGTGCGGTACCGCGCCGGGCATATTGGCGACGCAGTAGAACAGCGAATCGGCCACGGGGAAGGTCGGTTCGGCGTGCGTGGTGGGATGTGAGTTCTGGAAACAGCCGCCCTGATCGATGGCGATGTCGACCAGCACCGACCCGGGCCGCATCCGTCGTACCAGGGTGTCCGGAACCAGTTGCGGCGCACGGGCTCCCGGTACCAGCACCGACCCGATCACCAGATCGGCCGCGGTGACCGCACGATCGATCTCGGCGGCGTTCGAGGCCAGGGTGGTGATCCGCCCGCCGAATCGGCTGTCGAGTTCGCGCAGCCGCACCGGGTTGGTGTCCAGCACGCTGACCCGGGCACCCATTCCGACGGCGACGCTCGCGGCGTTGGTGCCGGCGACGCCGCCGCCGATCACCACCACGTCGGCCCGCCGCACCCCGGGCACCCCACCCAGCAACACTCCGGCACCGCCGGTCGGCGCCATCAGATGGTAGGCGCCGACCTGGGTGCCGAGTTTGCCCGCGATCTCACTCATCGGCATCAGCAGCGGCAGCGATCCGTCGGGGGCGCGCACGGTCTCGTAGGCGATCGCCGTGATTCCGGAGGCGAGCACCGCGTCGGTGCATTCCCGTGAGGCCGCCAGATGCAGGAAGGTGAACAGTACCTGCCCGGCGCGCATGCGGGAGTATTCCGCTGCCACCGGTTCTTTCACCTTCAGCACCAATTCGGCCTCGGCCCAGACCTCGTCGGCGGATCCGGCGATCTGCGCGCCGGCGGCGAGATAGTCGGCGTCGGTGAATCCGGACCCCAGCCCGGCACCGCATTCCACCAGCACCCGATGACCGTGCCGGCCGAGTTCACCGGCGCCGGTCGGGGCCAGGGCAACCCGACTCTCCTGCGGTTTGATCTCGCGCGGAACCCCGATTCTCATACCGCCATCGTGACCCGGATCGCGTCGTGCCGCCACGTTGACGCGGCGGCGATTCGTAGATCGGCAATCGAATGGCAATCGCGGGGCCGGTTCTCAGAGCGGAACCGTTTCGCCGAGCGGCGGAATGCGCAGTTGCCCGCCGCGGCCGCCGTATTCGAACGTGCGGCGCAGGTGATCCAGCGTTTCGGTGAAATGCGCCCAGCCCTCGGCGTGCACCGGAACCACCACGGCATCGCCGAGTGCCCGGGCCGCTGCCAGTGCGGTGCGGGCGTTCAGCGTGACATCGGTGTCCGCGAAACGTCCGACGTTGGCGGCGCCCACATTGAGCAGGGCGATATCGATCCGACCGAACCGTGCGACGATCCGCTCGACGTAGTCGACCGAGGCGTTGTCGCCGGAGATGTAGACGGTCGGCAGGTCGTCGGCCTGCAGGACGAACCCGGTGACGGTGCCGCTCAACGCCTCCGCGCCCTCGGGTCCGTGCAGGGCGGGCACCGCGGTCACCGTGACCGCGCCGATCGTCACCGCCTCCCACACCCGCAGGCCGCGCACGCCGTCGATCCGCTGCGCGGCTTCGGGCGTGGACAGGACCGTCGCCACGCCGGTCAGGAACGCCCGCCCGGCCGGGTCGAGGTTGTCCGGATGCTGATCGTGGGACAGCAGCACCACGTCCACCGGGCCCACTCGATCCGCGCCGACCGCGGGGCCGGTGAGCTTGTGCAGCGTGAGTGCGCCCGAGGTGTAGGCGCCCGGGGCGTCGAAGGTCGGGTCGGTCAGCCAGACCAGCCCGCCGTAGTTCAACCGGACCGTGGGGCCGCCGATGTGGAGCAGTTCGACCGTGGTGGACAGCGTGTTCGTCATGAGCTACAGCCTGGCCGCCCGGCGCCCGCACCGACAGTGGCCCGAAGGCCATCCTTCGATAAAATCGGGCCATGCATGTGGTCGCCGTCCTCGCCTTCGACGGCATCAGCCCGTTCCATCTCTCGGTGCCCTCGCTGGTGTTCGGCCGCATCGGCACGAGCGCGCAGCAGAGCGCGCCGTATCAGGTGCTCACCTGCGCCGAACGTCCCGGAATTCTGCGCACACCAGGCGATTTCGATCTCGCCGTGCGATCCGGCCTCGAAGCGGTCGAGCGCGCCGACACGGTGGTGATCCCGAGCTGGATTCCCGGACTCGAGGTCTCCCCGGCCATCCGGTCGGCGGTGCTGGACGCGCACGCGCGGGGCGCACGCATCGTGGGACTGTGCCGCGGTTCCTGGGTGGTCGCGGCCACCGGCCTCGCCGACGGCCGGGAGGTCACCACGCACTGGGGTCTGGCTGCGGCCCTGGCCGCCGCCCATCCGGCGGTGACCGTGCGCGCGGACCGGCTGTGGACCGATCTCGGTGACGTGGTCACCTCCGCGGGAGTGGCTGCGGCACTGGACTGTTGCCTGCATCTGGTGCGGGCCGACCACGGTGCCCGCGCGGCGACCGAACTCGCGCGCACCCTGGTGCTGGCGCCCTACCGCGCCGGCTCGCAGGCCCAGTACATTCCGCTGGCGGTCCCCGACGCCGCGGACGACGATCCGATCGAGGCCGCGATGGTCTGGGCCCGAACGCATCTCGACCAGCCGATCGACCTGGACGGCTGGGCGCGCACGGCACTGATGTCGCGACGCACCTTCACCCGGCGGTTCCGCGAGCGCACCGGTTCCAGCCCGCAGCGCTGGCTGCTCGAGCAGCGCATCGACCGCGCACGGCTGCTGTTGGAGTCGACCGACGACACCATGGACCGCATCGCCGCCGATACCGGCCTCGGCACGGCGATGAACCTGCGCCACCACTTCCATCGCAGCCTCGGACTGCCTCCGGCCGCCCATCGCGCCCAGTTCCGGGCCAGCTATGTTGGCCTGCATGAGGATCAAGCTGGGTGAGCACGAACCGCAGATCGACGCCACCGCATGGGTGGCGCCGACGGCCACGGTGATCGGCCGGGTGCGGTTGGGTGAGCAGGTCAGCGTGTGGTACGGCGCGGTGATCCGCGGCGACCTGGAGGGCATCACCGTCGGCTCCGGCAGCAATATCCAGGACGGCTGTGTCCTGCACGCCGATCCCGGCTTCGCACTGCGGGTGGGTAGCGGAGTATCGGTGGGCCACAACGCGATTCTGCACGGCTGCACGGTCGGCGACGACGTGCTCGTCGGGATGGGCGCGACCGTACTCAACGGCGCGGTGATCGGTGAGGGCTGCCTGATCGCCGCGAACGCCCTGATTCCCGAGGGCGCGCAGATCCCGCCGGGCTCGCTGGTCGCGGGCGTACCCGGCAAGGTGCGCCGGGAACTGGGCGAGGCCGAGCGCGACCGGATCAAGCTGAACGCGGCGGTCTATCTGCACAATATGAGCACTCACCGCGACACCGGCAGTCCGCTGTGAGACAGACCACACTGGTCAAACGCCCATGTTGATCTCTTGATAGCATCGTCGCAGCATGTTCGCGGTCCGCGGCAGTGAACCATCGCCACGGACGGCGCGCTGCGGAGCGGGTATGCAGGAGGTTAGACGGTGTCGTACGAGCAGTCCGGTATGCACCGACCCAAGGGGCGGATCAGTGTGGCCGATATCGCGGCCCAACCGGGGGGAATCGAGGCGCTGCAGCGCCGGGTCCACGAATTACGTTCCAGCGGAAGCGATTTCGCCGCCAATGCGATCGAGCGAGAGATGGCCGCGCTGAACCTGCGATGAACCCGGCCGGGTAGGCCCGGGGTCCGGCCCGTCGGAACCGGCGCGTGGCGATGAGATAATGATCGTCAGCCTTCCGCATCGACGCGGTACTACGCCGATTCGACTGGAGTCCCCATGCCACCTGTGCCGTCCATCCTGGCCCGGATCCTCGAGAAGCCGCGCTCCGATGGTGAGCAGCTGCTCGAGAGCGCCCTGTCGGCCTTCCTGGACTTCGGGATCAAGCGCACCAGCATGGGTGAGATCGCGCGCCGCGCCGGGATCAGTCCCGCGACGCTGTATCGCCGATTCGAGTCGAAGAACGATCTGGTCGAAGCGGTCAGTGTGCGTGAGGCGCAACGCTTCGTCGCCGATATCGAGCAGCGGGTGGGCAGTATCGCCGACAACGAGGACCAGCTGGTGGAGATCTTCGTCGTCTTCATCACCGCGCTGGCCCACAACGAGCTGCTGCAACGGCTCCTGCGCACCGAACCCGAGCTGATCCTGCCCCGGTTGACCACCGATGCCGGCCCGATCCTCGCCGTGGGCCGGGCGTATCTGGCCGACAAGCTGCGCGGCTTGCAGAAGGCCAACGCCGAGTTGGATTTCGACGCCGATCTGGTCGCCGAGATCATGGCCCGGCTGGCGCAGTCGCTGGCGTTGACGCCCGACGGGCTGATACCGCTGTCGGATGCGCAGGCCGCCCGCGCCTTCGCCCGGCGGACCCTCCTGCCGATGGTCGGCGGCGGCGCCTGACCGGTACCGGTCCACGGATTCCGCTCGAGAGCCCGGAGTACCAGCCGCATCGGCGCGCACGCCGCGTCCTGATCGCGTCGTCACCTTCCCACCGGCCGCACACCGGCAGGATCCAGGCCGAAGGCCGCGGCGACCCGCTCGTCCAGCACCGCCTGATCGGGTTCGGCGCGCCCGTCGGCGAATGCACCGGCCAGCTCGACGAGGCTCCGAGCGGCAGCCGTTTCCGGGTCCGGGAGCGGTAGCCGCATCACATACTGCGTGATCCATCGACGCCGGCCGGCGTAGAGCCGATTCCCGCACACCGCGTCGTAGAAGCATCGGCCGAGCGTCGAATTCGCCACGGCCATCAGCAGATACGCGATCCGCTCGTCGCCGATGTCGGCCAAGGACATCCAGTAGCAGTCGCCGTTGACCACCGCGCCACTGCGATCGAGGGCGAATCGCGGCGTCACGCTGATATCGGGAAACACCACCTTCGGCCGGCCCCACAGCTGCGGCCGGTGCGGCACCCAGATCTCGTACCATTCCCGGCCGCTGCCGGTCAGATAGTCGCGCGCGGCGAGGACGTCCTTGTGCTGTGCGAGATACGCTGCGGCCGCCGGATAGTCGTTCAGATCGACGGGTCTGCGACACGGGCACGAGCCGTCGTAGGGATAGAGCACCCGGGTGTCGCGGGCTCGCTCGATCCGCCACGGGGCGAGATCGTGATGGGTGAGCAGATCCCGGAGCAGTTCGGGCTCCGGCCGGCACGGTCGGTCGTCCCAGCGGTCGGAGATGAAGACGCGGTCCGCGGTCGTCTTGATCCCCACTCGGATGCGCGCGATATCGCCGAACGTGCGCCAGGTCCCGCCGCCGACCCGGCGCAACCACTCGTCGGTCTCCGGTCGCGACATCCGCCACGGGACCGCGGGATCGAATCCGGCGGCCGCGGGCCCGCCGGCCGGCTCGGTGGGCGCACCGGCCGTGTGCCGGGACCGGCTCGCCGCACTCCCCTCGGCCGGCGCGCCGGTCCACAACGTGCCGATCTCGATCGCGATCCGGCGACCGCCGTGCCGGACCACCGAATCGTCCGTGGCGGTCAGGGCCGCGAACAGGTCCGCGCGGCCGGTCGGTTCCCGATCCGATTCGTACGCGGTGACGAAGCGGCAGGTGCGCCGCCGGTGCCCCCGCACCGCGATCGTCACCGCGGGCAGCACCGCCGCCTCGAACAAGCGGGTGTCGCCGAGATCGTAGAGTTCGACCGGAGTCAGCTGCTCGAACAGCAGCGACCGCAGGTTTGCCCCGGCCTTGGTGCTGAGAAAACGGTTGGCGCACAGCAGGCCCAGCACCCCGCCGGGACGCAGCAATCGCGGCACGGTCGCCACGAACGGGTGCGTGAGGTCGATCCGGCCGGACAGGCCGAACTGCCTGCTCAACAGCTGCGCGGTGCCACCACCCAACTGCTGGGTACGCACGTACGGCGGGTTGGTGATCACCGCGTCGACCCAGGAATCGGCCAATTCGGTTGCCGCGGCGAGGAAATCACCTGTCCGCCAGTCGAAATCGACCCGGCCCGGCGCGGCGCCGATCTCCGCGACGATGTCGGGGCAACCGCGCCCCAGCGCGAGTACGCCCCGCGACCGTGCCATTCGCACCGCCTCCGCGTCCAGGTCGTAGCCGATCAACCGCACCGAGGTAGCCGGATAGCGCCGCGCCGCCAGCGCGGCCACCGCGAGCAGCAGCTCACCGTCCCCGCAGGCGGGGTCGAGGATCGAGATCTCCGGGCCCGGCCGCAGGTGCGCCAGCATGCGTTCCGCGAGGAATTCGGCCAGCCGCATCGGGGTGTAGTGCCGCCCGTGCCGCTTACGCGTCGCACCCCCGCCCGGCTCCCGGTCGACCCGGCGGTCTGCTGCTGGCTGCTCTCGCCCGCCGCGCATCTGAGCATTGTGCCCGCACCCGGGACGGATATGCGGGAACTCACCGCATCGGGGTGTGGGATGCCGGGTGGTGGGCTCGGTCAGCGGCGCTCGATGCGTTGCGTCGGCGGCCCGATCGGGCCGCGCTCACGCAGGTAGGTCTCCAATGCGTCCAGGTCGGTGGGACCGGCCGTGGTGTCCGTGCCGCGGGTGAAGACCGAAAAGCCGTCGCCGCCGGAGGCGAGGAAGTTGTTGGTGCTCACCCGATAGGTCGCGACGGGGTTCAGGGGCTGATCGCCGATCCGCACCGAATCCGCGATCACCTTGTGGCCGGGGGCGGCCTTCTCGTCGTAGGCGTAGGACATTCCCGCCACCGCCAGCACGCCCGGTTTGCTCTGGTTGTTCCACTGCTGTTCCAGCAGGTCCAGGATCTGCCTGCCGGTCAGGGTGAGGGTGACGACCTGATTGCCGAACGGCTGGGTCCGGTAGATGCCGCCGTAGGTGATCGGCCCGGGATCGATGTCCGCGCGCACGCCGCCGGGATTCATGAACGCCGCCACCGCCCGTCCCGAATCACGGGTGACGTCGAGCATGGCATCGGCGATCACGGCGCCGAGCGGGGATTCACCGCCGGCACTTGCGGCGCGCGACAACGGCGCCGCGGCGGTGCCGACGACCCGTTGCGCTCGGGGCGCGGCCTGAGCGGAGAAGTAGCCGACCAGCTTCGTGACCTCCGGATCGGGCGGCACGTCGCGGGTGACCACCCGGTTCACGGCGTGCGCGGTCACCGTGCCGTCCCGGAAGCGCAGCGTCACATCGGTGATCAGGCGGCCGAAGGAGGCGGCCTGGGTCACCACCTTCCCGTCGAATTCACAGCTGTAGGCCTGGTGGCTGTGCGCCGTGAACAGCACGCGGACGGCCGGGTCGGTATGGGCGGCCAGGGCGGGCACATCGGGACTGATCTCGGCGCACCCGTTGTAATCCGTGGCCGCCGGGGCGGTGCCCTGGGCGCCGCCGTCGTGGACGAGGGCGACGACGGTTTCGGCGCCGGCCTGCTTCAGGGCGGGCACGTATCGGTTGATCGCCTCGGCCTCGTCACCGAAGGTGTATCCGCGAATGCCTTCCGGGAATACGAGATTCACGGTATCGGGCGTGACGACCCCGACCACGCCGATTCTGTGATCACCGACCGTCAGCATGGTCCAGGGCCGCACGCCCGGTGGGAACTCGCCGTGGGCGTCGGTGAGGTTGGCGGCGAGATAGTCGAAGCGCGCACCGGTGAACGGTTCCCCGGGCGAGCAGCCGTCCGGAGCGCATCCACCCGACCGCAGCCGGCCCAACTCCGAAACCCCGTGATCCAGTTCGTGATTGCCGACCGCGGAGGCGACGACCCCGGCGTGATTCAGGAAGCTCACCGTGGGCTCGTCGTGGAACAGCGAGGACACCAGCGGGCCGGCGCCGATATTGTCCCCGGCCGACAGCACCGCGCTGTCGGGATAGGCTGCCCGCAACCGCTGCAGATGCGTCGACAGATAGGCCGCTCCACCCGCGCTGAACTCACCCACCTGCCCGTTCCCGCCGCTCGGCGGTTCCAGATTGCCGTGCAGGTCGTTGATTCCGAACAGATGCACCTCGCCCGGTTCCGCTGCGGGCAGATCCGTCGTGGTGACCAGCGGAATCGACCCGCGCGGTGGCACCGACCGATCCGCCCCACACGCTGTCAGCAGCACCAGGCCCAGCACCGCGCCCCCGGCCATCATCCGCCGCAGCATGCCCATGACATCCCATCATCACAGTCCGCGGCAGCGTGCGGGCAACGACGCGGTGAATTCTCCCCCACCCGCGGGCCTTCCGCCGCTGCAGCGTCCCCGGCTGACGTTCGACAGCCGGCACCTACCGGCCTCGTGCGGGAGACGGCGCAGGTAACGCTGTAACGTGTTTCACTTCAGACTGCGGGGCGGATCCGTGAAGGAGTACACGAATGGTGAGTTTCTTTGCCCGCCAGGGAGATCGTCTGGTCCCCGAGCGTCTCGCCGTCAGTCCGTGGACTCCGACTCAGCTGGCCGGGACGGGCGTGTGTGGACTCCTCGCTCGCGCCCTGGAGCCACACGGTCCGGACGGCTTCGTCCCGGCCCGACTGACAGTGGATCTCTACCGCCCGGTAGCCAACGGAAACTTCGACATTCGCAGCCGAGTCGTCCGTAGCGGCTCTCGCATCCTGCTCGCCGATGCCACACTGATGCAGGAGAACACGGAACGAGCCCGCGCCTCCGCGCTGTTCCTGACCACCGGCGACGAACCACCCGGACAGGTCTGGTGCCGCCGCGACGATCTGCCGATGCCACCGGAAGGAACCATGTCCCCGCACGGTTCGCCGCCGCTGTTCCGCAGCGGCACCGGCGACTGGAGTCCCGACTTCGCCGCCCATCAGAACGCCGACCGCAAGTTCTGCTGGCAGAGTCTGCCGCCCCTGGTAGCCGAAGAACCGCTCACGCCGTTCCAGCGCGTCGCGATTCTCGCCGATGCCGCCAACCACGTCTGTCATTGGGGCTCGGCCGGCGCCGGCTATATCAATACCGATGTCACGGTGGCGCTTTCACGGTTGCCCGTCGGCTACGAGGTGGGGTTGCGCGGGGACGACACGCATGCTGCAGCCGGTATCTCGATCGGCACGGCCACTCTCTACGACCGCGCCGGTACGTTCGGGACCTGCGTGGTCACGACCCTGTCGAATGCACTGCGGCAGATCGACTTCGCGGCCACGTCGAGCGCCGAATTCGCGGGCGAACCCGGCTGAGGTCGGGCGTTCACTGCCGATAGGTGCCGAGGAAGCGGCCGATGCGTTCGATGATCGCCTCGAGTTCGTCGGCGTAGGGCAGCGTCGTGATCCGGAAGTGGTCGGGCCGGGGCCAGTTGAAGCCGGTGCCCTGCACGATGTGCAGCTTCTCCTGCAGCAGGAGATCGAGGACGAATTTCTCGTCGTCGTGGATGTCGTAGGTGTTCAGGTCGATCCGCGGGAAGGCATACAGCGCGCCTTTGGGTTTCACACAACTGATGCCGGGGATGGAGTTGAGCGCCTCCCAGGCCCGGTCGCGTTGCTCCCGCAACCGGCCGCCGGGCAGGGTGAGGTCGTAGATGCTCTGATGACCGCCCAGCGCGGCCTGAATGGCTTGCTGCGCGGGAACGTTCGCGCACAGCCGCAACCCGGCGAGCATGGTCAGACCCTCGAGGTAGTCCTCGGCGTGGCCGGTGGGGCCGGAGACGACGAGCCAGCCCGAGCGCAGACCGGCGCAGCGGTACCCCTTCGAGAGCCCGGAGAAGGTGAGGCACAACAGGTCCGGGGCCAGCGCGGCGATCGAGGTGTGGGTCAGGCCGTCGTAATAGATCTTGTCGTAGATCTCGTCGGCGAAGACGACCAGGTTGTGGCGGCGGGCGATATCCAGGATCTGGCGCAGCACCTCGGGCGGATAGACGGCGCCGGTGGGGTTGTTCGGGTTGATCAGCACGATCGCGCGGGTACGGTCGGTGATCTTGGCCTCGATATCGGCCTGGTCCGGATACCAGTCGGCGGCTTCGTCGCAGATGTAGTGCACGGGCCGGCCGCCGTTGAGGGCGGTCGCCGCGGTCCAGAGCGGGAAATCCGGTGCGGGAACGAGGACTTCGTCGCCGTTTTCGAGCAGCGCGGTCAGCGCCATCATGATCAGCTCGGAGACCCCGTTACCCAGAAAGACGTCCTCGACGTCGATATCGGCGACACCGAGGGTCTGGTAGTACTGCACGACCGCCCGGCGCGCCGGCAACAGCCCTTTCGAGGTGGAGTAACCGGTCGAACCGGGCAGGCTGCGGACGATGTCCTGCAGAATCTCCGCGGGCGCCTCGAATCCGAACGGCAGGGGGTTGCCGGTGTTGAGTTTCACCACGTGGTGACCTTCGGCCTCCAGCCGCGCCGCCTGCTCCGCGACCGGTCCGCGGATCTCGTAGGAGACTCCGACAAGTTTGCTCGACTGTCTGACCTGCATGGATATTCCCTTCCGACGGTTGCCACGGATACTGTACTTGGTCTTTCCAAGTTTTCGCTTGGTATTTCCAAGCAGTCGACTACAGTAGGGACCGTGCCACGCCGAAACTATGACCACTACTGTCCGGTGAGCCGGGCCCTCGAGGTCGTCGGGGATCGCTGGAACCTGCTGGTGGTTCGCGAATTGTGCTCCGGGCCACGGCGATACAGCGATCTGTTCGCGGATCTACCGGGCATCAGCACCGATATCCTGGCCGGCCGGCTGAAGGATCTGGAACGTGACGGCGTGCTCACCCACCGGCGCGTCGGCCCGCGCTCGGCAGCCGCGGTGTACGAGCTCACCCCCGCCGGGCACGCGCTGCGACCGGTCTTGGAAACCCTCGCCCAGTGGGGCGCTCCCCTGCTGGGCGAGCGGCGCAGCACCGACGCCGTGCGCGCCCACTGGTTCGCACTCCCCCTCGGCCGCGCGGTCGCCGAATTCGCGGGCGAGGGAACCACCACCGTGCACATCGGCGAGACGGTGCTGCACTACGTCGTCGACGCCTCCGGCATCACCCACTACGACGGCCCCGCCGTCACCGGTGATCGCGAACTTCACCTCGACCTGACGGGCGCGACCGAAGTCGCCACCGGCGCACGATCTCTCGCGGAGGTCATGGCCACCGTTCCGCAGGGATGAAGTACCTCTCCTCGCACCGGCACCCCTGATATACCGATCTCGGACGCACTGTGAAAAACATTGCAGCGCAAACTTTTCGGACGACAGTCAGCATCGTCCGGCGTTACCTTTGATGTGTACCAACGCATCTGGAGGTCGCGGCGGCCATGCTGATCATCGACGGCGAGTTCAGGAAACCGAGGACGACACAGCAGGTGGTCGAATGGCTCGCGAACTACGTCACCCATCCGGGTGTCGCGGTCACGGGCGTCTTCGTCCCCGGGCCGGACGGTCACAGCACCGAACCCCATCTGGTCGTCTTCACCCCGCACGTGGCCGCCGTTCTCGAGGTCGGCCTCCTCCGCCGGAAGATTCGGGGCACACTGTCGTGCGCGATGAACGAGCGCTGGTCTGTTCCCGGCATCAGCGGCGATCCGATGCCGATCGGTAGCGGCGACCTCAACCCGCTCCATCGGGTTCGAGGCCCCGTTCTTCGGCTGCGGAAGCTCGCCGCCGATCACGCGGCCGGCGCCGAGCCGTTCGTCGACGGCCTGGTCCTGGTCGTGCCGAAACCCGGCAGCGCGGTCACGCTCGACCGGGGACCGATGCCCGGCGGCTTCTCCGTCCTGCACGGCGCGGACGCCTCGCAGTTGTATTCCTGGTTCGGCCGAGCGGCCCACCGCCACAACCGGACGCCGTGGACCGCCGAGCTCGTGGTGCGGGTTCTCACCGCACTGCGCGTCGACCGGACTCGCGATCCGGAGCAGGCCCGGCGGCTGTATGCCGATCTCGTGGCCGAGGGCTTCCCCGCCGAGGATCAGGTGACCGACACGAGCGCCACGTCCACACCGGTACCGCCCGACCTGGATACGCCACCCGATCCGGCCCGCCCACCGGTCGGCGACGCCGCCGTTCCGGTCGCCGAATTCCACCGGGGCGCCGGCCTTTCCGGCCCGCAGGCCGACCCGACGCTCGCGGGACAGCAGGACGAGATCACCCCGTCCCGACACGATGCACCACCGACGGCTCCCACGCGCCACCGGGTACGCACCGCGCTGCTGGGTCTCACCGCGGTAGCCGTCCTCGCGGCCGGCGTCGGGTATCTGGCCGTGAACGACCACAGCCGGCGACCGGCCGACAATCACCCGGCTCCCCGCTCCGACGTCCGCCCGGCTCCGGGCGGCCCGCCGCCCACTGCGTCGCCGCCGAGCGCGAAAGCGACCGTACCGCAACGGAATCCCGGCCCCCTCCCCTCCGAGCCGGCACCCTGCTATCCATTCCAATCAGGTTGCTGACGCCGGAGGCGCCGAGGACACTCACGGCGCGCCGGATACGGCGAGAACGGCCGTCCGGCTCGGCGAGCGCGAGCGCAGTTGGCAGGTCGCCAGAGGCGAGACCTCTCGCCCTGCCCGACTACTCCGTGTCGACGGTGTCCTACTCGAATCCGGGCGGCGGAGTGAATCCCCCGAACTCCTGCTCGAGCAGTTCGGCGAACCGCAGGGTCGTCGGGTCTTCGAGGTAGGGGCCGATGATCTGCATGCCGAAGGGCAGCCCTTCCGGCGACCGTCCGATCGGTGCGGCGGTCGCCGGCAGCCCGAGCAGGGTGGCGATACTCGCCCAGATCAGGTTGTAGTTGTACGGGTGGGCGGTGCCGTCGATGTCGATCGTGCGGGTGTCCATGTCCGAATGGTCGTGGGGGAAAGCGGGTGTCGGCGTGATGGGGCAGAGCACGACGTCGAATTCGGTGAACAGGCGTCGCCACCCGTCGGCCAGGCCGATGCGGACCCGGTCGGCCTTCACCCAGTCGGCGTGGCCGGCGACGAACGCTCGTTGGATGACCGCCTCCAGGGTGTCGGTCTCCGGCGGGATGTCGGCCACGGCGGCTCGGATCGCCCGGATGGCTTCCGGCGGGGCATCGGCGCCGAATTGCGACATCAGCAGTGTGAAATAGGTTTTCGCGGTGAGTGTGAGGTCGGGCAGCAACGCACTCTGCCGTGCGACCACCGCACCGGCCTGCTCGAGCCCCCGCGCGAGCCGTTCGAATCCGTCGCGGATCACGGTGGCGGTCGGCACCAACGGATGGGTGTCGATGATCAGCACACGGAACCGGGCGAATTCCTCGCCGCGCGGTGGTGGCAGCTCCAGCTTGTAGGCGACTGCCTCCGCGTCGTCGGGACCGGCCAGCAGCCGCGTCGCCAGGGTCAGATCCGCGGCACTGCGGGTCATCGGCCCGACGACCGGAAGGTCCGCCGGAGCCGCCAGTGCCGGCATGCGCGGCGGTACGTGGCCGCGGCCCGGCAACAGCGTGCGGGACGGCTTGTGCGAGTACACGCCGCAGAAGTGCGCCGGCACCCGCAGGGAGCCGCCGATATCGGAGCCGAGTGCGAGCGAGACGTACCCCGCCGCGAGCGCGGCAGCCGACCCTCCGGACGATCCACCGGGCGACCGGGCCGGATCCCACGGATTGTTGGTCGTGCCGTAGATGTCGTTGTAGGACTGCCAATCACGCAGGAAGAACGGCACATTCGTCTTGCCGACGACAACTCCTCCCGCTGCCTTGACGCGCGACACCAGCACCGCGTCCTCGGCCGGCTCCCAGCCCTTCGCGTCCGGGCTTCCCCAGGTGGTCGGCAGCCCGGCGATATTGAACGATTCCTTCACCGCCACCGGAACGCCGAGTAGCGGTGCGTCCTCTCCCCGCGCCAGCGCCGCATCGGCCTGTTTCGCCGCGACGCGAGCGCGTTCGAAATCCCGCACCACAACGGCATTGACTTTCTCGTCGAACTTCTCGATCCGCGCGATGCTCAGTTCGAGCAGTTCGGTCGCCGAGATGGTCTTGGCCTGCAACGCGGCTATCTGATCGCGCAGCGTCGCAAACTCCGGTCCGGGCATCGGTTCTCCTTGCATCTCCGGGTTCGTACGCACCCGGTGGTCGTGGCCGAAGCGTCGGTCGGGACCCGCCGTGACAGACGCGGTCCGTACAAACCTCTGCCGGACGAAATTTACTCCCCCAGAACGCAATCAGACACTGGTGGCGCGGTCAGGACCCCAGGTTCAGCCGCGGCGCCGGCGGGAAGACGACCGGCAATGCCGTCATCGAGCGATGGAACGGGCCTGGCCGCCAACGGATCTCGCTCGGATCGACGGCGAGACGTATGTCCGGCAGCGCATCGAGCAGCTGATCGATCGCATCCTGCACCACCAGATACGCCACCGAGCGGGCCGGACACGCATGCGGTCCGGCGCCCCAGGACAGATGCGATCGGTTCCCGGTGCGATCACCGCCCGCGATGTCCGGATCGTTGTTGCAGGCGGCCAGGCTGATCACCACCGGCTGGTGGGCGGGTAACCAGGTGTTGTCGATCAGGATCGGCTGGCGCGGATAGCTCATACAGAAATTGGCCAGCGGCGGGTCGGTGAACAGCACCTCGTCCAGCGCATCGCGAGTGGACAGGCTGCCGCCGAGGATGTCGCCGCCGAACCGTTCGTCGGTGATCATCAGCAGCAGGGTGTTGGAGATCAGATTCTGCTGCGGCTCGATACCCCCGCCGTAGAAGACGATCAGGTTGCGGAGCATCTCCTCGTCGTCGAGGTTGGCCGGATGATGGGCCAGATGCGAGGTGACATCGTCGGCGGGTATGTTGCGCCGCAGCTGGACCTGCTCCATCAGGGCCTGGCTCATATGCTCCATACCCCACGCCGCGTTGATCGTGTCGAATATCGCCGCCATCCCGGTGGCTACCCGCCGTCCCAGCTCCGCCGAACAGCCCACCATGCGGTTCAGCACCTCGAAAGCCAGCGGAAACGCGTACTGCGAAACCAGATCCGCCGAACCGGATTCGCAGAACTCGTTGATCAGCGGGACGGCGATCTTCTCGACGGTGGTGTGCAATTCGTGCAGGTCGACCCGGTCGAAGGCGGACGTGAACGCCTGCCGATACCGCGCGTGCGCGCTCCCCGCGCTGCGAATCACGTTCGGATACCAGCGCATGATGGGCAGCACCGGACAGTCCTCGGGAACGGTCCGCTCCCAGGCCCGCGGGTCGGCGGGGAAATGGTCGGGATCGTTGAGGATCCGCAACGCGGTGTGATAGCCGATGACCAGCGTCGCCGGCACGCCGGGCGCCAGCTCGATCGGCACCATGGAGCCATAGCGACGACGCATCGCCTCGTAGGCGGCGTGGGGGTCGGCGACGAATTCCGGTGTGTCCAGGACGATCCGGGGTCCGTCGGTATCGAACGGGGTACCGGCCTGCTGGACTGGATGCGCGTGGGCCGCGGACAGGTCAGAGGGTGGGATTGACAAAAGGGGTGACTCCAGAGAATGAACCAACAAGCGCGGCCGGGGATTCGCCGTCGACCCGACGACGTCACCTCGTGCTGGTGGTGAGGATAGGGGGTTCGGCAGCCCCTCAGCCAGCGTTTGCCCGAATCGGAAGGTTATCCGGCGCGCCGAAAACGGTCGCGGGCCGAACTTTTCGTGCAGACTCGGCCGAAGGTGCGGGTTTTCCTCCCTCATCCGCGCGAGTTTGCACGAAAAATTCGGCTTCCCGGTTGTCACCACCCTGCTCGGAGAATGTCCTTTCGCACCGTCGCAGGCGCGTCTACCCCTCCGGGTAGAACAGGAACAACCGGCACCCGGTTTCGCTCGCCGGGACATGCCAGCTTCCGGCCGGGGCGTGGATGAAGGTCCCGGCCGGGTAGTCCCGGGCGCCGTCGTTGAAGGTGCCGGACAGGACGTAGACCTCTTCGGGTCCCGGTTCGTGCACGTCGCGGCGGGGCCAGGACGTGCCGGGGTCCATCTCCAGCACGTGGGCGTGGGCGCCGTTGTCGCCCCGCCACAGTTCACGCGTCCGGATGCCGGGGAACAGTTCGCGGCTGGGAGCCTCGGTGACGTCGGTCCAGGTGTAGCCCGGCTGGGCGAGGATCTCGGTGTTCATACCTGCCACCGTGCCGGAGGGATCAGACCCCCGACAGTGTCCGAGATGACGTCGAGGGGTACATTCTTGCCATGCATCGTGTGGTGGCGCTGGTACGGCCGGTGCAGTCGACGTTCGAACTCGGTTGTGCCATGGAAGTTTTCGGTACCCCGAGAGAGGGAGTGCCGCAGCACTACGAGTTCGAGGTGTGCACGGAGACGCCCGGGACCGTACCCACGACCGCCGGCTACGCGATCTCGGTGACGCGGGGGTTGTCGGCACTGGATACGGCGGACACGGTGATCATTCCGGGCTGGCTACCCGTGGAGACGCCGCCGTCGGACGCGGTGCGCCGGGCCCTGATCCGCGCGCACGACCGGGGAGCACGGCTGGTGACGATCTGTTCGGGGGTGTTCGCGTTGGCGCGGACCGGACTGCTGGACGGGCGGTCGGCGACGACGCATTGGGCGCGGGCCGACCAGTTGGCGCGGGAGTTTCCGCGGGTCCGGGTGGAGCCGGATCGGCTGTACGTGGATCACGGCGATGTGGCGACGAGTGCGGGGGCCGGCGCCGGTATCGATCTGTGCCTGCATTTGGTTCGCACCGACCACGGCGCCGCCCACGCGGCCCTCATCGCACGCCATATGGTGATGCCGCCGCATCGCGACGGCGGACAGGTCCAGTACGCGCCGCCGACGCCGCCCGAGGACGGATTCGACGGTCTGCTGGAATGGGCCGAGGAGCGGCTCGAGACGTCGCTGTCGGTGGCCGATATGGCCGCTCGGCTCAACGTCTCGCCGCGCACGCTGGCCCGCCGGTTCGCCGACCAACTCGGCACCAGCCCGGGTGGCTGGCTGTTGTCGCGCCGGGTGGCCCGGGCGCGAAGGTTGTTGGAGGACACGGACTTACCGGTCGACGCCATCGCCGGCCGGGTGGGGCTCGGCTCCGCGGTCAATCTCCGCCGCCGGTTCCACGATCAGGTCGGCACCACCCCGGGCGCCTACCGGCGAGCGTTCCGGGGCGCGTAGCTCCCGGTCGACGAAACTCCGCTTCCGGTTCTCGTGCCCGCGGTGAGCGCTCAGTCCGCGGCGACGAACCCGCGCAGGGCGACGACCCGCCGGCCCGCGAACTCCAGTTCCGCGATGCCTCGCTCGGCCGGGGTGCGCACGCTCACCGTCACGAAGCGGCCGGCGGCGATCGGCTTGTCGAACTCGAGACCGCGAACACGCTTGACGAATTCGGCGTGGCCGATGCCGGATCCGACCGGCCACTCCACCACCGCGTCCGGACTCAGTGCCGCCCGCACGCCGGCGACGTCACCGCGCGCGGCCGCGGCCAGCAATCCGGTGGCGGCACGCTTCCCCGCGGCGCCCACCCGGATGAAGCCGCGAGCGAAACCCAGCGCCCCGGCCGGCCCCTGGTTCCCGAGCAACTGCGGAGCGAGTTTCACCGCCGCGCCCACACCACGACCACCGGCCGCGAGCAGTTGGGCGACCATGACCGGCAGCTCCCAGTGCGCGTACAGCCGGGCGATCGTCCACTCACCGCCGCTCTCCGCCAGGTCGTAGCGCAGATGCATCGGGACGCGCAGGGTGACGCCGGTGGACATGGTCGTTTCGATCGACAGGTCACGATAGACCGTGGCACCGCACACCACGTCGTGGTCGACGCGGAAGGCGATGTCGTTGGGGCCGATGAAGGTGTCGTAGAAGCGCTCGATCGCGGCGCGCCCGATGTGCGGGCGGGAGCCGACCGGATCTTCGACCCGCCCGTCCGAGGCGAACAGGCCGACCCAGGCCGCGCGGTCGTGCACGGCCACGGCCCGCGGCGAGCGTTCCACCGCAGCGAGCAGTTCCGCCGCCGACGCATTCGTGGGCATCATTCCTCCCGATCCTCGTCGCTGCCACCTCCAATCTATAACCTGTTTCAATTTTCGGCTGCGGATCCGGCAGCAGCGACCGCTCGGCAACCGCGGTCGGCACCGGCTCACCGCCCGGGAACCGCCGGCCGGGCGTACCGTGTCCGCATGCAGGTCGGGCAGCCGAGCAGAACAGCGATGGCCACCGCGCAGGCGCGGGCGTATCACCAACTCGCGGACGAACCGCGGATCTTCACCGATCCGCTGGCGGTGCTGATCGTGGGCGGCGAGGCGGCGGCCCGCGACAACGAATTCGATCGCGGGGTGGATCCGGAGTTCGCGCGGCGGCGCCGGCTGTTCCTCGCCACTCGCAGCCGATTCGCGGACGACACCGTGGCCGAGGCGGTCGCGGCGGGCATCCGGCAGGTGGTGATCCTCGGCGCGGGCATGGATACCGCCGCGTATCGCAACCAACACCCGGACGTGCGGTACTTCGAGGTGGACCACCCCGACACGCAGCACTGGAAGCGAAACCGGCTGGCGGAGACCGGGATCGACGTGCCGCCGACACTGACCTTCACCCCGGTCGACTTCCACCGCGACTCGCTGGCCGACGGGTTGGCCCGGGCCGGATTCGACCGCACCGCCGGCGCGGCCTTCGTCTGGCTCGGCGTGCTGGTGTATCTGGAGCTCGACGCCATCCGGGATACGTTGCGCTACATGGGGACTCAGGGTGGTGGGTCGGTCGCGGTATTCGACTACTCCTACCCGCCCGACGCGGCGCAACAAGCCCGGGGGCAACGAGTGGCGCGCGCGGGCGAGCCGTGGGTCAGCTTCTTCACCGCCGAACAGATGCGCGCCGAGCTGGAATCCGCCGGATTCACCGAGATCGACGATCGTGCGGCGACAGCGGCGATGGCGGCCTACACCGGCGATCTCGCCACGACCCCCGCCCTTTCCGGACCGCACCTGGTCCGCGCGCGGACATCCGCGGCCCGCTGACCGCCGGCCGCGAGATTCGCGAATCCGGCCGCCCGGCACACAGCGCCCACGGAACAAATCTCCGACGGCTCGGCGTTGCCCCCGGCAGATACCCACCGTGAGATCGGAGAGTGATGCTGGCGATCGGCTTCGACGCGCCCGGCGGCCCGGAGGTCCTGCGGCCGGTCGACATCCCCGAACCGCACGCCGGACCCGGTGAGGTACGGATTCGAGTCGCGGCCGCCACGGTCAACCCCTCCGATATCGTCACCCGGGCCGGATCGGCACACGATCGCTACCGGGCCGTGACCCCGCCCTACATCCCCGGCTGGGATGCGGCCGGCGTCGTCGACGAGGCGGATCCGGCGACCGGCTGGCGGGTGGGTGACCCGGTGATCGCGATCACCCTGCCGGTGCTGGCCGGCGGCGGCGCCTACGCCGAGAAGATCGTCGTGCCGAGCGGTTCGGTGGCCCGCCTGCCCACGGGCAGTGATCACGTCTGCGCCGCAACGCTTCCGATGAACGGCCTCACCGCATGGTTCGCCCTGGCGGCGCTCGCCCCGGCGACCGGCACCATCGCGGTGACGGGCGCGGCAGGTGCGGTCGGTGGTTACGTTGTTCAGCTGGCGAAGACGCGCGGGCTCACGGTGATCGCCGACGCGAAACCGTCCGATGAGCGGCTGGTGCGCGATCTCGGCGCCGATCTGGTCCTGGCTCGCGGTGCGGGCCTGGCCGATCGGATCCGGACCCACGTCCCCGAGGGCGTCGACGCCCTGATCGACACCGCACTACTGGGTGACACCGTCATCGCGGCCGTGCGCGACGGTGGTTCGTTCGTCACCCTGCGGCCGCCGGCCCTCGGTGGCGGCGCCACCCCGCAGCGCGGGATTTCGGTCGACCTGGTGATGGTGGCCGATCACCTGGAAGAACCGGAGGCCCTCGGCGAGCTGAGCCGTCTCGCCGCAGCGGGTGCGCTCAGCCTCCGCGTGGCGCGCACCCTCCCCGCCGAACAGGCCGCGCGAGCACACGAACTTCTCGAGGGCGGCGGCGTGCGGGGTCGGATCGTGCTCGAATTCCCCACCGCGACAGGCTAATAAGCCGGCGGCGGCAAGGGCGGGAGCTCGAGATTGTCGCGAAAGGTCG
Source organism: Nocardia veterana NBRC 100344 (assembly GCF_000308855.1). Lineage (GTDB taxonomy): Bacteria > Actinomycetota > Actinomycetes > Mycobacteriales > Mycobacteriaceae > Nocardia > Nocardia veterana. Next base: position 32,480 of record NZ_BAGM01000049.1, on the reverse strand, counting down.
AGCCGACGGGTTCGGCGCCGACGATGCCGCGCCGCCGCAGTTCCGGCAGCAGACCGTTGAGCAGGAAATCGCGAGTGCGGTCGTCGTCGAGACCGCCGAGGCCGATCACGTCGAGCACCCCGGCGTCGTAACGTTCCTGGATCGCGTCCGCGAGCTGTTCGGGGGTGCCGGCGGCGGCCCAGTGGCCGGTGTCCTTGGCCGCCACGATCAATTCGCGCAGGGTCTTCCCCGATCGCGCCAGCGCGGTGAAGATCTCCACCCGCCCGCGGCGGCGGTGCACCGAATCCACCCGGGGCAGCAGGGAATCCGGAATCGGACGGTCCAACGGCAGGTCGGACAGATCGACGGCACCGCCGAGCATATCGGCGAGCAGGTGCCGGCCGGCCTCGAAATCGGTGGCCTCGGCGCGTTCGCGGACCAGTCGCAACGCCTCTTCTTCGGTGGCGCCGTAGGTGGTGTGCAGGGAGCTGAAGATGAGCGGCAGCCCGTCGGCGCGGCCCAATTCGGCAGCGCGGGCGCGGATCTTCGCGGTATAGGTGTGGGCGTCGTCGAGGGTCGCAAGCGAGGTGAACACCACCTCGGCGTAGCGGGCGCCCAATTCCACCCCGCCCGCGGATTGCCCGGCCTGAAACTGCACCGGCCGCCGCTGCGGCAGCGGCGGAATGTTCAGCGGGCCGCGGACGGTGAAGTACCGTCCGGCGTGGTCGATGGGCCGCACCAGATCCGGGTCGAGGACGGCGCCGCCGTGCCCGTCCGGCGTGAGCGCGCCCGGCCGCCAGCTGTCGAACAGGGCATTCACCACCTCGAGCACCTCGCCCGCGCGGGCGTAGCGCTCCTCGGGACCGGGCAGTTCGTCGGCGCCGTAGTTCTCCTCGCCCACCGAGGAGGTGACCGCGTTCCAGGCCGCCCGCCCGTTACTGATGTGGTCGAGCGTGCCGAACAGCCGAGCCAGGTTGTAGGGGTGATGGAAGGTCGTCGTGACGGTCGCGATCAGGCCCACGTGCCGGGTCACCGAGGCGAGTGCCGACAGGAAGATCAGCGGCTCCTGCGCGCCGATCGCACCCTGGGCGCCGAAGCTCAGCAGATCCGCGGCGAACAGGGCGTCGAAATGATGCTCCTCCGCGAGCTTCGCCACCGCGAGCGCCTCGTCGAGGGTGCTGCGCCGCGGGTCGATCGCGGCATCGTAGATCTTCGGCGACCCGCTGACTCCGGTCACGATCTTCAACGGCCGACGCCGTTGCGCAGTACTGCCCATACCTCGACCGTATCGATCCGGGCTCCCGGCCCCACCGGTTGTACTCATCGAGATCGTTTCGGCCGGATCGGGAATGCCGTTGCACCGCAGAGTGTTTCGGCGTCTCGGCCACGCACCGTCCGGTGGCCGAGACGCCGTCGCCACCGCGGATCAGGCTCCGGGGATCCGGGGTGGCGGTCCGGGTGGAAGTTCCGGCCCGACCGCGACCAGGCTGCCGGGCCGGCGTCCCTTCCCCCACCCGATTTCGCGCCGGTACGAGCCGATGTGCTGCTGCGGCACCGTCCGATCCGGCGAGAGCGGAGTGGATTGCGGATCCACGTACAGCGCGTCGACCGGGCAATAGGCCTCGCACATGAAACACGTCTGGCAGTCGGAATGCCGTGCGATCACGGGGATTCCGTCGGCACCCCGCTCGAAGACGTTCGTCGGGCAGACCACGATGCATTTGTCGCAGGCGATACAGGCCGACGCGTGCACGAGTTCGATCATCAGGCCACCGCCGCGGGGACGTCGGCCGAACGCAGTGCCGCGGGTACGGTCCACACCTCGTCCAGACCGCCGCTGAGGATGTGATGATGCTGTGCCGGGTCCAGGTCCGGATGGTCGGCGCGTTTGCTCATTCCGCGGGATTCGGTGCGCGCCAAGGCGGATCGGTACATGAGCCGGCCGACCGCCGTGATCGCGGCCGCCTGCCGCGCCCGCACCCGGTCGGCGCCCGTCGCCCGCAGTCCCGCGGCCGCATCCGCCCACACCGCGTCCAGCGCGGCGAGCGCGGGGCGAATCCGGTCGCCGTGCCGCAGATAGTTCTTCTCGACCGGCAACAGTTCGGCGCGGGCGGCCTCGAGGACCTCGTTCACGTCGACGCGCCCGGATCCGGTAGGTCGCAATCCGGTTCGTCCGGCACGGGTCAGCGCGGCCGGCCGGCCGGCGCGCCGGGCGAACCGTGCGGCGCCGCGGCCGGCCCAACTACCCGACGACATCGCCCACGCGGCGTTGTGGCTGCCGCCACCGGTGAAGCCACCGCAGATGCGCTCCCGGGTCGCGGCATCGCCGGCGGCGTACAGTCCGCGCACCGAGGTGGCGCAGTCGTCGTCGACCACCTCGATGCCGCCGGTGCCGCGCACCGTGCCCTCGGCCAGCAGCTCGATCTCGAAACGCCGGCCGAACGGGTCGATCCCACGCCGGTCGAACTGGAGGAAGAAGTTCGGCTGTCCGCGCCGCATCTGCTCCTGCGTCGCCGCGTCGGCCCGGTCCAGTTGCGCGAACACCTTCTCCCGCAACAGTGTTCGAGCGATGATCGAGCGTCCCTGGACCGAGCCGGCGCCCTCGAGAACACTGCCGTCCTCGTGGAAGAAGGTCGCATAGCGGTAGTAGGCGGTCTTGGTGACGGTCGAGCCCTTCGCCGCGATGCCGTAGGCGTTCGAGAACTCCATCCCGGAGAAGCGTGCGCCCACCTCGGCCGCCATCAGCGTGCCGTCACCGGTGTCCACATTGGTGCCGAGCGCGCGGGACAGGAACGCGCAGCCGCCGGTGGCCAGGACCACGGCACCGGCGTGCACCCGATAGTCCCGGCTCTCGCGCAGCAGATATCCGGCCGCGCCGCGCACCGCACCGTCGCGATCGACCAGCAGTTCCAGCGCCGGCGCGTGATCGACGATCCGCACGCCCAGCCGCTGCACCCAGGCTCGCATCCGGCGCATGTATTCCGGGCCCTGCACACCGGTGCGAATCGGAGCACCGGTCCGCGGGTCGACGGGGAACGGATAGCGTCCCTCCTCGGCCAGCCGGTGCATATTCGTATAGGTCTGGTCGAGCACCCGATCCATCCACCGGTGGTCGGCGAGGAAACCACCCAGTTCTTCCCGGCTCGCCTTGGCCGCCACCCGGGCGGCCGGATCGGGAGCCACGTACCAGACACCGGTGCCCGCCGGTGCGGTGGCGCCGCTGGTCCCGCAGTAGCCCTTGTCGACCAGCACCACCTCGGCCCCGGCCTCGCGGGCGTGGACGGCGGCCCAGCAGGCGGCCGGTCCACCGCCGATCACCAGCACATCGGCATCGATCTGCCATGCCTCGCTCATCAGTGCGCTCCTTCGACGTCGCGGCGGAATCCGTTGCGCGCGCCCGGAACGGAATCCGAAAGGCATTGTCGGCGAACGGAACGGACGCCGAGAATCCTTTGGATCACCACGATTCTGTGCGGCAGCCGGATTGGAATCACGGCCCGCGCAAACCGTTTACCCGGCCGCATCCGTTTGGTTGACTGCCGTCGCCCGGTGCGCCGGGTGCGGAACAATCACGACGATCGGACGGGTGTGCTCGTATGAGTGAACGGCAATTGCATCTGAACGCCTTCATCTATCCCGCGGGCCATCACGAGGCCGCGTGGCGTCACCCCGACAGCCGGCCCGACCGCATCTACGACGTCACCTATTACCAGGAGATCGGCCGCACCGCCGAGGCCGCCACCCTGGACGCGGTGTTCTTCGCCGACGGGCCGGCCCTGCGCACCGATGTTCGCTACAACGCCGCACCCGGGCTGGAACCGATCACGCTGCTCACCGCGATCGCCGCCGCCACGAGCCGCCTGGGATTGATCGCGACCGCCTCGACCACCTATTACGAGCCCTACAATCTGGCCCGGCTGTTCTCCTCGCTCGATCACATTTCCGGCGGGCGCGCCGGATGGAATATCGTCACCACCGGAACCGATCTCGCCGCCGCGAATTTCGGTCTGGATCGCCATCCCGATCACACCGAGCGTTATGCGCGCGCACGTGAATTCGTCGACGCCGTCGTCGGATTGTGGAACAGCTGGGAGGACGACGCGGTCGTACTCGACCGTGCCGCCGGCATCTACGCCGACCCGGACAAGATCCATCGCATCGATTTCCGCGGCGAATATCTGCGCGTGCGTGGACCGTTCAATGCCGCACGCACTCCGCAGGGTCATCCGGTGCTGGTACAGGCCGGGGCATCGAACGACGGCCGGGCCTTCGCGGCCCGCTACGCCGAGGCCATCTTCACCGCGCATCAGCGGCTGGAGGACGCTCAGACCTTCTACACCGACGTCAAACGGCGAGCCCGCGAATTCGGCCGCGATCCCGGGCATGTGAAGATCCTGCCGGGCATCAGCCCGTTCATCGCCGACACGGAGGCGGGGGCGCACCGGCTCCAGCGCGAGTTCAACGAGCTGACCGTGCCCGAATACGGTCTCGGTCAGCTGGAGAGCCTGGCCGGGCAGTCGCTGCGGACGCTCGCACTCGACGAACCGGTGCCGGTCGAATTGTTCGCCGACGCAGGCGATGTCACCGACAACGCGGCCAGTCGCCGGCAGGTGATCGCGGGCATCGTCACCCGAGAGCGGCCCACGCTGCGCGGCCTGCTGCACCGGCTGGCGGGTGCGCGGGGGCACCGCGTCGTCGCGGGCACGCCTGAACAGGTCGCCGACACCATCGAGGACTGGTTCCGCCACGGCGCCGCGGACGGATTCAATGTCATGCCGCCGTATTATCCGGGCGGCCTCGAGGTGTTCACCGATACCGTGGTGCCGATTCTGCGCAGCCGCGGGCTGTTTCGCACCGAATACACCGGCACCACGTTGCGCGAACACCTCGGGTTGCCGCGGCCCGGTTCCGCCGCGGCGAACTGAGGCCGGAACCGTTGCGCGGCAGCGGTTTCAGCGCGCAGGGCATTCGTCGGGTGCGGGGAGTCCGCGCAAACGCTGATCGAGCCAGTCGATCGCGCCCGGGAATCCCGCCATCAGGGTGATGGAGTGTTCGCCGAGAACACTGCGGAACACCGCCGGTACGCCCCGGGCACACTGCCGGCGGAACAGATCGGTGGATTCGGCTTCGGGAATCCAGATGTCGAAGTTGCCGTGGTAGATGTACAGCGGCGCAGCCGATGTGCGGTCCCGCAGATCGGTCGCGGCGAACAGCGCGCGGGCCGCGTCGGTGTCCAGCGGATGGGCGGTATCGGTCGCCACCTCGATCGGCACCCCGGTCACGCCCAGCGGGCCGTTGCTGTCGCCACAGGTGTCCTTCACCGGGGATGTGGCCAGCCACGCCCCGAGATGATTGAGCTGATCCAGCAGTTCGGGATGTTCTCGCGCGAAGGCCAGCGCGACCACCATCAGGATTCCCGAGGCGATGTTGCCGTCGAAATGATGGGCGACCTCGCGGTAATCGGTGACCAGCCCGCCCACCGACACTCCGGCCAGCGCGCCCGACAGTTCGGGCGCGTACTCGCCGAGCAGCATATCCGCGGCATAGGCCGCGATCGCGCCACCGGAATAGCCGCCGATCGCGAACTTGCTGTCCCCCAACGTCTTCGGCTCGACCGCGCGCACCGCGCGCATCGCATCCAGGATCACATGTCCGGCGACATGTGGTTCCGCGTAGGACATCCACGGGCCCTCGTGATCGGGAATCAGGACGCCGTAGCCGTGGGCGAGCCCCCACCAGGTGGTGGGCGGAAACAGGTCGCCCGCACTGAATTTCGGATGTAGCCCGTGTGCCAACGCGTAACCGGGCGTGCAGCGCAGGCCGAGCGAATTGATCGGGATGGCGTTGACCAGCACCGGCCGTTGTCCCGGACCGGTCCACGCCGCGGCGGGAATCAGCAGGGTCGCCGTGCCGAACGAGGGTTTGCCGGTCGCGCTGGTGGACCGGAATTTCAGCAGCAGGGCGCGCGCGATCGGCACGACCGCGAGCAGCGCGGCGGTGGCCGTCACATCGCGGACCTCGATCGGATCACCGGGACGCAGCGCGTCGAGTCCGGCCGGCCACTGATCGAACAGCGGATCGCCCGCGGCCGGCGACAGCACCGAACGCCACAGTGCGGCGAGTTCCGGGCGCAGTTCGGTATAGGGCGGCGAGGGCGCGGGTGGCAGATTCGGTGCCGGGATCGTCCGGTCGATCCACTGCTGCCATTCGGTCGAATCGGTCGGCGCCGGACCGTCGTCGGCGCGGGCCGCCGCCGGGTGCACCGTCATCGACACCAGCAGGGCGCAGGCCGCGAGCACGACGAGCATCAGCGTCCGGGCTTGTTTCACGACAACCTCCGCAACAGATCGAACGGCCGGTCGCGCCGGCGGTAATGGCTGGAGCCGAGACCGGGTTCGAAGGACCCGCCGGGCACAACGATATCCCCGGTCGTCGGCACCGGCATGAAACGCGCCGCCGAGCCGGCGATCGCGTCCGCGGCGCAGCGGGCACCGGCGTGTGCCGTTGTTCGGCGGGGCCACCCGTGCTGCCCGGTTGCCGCACTGAAAACCACTGTGCCCCTTTGTGAAGTCCGCCCGACGCAGGCACACCATAGCCCGAGGCCCGGCCCGGCACCGCGGTCCGGCCGGGATCACTCGGATCTCACGACGCGTGCGCACCCGCTATCGGTATCGACCACAAGGCCCGGTGAGCGTACGAGCGGACGGCAGCGAATGTGCATGATGCATTTGATATGTACTATGCAAACACCGGTAGCACCGTTCGAGGAGTAGGGCGTGGAGAAAGCACGAACCGCCGGGCGTTCCGGCGCGATCCTGGCGGTGCTGGCCTTCGCCGGCATCGTCGTCTCGCTGACGCAGACGGTGGTCGTGCCGTTACTGGGCCAGCTCCCGCAACTGCTGCACACCAGCGCGGCCGATGCCACCTGGGTGGTGACCGTGAGCCTGCTGGCCTCGGCGGTCACCACCCCGGTGTCGGGACGGCTGGGTGATCTCTACGGCAAGCGTCCGGTCCTGCTGGGCTCGACCGTGCCGTTGCTGGCCGGTTCGGTCATCTGCGCGCTGTCCTCGTCGCTGTGGCCGATGATCGTCGGCCGCGGGCTGCAGGGAATGAGCGCCGGCATCGTGCCCGTCGGAATCGCGGCCCTGCGTGACCTGCTGCCCCGGGAACGACTCGGGTCCGGTATCGCGCTGATCAGTTCCTCGCTCGGTATCGGCGGTGCGCTGGGGCTGCCGATGGCGGCGGCGGTGATCCAGTATTCGAATTGGCGCGTGCTGTTCTGGACCATGGCCGGCCTGGCCGCGGCGATCGGTCTGCTGATCGTCACGGTCATTCCCGCCACCGCGGCGAGCCCCGCTGCCGCGGGCCGGTTCGATGTGCTCGGCGCGCTGGGGGTGGGCTCCGGACTGGTCTGTCTGCTGCTGGCGGTTTCGAAGGGCTCGAGCTGGGGGTGGAGCAGCGGGCTGACCCTCGGATTGTTCGCCGCGGCGGTCGTCGTGCTGCTGCTGTGGGGCTGGTGGGAGTTGGCGGTCCGCAACCCGCTCGTCGATCTGCGGGTGACCGCGCGCCCGCAGGTGCTGCTCACCAACGCCGCCTCGATGGTCGTCGGCATGGCGATGTACGCCCAGTCGCTGGTGGTACCGCAGCTGCTGCAGCTACCGAAGGCCACCGGCTACGGCCTCGGCCAATCCATGATGGCGATGGGCCTGTGGATGGCACCGGCCGGACTGATGATGATGCTGGTGTCCCCCGTCGGTGCCGAACTCTCGGCGCGGAGCGGGCCGAAGCTCACCCTCATCGTCGGCTGCGTGGTCATCGCGGCCGGATACGGCTCGTCGATGGCGCTCATGGGCAGCACCTGGGGCCTGCTGGTCGTGACGTTGATCATCAACATCGGCGTCGGCTTCGCCTACGGCGCCATGCCCGCCCTGGTGATGGCCGCCGTGCCGCTGTCGGAAACCGCCGCCGCCAACAGTTTCAACACCCTGGTCCGTTCGATCGGCACCTCGGTGGCGGCGGCCGTGGTCGGCGCGGTTCTGGCGCAGATGACGCTGTCGCTGGGCGGGCATGCGGTGCCCAGCGAGAACGGCTTCCGGGTGTCGCTGCTGATCGGATGTGGCGTCGCCGTCGCAGGTGCGCTGGTCGCGACGTTCATCCCGGGACGACGCGCCGTGGCGGCCGGGTCCGCGGTCGAGCGGAATACCGAGCGCGGCCCGCGGCCCATCCAGCTCACGCGCGTCGGCGCCGGTTCCGGTCCGATCGTCGTCGGCCGAGTCCACGACACCCGCGGCGACGCCCTGCCCCATGCCGTGCTGACCCTGATCTCGATGTCGGGCCGCCAGATCGGCCGAGCGCTGTCGGATGCCGAGGGCCGTTTCGAACTGACCGCCCCCGAACCCGGTTCCTACGTCCTGATCGCCTCGGTCGACGGCCGCCACCCGGACGCGTCCGCCGTGCAGCTGACCGAACGCCCGACGCCCTGCGACATCACCCTGACCGCGCCGGCCGGTCCGGCCGGAACCGTATCCCGAACCGACGACGGCACCCCGGTCGCGAACGCCCGGGTGTCGGCCCTCGACGGCAGCGGTGACATCCTCGCCTCCACCACCACCGCCGCCGACGGGGAGTTCACACTGGCCGAACTGCCCGCAGCGGATGTCACGATCGCCGTGAGTGCCAACGGTTTTCACCCGACCGCCCGCCACGTGCGGGCCGGCCACAGCGGCCTCGCCCGCCTCGACGTGGCCCTGCGTCCGTGCGCTCGGTTACACGGCGTGGTGCGCGGGCGCGACGGCCGCCCGCTCGCCGATGCCCTCGTCACCCTCACCGACTGGGACGGCAACGTCGTCGACACCATGGTGACCGGCCCCGACGGCGGTTACAGCTTCGCCGGCCTGCACGACGGCACCTACACGGTGGTGGCCAGCGGATACGCACCGGTGCACACTCCGGTCGTGGTGGGCACCGCGGCCGAGGAGCTGAATATCGAACTGGGACACGCCCGTTCGGACGAATCCGGTTTCGCCGCGCACCTCGCGGCCCGGCATTCCGCCGAATAGTCCGCGCTTCGGACGAGATCGGTCCGGCCGGTGCACCCGGCCGGACCGCGGCGACCCGCTAGCCCCGCAGCGCGGTATGCAGTCGCGCTGCGGCGACCGCCCGTCGGCCGTCGTCGGGGGGTAGTAGTTCCAGTGCGCGCTCGTGGATCTCGATATCGGCGGGCATGCGCTCACCCAGTGCGAGGGCATGACCCGGATCGCCGCTGGACAGGACGGCCGTGCGCACGGCGACATCGAGATGCTCCCGCCACTGCACGATGCCGGGAGTCTCCGAATCCGGAAGCAGCGGGCCACGATAGAGCCGCAGCGCCGCCTCGGCGTCACCCGCCTCCAGCGCGGTGCGCAGATCGGCCGCATCGCAGCGAAGCGGTGTCGTCAACCGGTAGACGCGGTTGGCGATGGCCGCCTCGGTCGCGCGCCGGAGGTGGGAGACGTCGGCCTTGAGCGTGCTGGAGACGATCGGGCGCTCACCGTAGATCGCGTAATGCAGCCGCTCGGGCGTGAAGCCGCCGGGCTCGAGCGCGAGCAACGTGAGGATCTCGATCTGCCGGGGCCGCAGGCGGATCGGGTGCCCGTCCCGTGTCACCCGGCCGGCGCCGAGGCAGGTCAGCCGGAGCCCACCCGCGGGCGGCGCGAGGGTGCACAACCGATTCTCGATCGCGGTCACCAGCGACTGCACCGTCGCCATCGCGAGCGGATGGGTGCGGTCCCACGTCGAGGACAGATCCAGCGAACCCAACCGGCGCCCGTCGGCGCCGTGGATCGGCGCGCAGTAGCAGACCCAGCCGTGCAGCGCCGCGACGAGGTGTTCGGCCGAGAACACGGTGCTGGGCCGCCCGGTGCGCAGGGCCAGCGACAGGGCGTTGGTACCCATGTGCGGCTCGCCCCACCGCCCGCCGGGCGCGAAGTTCACCCGTTCGGCGCGGCGGCGCATCACCGGACCGCCGCACGACCACAGAATCGTCCCGTCCGCATCGGTGACGGCCGCGACGAAACCGGCGTCCTCGGCGATGCCGCGCAATTGGTCGGCCAGCTCGGTGACCGGACGGTACAGCGGCGACTCGAGCCAGCGTGCGCCGATATCGGAGTCGTCGCCCGGTGCGCTGTCGCGTGCCGGATCGACCGACCGCAGCGAACGGTGCCACGATCGGCTCACCTCAGGCCGTATCATGATCCGGCCCAAGGCTTTCCGGTCGTCCGCGGGCGGCGCGCCCGCGGTGCGGACCCATCGCGCCCACTCGTCCTCCAGGGCAGCCCGTCGCCGGGCCAGCGTGCTGGTGTCGTTCATCGTCGTCTGCTCCGCCCTTTCCACAACTGCATCTCGTCCGGCCGGATCGCCGCCTCAACCACTTGCCAACCCCGGCGCACCACACTGCCGCCATGAACGACTCGACCACCGGGAATCCGGCTCTCTCGACGCGGCGGAACGACGTGTCCGCCGCGGAACTGTACGGATCGGCCGCCGCCGACCGGAACGGCTTCTGGGCCCGCCAGGCCGAACGCCTGCACTGGGACACCCCCTGGCACACCGTGCTGGAGCGCCCCGAACCGCATCTGGCCCGCTGGTTCACCGGCGGCCGGCTCAATGTCGCCTACAACTGCGTCGACCGGCACGTCGACGCCGGATACGGCGATCAGGTCGCCGTCCACTGGGTCGGCGAGCCCGGCGACACCCGCGACGTGACCTACGCCGAACTGCAGCGGGCGGTCCATCGCGCCGCGAACGCGTTGGCGGGCCTCGGTATGCGGGCCGGCGACCGGGTCGCGATCCAGCTGCCGATGATCCCGGAGGCGATCGTCGCCATGCTGGCGTGCGCCCGGCTCGGACTGGTGCACAGCGTCGTCTTCGCCGGATTCTCCCCGGCCGCGCTGCGTGCTCGCGTCGACGATGCCGGGGCACGAGTCGTCATCACCGCCGACGGCCAGTACCGGCGCGGCACGGCGGTACCGATGAAGGAGAAGGTCGACGAGGCGCTGATCGGATCCACCACCGTCGAGAAAGTGATCGTGATCCGCCGCGTCGGCGACGACCTGCCGGCCGCACTGCCGTGGACGCCGGGCCGGGACATCTGGTGGGACGATCTGCTGAGCGGTGTCCCCGACCGGCACGAATACGAGGCGTTCGACGCCGAACACCCGCTGTTCATCCTCTACACCTCGGGCACGACGGGTAATCCGAAGGGCATCGTGCACACCACCGGCGGCTATCTCACCCAAGTCGCGTACACCCACAGTGTGGTGTTCGACCACGAACCCGGCCGCGACGTGTACTGGTGCACCGCCGATATCGGCTGGATCACCGGCCATTCGTATCTGGTCTACGGCCCGCTCGCCAACCGCGCCACCCAGGTGGTCTACGAGGGCACCCCCAACACCCCGCACGAGGGGCGGCACTGGGAGATCATCCAGCGCTACCGCGTCACCATCTACTACACGGCGCCGACGCTGATCCGCACCTTCATGAAATGGGGTGCCGACATCCCCGCCCGCTACAACCTGTCCAGTCTGCGGGTGCTGGGCAGTGTGGGCGAGCCGATCAACCCCGAGGCATGGGCGTGGTATCGCGAACACATCGGTGCCGGGCAGGCGCCGATCGTCGACACCTGGTGGCAGACCGAGACCGGTGCGGTGATGATCGCCCCGCTGCCGGGGATGCGCGCACCGAAACCCGGTGCGGCGCAACAACCGGTGCCCGGCGTCTCGGCGAAGGTGGTCGACGACACCGGCGTCGAGGTGGCGCCCGGGGAATCCGGTTATCTGGTCCTCGATGAGCCGTGGCCGTCGATGGTGCGTGGGGTGTGGGGCGATCCGGACCGCTTCCGCAGCACCTACTGGGAACGCTTCGCCGAACACGGCTACTACTTCGCCGGGGACGGCGCCCGCTACGACGCCGATGGCGATATCTGGATCCTCGGCCGCACCGACGACGTCATGAACGTCTCCGGGCACCGGCTCTCGACCGCCGAGATCGAATCGGCACTGGTCGCGCACCCCGCGGTGGCCGAGGCAGCGGTGGTCGGCGCGGCCGATGCGGTGACCGGACAGCGCATCGTCGCCTTCGTGGTGGCGCGCGACGGCAGTGGTGACACCTCGGTCGAGCAGTTGCGCGCCCACGTCACCGCGGAAATCGGGCCGATCGCCGCACCGCGGCACATCCAGATCGTGCCCGAACTGCCGAAGACCCGCTCCGGCAAGATCATGCGCCGCATCCTGCGCGATATCGCCGACGGCCGCGAGATCGGGGAGACGACCACCCTCGCCGATCCCACCGTGGTGGAGCAGATCGCGCGGCAGTTCAGCCCGGTGAACTGAGCGACGGCCCGAACGAACCCCGCCGCACACGTCATCGGGTGCGGCGGGGTTCTTCGCCGTGGGCGTCGCGGACATCATCGGCCGTTCACCTCACGAAAACTTTTCTCCTACAGCATGTTCCGGATCGGCCGGGCCGTTCGACGCGAACGGCCCGGCCGGGCTTCTCAGCTCAGGTGATGCACTTCCTGCAGGCCGTACACCGGGGTCGGGATGCCCTCGTACCGCGCCTTCAACTGCAGCGCCAGATACAGCGAATAGTGGCGCGACTGATGCAGATTGCCGCCGTGGAACCACAGGCCCTCCTGCTGGGTCGGCTTCCACATATTGCGCAGCTCCCCTTCGAACGGGCCGGGGTCCTTCGTGGTACCCGAGCCGTATCCCCAGCATTTACCGACCTTGTCGGCGACCTCCTGGCCGATCAGATCGGCTGCCCAGCCGTTCATCGAGCCGTATCCGGTCGCGTAGACCACCAGATCCGCGGGCAGTTCGGTCCCGTCGTCGAGAACGACGGCATCCTCGGTCAATTCCCGAACCTGCCCGTGCGCCAACGCGATATCGCCGTTCGCGATCAATTCACTGGCGCCGACGTCGATGTAGTAGCCGGAGCCGCGGCGCAGATACTTCAGGAACAGGCCGGAACCGTCGTCACCCCAGTCCAATTGGAAGCCGGCCTTCGCCAATCGGTCGTAGAATTCGGCGTCGCGTTCGCGGATGGCGTCGTAGATCGGGATCTGGAATCGGTGCATGATCCGATACGGCAGCGAGGCGAAGATCAGATCGGCTTTGTCGGTGGTGATTCCGGCGGCCAGCGCCCGTTCCGAATACAGATCACCCAGCCCGAGCTCCATCAGCGAATCCGACCGCACGATATGGGTGGAGGACCGCTGCACCATGGTGACGTGCGCGCCCACCTCCCACAGGGCGGCACAGATGTCGTGCGCCGAGTTGTTCGAGCCGATGACCACGACCCGCTTCCCGGCGTACGCGTCCGGCCCCGGATGCTCGCTCGAATGCTGCTGTTCACCCCGGAAGCGGTCCATGCCCGGAAAATTCGGGATATTCGGCTTGCCGGACATCCCGGTGGCGAGCACCAGCTGCCGCGGCCGCAGCACCACCGGCTCGCCGTCGCGCTCGACGTGCACCATCCACTCGCCGGTGCTTTCGTCGTAGGCCGCCGAGGTGCAGGTCGTCTTCGACCAGTACGGCACCTCCATCACCCGGGTGTACATCTCCAGCCAGTCGCCGATCTTGTCCTTCGGCGTGAACACCGGCCAGTTGTCCGGGAACGGCAGATACGGCAGGTGGTCGTACCAGACCGGGTCGTGCAGGCACAGCGACTTGTAGCGCTTGCGCCACTGATCGCCGGGCCGATCGTGCTTGTCGATCACCAGGGCCGGCACCCCCAGCTGCCGCAGCCGGGCGCCGAGCGCGATACCGCCCTGGCCGCCGCCCACGACCACGACGTACGGCTGCCTGGTGTATCCGAGTTCGCGCTCCTCGCGCTCGCGCTGCTCGGACCAGGTGATCCGGTCCCGATTAGCCCCGTGCTCGGCGCCTTTCGGCCGCCGCGGCCCCTTGTTCTCCTCGTGCCCGGTCAATTCACGCAGGCTGGTGAGCAGGGTCCAGGCACCCTCGTCGGTGAGGCGGAGATGGCCCGCGGCGCGCCCCACCGCGGTGTCGAAAGCGATCCACGCCGTGATCACACCGCCCTCCTCGGTGGCCGGTTCGGTGGTGTGGAATCCGCGCGGGTCGGTGTCGGCCAGGCGGGCGCGCAACATGTCGGCCACCCCGTCCCGGCCCTCGACGGTCTTGATATTCCAGGTGAAAGCGACCAGGTCCCGCCAGAAGCTGTCGAGCGCGAACATCCCGGCCGCGGCCTCGATATCGCGCGCGACCAGCGCGGATTCGAACTCACGCAGCCATATTTCGACGCGCTGCTGCGGCCCCGCGCCGTCGGACTGCGCCGCCACCGGTTCCAATGTCCGGGTCATCGGATACTCCTTCCACGAAGATCTGTGACCTACAGCACACGCCAGTCGAACCGGTGTCACAATCGTTGCAAGGCGTTGCATCATCGGTGCGCCGCGCCGGGCACGGATTCGCCGGGCGCGCGCACCGAGCGGATCAGGAATGGACGACGTGGGCAGCTTCGAGGCGATCACCCCCGGAACGGATCTGCCGCGCTACGCTCGCGAACTCGTGCGCATGCACGACGCGGTCATCGGCGGCGGGCGGCCGCCGCTGCGCCCGCGCACCGTGGTCGCCCGGTCCTGGTCGCGGGTGCTCGCGGCCGGACTGGCCCCGGATCGAACGAATACGCGCGCGATCCTGCCGCTCGACGATATCGAGCAACGCCGCCGTGCCACGCCGCTGCAGGAGGTGATCGGCGATCTGTCGCGGATCCTCACCTCCGTCGCCGATTCCTCGCAGATGATGATGGTCGTCACCGACGCCGACGGCATCGTGCTCTGGCGCTCGGGCGCCGCCCGGGTGCGCAGCCGCGCCGACGACCTCGGCTTCCGCGAGGGTGCGACGTGGACCGAAACCACCGTCGGCACCAACGCCATCGGCACCGCCCTCGCCGAAGCCGTTCCGGTGCAGCTGTTTTCGGGCGAGCACTTCGAACAGTCCCAGCATCCGTGGTACTGCACCGCCGCGCCGGTGCACGATCCGCGCAGCGGTGATCTGCTCGGCGTCGTCGATGTGAGCGGGCCCGCGCTGACCCTGCATCCCACCGTCACCGCCTTGGTCAGCGCCGCGGTGGAGATCGCCGAGGGACAACTGCTGCACCGGCAATACGAGCGGCTGCAGCGACTGCGCGACACCGCCATGCCCACCCTGTCGGCATTGACCGGCCCGGCCTTGCTGATCGACCGGCACGGCTGGGTCGCCCATGCCACCGGTGTGGCGCCGGCGCGTCGGATCGCCGTCCCGAATGCCGAACGGGCCGTGCAGGTTCCGGGCCTGGGCCTGTGCGTCGCGGAGCCGCTGCTCGACGGCTGGCTGTTGCGCCCCGCGCCCGGCGACGCCCGGATCCGGATGACCCTGGACCTCACCGGGCCACCGATGGTTCGCAGTACCGGCGGCGAAGCCGATTGGCGCACACCGCTCTCGCGGCGGCATGCGGAGATCCTGCTGCTGCTGCACCGGCGCGGCCGGCGCGGGATGTCGGTCGCCGAACTCAGTACCGCGGTGCACGGCGATCCCGATCACGCGGTGGCGATCCGCGCCGAACTGTCGCGACTGCGGCGCATCCTCGGCTCGGTCGTCGAGAGCAGGCCCTACCGGATCGCCGCGGGCGTCGAGCTGACCCTGGACCTCGGCGATGCGGACCGGCTCGCCGACTGCCCGTTCCTGCAGGCCGCCGACCGATCCGTGCGGCAGGCGCTCGGCCTCACCGAACACTGATCTCGGTGTGCGAATTCGATATGTCGACAAGCGAAACTCACGATCACCGGTAACCATTTCGCAAAGGTCGGACGAGCAACGAGACGACCGATGCCGGCGACCCGAATTCGCTCACGGCCCGTTGCCCCTACCGCGAATAACCGCGATCGACGCGGGTAAAGTCCAATTATGCCGACGAAGCCGCCCGCCCGGCGAACAGATCTCGCCGCGGTCGCCGCGATGGCGCACCCGTCACGACCGGATCCGATCCACCGTGGACACCGCCGCTGATATCCGCTGGCAGCCGAACGAGGTCGAGTGCTGCACGGTCCTGCAACCACGGGGCCCGCTGGATGCCGTGACCTATCGCCGTTTCGCGGCGGAGCTGGTCAAGTACGTGGTCGAGCAGCCGCGCGCGGTCGTCGTATGCCTGGACGAGCTCACCGTCTGCTCCGAGACGGCGCTCACCGCCTTCACCAGCGCTCGGCTGCGCACCGCCGACTGGCCGGCAGTGCCGATCGTGCTGGTAGCCCGGGGCGATGCGCTGCGACAGCGGCTCGTCCGCAGCGCCATCCGCCGGTTTCTGCCGATCCACGCCTCCGTGCCCGCGGCGGTCGCGGCCCTGGCCGACCCGCCGCTGCGCCGCCGGGTGGACCTCACCATGGCCCTCACCGCCGATACCGGTCCCCGTGTCCGGCGCTTCGTCGACGAGGTGTGCACCGACTGGGCGATCGCCGGCACCAGCGGGGACGCTCAGGTCATCGCCACCGAATTCGTCGAGAACGCTTATCAGCACGGCATCTTCGCCGAGATTGCCGACATCGACGTGCACCTCGAATACCGCAACGATCTGCTGACCGTCGCGGTGGCGGATCCCGACCCGCACGAGGCCGTATTGCTGGAGACCGAGCCGGAACCGTCGGGGCGCCGGACGCACGGACTGCACATGGTCGCCGGGCTCGCCGCGGCCTGGGGGTGTGCACCGCGCTGGCCGTCCGGCAAGATCGTGTGGGCGACTCTGCCGACGGCCCGGCCGCGTCAACTCGGCTGAATCCCGCCCTCGCCGTCCACCGGCTCCATCACCAGAACGGCGCCCACCGGCGAGCCGTTGCGATCGGTGAGCGAGTTCCCTGGGCCGCGGCGACCGCCGGCAACGGCCCGGCCCGGTCCAGAATCGCCGGTAGGGCGCTGGCGCCGTGCGGCGGCATATGCAGCACCACCGCCACCGCCGCATCGAGATCGGCGGGTAGGTCACCGACGAATTCGCGCAGCGCTTCGACGCCGCCGGCCGAGGCGCCGACGACGATCAGGTCCTGCGGCGCGCGCCGGCCACCATCGTGCCTCGGCGTGTTGGCGCCGCAGCTGCCCGGCTCGGAGCCGACCCGTGTCGTGGCCACGCGGAATCGGCGTGCACCGTGCCCGCGTCGCCACCTGCCGGACGCATACCCGCGCGGGTGGTTCCGAACCGCGCCGCACGGGACTTCTCCACGCCCGGCGCGGCCGAACACCACCGGCGTCGATCGAACAGCGGCCCACCGACACCCGTTTTCCGCTTCCACACCCGGGTATCCGCTCGCCGTGCGCACCGCCACCCGCCATCGGCCGCACCGCAACGCCGGATACCGAGCGCAGGAGGATCAGCCATGGGTACAGGCGCCGGACAGCTCCCGCCACACGCGGCCACGATCACCGTTCGGACCAGCCCCGAATTGGACCAGCTCACGATGCTGCGGGCGTTGTCGGACACCGTCACGCTGAACGCGGCGCTGTCGGCGGAGGAAACCGAGGACGTCCGGGTCGCTCTCGACGAGGTCGCCACGGCGTTGATCTGTGCCTCGGTGCGGGACGCACCGATCGAATGCGAGTTCGTCACGCGGCCGGGGCAGCTGTCGATCACCGTCGGCGCGGTGGCGGCGGCGGCCGACGCCATCGGCGAGAAAACCCTCCCGTGGCAGGTGCTCGACACGGTCACCCATTCCTTCGCGACGGTCGCCGAACCCTTCGATCCCGAACGCCACGGCTTTCCGGTCACCGTCGGCTTCGTCCGGACCCACGAGACGGGACCCGCGGATGGTTGACGTGGCGGCCGGGACCATCGCGATATTCACCGATGTCGCGTGTGGCTGGTCCACGCTGATTCTCGACCGGCTGTATCGACGCCGAACCGAGTTGGGCCTCGACGACGCGGTGCGGATGGATCTGCGCCTGTTCTCGCTCGAGGACGTGAACCGATCGCCCGTCCCGAAGCGCCTCGTCGACGTCGAGATACCGGTAATCGGCGCGCTGGCACCGGATTTCGGCTGGCGCCCGTGGCGCGCCGATGTGCAGACCTGGCCCAATTCCACGCTCCCGGCCAACGAGGCGGTCCATGCCGCCGCACGCCAGTCCCGCACCGCCGCCGAGGAATTCGATATGGCGGTGCGCCGGGCGTTGTTCTGCGACAGCCGCCCCATCGACCTGCGGCACGAACTCGTGGCGATCGCCGAAACCTGCCCGGCTGTCGATGCCGAACGGCTGGCCGCCGATCTCGACACCGGCGCCGCCCGCGCGGACCTGATGCGGACCTACCGCACCGGCCGAGCGGAAGTCCAGGGCAGTCCGCACCTGTTTCTGCCCGACGGCACCGATGTCCACAATCCCGGCATCGAACTGCACTGGGTCGGCGAACCGGGCGCGGGGTTCCCGGTGGTCGATGCCGACGATCCCGACGCCGTCACCCGCCTCCTCGCGGCCGCCGCCGGCTGACCGGCGAGCGTGTCGGGTTGACCGAGGTCCGGACGCCACCGACCATGAGCGCCGTGACCCCGATGGCAAGGATGCGCCGGGCGCGGCTGTGGCCCGCCGCAGTGCTGGTGATCGGGCTGCTGGCGCCCGTGACCGGATCGGCTCCGGCGGTGGCCGAGAACACCGACACCGGCGATTCGTGGTCGGCGAGTTCGGACACGTTCGCGCCCAGTGATTTCCACGCCGCCCCCTACCTCGGCAACGGCCGGATCGGCACGGTGCTGCCGCCCAGTGGGGGCGGGTACCAGGACTACGGCGATGCGGTGCGGACCTCGTTCCCACTGGAGCAATCGCGCTACACCGGAACGTATCTGGCCGGTTTCTACGCGCGCGCCGCACCGTCACCGCAGTACACCCAGGTGATCGCCGCGCTGCCCGCCTGGTCGGGGTTCGCCGTGCGGGTCGCGGGCCACACCTACGACCCGGCGGTGGACCCGGCGACCGTTACCGAGTACCACCAGCGGCTCGACTACCGCACCGCCACCGTGACCACCGAGGCCGTCTGGGCTCCCGATTCCGCGCACTCCGTGCGGTTGCGCTACGACACGTTCGTCTCGCGGTCCCGGCCCGATCTCGCCGTCCAGAAACTGACGATCACGCCGGCGTACTCCGGCCCGCTCGACGTCGTCGACCGCGTCGACACCGCCGCCGCGCGCCGGGCCGCCCCGGTGGCCGCGTTCGCCGACCCGGAACGGAGGCAGAGCGTGGCGGGCGTGCGCGCCGACGGCACCGCCGACACCGCGTTCGTGGTGTCGGCCGTCGACGCACCGGCGGGCACCACCACCGATGCCGTGCCGGGAAGTAACGAAATGCGATACGGCACCGCGGTTTCCGCAGGCACGAGCTACACCTTCACCAAATTCGTCGGTATCTCCGCCACCTGCTACGGCACCGACCCACTGGCGGCGGCCACCGCCACGGCCGTCACCGCCCGCTCCGCCGGGTTCGACGCCGAGCACGCCGCCCATGCTGCGGAATGGGATCGGTTGTGGCAGCCGGCGATCGACGTGTCCGGGCGCGTGGACTATCCCCGCTGGATCCGTGCCGCGCTGTATTCGGTGCTGTCCAGCGTCCGGGCCGGGGAGCACTGGTCGGTACAACCCGCGGGCCTGTCCTCCGACGATTACGGCGGCATGACGTTCTGGGACGCCGACACCTGGATTTTCCCCACCCTGCTGGCGCTGTATCCCGACCTGGCACGCACCATCGTCGATTTCCGCGGTGCCGCCCTGCCCGCCGCGCAGGCGAACGCGCGCGGTTACGGACTGCCCGGGGCGCTGTATCCGTGGGACGACGGACCGGCCCAGCGGTGCGCCTCCCCGGTGGGCTGCGGACTCACCGAGGAACATCTGCACAACGAGATCGCGCTGGCCCAATGGCAGTACTACCTCGCCACCGGGGACCGCCAGTGGTTGCGGACCACCGGTGCGCCGGTCATCACGGCGATCGCGGCGTACCTGACCGCCCGGGTGGGCCCGAAACTGCCCGACGGCAAATACCATTACGCCCCCGCGGCCGGCGCCGACGAATACGTCGCCGTCTCCGTCGACAACGCCCTCACCAACGGCGGCGTGCGGGAGACGATGCGGATCGCGGCGCGCGCGGCACACGACAGCGGGCTGCCGGTCGATCCGCGCTGGGCCGATATCGCGGTCAATATGGCCATGCCGCCCGATGTCGCGCCCGGCGTACCCGCGGAATACCTCGGCTACACCGGCGCGCCGATCAAGCAGGCCGATACGGTGCTGCTCAGCTACCCGTTCTCCTACTCCGCGCCCGGATACTCCCCCGCCGCCACCCTGCGCTACTACTTCGACCGCACCGATCCCGACGGACCGAATATGACCAACAGCGTCGGGGCGATCCTGAGCGCCCGCTACGACCCGTGCCGCACCCAGGACTACCTGGATCGGTCGGTGCAGCCGTATGTGCGCCCACCCTACGACTTCCAATCCGAGGCGCGCGGAAACCGTTCCGGCGCCAACGCCTTGGGCCAATCGGCCTGGGTCTTCGTCACCGGAGCCGCGGGCTTCCTGCAGGGAATGCTCTACGGCCCCACGGGATTACGCTGGACGGATTCGGGAATCGCCCTCGATCCGATGCTGCCCACCGGCTTCCCGGACGGACTGCGGATCCGCGGCCTGCGGGTGGGCGCATCGACGCTCGACCTCCGAATCGCCACCGACACCACGACGGTCACTCTCACCGCCGGCGAACCGATCGCGATCGACACCCCGAGCGGCACCCGGACCCTCGCGCCGGGCAGCCCGATGCGATTGCCCACCCGGCCCGGGTGCTGACCCGCGTCGTCCCCGGAGCTGCCCGACGAGCCCGACTGGTTCCGGGCTGCGAACGCCGGCTGACTACTGTACGGACGGCTCGTGAGAATGCCGGTTCGGCGAATCGGGAAGTCACGAGTCGCAATCAGGCATCGAGAAAGAAGAACCATGCGTCACCTCACACGCGCGGCCGCCGTGGCGGTCCTCGCCGCGTCCGCCATTGTGGCCCTCGCCGCTCCGGCCTTCGCCGGGTCTGGACAGCCCGCGGCCGATCCGGCCGCGGGCGTTCATGACACAGCCACCGACATCGATCCGTCCGGCCCGGCGCCCGTCGTCGACCCGACGACCGAATATCTCAACGCCTTCGACGCCATCGCGGGCGCGTGGGCCGACGGCTCCGCCGTCGGACAGGTCGTCGGCACGGCGGCCGGTGTCGTCGTGGGCTGTCCGCTCGGTGCCGTCACCGGCGGCACGCTGACCATCCCGGTTCCGGTCCTGACACCGATCGGCGTCGTCGGCGGCTGCATCCTGGGTGCGGGCACGCTCGGATTCCTCGGTGGAATGGCCGGCGGCATCGTCAGCGGCGGGCCGAGTCTGGCGAACGCGGTGGGCGAACAGTACGGATCACTGCACGCGAAAGGCCTGATCGCACAGGCGATGCCGGTCCAGGCCGACGCGCGGTAATTCAACAGCCCCGACCCCAGAGCGGAAAGATCAGATGAAGACGTTCACCCGGACCGGCGCCGTTGCCGGCCTGCTCGCCATCGCCGTGGTCACCGCGGCCGGTACCACCCACGCCGAAACGCTGGCCGCACCCACGGTCGCGACGCCGCCGTCGGAATGGACCACCACCACACTGGCCCCCGATATCCGGTATCAGGACAACACATCCGCCGCGACCGCCGCGCTCCGGACACCGTTCGGCACGGTTGCCGTCGGGCCCGGCCGATTCGATATCCGGGACGCCACCGGCGCCACCGTGCTCGGGACACCGATCGAGGTTCCGGCACCGGCCGAACCGGCCGCGGCCGAACCGGCCACCGCGGTCGCCGAGGACGCGGAAGACGTTGCGGCACAGTCACAGCCGGTCGCCGGCGATCAACTCGCCGCCGATCTGCAGCAGGCGGTGGCGGCGGCCGCACCGCATATGGGCCTGGCGATGGCCGTCGGCGGCCTGGCCGGATCGGTGGTGGGCGCGGGCCTCGGCTGCCCGCTCGGCATCGCCACCGGCGGCACCCTGATCTCCCTCGCCACCGCGGGCACGATGACCATCCCGGCGATGGTGGCGTCGTGTCTGGTCGGCGTGGTCGCGGTCGGCGGACTGGGTGCCAGCGTGGGCGGTGTGGCCGTCGCGATTCCGGTCGGAATCGCCGCGGGCACACAGAAATTCAATCAGCTCCAGGCCGAGCACGCGCACGGCGCGGCGAACTGACGAACTCGGTTCCGGCCGGCCCGAGGGCCGGCCGGACCTCAGGGCCGGTGCGCCACCACCGCGAACATCGTCACCGAGAAGTGATAGTTGCCCGCCTCGATACCCCGATCCAATTCGGCGAACAACTCGGCGCGCTGCTCGGCCGTGATGACGCCGGCCGCGACACCTCGTTCGGCGATCGCGGTGTACATCGGCAGGACCGCCGCCGGTTCCCAGACGACCGCCTCGGAACCGATATCGTCGATCTCGAAACCGGCGGCGACCAGCAAACCGCGTAATTGCCTGCCGGAGTTGCGGTTCGGGCTGTCCGCATCCGCATACCGCCGCAGCGCGTCGATCACCTCCGGATCGCCCGGGTGGAAGATCGCGGTCGACCAGTCGCTGTCGATCAGGACCACACGCCCGCCCGGACGCAGCACCCGGGCGATCTCCGCCGTCGCTTTCGCCGGATCGTCGAGATGTTGGTACACCCGCTCACAGCGAGCCACGTCGACGGTCGCATCCGGCAGCGGCAGGTCGTAGACCGAGCCCTCGACGAATTCCGCCCGCGACCCGGCCGCCCGCTCGCGCGCGAGCGCCACCATGGACGGGTTCGGATCGACCCCGATGGCCCGGCCGTCCGCACCGACCAGGCCGGCCAGTTCGACGACCTCGCTGCCGGTGCCGGAGCCGATGTCGAGGGCGGTATCGCCCGGCCGCACCCGCAACGCCGCCCGGGCCCAGGCACGCATCCGCACGACTCCCGGTAATCCGGCCTGATCGTCGAGAACCCGGACGATCAACTCCTGCTCGGGGTGATGGACCTTGCCGATATGAAAGGAGGGGACACCGCGGTCATCGCTCACCCCGACAGTATGCCCGTGCCGGGTGTCGGCGCAGCTCAGCGCAGCGCGGGAAGCACCTCCCGCTCGAACAACTCGACACCCGACACGTCGTAGGCCGACTCCGGGAAGTTGTGAATCGCATAGCCCAACCCGAGATCACGCAGGTGCGACAGTCTTTCGACGATCTGCTCCGGTGTGCCCACCGCCGGCGCGTCGCCGAACAGGGCGCGCACCTGGGTTTCGGCGCCGTCCGCGCCGAGCACCGGAACCAGCCGCGACCGGATCGCGGCGATCCGCTCGCGCACCTCGGCCTCGGTCGAGCCGACCACCGTGTTGAAGTTGGAGCTGCGCGTGATGGCCTCGAAGTCCGTACCCGCCGCGGCACAGTGCTCGCGCAACACCGCCGACTTGCGGCCGAACGTCTCCGGATCACCCGAGAAGTTCGTGTACTGCGCGTATTTCGCCGCGATCCGCAGGGTGACCTTCTCGCCACCACCGGCGACCCAGATCGGAATACCGCCCTGCTGTAGCGGCAACGGCCGCACGATGGCGCCGTCGACCTGGTAGTGCCGTCCGGCGAGGGTGGCGGTGCCGGTGGTCCACGCCTGGCGGAAGATCTGCACGCCCTCGTCCAATCGGGCCAAACGCTCTCCGGCCGAAGGGAATCCGTACCCGTAGGCGCGCCACTCGTGTTCGTACCAGCCGCCGCCGATTCCCATCTCCACCCGCCCACCGGAGACGACGTCCACGGTCGCGGCGACCTTGGCGAGATAGGCCGGGTTTCGATAACCGATCGCGGTGCACATCTGTCCGAGCCGGATACGCTCGGTGACCGCCGCGAAGGCCGACATCAGCGTCCACGCCTCGTGCGTGGCCTCCTCGGTCGGCACCGGAACGGTGTGGAAGTGGTCGTACACCCACAGCGATTCCCAGCCGCCGACGGCATCGGCGCGGCGCGCCAGATCCCGCATCACCACCCACTGCGCGGCCGGATCGATGCCGACCAGATCCAGCCGCCAGCCCTGGGGAACGAAGATGCCGAAACGCACATGCGCCTCCTCGAGTGAGAACAGAAGTCGGGCAGGAACTTTTCCCATCGAAGCCTCGCCGGGCAACAGTTCCGCGCGCGCCGCGCCGAATCCACATCGAAACTCGCCGTGCGGCTGGGACGACGCACCGGCGGTGGCAGGTTAGGCTGTGCGCCTGCCGCGGCGTTGCCGCCGATCCGTCCACCGACCGAAGGCGAGACGATATGCCCGTCGCTGCCGGACCACACCCACCCCGCCGCCACCGGATCCGGCGCGCTGTTCGCCTCGTGGCGATGACGGTGACCGCGGCGGCGGCGAGCGCGGCCCTGGTGGTTCCCGCGCCGGCCTCGGCCCAACCGCCCGATTCGGCCTGCGGCGCGCCCCTGTCGGCCGCGGAGATCGCCGATATCGTGCGCCTGTCCGATACCTCCACCCTGTCGGGTAGTTCGCTGCAACGCCTCGAACAGGCCGTGGACCAGCATCGGCGGATCACCGACATCCTGGTGGGCCACCGTGATCGGCGCGGGTTGCTCGCACTCGGGCTCGACGCGGTGGAGCAGGCCGCGGTCATGCCGCTGCAACGCGATCCGGCCGCCTTCGCCGATCCGGAATTCGCCCATCGGATCAGCCTGGATCTCCTGCTGCGATTCCTGCGCAACGTGCACGGCGAATTCACCGGCGGCCCCACCGAACCGCAATGGACGAACTACTTCGCACTGACCCGCGATTGCGGACTGTCGCCGGCCCGGGTGGCGATGGCGGGGTACAACGCCCACCTCACCGTCGACCTGGCCAACGCGGTGGCGGCGGTGCATGCCACGCCCGCCGACGCGCCCGACTACTTCCGGATCGTGGATGCGATCGCGAGCAAGGGGTCGCTCATCGTCGACGAGACGAAGGCCGACTACGGCGGCGATCTGGGACCGCTGTGGCGGTTCTACTTCCTCGGCGAGGGCCTCGATCGGGTGGTGGGCGCGGGCGTCGGTTCCGGCGCGCTCCTGCGCCTCGCCGATGCCGGCGCCAATGTGGTGATCTTCGGCAACGGCCTGGCCCTTCAGGATCCGGCCCTCGAACCGGCGACCCGCACCGAGATCGACGTCCTGTGGCACAGCGCCGACGCCGCGTTCGCGGTGCTGTCCGCCGCCGGTGGACTGTAACCGCCACGGCTACGGCCGCGCCGGGTCCCGACCGAACGGTGCCCCACACCGGCGACCGGTGTGGGGCACGGGTTTTCGGGCCGGGCTAGTGCGCAGCCATGTGACGCTGCGCGGGCGCGGCCGCGGTGGTGTGCCGGGTCGTCCGCGCCCCGGCGGCGAGCATGCCGGTAGCGGCGAGGCCCAGCGCGGTGATGACACCGCCGGTCCACAGGTTGTTCCACAGCACGGCGGTGGTGGACGGTCCGATCACCCACGGGGTGACCAGCATCCACACGCCCATGGCCACCACCGTCCAACTCAGTCGATGGCACCGCTCGGGCGCGGCGACGAGCGACAGGCCGACGATGGCAACCGCAATGCCGACGATCAGATTGATCACCCCCAACCGCGACAGCCCGCCCCCGGCGGCCGTCGGAAACGGCGTGACCACCCACGGCGAGATCGCCAGGTACAGTCCGGCCAACAGCAGGAGCCCGTCGACCAGGACCGCCTGCGGTCCGGCGAGGATGCGCTCGTGGCGCTCCCGGATCTCGGCGGCGTCCGGATGGTGAGTGAAATCCAGGTGTCGCGACGCATCGGCCATGACAAACACCTTCTTCCTCTCTCTTTCGACCTCCTCACCCTGTCCAGCAGGGATATTGCTCGGCTACCCGGTACCCGAGCGCTCTATCGGAGCGAATCGACGCCGGACGCAGTGATCAGGACCACAACCGCGGAAGGGAGTGCGCGCGTGGATCGGTCCGCGGTTGCGGGGAACGGGGTGCGATCAGGGACCGAGAAAGAGCCGCTCGTTCGGTAACCGCTCCTCGGGCAGGTGATCCTCGCGCGTGTCCATGATGCATTCGACGGCACACCACCGTCGCCGCTGCCAGTCGCGAATCAAGTGGTAGGCGGCGCCGGCGGCGGCCCGATAGTCGAAGGCGGTACCGTGCAGCCAGATCCGCAGATGCACATCGCCCTCCGCGGGGAACGCCGCTGACGGTGCCGCCGGTCGTGATTGTCGGTCGCCGCTTGCCGATCGATGGGGCGAGTGGTCCATCAGCGTCCTCGAGCATCCGGGAATGGGCCTTCGCCTCCAAGCATTCGTGGTCGGCGCTCGATCGGCATCGGTAGAACTACGTACTCACCTACCTACGTATCCGTGTTCGGGTATCCGGGCGCTGCCGGACCCACGCGTGCGGACCGATGCGCGCGAGCAGCCCGGCCGCGCCGGCGGCCGACGCTGCTCGGCGAACGTCAGGCGGAGACTTCGCTGCGGTCGCCGCTCCACAGCGTGTGGAACTTACCCTCGGCGTCGACCCGCTCGTAGGTGTGGGCGCCGAAGAAGTCGCGCTGGGCCTGGGTGAGCGCGGCCGGCAGCCGCTCGGCGCGCAGGGCGTCGTAGTACGACAGCGAGGACGCGAAGGCCGGGACCGGGATACCCAGCAAGGTCGCGGTGGCCACCACGCGACGCCAGCCGTCGATCGCCTGCTCGATGGCCTCGCGGAAGTAGGGGGCGAGGATCAGGCTGGGCAGTTCCGGGTTCTGCTCGTAGGCCTCCTTGATGCGATTGAGGAACCGCGCCCGGATGATGCAGCCGCCGCGCCAGATGGTGGCCAGATCGCCGGGGCGCAGATCCCAGCCGTACTCCGCGCTACCGGCGGCGATCTGGTCGAAGCCCTGCGCGTAGGCGACGATCTTCGAGGCGTACAGCGCGCGGCGGATGTCCTCGGTGAACTGCGCGGCGTCGGCCGGCTTGTCGGCCAGGGTGCCGGCGGCCAGGCCCTGCGCAGCCCGGCGCTGCGCGCGCGAACCCGACAGCGCCCGAGCGAAGACGGCCTCGGCGATGCCGGTCACCGGAATGCCGAGGTCGAGCGCGGACTTGACCGTCCACCGGCCGGTTCCCTTCTGCTCGGCGGCATCCACGATGACGTCGACCAGCGGTTTGCCGGTCTCGGCGTCGACCTGCTTCAGCACCTCCGCGGTGATCTCGACCAGATACGACTCCAGATCACCGGAATTCCACTGGGTGAACACCTCGACGATCTGCCCGGCGTCGAAGCCGAGCGCCTCGCGGAAGAGATGGTAGGCCTCGCCGATCAGCTGCATATCGGCGTATTCGATGCCGTTGTGCACCATCTTGACGAAATGGCCCGAGCCGTCCGGGCCGATGTGGGTGCAGCAGGGGGTGCCGTCGACCTGGGCGGCGATCTTCTCCAGCATCGGGCCGAGCGATTCGTAGGACTCCTTCGGCCCGCCGGGCATGATCGCCGGCCCGTTGAGCGCGCCCTCCTCACCACCGGAGATGCCGGCGCCGACGAAGTTCAGGCCGCGGGCCTGCATCGCCGCCTCCCGGCGGATGGTGTCGGTGTAGAGGGCGTTGCCGCCGTCGATGATGATGTCGCCGGGTTCCATGGCCGCGGCCAGTTCCTCGATGACCGCGTCGGTGGCCTCACCGGCCTTCACCATGATCAGCACGCGGCGCGGCTTCTCGAGCGCCGCCACGAACTCCTCGATGGTTTCGGTGCGTACGAAATCGCCTTCGTGGCCGTGTGCCTCGAGCAGTGCATCCGTCTTGCCGACACTCCGGTTGTGCAGGGCCACGGTGTATCCGTTGCGAGCGAAGTTGCGGGCGATGTTGCTGCCCATGACCGCCAGCCCGGTCACGCCGATCTGAGCACTTGCATTGCGGGAAGTCATCATTCATCTCTCTTCGGATCGGGCCGCGGATGTCCGGGCGACACCGTACGACTGCGTGCACACCGGTTACGCATTATCGGCGCCTGGGTTGTGCCGCCCGAATCCGCCCCACCGTGACACCGCGCACCGGCATGCCCTCAGGCCCGGGAGCCCGCGGTGATCTCGACGCAGCATTCGCCCGCCGCGGGGGCGAGTTCGGCGTGGACGCCGCCGGCCTCGAGTCCGCGCAGCAGCCCGGCGAGATACGCGTGGTTGAGCGCGCACACCAGATCGGGCGCCTGCGCCGCCAGCGGATGGAAGGGGCAATTGCGGAGCCGGAGGCAGACGGGCGCCGTGCGGGCGGGTTCGAAGCCCTGTTCGCCGAGTGCGGTGTGCAGGAGCGTGAGCGCTCGCTCGGCGCCGAGACGTCCGGGGCGCCACCGTTCCCGCAACTCGCGTCCGATGGCGACGCCCCGGTCCTCGGCGACGCGCAGGGCCGCGTCGCGTGCCGTTTCCTCGGAGCCTTCGGTGAGCACCGCACGCATCAGAATGTCGGCCAGCACTTCGTGGCGCCGCTCCGGAATGCTCACCCGCACCTCGGTGTCGGCGGGTTCGTAGACCTTGGGCGTCCGGCCCACCCGCCGGATGCCGCCGACGTGTTCGTACCGCGCGACGAGCAGTCCCGCCGCCACGAGCTTGTCCAGGTGGAAGGCGGCGAGTTTGCGGGAGATGCCGACCTGTTCGGCCGCCTCGTCCCGGGTGACGGGCCGGCCCGCCCGGCGGATGAACCAGTACATACCGCGCCGCGATTCGTCGTCGAGCGCGGCGACGGCACCGATGTCCGCATCACTGGTCACGTGACCACAGTAGCGCCGATCGTGTGTGGCGAAAGGGATCGGGTACCGCTGCAACAAGCGCATCTTGACCCCGGATAGCAATTACACCAATATTCATTGGTGTAATAAGCCTGACATCGAACGGAGGCGCCATGACCGAGGACCTGCAACAGGCCAAACGTCCGGTGAGCGCGGCCCTGGCCGGTCCGTACGGACATCCGTTCCACCCGATCCTGGTCACCGTCCCGATCGGCAGCTGGATCGCGAGCGTGGTGTTCGACATCGGCTCCCACGTGGTCGACGATCCGGCGCCGCTCGCGCGCGGGGCGCAATGGCTGATCGCCATCGGGGTACTCGGCGCCCTCGCCGCCGCCCTGGTCGGATTCCTGGACCTGTTCGCGATTCCCACCGGCACACCGGCATTCCGTGTCGGGTTGGTGCACATGACCCTGAACCTGGCCGTCACCGTCGCCTTCGCGCTGAATTTCTGGTGGCGGACCGCGGGCACGGGCGTCGACGCCGCGGTTCCGGCGGGACCGTTGACGCTGTCGATCGTGGCCGTCGCGGCGCTGGCCGTCTCCGGATATCTGGGCGGCAAGCTCGCCTACCACTACGGCGTGCGGGTCGCCGACGAAACCACTCAGGCCACCGGCTTCCGCCGCTGACCTTCCTCCCCTTCTCACACCGTAGGAGTCATCATGGGCATCGCCGCTCTGATTCTGTGGCTGCTCACCGCCGGCGGAGGCTTCTTCCTGCTGGCTACCTGGATCGCCAAAGGCGGTGCGCGGCAACCCGGTTCGACCCACCTCCCGCCACCGGTGGTATTCGGGCACTTCCTGCTCGCCGCCGCCGGACTGGTGGTCTGGATCGTCTATCTCGTCATCGACAACGATGCCCTGGCCTGGGTCGGCTTCGGACTCCTGGTTCCGGTCGCGCTGCTGGGCTTCGTGATGCTGCTGCGCTGGCTGCCGGTGTACCGGAACCGCGCCGCGGGGACTGCGGCCGCGAGCGAGGCGGCACAGCCGGCCGAGCGCCACTTCCCGGTCGCGATCGTCGGCGGTCACGGTGTGCTCGCGGTCGCCACCGTGGTGCTCGCACTGCTGACGGCCCTCGGCGTCGGTGGGAGCTAGCGTGTCCGTGCCCGCATTACGTGTCGTTCACGACACCGGCGCAGTCGATCTGGCGGTCGCCGAAGACGCCGCCCGCACCTTCCTCACCGCGCTCGGCGTCGATCTGGACAGCGAGCACCTACAGGCGACGCCCGGGCGGATGGCCCGGGCGTATGCCGAGCTGTTCACCCCGCGCTCGTTCGACCTGACCACATTTCCGAACGAGGAGGGCTACGACGAGCTGGTGCTGGCCCGGCGCATTCCGCTGCGGTCGGTGTGTGAGCACCATCTGCTGCCGTTCGTGGGTGTCGCCCACGTCGGGTATCTGCCCGGCGAACGCATACTCGGATTGTCGAAGCTGGCCCGCATCGTGGAACATTTCTCCCGCCGCCCGCAGGTCCAGGAGCGGTTGACCAAACAGATCGCGGATTGGCTCACCGACCATGTGCAGCCCAAGGGCGTCGGCGTGGTCATCGAGGCCGAACACACCTGCATGACGTTGCGCGGAGTTCAAGCCGCGGGCACGACCACGGTGACCTCCACCCTGCTCGGCACGTTGCGCGAAGATGCTCGCTCACGCCAGGAGTTCTTCTCCCTCACCGGGATTGCGGCCTGAGACCGAGGCCCCGGGAGGCTGCGCCCACTCACCCTCTCGGGGTCGGCGCTGTGGGCGCCGACCCCGAGAGTTCCGCCGATCAGGTGATGTCGATCGTGCCGTCGAACATCAACGGCGTGGGGCCGGGCATGCAGTCCCGGAACGAGCTGGTCGGCATCGGCATGCCGTAGCCGATCATGTTCGGTGCGCCGTTGCGCCCCTTGGTGATCGTGATCTGGATGGCCATGGAATCGGGGGCGAAGACCATGATCGGCTGGGACGTCGTGATCGGATACACCAGGGAGACCGTGTCGCCCTGAACGCGCAGGCAGGTCACCGGACCGGTCACCTTGACCGGCAGCGGCATATTCCCCAGCTGCGCGGTCGCGGTGTAGGTGCCGGTCGCCGGCCCGTCGCCCTGTCCCTGGGCGTCGATGTGCAGGACATTCATGCCCATGACCTGCATACTGCCGTTGATCGACACCCCGGCGGGCGCGGCCGCCGCCGGACCGGTCGCGAGCGCCGTCGCCGCGGCGACCGCCGCCGCGGAGACGGCACAACGGGTGAGCCATTTCGCCATGACATACCTCCTCGTGATGTTTTGCGCGGCGGATACCCGGCCGCGGACGGACTACACGAGCAGGCGAATCGAGGGCGGTGCCCGACGCGCCTCAGCCCAGATCGGGGTCCGAGACGTCGAATCGGACCCCGGTGTGGAGCAGATCGGTGGCGGAGAGCCCGAAGGTGAGCCGGAAGGTGTCGCTGAAGTGCGACGGTGAGGCGAACCCGGCATCGGCGGCGCTGCGTGTCAGGTCGTTGCCGCCGGCCAGCCCGTGCACCACCCACCGCAGCCGGGCCCATTGCTGATACCGGCGGAACGTCGTACCCGTCTCCCGCGCGAACAGCCGCAGAAAGTGGGAAGGCGACAGCCCCAGCCCGGCGGCGATCTCCCGCGCCCGATAGCCGCGGCCGGGGTCGCGGCGGATCGACTCGGTCAGGCGGGCGATTCGCGGATCGCCCGCCGGTGCCGTACCGACCGCGGCCAACCCGGCGATGGTTTCGGGCGGGGCGCCCGCGCGACAGGCCGCCGCGATCTCGGCTTCCATGCGATGCCCGAATCCGAAGGCGCCCAGGGTCTCACTCATCGCCTCGGACCACCCGGATGCCGCGTGCCCGGACGGGTCGGCGAACAGCAGCAACGCCCTTCCCTCCGGGACTCGCACCCGATGCGGAACGCGGGCCGGAGCGGTCACACTGCCCAGCGATCGGGAGCCGAGTCCCGGCGCCTCGAAGATCAGCGGGCCGTCGACACCCACGTTGAGCACATCGACGGCCGCGGCATGCGCGATCACCCGAATATCGGGACCGAGGTAGCCGGCGTGATCCGGCCTGATCCACACCACCGGCGACGGTCGATCACCGCACGTTTTCGGAAGTCCCGCGGCGCACACACTGGGAGGCTAGCGGCACGGCGGCGACCGCGCGCCGAAGGCCATCGGAAAAGAGTGTCGATCATGTCCCCTGTTCGTGCCCGGACCGCGGTGCGCGCCCGCGCCCAACACATCCGGTCCACCTCGGAAGCCTTTCTGATCTCGCCGGCGATCACGTGGCGAGCGCATGCGGATTCCGGCTTCGATGCGCGCGATTTTCGCCTGTACCGGCCCTGGTACCCGACCGGCACCCAACCGTGGCCGGACCGAATTCTGCTGAGTGTCAACGAATTCCGCCCTCATCGGCGCGCCGACCTGATTCCGGTCGCGACGATCTCCGCGCGACTGGAGAAGCAGGTGCTGGACACGCCCGGCGCGCTCGGCATCGTCACGAGCTATCAGCCGTGGGGACGGATCACCTATTCGCTGTCGCTGTGGACGGACGAGGCGGCACTGGCCGAATTCACCGGCAGCCCCGACCATGTCGAGGTGATGAACACCTACCGTTCCCGCGGCTACCTGCGCCACATCCACTGGTGGGGTAGCCACCGGTCGATCGGCGAGTCGATGGCCGAAGCGCGCCGCCGGCTCGACGCGGGCCAGGGCCGGCG
>NZ_BAGM01000050.1 GCF_000308855.1 Nocardia veterana NBRC 100344 | reverse complement strand
GGCCGCGGCTCCCGCACCGGCCGCCGCGGGCAACGGCGAGTCCCCGTATGTCACCCCGCTGGTGCGCAAGCTGGCCCAGGAGAACAACGTCGACCTGTCGACGCTGAAGGGTTCCGGCGTCGGCGGTCGCATCCGCAAGCAGGATGTGCTCGCGGCCGCCGAGGCCAAGAAGGCTCCGGCCGCTCCGCAGCCCGCCGCCGCTCCGGCCGCCGCCGCTCCCGCCGCGCCGTCCGCTCCGGCCGGGGCGCGCCCGCAGCTGCAGGCACTGCGCGGCACGGTTCAGAAGGCCAACCGCATCCGCCAGATCACCGCGACCAAGACCCGCGAATCGCTGCAGACCACCGCGC
The DNA here is from genome assembly GCF_000308855.1 of Nocardia veterana NBRC 100344. Lineage (GTDB taxonomy): Bacteria > Actinomycetota > Actinomycetes > Mycobacteriales > Mycobacteriaceae > Nocardia > Nocardia veterana. The sequence continues at coordinate 35,701 of NZ_BAGM01000050.1, read as the reverse complement.
AGCTGACCCAGACCCACGAGGTCGACGTCACCAAGATCGCGGCGCTGCGGGCCAAGGCCAAGAGCGCATTCGCCGAGCGCGAGGGCGTGAACCTGACCTTCCTGCCCTTCTTCGCGAAGGCCGCCGTGGAGGCGCTGGGCGTGCACCCCAACGTCAACGCCTCCTACAACGAGGAGACCAAGGAGATCACCTACCACTCCTCGGTGCACCTGGGCATCGCGGTCGACACCGAACAGGGTCTGCTCTCGCCGGTCATCCACAATGCCAGTGACCTGTCGCTGGCCGGACTGGCCCGTGCGATCGCCGATATCGCCAACCGCGCGCGCACCGGCGGTCTCAAGCCCGACGAGCTGGCCGGCGGCACCTTCACCATCACCAACATCGGCAGCCAGGGCGCGCTGTTCGACACCCCGATCCTGGTGCCGCCGCAGGCGGCGATGCTGGGCACCGGCGCGATCGTCAAGCGGCCCATGGTGATCTCGGACAACGGCAGCGAATTCATCGGCATCCGCTCGATGTGCTACCTGCCGCTGACCTACGACCACCGGCTCATCGACGGCGCCGACGCCGGCCGCTTCCTGACCACCATCAGGCACCGGCTGGAGGAAGCCGCGTTCGAGGCCGATCTGGGCCTGTAACCGGCTGCGCGTCACGACGATTCGGTTTCCGCATGAAGGTTGTGATCGCCGGCTCCTCCGGGCTGATCGGGACGGCGCTGGTCGCCGCACTGCGGCGAGACGGACACGAAGTGGCCCGTCTCGTGCGTCGTCCCGCCGCCGCGGAGGACGAGTTCAGCTGGGATCCGGTGCGCGCCCAGGTGCCCGCACCGGCCCTGCGGGCCGCCGATGCGGTCGTCAACCTCTGCGGAGCCGGAATCGGGGCGCGGCGCTGGAACGGCAGCTACAAACAGCAGCTGCGGGACAGCCGCATCGGCCCGACCGATGTGCTGGCCACCGCGGTCGCCGCCGCCGGAGTGCCGACGCTGGTGAACGCCAGCGGCGTGCACTACTACGGCGGCGATACCGGTGATCGGGTGATCACCGAATCCGATTCCGCCGGAACGGGTTTCCTGGCCACGCTGTGCCGTGACTGGGAGGCGGCAACCCAGCCTGCCGTCGACGCGGGCGTGCGGGTGGTCCAGGTCCGCAGCGCGGTCGTGCTGTCGCGGCACGGTGGCATGCTCGCGCTGCTCAAACCGCTGTATTCGCTCGGGCTGGGCGGACGGCTCGGCAGTGGGCGCCAGTACCAGCCCTGGATCTCCCTCGACGACGAGGTCGGCGGGCTGTCGTTCGCCCTGACGAATCCGGCCGTCCGCGGTCCCGTGAATCTGGTCGGACCGGCCCCGGTGACCAACGCGGAGTTCAACCGAGCGCTGGCACGCGCGCTGCGCCGACCGGCGCCGTTCATCGTGCCGGCCTTCGCCCTGCAGGCCGCGCTCGGCGAATTCGCCCAGGAGGCGATTCTGCGCGGCCCGCGCGCCATTCCGACGGCCCTCGAGGACGCCGGATACACCTTCCGCCACGAAACCATCGGTCAGGCTCTGGCCGCGGTGGTCGGCGACGACAGCTGAATCGTGGGTGAAACCGCTCACACCTGCACAGACACGCATCCCGTCGGCCCGAATCGGCTCGCCGCGGCGAAGCGTTGCCGATAGTTTGTTGCGGTGACCGATCTCCAGCCGGATGGGCCGCACATCCGCGACGCCGAGGAACGCGACCTCCCCACGATCCTCGCCATCCACAACAACGCCGTCGCCGAGACGACCGCCATCTGGGACACCCATCCGGTCGATCTCGACGATCGGCTGCGGTGGTGGCGCGATCGGGTGAACGCCGGATATCCGGTGCTGGTCGCCGAGATCGATGGCGAGGTGGCGGGCTACGCCAGCTACGCGCAGTGGCGACCCAAATCCGGTTACCGCTACTGCGTGGAGAATTCGGTGTACGTCTCGGAGCGGTTCCAGCGCCGCGGCGCGGCGACCGCGCTCCTGACCGCCCTGCTGGGACGGGCCGAGGAATCCGGGCGGGTGCACACCGTGATCGCGGCGATCGAAACCTCCAACAAGACCTCGATTCTGCTGCACGAGAAGTTCGGATTCCGGATCGTGGGGCAATTGCCGGAAGTCGGTCACAAGTTCGGCGGGTGGATGGATCTGACCTTGATGCAACGCACGCTGCCGGGCCCGATTTCGGCGGGCGTAGAGTCGTTCGAGTGACCTCCGTCGACACCCCGACATCGAACAGCGGCGCGGCACACACCGCCGCGCCGGCCACGTCGTCCCCCGATCCCCTGGTACGGGAATCCGGTGGCCGCAAGTTGCTCCGCATCGAGGCTCGCAACGCGCAGACCCCGATCGAACGCAAACCGAAGTGGATTCGCACCCGCGCCACCATGGGGCCCGAGTACTCCGAGCTCAAGGGTCTGGTCAAACGCGAAGGCCTGCACACGGTCTGCGAGGAGGCGGGCTGTCCCAACATCTTCGAATGCTGGGAGGACCGCGAGGCCACCTTCCTGATCGGTGGCGAACAGTGCACGCGGCGCTGCGATTTCTGCCAGATCGATACCGGTAAGCCCGCCGCCCTGGACCGCGACGAACCGCGCCGGGTGGCCGAGAGCGTGCAGGCGATGGGCCTGCGGTACTCGACCATCACCGGTGTGGCCCGCGACGACCTCGACGACGGTGGCGCCTGGCTGTACGCGGAGACCGTCCGAGCGATCAAACGGCTCAATCCGCACACCGGTGTCGAGTTGCTGATCCCTGATTTCAACGCCGATCCCGAGCAGTTGGCCGAGGTGTTCGCCAGCCGTCCCGAAGTGCTGGCGCACAACCTGGAAACGGTCCCGCGCATCTTCAAACGGATCCGCCCGGCCTTCCGGTACGAGCGGTCACTGGCGGTGCTGACCGCCGCGCGCGAAGCCGGCCTGGTCACCAAGTCGAACCTCATCCTCGGCATGGGCGAGACGCCCGAGGAGGTCACCCAGGCCATGCGCGACCTGCACGAGGCCGGATGCGACATCCTCACCATCACCCAGTATCTGCGGCCCTCGCCGCGGCACCATCCGGTCGATCGCTGGGTGAAGCCGGAAGAGTTCGTCGAACACTCCAGGGTGGCAACGGAACTCGGCTTCGCCGGGGTGATGGCGGGTCCGCTGGTCCGCTCGTCCTACCGCGCCGGCCGGCTGTACGCGCAGGCGATGGCCCACCACGGCCGGGAGATCGCGCCGGAGATGGCCCATCTGGCGCAGGAGGGCAGCGCCGCCCAGGAGGCGAGTTCGGTCCTCGCCCGCTTCGGTAGCTGACCGCTCCTACCTGCCGCGACCGGTCGAACCTCGGGTTCGGCCGGTCGTTTTGCTACGTCCGGGGTGCGGATTCGCTACGTACCGGGTGCGGATCGGCGGAACGGGTGACACAGCCGCTTGCCGGTGGGAAGCTCGAATCAACCGCACGTGTCGACTCCGGGAAGTGAAGAGACATGGCCGAGAAAGCGAGCACCGCCGCCCGAGGTAATTCCGTCGGCAGAGTCGTCGAAGCGGCGCAGCCGGACGGTATTCGCAATGTGGTCCTGGTCGGACATACCGGCTCGGGCAAGACAACCGTCGTGGAGGCGCTGGCGATGGAGGCCGGAGCGCTCACCAGAGCCGGCCGCGTCGAGGACGGCACCTGCGTGTCGGACTACGACGACATCGAGCAGCGGCAACATCGCTCGATCCAGCTGTCGGTGGTGCCGATCGGCTGGAACGGGATCAAGATCAATCTGATCGATACGCCAGGATATGCCGATTTCGTCGGTGAGTTACGGGCCGGTCTGCGAGCTGCGGATGCGGCCCTTTTCGTGGTGTCGGCCGCGGCCGGAGCCGACGGCGTGGACGGCCAGACGCTGGCCCTGTGGGAGGAATGCGCTCAGGTCGGCATGCCACGAGCCCTGGTGATCACCCATCTCGACGCCGCCCGGGCCGATTTCGACCTGATCACCCGGACCTGTGCCGACCTGCTCGGCGACGGCGATTCCGATGCCATCCTGCCGCTGCAACTGCCGGTGTACGGCCCCAAGGGCGCCGACGGGCACCGCCCGGTGACCGGACTGATCGATCTGCTGACCCAGCAGGTCTTCGACTGTTCGGCCGGCGAGCACACGCGCACCGACACCACCCCGGAGCAGGCGGCACAGATCGAGACCGCCCGCAGTCGGCTCATCGAGGGGATCATCGCCGAAAGCGAAGACGAAACCCTGATGGATCGCTATCTCGAGGGCGAACCGATCGACCTGGCCACGCTGATCACGGATCTGGAACGTGCGGTGGCGAACGACCGCTTCCACCCGATCCTGATCGCCGCTCCCCCGCCGGAGGGAACCCGGGAGGGATTGGGCATGGTGGAGATCCTGGAGCTGATCACCCGCGGCTTCCCGACCCCGGCCGAACACGCGGTCTCGGCGCGCTGTCCGGGCAACGGCGCCGCCCCCCGGTTACTGTCCTGCGATCCGGGCGCCGCGCTGGCCGCGGAGGTCATCCGCACCGCCTCCGATCCGTATGTGGGCCGGGTATCGCTGGTGCGGGTGTTCTCCGGCACCCTGCACGCCGACGAGACCGTGCACATCTGCGGGCACGGCGCCGACTCCGGCGCCGGCGCGCACGATGCCGACGAACGCGTCGGCGCGGTGACGGCGCCGTTCGGCAAACAGCAGTTTCCGCTGAGCCAGGCCATCGCGGGAGATATCGCCTACGTCACCAAACTGGGCCACGCCGAGACCGGAGATACGTTGTCGGCCAAGGATTCTCCACTGTTGATCGAACCGTGGCCGCTGCCCGAACCACTGCTACCGGTGGCGGTGCGAGCCCACGGCAAGGCCGACGAGGACAAGCTGTCGCAGGGACTGGCCCGGCTGGTCGCCGAGGACCCCACGGTCCGGTTGGAGCAGAATCCCCGGACCCACCAGTTGGTGCTGTGGTGTCTGGGTGAGGCACACCGCGACGTCGCACTGGAGCGCCTGCGGTCCCGGTTCGGCGTCCAGGTGGACCTGGACGACTATCGGGTGGCGCTGCGGGAAACCTTCGGCGCCAAGGCATCCGGGCACGGCCGGCACGTGAAGCAATCGGGCGGGCACGGTCAGTACGCGATCTGCGATATCGAAGTGGAACCGCTTCCCGAAGGCTCGGGCATCGAATTCGTCGACAAGGTCGTCGGCGGCGCGGTGCCCCGGCAATTCATCGCCTCGGTGGAAAAGGGCGTGCGGGCCCAGGCCGAACGTGGGGTCGCCGCCGGATACCCGCTGGTGGACGTGCGGGTGACGCTCGTCGACGGCAAGGCCCATTCGGTCGATTCCTCCGATGCCGCCTTCCAGACCGCGGGGGCGCTCGCGCTGCGCGAGGCCGCGGCGGCGAGTCGCATCGATCTGCTCGAACCGATCGCCGAGGTGCGCGTGACCGTCGCCGACGAGTACGTCGGCACCATCCTCGGTGACCTGTCCGGTCGCCGCGGCCGGGTCCTCGGCACCGAACCGGCGACCGCGGGCCGTACCGTCGTCCGCGCCGAAGTGCCCGAACTGGAATTGCGTCGCTACGCGATCGACCTGCGTTCGCTCTCACGCGGCGCGGCGCAGTTCAGCCGCGAGTACGTGCGGCACGAGCCGATGCCGCACCAGCTCGCGGCGGAATTCCGCACAGCCGAAGTCGCGACGGTCTGAGCCGGTCCGCTGCCGGGTGGCGCCGACCGGCCCACTATCCTGAGAGGTATGGCAGCAGGTAAGGGCGGCACACCGTCGAAGGAAGCGAAGGCCGCGGCGAAGGCGGCGCGCAAGCAGGCGTCGAAGGAGCGGCGTCAGCAGCTCTGGCAGACGTTCCAGATGGTGCGCAAGGAAGACAAACTGCTGCTGCCGCTGATGATCGGCGCCCTGGTCGGCATCACCGTGGTGTTGTTCCTGATCGGCTTCCTGTTCGATCTGCAGTGGTTCCTGCTCCCGGTCGGCATCCTGCTGGGTGCGCTGGTCGCCTTCATCATCTTCGGCCGCCGGGTGCAGAAGAACGTCTACGCCAAGGCCGAGGGGCAGGCCGGGGCGGCCTGGTGGGTGCTGGACAATCTGCAGGGTAAGTGGCGCGCCACCCAGGCCGTCGCCGCGACCACCCAGCTCGACGCCGTCCATCGGGTCATCGGCCTGCCCGGTGTCATCCTGGTCGCCGAGGGCTCTCCGCAGCGCGTGAAATCGCTCCTGGCTCAGGAGAAGAAGAAGACCGCCCGCCTGGTCGGGGACACCCCGATCTACGACATCGTGATCGGCAACGAGGAGGGCCAGGTTCCGCTGAAGAACCTGCAGCGCCATCTCACCAAGTTGCCCCGCAACATCGACGCCAAGCGGATGGATCTCATCGAGGGCCGGCTGACCGCGCTCGCCACCCGGGGCGGGCCCGCGTTGCCGAAGGGCCCGCTGCCGGCGGGGGCCAAGATGCGTGGTGTCCAGCGCACCATCCGCCGCCGCTGAGCGATCGATTCCGGCGTCCTCTCGTATCGAGCAGCAAGGAGATGCGGGTGCTGCGCGACAGCGCCCGGAACCAGTGATGAGCGACCAGCATCGGACCGTGGACGCACACTTCGAGATCGTCGAGTTCGACGAACAGGCCTACGACGAACCCGCCGAGGGTCCCAAGCTGACCCGGGTGCGCATCAGCAAGCGCTACGCGGGGGTGATCGAGGGCACCGGCGTCGTCGAGGTGCTCACGGCCCAAGGCCCGAACGGCGCCGGCTACGTCGCCTCGGAGCGGATCGAGGGGGCCTTGGACGGTCGCCGGGGCAGCTTCGTCATCCAGCACGGCGGCCTCGCCGAAGGCAGCGACCAGCGCACGTTCGGCACCATCGTCCCCGGCTCGGGCACCGGCGAACTCACCGGCATTTCCGGTCACGCGGAGGAAGCGCAGCGGGAGGTCCTCACCCTGCGTTACGCCCTCTGACCAGCCGCCGACGTTCGGTCCGCCGAGGACCCTCGGCCACTACACCGCGCACGTAGGATCTGGCTCATGCCGGCGCCCGACACCTCGCAGACCCTGAGCCGCGGACTCGACGTGCTGAAGGTGCTCGCCAGCAGCCCCCATGCCCGCACCCCCGCGCAACTGGCGCAGGAGCTCGGGCTGTCCCGCACGATCATCTACCGCCTGGTCGGCACGCTGGTCGAGCACGGGCTGGTGCGTCGCGCCGAGGACGGCACGGTCGGCGTCTCCGCGGGCGCGCTCGTACTGACCCAGCACGTACTCGGCTCGGTGCGCGAGGCCACCCGCGAGATCCTCGACGATCTGGCCCGCGAGGTGGAGGCCACGGCACATTTCTGTGTCGCCGACGGGGACGACGTCCTCGCCGTCTCGGTCGTCGAACCGCCGTTCACCACCTTCCACGTCGCCTATCGGGTAGGTGCCCGCACCGCGCGCGGACAGGGCGCTCTCGGTGCGGCGATCGAGGCGTCGCGGCGGGGCGAGCGGGGGATCTTCGAGAGCGAGGGCAAGCTCGTGCCCGGTGCGCACGGCGTGGTCGCGTCGCTGCCGGGACTGCCCGGTCCCCCGGCGGCGGTCGGCGTGGTCACCCTGATCGGACAGGAAACTCCGGCGATGGCCGATGGGGTGCGCCGGGCCGCCGAACGGTTGTACGCCGCACTGGGCTGAACATCGCTAGTCTCGAGTCGCCCTCAGGCCCGTTCGGCGAGCGCGGCGAGCATCCCGGCGTCCAGCCGCACATCTCGCGCTGCCGGGTTCTGCTCGAGATAGTCGGTGCGGCGGGTCACCGGGCGCGAACCAGCGCCGTCCCGGTCGCTCGGTCGTGCATACCCCGTCGGTCCCCGTCGGTGAACAGCGCCGGGACGACGAAGGTCAGCAGGACCTGCCGCGCGACCGAGCGGATGAAGCCGACCGGCACGGCCGCATCGATGCGGACCGTGCGCATGCCCAGGAAGTATTGGCCGGGGGTGAATCCGAACAGCATCACCGTCACCACCCCGATCACGAACCAGACCAGGTAGGTGACCGTGTTGAGCGAACCCGAACCGTGCACGATCAGCGCGGCGATACCCATGGCGATGAAGTAGTCGACGAACAGCGCGATGATGCGGCGCGACATGGGCGCCAGCGAACCGACTCCCTCCTGCGGCAGGCCGAGCAGCTTGCCGGGGTAGTCGTCGGGCTGCGGCTCGCCGGGGTGGGCCGCATTCGGGCCGGACAGCCAGGAACCGGTAATTCGCGCCATGCTCCCAGCTTAGGCGCGGCGGCGGTGAGGATTACGTCACACCCGGGCCGCCGGCCGACCCGTTCGTCGCACGGCCGGCGTCCGCCGATTTCCCGCCCTGGGGCCGATGCCACCGCGTCCGATCGCCCGCGGCGGCGACAGCACGAGGCCGGCACCGGGCGGCATCCCCAAACCGGTTGCGGCCGGGAAACTCTCGGTGACCCGGGCAGCGTTCGGCACCCGCTGCGCGGTCCTCGAATCGGGGGCCGACGGACGTGGTGGCAGGATAACCGTGCTGGTCCGGCACCGCATCGTGAACGACGCACCGCGGGCCGTTGCCCGGGGACGCCGCCGACCCGTCCAGCAGCACGTGTAACACTGGCGAAACACAGCCTTGATTGCGGGGAAACACCGCATCCATACCGTTCGACGCTGAAACCCAGCAATCGGCACAGGCTGGGAACCGATCCGTAAGGAGTACTAAGTGGCGTTCAGCACGGCCGACGAGGTCATCAAGTACATCAAGGAGGAGGACGTCGAATACGTCGACGTACGCTTCTCGGACCTTCCTGGCGTTCAGCAGCACTTCTCCATCCCGGCGAAGTCGTTCACCGCCGACCTGGCCGAAGAGGGCCTGGCGTTCGACGGCTCCTCGGTGCGCGGTTTCCAGTCGATCGACGAGTCGGACATGCTGCTGCTGCCCGACTTCTCCACCGCGCGGGTCGACCCCTTCCGTGCCGCGAAGACGCTGAACATGAACTTCTTCGTGCACGACCCGTTCACCCGTGAGGCCTACTCCCGCGATCCGCGCAACATCGCGCGCAAGGCGGAGGAGTACCTGCGCTCGACCGGTATCGCCGACACCGCGTTCTTCGGCCCCGAGGCCGAGTTCTACATCTTCGACGGTGTGCGCTACGACTCCGGCATGAACGGTGCGTTCTACGAGATCGAGTCGGTCTCCGGCTCGTGGAACACCGGCGAGGAGTTCAACCCGGACGGCACCCGCAACCTGGGTTACAAGGTCCGCAACAAGGGTGGCTACTTCCCCGTCGCCCCCTACGACCACTACGTCGACCTGCGCGACAAGATCTCGACCAACCTGCAGAACGCCGGCTTCGAGCTCGAGCGCGGCCACCACGAGGTCGGCACCGCCGGTCAGGCCGAGATCAACTACCGCTTCGACACCCTGCTGTCGGCCGCGGACGACCTGCAGCTGTTCAAGTACATCGTGAAGAACACCGCGTGGCAGGAAGGCAAGTCGGTCACCTTCATGCCGAAGCCGCTGTTCGGTGACAACGGCTCGGGTATGCACGTGCACCAGTCGCTGTGGAAGGACGGCAAGCCGCTGTTCCACGACGAGGCCGGCTACGGTGGCCTGTCCGACCTGGCCCGCCACTACATCGGCGGCATCCTGCACCACGCGCCGTCGCTGCTGGCGTTCACCAACCCGACCGTGAACTCCTACCACCGCCTGGTGCCGGGCTACGAGGCCCCGATCAACCTGGTGTACTCGCAGCGCAACCGCTCGGCCGCGGTCCGCATCCCGGTCACCGGTAACAACCCGAAGGCCAAGCGCATCGAGTTCCGCGCGCCCGACTCCTCGGGTAACCCGTACCTGGCCTTCGCCGCCATGCTGATGGCCGGCCTGGACGGCATCAAGAAGAAGATCGAGCCGATGGCCCCGGTCGACAAGGACCTCTACGAGCTCCCGCCGGAGGAGGCCAAGAACATCCCGCAGGCCCCCACATCGCTGGCCTCGGTGATCGACCGCCTCGAGCAGGACCACGAGTACCTCACCGAGGGCAACGTCTTCACCGACGACCTCATCGAGACCTGGATCCAGCTCAAGCGCGACAACGAGATCGCCCCGGTCAACCTGCGGCCGCACCCCTACGAGTTCGAGCTGTACTACGACGTGTAAGCCGTTACCGCACAATCGGATTCACGAAGCCCCAGCCGATCCGGCTGGGGCTTCGCCCATTTCGCCGACCTGGTGATGCTGACGAGCATGCCGGGAAACGCCGATCGAGACCGGCGCTCCGATCCGGCGGCGCCGCTGTCGGACGCGCCTTCCTCCGCCTCGTCCGTGCGCCGGCGGGCAGGGCCGTGCGGCTCAGGCGGGACGATCAGAGGTGTCGGCGAGCCGAATGAGGGTCTGACGCCCGGTCGCGACATGGACACGTTCGCCCCCGCGGAGCGTGAATGCCTCGAGTTCGCACACAGTGAGGGTTCGGCCGCTCTTGATCACGGTGCCTTCGGCGAGCAGGAAGTCGCCGACGGCGGGGGCGAGGAGATTGACCGTGAAGTCGACGGTCAGGACGGAGTCGCCGAGCGAGTAGGTCGACAGGCCGGCATATCCACCGGCGGTATCGATGAGCGCACTGGTGACTCCGGCGTGAAAGTACCCGTGCTGCTGGGTGAGGTCGGAGCTGTACGGCACCCGGAGCTGACAGAATCCGCGACGGAGTTCGGTGATGGCGGCGCCGAGATGGCGCATGAGTCCCTGGCGGGCGAAGCTGGCGGCGACGTGCTCGGCGAGTTCGGCATCGAGCTCACCGGGGGTGCTCTCCATCGACATCCTTTCCCTTGTGCGCCAGGGTTTCACGACGTTTCGCCGGTCGCGGCGATCAGGCCGAGCAAGCCGGGAAAGCGGCGTTCGAGATCCTCGCTCCGCAACCGGCTGCGCCGCTCCAGGCCGTACTGACGCTGATGAATGACGCCGGCCTCGCGCAACACCTTGAAGTGGTGGGTGAGGCTGGACTTGGGCCGGTCGAAGCCGAACCAGCCGCAGGGGTGGTCGAACTCGTCGGAATCGAGCAGCAGTTTGCGGGCGACGGTCATCCGCAGCGGATCGGCGAGTGCTCCCATCACCACCTCCAGGCGCAGCTCGTCCACCGGCGGCTCCGGCAGCAACGGGGGCCGTTCGGTCTCGTTCGCGATGTGGGCCATGCGATCATCGTACCCCTTGTACGAAGTTTCTCGTACTGCTAGCTTTCGCAGTACGCATTTTCTCGTACTAGGAGGTCGGCATGGCAGTGACCGTCGGCGAAACATCGGTTCGGACGGGCTCGCGATGGCAGTTGATCAGGGCGGCATGGGCGGTGACGGCGGTGTTCGCGCTGTCCAACTCCCCCACTCCGCTGTACGTGTATTGGCAGCGCGAGCTGGGCTTCTCCTCGGGGACGCTGACCGTGGTGTTCGCCGCCTACATCGCGGGCCTGGTGGCGGCACTGCTGGTCGCGGGCCGGGCGGCCAATCGGTACGGCCGCGTCCGGGTCGTCGTCCCGGGCATCGTGATCGCGCTGGTTTCGGCGGTGTTGTTCATGAGCGCGCACAGCGTCGCGACGCTGATCCTCGCGCGACTACTGGTCGGCATCGCCGTCGGCGTGGTGGTGTCGGCCGGGATGGCCGCGGTCGTCGACCTCGGCGGCGAGAGCCGTCGGCACGTGACATCGATGCTCGCGTCGATCGCGATGGTGTTCGGCGCCGGGCTCGGACCACTGCTCGGCGGGGTGATTTATCAGATCACGAGCCGTCCGGTGGGGTGGGTCTTCAGCGTCAACATTCTGCTTCTGCTGGTGGCCCTCGCCGGCTATTTCGGCCTTCCCCTGGAGCGGCCCGCCGGAACTCGCGGCTTCCCGTGGCCCCGGCTTCCACAGGTGCCCGAGCGCAATCTGCGGCACGTGCTCAGCGGGGCAGCCGTTTTCGCGCCGGGCCTCACGGCGACCTCGTTCGTGCTGTCACTGGGACCGTCACTCCTGGTCCTCGCGGTCGGCAACACATCTCCGCTTCTCGCGGGCGGCGCCGCCTGCGTCATGTTTCTCGCGGCGACGGGTTCGCAACTCGCCCTCGGCGGGCTCACCGTCTCCCGCCTGTTCGCACTGGGCACGGTCAGCACCGTGCTGGCCATGAGCGCGGTCGTGGCCACGCTCTACACCGAGAATCCGGGCCTGTTCGTGGCCGCGGCGCTACTGGCGGGCGCGGGACAGGGACTGAGCCAGCTCGGCGGCCTGCGACTGATCGCCCAGCACGTCACCGGCGATCGGCGCGCGGAGGCCAATGCCGCGCTGAATATCAGCGCCTACCTGCCGGCCGCGATTCTGACCGTCGGCACCGGTTACGCCATCGGCGGTTTCGGTATGCGGCCCGCGGTCACCGCGCTCGCGATGACCGTGGCCGCACTCGGACTACTACTCGGCCTGACCGCACGAAGGGCAGGGGCCGAGGAATGACGGGACGGGGCCCCTCACAGATGCGGATGGCTACCGAGGGAGGCGGTATAGACAGCCGGATGACCGTGCGCCGCAGCGAGATTGCGTCGTTCCTGGTCGGTCAGGGAGTAGCGGGCCAGGGTGCGGCGGGCGTAGCCGCGCAATGCCTGCAACAACGAGGGGTGAGCGTGGGTGTGGATCATGGCTGGATCCCTCCTCCCTGATCTGTCCGGGTGAGCGAGGACACCATTCTTCCATTGGTTCACCTGAATTTCAGCTCGAGTTCACTTGTGTGTTCACCCGAGAGCGGAGCGTTGCCAATTCCCAGACATGATGAGAGGATTCGTAAGTAATCTTCTCATCATGTCTAGTGGTCAAAGGAGATCACCGAATGACCGCCTCCGTCGCCCCCGCCGAGCGCGCCGACCACGAACTCGGCCCCCGAAAGCCGATCGAACCCGGCACCCGCATGTGGGATGCCGTCGGACTGATCACCTTCTCGCTCACCGCCGGCTCGGCCTTCCTGCTGCAGACGATGGAGCCGACGATCTCGGCGGTGGTCGACGAACACTCCACCTTCCGCACCGATCCGATGGGCCGCGCGATGCGCAGCCTCGCCGCGGTGATGACCTGGACCTACGGCGGTGCGGAAGCGGTGGCCGAGGCGGACCGGCTGCGCCACATGCACGCCTCGCTCACTACCGTCGATGCGCAGGGCCAGCGGCACTCGGCCCTCGCGTCCGGGCCGTGGGCGTGGGTGCTGCACACCGGGACCTACGCGTTCACCGAGGCGTCGAAATACTTCGGCCCCGCTCCCCTCACCGACGCCGAGAAGGAGCAGTACTACCAGGAGGTGCTGCAACTGCTGCGGTTGTTCTCGGTGCCGCCCAAGGAGATTCCGCCGACCTACGCGGACTTCGAGGTCTTCTTCGCCGACACCGTCGACAACCACCTGGTCGCGACCGACACCGCGCGCGACTATCTGAAGACCATCCGCCACGTCGCGCCGCCGAAGTCGCTACCGGCGCCCCTGCGGCCGCTGTGGAAGATCGCCGCCGCGCCGGTCGGCCGGATGCAGTACTTCTGCACCGTCGGCACCACCCCGGAGTCGGCACGCCGCAAGCTGGGCCTGACCTGGACCGCGGCGGACGAGCGCAAACTGCGGGTCCTGGGGTGGTTGATCGGCCATCTGGTCCCGCTGCTGCCGGAGCGGATCCGGTACTTCCCGATCGCCTACGAGGCGCGCCGGCTCGAACGCGACCGGGCTCGGCTGCGCAAGGTGCTCGATCTGCGGCCGATGTGAGCCGGGACGAGCCGGCGATTTCCGACCCCGGTGCCGTGGGCCGGTCTCGCGGGAGGGCAGACTCGACAGTCCTATGGTGTCCGAGAATTCATCCCCCCGCAGCCGGCCCGCGCCCGGCACCGACGTCGACGACCGGACGGCTGAGCGCCTGGCCGAGGCGCTGCGGTGCCGCACCGTCTCCCGCGACGACACCGAGCCCGATGCGGCCGAATTCGGCCGGCTCGCAAGCCATCTCGAACACAGCTTCCCGCTGGTTCACGAATGTCTCCAACTCGAGCGGTTCGGGCACAGCCGGCTCTACCGCTGGCCGGGCGCCGAACCCGGGACGTCGGCGATCCTGCTCGCCCATCAGGACGTGGTTCCGGTCGACGACGAACAGCGCTGGACACACGCACCCTTCGCCGGTGTGGTCGACGACGAATTCATCTGGGGCCGGGGCGCGATCGACGACAAGAGCCGGCTGCTGGCGATTCTCGAGGCCACCGAGGCGCTGCTCGTCGCCGGTCACCGCCCACGCCGCGACATCTGGTTCGCCTTCGGGCACGACGAGGAGATCTTCGGGCGCGCCGGCGCCACCCGGATGGCCGCGCGGCTCCGCGACCTGGGCGTGCGGGCGGATCTGCTGCTGGACGAGGGTGGCGTGATCACCCACGGCGTCGCCGATGGAGCCACCGCACCGGTCGCCTCCGTCATGATCGGCGAAAAAGGCTGGGCCACGGTGCGTTTGCTGACCACCGACACCGGTGGCCACTCGTCGATGCCGGGCCGGGAGACGGCGGTCGGCCGCATCGCCCGTGCGGTGGCCAGGATTCAGGATCGCCCGATGCCGCTGCGGATGACCCCGGTCGTCGCCGATATGCTGACCCGCTTGCGTCCCGCCATGGCCGAGCCCCGGCGCACCGCGCTGCGTCTGCTACCGGTCGCCGGCGCCGCCCTCACCCGGCTGATGGCGACCCGGCCGCAGACCGAGGCGCTGGTGCGCACCACTACCGCACCCACCGTGATCCGCGGCGGCGTGAAGGCCAATGTGCTGCCCCAGCGGGCGGAGGCGCTGGTGAATTTCCGCATTCTGCCCGGTGATTCGGTGGCCGACGTCGTCGAGCACTGCCGCCGCGTGGTCGCCGACGACCGGGTCTCGATCGAATTGTCGGGTACGGCTTCGGAGCCCTCGCAGATCACCCGCCCCGGACCGGCATTCGACCTGATCGCCGAGCTCACCCGCGAGCTGGTGCCGCAGGCGGTGGTCACCACCGGCATCGTGCCGGGCGCGACCGACTCCCGGCACTACGACGCGCTGGCCGGCACCCGGTGCAACTTCGCCCCGATCCTCGTCGACGCCGCCGATCTCGAGCGCATCCACGGCACCGACGAGCGGCTGTCGCGCGCCAACTATGCGCGGCTGATCGAATTCAACCGCCGGCTCCTCGCCCACTACACCGAGGCCGGAAGCTGATGCCGGGAATGTCGGCCTCCGCCGCTACGCTCAGCGGGTGCGAGCTACAGCAACGTTCACCGTCAAATCCTTCGTCGCCACCGATGTGCTGCCCGACCCCGACATCCCGACCGCCACGCCGGTCGGAATCGCCCGGCTGGAAAAGCATTTCGAGGGTGAGGCGGTAGGCCGGTCGGCGACGTTGTTCACCGCCGCCTTCGACCAGCTCACCGGGAAGGGCACCTATGTGGCGATGGAGTCGTTCGAGGGTTCGCTCAACGGATTGGCCGGCACCTTCAACTTCGCCCATTCGGCGACCACCGCGGGTACCGATCGCAGCGCGGAATTCTTCACCATCGTCCCGAGCAGCGGCACCGGCGAGCTGAGCGAGATCACCGGAACCGGCGGACTGGCGGTCGACCCCGACGGCACCCATCGGATCTGGTTCGATTACGACCTCGGCTGAGAGGTCCGGCACGCGGCGGGCCGAATCGGCCCGGCCCCCGCGGCCGTGCGCGACAATGACGCGGCGACAACGCGGACGGAGGCAGCGATGATCACTGGCGACACCGGCGAGTTCGACGCGCGAGGCGGACGGGTCTTCTGGCGCGCTTGGTTACCCGACCGGGTGCGGGCGGTGGTGGTGCTGGTACACGGCGTCGCCGAACACTCCGGCCGTTACGACCATGTCGGTAAACGGTTGGCCGACAGCGGTTTCGCGGTCTACGCCTTCGATCACATCGGGCACGGCCGCTCGGCCGGCGGGCAGGCGAATATCGAGTCGATCGACGCCGCCGCCGACAATGTGAACACCATGCTCGAGATCGCGTCCGCGACATATCCCGCGGTGCCGCGGTTCGTGCTGGGTCACAGCATGGGCAGCCTGATCACGCTGTATCTGGCGACCCGGGCCCCGCTCGACGTCGCGGGGATCGCGGTGTCGGCGCCGCCGGTCGTGATCGAAGCCGGTAATCCGCTGCAGCGCCTGCTCGCCCCGGCGCTGAGCCGGTGGGCACCGAAACTCGGTGTGCTGCAACTGGACTCGTCGGCGATCAGCCGCGACCCCGAAGTGGTGCGCGCCTACGACCGCGATCCGCTGGTCTACCGGGGGAAGCTGCCCGCCCGCACGGCCGCCGAGATTCTGCGGGGCGCCGAATTCGTGCTGGGCCACCTGGCCGCGCTGCAGGTCCCGACCCTGGTACTGCACGGCGGCGCCGACGAGTTGGCCGCACCGGAGGGCGCCGATCGGATCGAGGCCGGCGCCGGGACCACCGATCTCACGGTGCGTCGCTATCCGGGCCTCTATCACGAGATATTCAACGAACCGGAGCGGGCGGCGGTCCTCGACGACCTGGTGCGCTGGTTGGAGGACCACACCGCGGCGCAGTAGCATCCGAGAATGAGCACTACCGACCAGGAACGGATCGCGTTCGTCCGGGCCAACTGGCACCAGTCCATCGTCACCCAGGCGTACGAGGGTTTCCTGGCCGAGTACGGCGACCTGGGGTATTCCGCCGAGGCGGTCGAGGTCTTCGACGTACCCGGCGCCTTCGAGATTCCCCTGCACGCGCAGCGACTGGCCCGCACCCGCCGCTATGCCGCGGTGGTGGCCGCCGCTCTGGTCGTCGACGGCGGGATCTACCGACACGATTTCGTGGCCTCGGCCGTCGTCGACGGACTGATGCGGGTGCAGCTCGAAACCGACGTCCCGGTGTTCTCGGTGGTGCTGACTCCGCATCATTTCCACGAGCACAGCGAACACGTCGACTACTTCACCAAACATTTCCACACCAAGGGCGCCGAGGCCGCACGCGCCGTCGCGACGACCCTGAGCTCGCTGCGCACGCTGCCGAGCGGCGCGGTCTGAGGCGGACCGGCACCCGGGGCCGAGGGGCGACCGGTATGTCCTATCGGCCGCCCCGGCCACCTCACTTGTAGGTGTTCAGGCAGGCCGCCTCACCGTCGAGAACGCCGGTGCGGAAGGCATCCAGTCGCTGATAGCCGCCGGCGACGACCTTGCCGTCGGTATCACTGGCGGCCAGACCGTCGGCGAGCAATCCCGACACGGCGGCATCCAGGTCACCGGCGGTCAACCGCGGATCGCTGGCCGGATCGCTGAGCTTGGTGGTGACGGCGCCGGACAGGCAGGCGGTGCGCAACCCGGCGGTCTCGGGCCCGGTCAGCGACAGGTGCCGGTCCTGTTCCACCGCCAGCGCGTAGCGCGAGATGAAGACGACGTAGGCGTTGTAGTTGCCGTCGACCACCGCGGACAGCGGCTCGTCGGCGCCGGGCTGCTGTCCGGCGCGTTTCGCCAGTTCCGGGATGTCGGTGCCGATGGTGTTGGTTGCCGGGCAGTACGAAACCGGCTCCAGCCCGGTATCTTTCGGGCAATCGCGGACGATGCCGGAGTAGTCGAGCTTCGGCGGTTGTGCCAGCGGGTAGATGCGGCCGAGCGCGGCGGCGGCGGCATTGAGCCCGTCGACGTCGACACCCATCTGATTCTCCTGATCACCCGGCTCGAAGGTGGTCGGCAGGCCGCCGCGCCGTTGCTGAATCTCCTTCTTGTTGATGCCTTTACAGCCGGCGGCGCCGTCGGACCAGCCGATCTGCACCGCGGTGACCCGCTCGAAGGCGGACCCGTGCACATTGCGCGGGTTATCGGGATCGCGGTCGCGCACCGCGACCGTCGCGCCCAGAACGCCGTTCAACCCGTCGGTGGTGTTGAGCGTGAAGTGCGCCGAGCCGCCCTCGGCCACATGCCGCAGGAATACCCCCGCGAAGCAGTCGGCCTGCTGTTCGAGCACGATGCCCGGGGTGAAGAAGCCGTTGAGCCGGGCCTGATCCTGGAGCGAGTGGCCGTACTCGTGGGCCAGTACCATCACCACGGCCATCTTCCCGTATTTGGCCGAGATCAGCGGCAGCAGTTTGCCGCGGTCCCAGCCGACCGTCTTGTCGATCTTGCAGTAGGCCGCGTTGACCATGCGGTACGTGCTCGATCGGCAGAAGGTGACGGCTTGTTCCTTGGGCGCGTTGGCATCCCAGGAGATGAAATGATCGACCGGCTTGAAGGTACCGGGAAAATACTTGCCGTATTCGGCGCCCCAGTAGTCCTGTAGATCGGCGAGCGTGTTGAGTGCCAGCCGGTCCATCTCCCCGCCGTCGCCGTTGTCGGCGTGCAGCGGCGCGTCCGGAACGCCGGGCCGCGGCCCGCTCGGCCCGGCGGCACTGGGCGCCGCGCCGCTGAGCGCCCAAGGATTGTCGCCGGTCGCCGACACCTCTTGTGCCACAGTAGTTTTCGCGTCACTACCACATCCGGCCAGCACCGCACCGAGCGCCAGCAGCCCGGCCGTCGCGACCAGCCGCAGCCGCCTGTTGTTTCTCATGCCGATTCCTCCCCGATACCACTGTCGATACCCGGACCGACGACGGTCCGGATTCCGCACAGCGGCCCCCCGTCTCCCCGAGCGCTCACATCGTAATCGGGCCTACCGCCCGATGCGCAACGTTCGGTTCGCGACCGGTTCATTCGGGCCGGTGACGGGCGCGACATGGCGGCCACACCCAGGATTCATCTACTATTTACCTACGTAGGTAGATGCTCAACGGCGAGCAGAGAGGCCGATCCCATGCCCCGCATTCCCCGGATGACTATGACTCTTCCCGCCCTGTCGGCACTGGCCGCAGCCGCTCTGGGATTGGGCGCCGCACCCGCCGAGGCCGAAGCGCGCCGATCGCCGGCCCAGCCCGGCACGGACTGCCTCTGGGCCGGTGCCACGCACCCCGTCGGCGCCACCGTGATCGCGGGTGGCCGTGGCTACACCTGCGGCACGGACGGCCGCGGCGAACCGGAATGGGCGATCGGGGCACTGACCGAACGCGCCGATACGGTCGCCAATCCCGGCGCCCACATCGACCCCACCGCACAGTTCAGCGCCGGCGCCCGGCAACCGGGTACCGCCTACACCGACTACTGCGTCGGCAATCAGCTCGTCGCCGGCACCGAGGACGTCTATCAGGTGGTGCGTGATCGCGACGGCCGACTCTTCTGGAAGGCCGCCGAACCGATCGATTCCTGGCAATTCGGCCGCGGAACCGCTGTCCCGGAACCCACCTGGCGTTCGACCGCCCTGTGTTACGAGGGCAATCTGGCCTGATCCTCAGCCCTGTTTGCGATGCGGGACGAATTCCAGGGTCAGCAGGGCCGCCACGGTGAATACGATCTCCCGCCAGCGGATCAGGACGAAGCGCTGATGGCCGAACGAGTTGAACTTGCGCAGGAACCGGTACAGCGATTCCAGCCGGATCAGCGGATCCAGCGTGCGGGCCAGCACATAGATCGCCTGTTTGGAGCGCGACCGATCCTTGTCGGCGAACAGTTCCGGAAATGCGGCGAAGGCCAGGGAGATCCGGTGCACGTCGTGATCGCGACCGTATTCGACGAGATCGACGATCATGCGTTCGTCCAGGCCATTGGGGGCGTCCTTACGCCGCCACGGCACGTCGAGACTGAGCTCGGTGCCGTGATTGGCGGATCCGTAGCGCTGGAATCCGGCTACCCGGCCGTCGGCGTCGCGGGCGATCACCACCAGCATGCCCGGATTACGGCCGTCCAGCAGATGATCCAGGATCATCGAGAATCCGCGGGTCTGGTGACCGGTCCCCCATTCGTCGACGATACCGAGCAAGGTCTCGCGCATCTCGCGATCGAGTTCGCGTTCCGGTATCACCTCGGTCTTGACCCCGAAGTTGCGGGTGCGGCTGACGGCTTGCCGGAGATTGCGGAATTTGCGGCCGACCATATCGAAGGAGTCCACCTCGACCACCACGTCGCGTCCGATCGGAATGGCGTGCAGCCCATGGTGGTCGGCGGCCCGGGTGCGCCACAGTTCGGTGACGGCCGGGCTGGCGCCCAGCACCGCGATCCGCCAGCCGTGCGCCGCGGCGAATTCGGAGAATTCCGCGATCAGGGTGCCGAATTCGGAGCATTTGCCGACCGGGTCGCCGGCGACGACGGCGATCCCGAAGCGCGCCCGATAGCCGATCGCCGCGCTCGAATCGGCGCTGAAGAAATAGGATTTCGCCGAGTGCAGGGCGAACGGCGCCAGCGGATCTTCGACCGTCCGATCGACCAGGGCCGCGATCCGGTCACGCTGGTCGGGCTGAGGACGCGAGCTCTGCGGCAGCATGAGGATCAGCCCGGTCGAGGCCAGGCACACGAAACCCACGGT
This sequence comes from Nocardia veterana NBRC 100344, assembly GCF_000308855.1. Lineage (GTDB taxonomy): Bacteria > Actinomycetota > Actinomycetes > Mycobacteriales > Mycobacteriaceae > Nocardia > Nocardia veterana. Next base: position 15,327 of record NZ_BAGM01000050.1, on the reverse strand, counting down.
GGCGTGGTCGCTGCGGTAGGCGATGTTCGACACACCGAGCACGATCACCGCGACGGTGAAGTGCGGCAGCGTAATCGGCCGGCGCAGATGCAATCCGCGCGCGATGAACAGGCCCGACAGCGAGACCGCCACGAACCAGCCGCGATCGACGCCCTCCCGCGCGGCCCGGTCGGCCGCGTACAGCAGCACCACGCCGACCAGCAGCAGCACCGCGATCAGCGGAACCCGCACGGCGCGGGTGGGATTCAGGGTGGCACGGCGGTAGGTCCGGTATCCGGTGACGGCCGAATTGAGTTCTGCCATCACCGTCTCCGCTCACACGACGCGGCGTGTGCGGCGTCGAACCGGTGGGCGTTGCGCACGTCCACGAACATCCTCACCATGGCGGTCCTCCCGAGTGGTCGCGTACCGATACAGTATGCGGAACGCTGGTTCCGCCTCCGCGGGGCCCGTCGGATGCGCCGCGGCGGACGCGAACCCGGGTCGCCCGAACACGACGGCACGGCACTCTTTGTATCAACCGATATCGCGACCGGTCTGTTCCCCGCAACACGTTTACGTCGCCGTACGCCCCGCGCACCCCGGAAAAGCACGGAGGAAACGAGAACGCCACCCGGTATCACCAGGTCGCGCCCAAGCCGTCACCATCGCGGTACCCCGGTATCGGTTCGGTAACCGCGACAGCCCGGGTCACACCCCGAACACGCGTTCGACCACGGTTTTCGCCCGGCGGGTGACCCGCATGTAGTGGTCGAGGAATTCGCTGCCGTCGTCGGTGGGCCAGCCCGCCACGCGCGCCACCGCCGACAGCAGCGGCCCCGGTCCCGGTAGCTGATCGGCAGGTTTGCCACGCACCAGCACCAGGGCGTTACGGGCCTTGGTCGCGGTCAGCCAGGCGTCGCGCAGCAACTCGACATCCTCGGCGTCGAGCAGTTTGTCGCGTTCGATCACGGCCAGGCAGTCCAGGGTCGAGGTGTTGTGCAGATCCGGCACCTCGTGCGCGTGCTGGAGTTGCAGCAACTGCACGGTCCACTCGATATCGGCGAGACCGCCGCGGCCGAGTTTGGTGTGCGTGGCCGGATTGGCGCCACGCGGCAGGCGTTCGGAGTCCACCCGGGCCTTGATCCGCCGGATCTCGCGCACCGCATCCTCGGACATACCGCCCTTCGGATAGCGCACGGGGTCGATCGAGTGCAGGAACCGCACGCCCAGTTCCTGATTACCGGCGACCTGGTGGGCACGCAGCAGGGCCTGAATCTCCCAGGGCTGCGCCCACTGCTGGTAGTAGGCGCGGTAGGCGGCCAGCGTGCGCACCAACGCCCCGTTCCGGCCCTCCGGGCGCAGACCCGCGTCGACCTGCAGCGGCGGATCGGTACTGGGCGCGCCGAGCAGCCGCTGCACCTGTTCGGCGACGCCGATGGCCCATTTCACCGCGACGGTCTCGTCCGCGCCCGGCCGCGGATCGCAGACGAACAGCACATCGGCGTCGGAGCCGTACCCCAATTCCATCCCGCCGAGCCGGCCCATCCCGATCACCGCGAAATCGGCCGGCGCGGGAGCCTCGTGCTCGGCTTCCCAGGCCCGCACCACCGCCTGCAGCGCGGCCTCCAGCACCGCCACCCACACCGACGACAGCGCCCGGCACACCTGCGGCACCTCCAACATGCCGAGCACGTCGGCGGAGGCGATGCGGGCCAGTTCGTGGCGGCGCAGCGAGCGGGCGGTGGCGACCGCGCGGCGGGGATCGTCGTAGCGGGCGGCGCCGGCGAGGATGCTGGTGCGCACATCCTCGGCCTTGGGGCTGAGCAGCAGCGGGCCGTCGGGCCCGTCGGCGAACATCCGGATCGTCTCCGGCGCGTTGATCAGCAGATCCGGCAGGTAGGCCGAGGAACCCAGCACGATCATCAACCGCTGCGCGATCGCACCCTCGTCGCGCAGTTCGCGCAGGAACCAGATCTGGTCGTCGAGGCCCTCCGACACCCGCCGGTAGGCCAGCAGACCGGCGTCGGGATTCGGTGTGTCCCCGAGCCATTCGAGCAGGGTGGGCAGTAGCAACGCTTGGATACGACCCTTGCGCCCGACCTCACCGGTGAGCGCCTTGAGATGTCCGAGCGCGTTCTCCGGTGCGGCATAACCGAGCGCGGCCAGCTGGCGCACCGCGGCCTCGGGACTCAACCGCAGCGCGGCGGCGTCGAGGCGGGCCACCGATTCCAGCAGCGGACGGTAGAACAGCTTGGCGTGCAGCCGCCGCACTCGCAGGGTGTTGCGTTTGATCTCGCTGCGCAGCACACCGACCGCGTCCTGGCGCCCGTCGGGGCGCATATGCGCCGCCCGCGCGAGCCAGCGCATGCCCTCCTCGTCGTCGGACGCGGGCAGGGTGTGGGTGCGTTTGAGCCGTTGCAGTTGCAGGCGATGTTCGAGCAACCGCAGGAATTCGTAGGAGGCGGTCAGGTTCGCGGCATCGTCGCGGCCGACATAGCCCCGCGCCGCCAGTGCCGTCAGCGCCTCGACGGTGCCCTGCACATGCAGCGACTCGTCGGCCTTGCCGTGCACCAATTGCAGGAGCTGGACGGCGAATTCGACATCGCGCAGACTGCCGTGGCCCAGTTTCAGCTCGCGCTCGCGCAGATCGGCGGGCACCAGATCCTCGACCCGCCGGCGCATCGCCTGCACATCGGCGACGAAGTCGGGACGTTCCGAAGCGCTCCAGACCATCGGCATGAGCGCATCGCTGTACTGCTGCCCGAGCTCCAGATCGCCGGTGGCCGGCCGGTTCTTGAGCAGCGCCTGAAACTCCCAGGTGCGCGCCCACCGCTTGTAGTACGTGACGTGCGATTCCAGGGTGCGCACCAGCGCACCGGCCTTCCCTTCGGGACGAAGGGCGGCATCGACGTCGAAGAAGGCGCTGCCTGCCACACCCATCATCTCGGCGGCGAGCCGGGTGGCGGTGGTGTCGGCGGGTTCGGCGACGAAGACGACATCGACATCGGAGACGTAATTCAGTTCGCACGCACCGCATTTGCCCATCGCGACCACCGCCAGCCGGACCGGCACCGGATCGTCGGGGCAGACCCGCGCCACCGCGACCGACAGCGCCGCGGTGAGCGCGGCATCGGCGAGATCGGTGAGGTGGCGGCCGACCTGCTGATAGGGCAGCACCGGTTCGTTCTCCACCGTGGCGGCCAGGTCGTGCGCGGCCAGCAGCATCAGCTGATCGCGATATCGCTTGCGCAACACCGCGATTGCGTCCGGCCCGGCATGGGCGGCCCGATAGAGCAGCGGGGCGGCGTTGGGCCCCGTCTCCGGAGTCGCTCCCACGGCGGCCAGCAGATCGTCGAGCATCTCCGCACGGGTCGGCAGATCGCGGCGCAGCAACTGCCAGCCGGTCGGATCGGCCACCAGATGATCGGCGAACGCACTCGACGAACCGATCAGGGCGAGCAGCCTGCCACGCAGCGGGAGATCCTCGCGCAGCGCGGAATCCAATGCGGCCCAACCGGATCCGAGGGCTTCCCGGAGGCGGACCAGGGTCAGCAGTGCCAGATCCGCGTCCGGCGAACGCGACAACGCCCACAGCAGCGGCACGCTGTCGACGTTGTCCCAGGCGAGCTCTCGTAACGATGCGGCTGCCGTCGGCTCCAGCAATCCCAGCCGACCGGCGCCGGGAACCGCAGGACGTGCAGTCGGAGGCCGGACCATGATCTCAAATTACCCCTGCGAGGGCCGGCCCTCCGCACAGGCCCGGGTCGGGCGGGGCGGCGGTTCCGGACGTGGGACAGGTCTCATAGGTATAGCAAGGCCGGGCCCGATCTGCGGGCTTTCGTGCGTTCCGATACGAGCCCGTACCACCGCGCGACGAGACCGGCCGGACTCTCGAAGCCGGTCTCGCCCAGGCGATCACAGGGTCAGATACTCCTGCAGCTCCCATTGCGTCACCTGGCTGCGATAGGTGGCCCATTCGTGGCGCTTGTTGCGCAGGAAGAAGTCGAAGACGTGTTCGCCGAGGGTTTCGGCGACCAGTTCCGAGCGTTCCATCGCCTTGAGCGCCTCGTCGAGCGTCGAGGGCAGTTCCCGGAAGCCCATCGCGCGCCGCTCGGCCGCGGTCAGCGACCACACGTCGTCCTCGGCCTCCGGGGGCAGCGTGTACCCCTTCTCGATACCGCGCAGCCCCGCCGCGAGCAGCACCGCGAAGGCCAGGTACGGGTTGCAGGCCGAATCGGGGCTGCGGATCTCGACCCGGCGCGAGGACTGCTTGTTCGGCGTGTACATCGGAACCCGAACCAGCGCAGAACGATTCGAGCGGCCCCAGGACGCGGCCGTCGGCGCCTCGCCGCCGTGGATCAGTCGCTTGTAGGAGTTCACCCACTGGTTGGTGACGGCACTGATCTCGTTGGCGTGTTCGAGGATTCCGGCGATGAACGCCCGCGCGGTCTCGGACAGGTTGTTGGGATCGTCCGGATCGGCGAAGGCGTTGTGCTCACCCTCGAACAGGCTCATGTGCGTGTGCATCGCCGAGCCGGGATGGTCGGAGAAGGGTTTGGGCATGAACGAGGCGCGGACCCCTTCGTCGATGGCCACTTCCTTGATCAGATACCGGAAGGTCATCACGTTGTCGGCCATCGAGAGCGCGTCGGCGTAACGCAGGTCGATCTCCTGCTGACCGGGCGCGCCCTCGTGGTGGCTGAACTCCACCGAGATCCCCATCGACTCCAGCGCGTCGATGGCGTGCCGGCGGAAGTTGGGCGCCTCGTCGTGCACGGCCTGATCGAAGAAGCCGCCGTTGTCGGCGGGCACCGGACGGCCGTCCTTGAGCGCCGAGCGGATCAGGAAGAACTCGATCTCCGGATGCACGTAGCAGCTGAACCCGAGATCACCCGCCTTGTTCAGCTGCCGGCGCAGCACGTGCCGCGGATCGGCCCAGGACGGCGAACCGTCCGGCATCGCGATATCGCAGAACATGCGCGCCGAGTGCTGATGTCCCTTGCTGGTGGACCACGGCAGCACCTGGAAGGTCGACGGATCGGGCTTGGCGACCATATCGGCCTCCGACACGCGGGCGAAGCCCTCGATGGCCGATCCGTCGAATCCGATGCCCTCCTCGAAGGCGCCCTCGAGCTCGGCGGGGGCGATCGCCACCGACTTCAGATATCCCAGGACGTCGGTGAACCAGAGTCGCACGAAGCGGATGTCCCGCTCCTCGAGCGTCCGCAGTACGAATTCCTTCTGGCGATCCATACGCGCGAGCGTAGGCACCTGCGGTTAAATCCGTGTTACATCGTGCAACAACCGCCGGTCCGAACGTGTGGCGTCACCCGCACGTGAGTCCTTCCGGGGGCGCCTTCAGGTCCGTCAGATAGGCGAAGACGGCATCGTCCACGCACGGCACGCCACCGGAAAGGAAGGCGGTGTGCCGGGTTCCCTTGTTGGTGATCAGCGCCGCGCCCAACTGGTGCGCCAGGTCGACGCCGGCCTGATACGGGGTGGCCGGATCCGCGGTCGTGGAGATCACCACCGTCTTGGGCAACCCGGGAGCGGAGATGTTGTGCGGCGACCCGCTGTTGGGCACCGGCCAGAACGCGCACATCTCGAGCGGCGCCTGCCCGGTGCCGTGGCCGTCGTCCAGGAAGGGCGCGACCTTGCGGTATTCGGCGTCCTGCCGGTCGGTTTCGGCGCGGTCCTTGATCGCCGGATCGTCGACGCAGTGGATGGCCAGGAAGGCGTCCTGGGAGTTGTCGTAGCTGCCGTCCTTGCGGCGGCCGTCGTAGAGGTCGGCCAGCTGCAACAGGATGTCCCCCTGCCCCTTGGCCAGTTGAGCCAGCCCGGCGCTCAGCACATTCCAGCTGTCCTCGGCGTAGAGGGTGTTCTGCACGCCGGTGATCGCGTCGCCGTAGCTGAGACCACGCCCGTCGCGGGTGTCGGCCGGGTGATCCCACAGCGGATTAACCAGGTCGTGGAAGCGGGCCACCGCCTGGCTCGCATCCTGGCCCAGCGGGCAGTCGGGTTTGCTCGCGCAATCGGCCGCGTAGGCGTCGAAGGCCTTCTGGAAACCGGCGGCCTGCTGCACCGACTCCTTCTCCGGATCGGCGTCGGGGTCCAAGGCACCGTCGAGCACCATGGCGCGCACCTTGTCCGGGAACTTCTCGGCATAGGTGTAGCCGAGCCGGGTGCCGTAGGAATAGCCGACATAGTTCAGCTTGGGATCACCGAGTACCGCGCGGATGATGTCCATGTCCTGAACCACCTCGCGGGTGCCGACGTGGGCCAGGAATTCGTTGCCGGTCTTCTCGGTGCAGTGCGCGGCGAAGTCCTTGTTCTCCTGTTCGGCGGCCGCGATTCCCGCGGGGGTGTAGTCCTTCGGCGGTTCGGCGCGTTCGTGATCCCACTGCTGCGCGGTCAGGCACTGGATCAGCGGAGTGGACGCGCCGACCCCGCGCGGATCGAAGCCGATCCGGTCGAATCGCTCGGCGAGCGGGGTGTCCTGGCCCTGAGCCGCCATCCAGAGGCCCGACTGCCCCGGCCCGCCCGGATTGAACAACAGCGAGCCGATGCGCTGGCCGGTCGCCTTGATCCGGGAGACGGCGATCTGCGCGGTCGAGCCCTCGGGCTTGTCGTAGTCGATCGGAACCGAGACGTGCGTACATTCGGTGTCCTCGGGGAAGCGGGTCGACGAGTCGGCGAATCCCTCGCAGCTGCCCCACCGGGGGACCTGCGTGTAGTACTTCTGCAGCGCGGCCGGGCTCGGCGTGGACGGCTGGGCGACGGGAGGATTCTTCGACGTCGACGAGCAGGCGGCGGCCACACACATCAGGGCCACCGCGGCTGCGACGCGACCGGATCGCGACAAGGACATGCGCGTCATCCTTCCATCCCCCGCTGGTGTTTCCATTCCCCACTCGTGCCCGGACGTGGTGTGCGCGGGGGCCCGTTGTGATCACGCAAGCCGTCTCCGCCGGCCGGTCGCTGCCACCGCGTGTGACCAATCCCATCCCGGCGACGCCTTAAACGCGCAGGTGCCGCGGTGGCAGACTGGGTGGGTCACAGCAACCCGGGGACCCGATCGGGCCTCGAGGACCGACGAAAGGGACGACGATGTCCGCTGCACAGGACAATCCTGTTTCCGCAAGCACGGCCGAAACGGCTGCCTACGGTGCCGCACCGACAACTTCCCGACGGAAGACGCGAGTACAGCATCTGCAGCAGTGGAAGGCCGCGGGTGCGAAGTGGGCGATGCTGACCGCCTACGACTACTCCACGGCCAGGCTGTTCGAAGAGGCCGGAATTCCGGTCCTGCTGGTCGGCGATTCGGCGGCCAATGTGGTCTACGGCTACGACACCACGGTGCCGATCACCATCGACGAACTGCTCCCGCTGGTCCGTGGCGTCGTTCGCGGTGCGCCCCACGCACTGGTGGTGGCGGATCTGCCGTTCGGCAGCTACGAGGGCTCCCCCGAGCAGGCACTGGCGAGCGCCACCCGCTTCATGAAGGAGGGCGGCGCGCACGCGGTGAAACTCGAAGGCGGCGAACGGGTTTCCGAACACATCGCCCGGCTCACCGCCTCCGGCATCCCGGTGGTGGCTCATATCGGCTTCACGCCGCAGAGCGTCAACACCCTCGGTGGTTACCGGGTGCAGGGACGCGGCGACGGAGCCGAACAGTTGATCGCCGACGCCATCGCGGTCCAGGAGGCCGGAGCGATCGCGGTGGTGATGGAAATGGTGCCGGCCGAGCTCGCGGGCCAGGTCACCCACAAGCTGACCATCCCGACCGTCGGCATCGGCGCCGGCAGCGACTGCGATGCCCAGGTGCTGGTATGGCAGGACATGGCCGGATACACCAGCGGCAAGACCGCGAAGTTCGTCAAGAACTTCGGCCGGGTCGGCGACGAGTTGCGCAACGCGGCGGCGACCTACGCCGAGGAAGTGGCGCGCGGCACCTTCCCGGGGCCGGAACACAGTTTCTGATCGGTGGGCGTGAGCGGGCGGTTCGCCACGAGCCGCCCGCGCAGCCCTGCGCGCCCTCGCGCCCAGCCGTTCCACGGCTGCCGATTCGCGCTGGCCGGGCCGGGCGGGGTGGATTATGTTTGCCCGATGGGTGTGGGTCGAATCCGGTTGCCGGTCGCGTATTGCCCGGTGGGGCCACCGATCCCGGTCCGATGAGCGCACCGGTTTCGGTGGCCGATCAGCCGGTGGCTCCGCTGATCGATTGGGCCACCGCCGAACTCGTGACGCACGGGCTCACGGTGACCGGCGCCGAGGAGATCCGGCGACGGGACTGGACGCTGCTCGCCCGGATACACACGACCGGCCCGACGATGTGGGCGAAGGCGAGCGCGCGGGCCTTCGCCCACGAGGGCGCGCTGGTGCGATGCCTCGACCGGATAGCGCCGGGTTCGGTGCTGAAACCGGTTGCGGTGCACCGTGACAACGGGTGGATGCTCAATCCCGACGGCGGCGAGACGATGCGCAGCGGCCCGCTCGATCGCATCGTCGGGTCCGGCGCGGCCGCACCGGCCCCGCGGCCACCGGAGTGGGATGCCGTCCTGCGCCGCTACGCCGGCCTGCAGTACAGCCTGTGCGCACGCACGGAGACGTTGCGTGCCACCGGAACTCCGTATCTGCCGCCGTCCCGCCTGGTCGACATCTATCGCCGATTCGCCGGCCGCGCTCCCGGCCTGGAGTACGCGATCGCCGCCGCCGCGGACGAACTGGAACGGTTCGATCGGATCAGCCTGGAACACAACGATCTGTATCCCGGCCACGTCTTCCGCGCCGGCGGTGCCATCTTCGACTGGGGCGATGCGATCCTCACCCACCCGTTCCTGTCGATCCGCACCCACACCGATCCGGGCCGAGCGGCCTATTTCGACGCCTGGCGCGCCCACACCGCCATCTCCGACCGCGAGATCGCGCTGTCCGCCCGGCTCGCGCCGTTGACCACCCTGCATTCGTGGCTGACCATCGACACCGCCCCGGGCCGGCCCGCCGAACGGTTCGCTCCGTTCGTCACGGACATGCTCGACCGGCTGCGCACCGGCTTCACCTGAGCCGCGGCTGCGAAATGGCAGACTCGAAGCGCGCACAGCATGACAATCGAATGCGCCGGAATCGAACAGAGGGAACTGATGTCGCAGAGCCGTTGGATGACTCGCGGAGCGCTCGCGGTGGCGGGAGCGTTGAGTGTCGCACTGATCGCCGGATGTGGCGGCGGAGATTCGGGATCCGCCGGACCGGCCGGGTCGGCGGCGTCGACGACCACCAGCGGCACCCACCCCAGCGGTTCGGCGGGCGTCACCGCCAGGCCCGGGCAGACCAGCCCGATCCAGGTTCCGGACCCGGTGGGCCAGAAGCTGTGTGACGCGATCTCCCCGCAGTTGTCGGATTGGCGGGTGCAGGGCCCGACGCTGGGCCGGGTGGCGCTCAACATCACCGTGCACCAATGGGCCGCGGAGAACGGCGGCATCAATCTCGCGGTCCTCGGCGACAAGGCGGTCGTGGACCGCATCACCACCAAGAGCTGCGCCGACGTCCGCACCCAGGCCCTGCAGGCACTGGAGTTGCCCGATCTCGCCGCCGGAATCGCATTCTGATGCGCACGCTGTATCCGCCCCTGGAACCACATCGCGACGGCATGCTCGACGTCGGCGACGGCCAGCACATCTACTGGGAGGAATCGGGTAACCCCGAGGGCAAACCGGTGGTGTTCCTGCACGGTGGCCCGGGCGGTGGGACCGGCCCGACGCATCGGCAGTTCTTCGATCCCGCCGCCTACCGGATCGTGCTGTTCGATCAGCGCGGGTGCGGCCGCTCGACCCCGCATGTGGCCGACGGCGCGAGTCTCGAGGTGAATACCACCTGGCATCTGGTGGCCGACATCGAGCGGCTGCGCGGTCATCTGGGCATCGACCGCTGGCAGGTGTTCGGCGGCTCCTGGGGCTCCACTCTGGCGCTCGCCTACGCGCAGACCCATCCAGAACGCGTCACCGAACTCGTGCTGCGCGGGATATTCCTGTTGCGGCGCAAGGAAATCGACTGGTACTACAACGGCGCCGCCGGATTCGTCTATCCGGACGAATGGGAGAAGTATCTGGCCCCGATTCCCGAGGCCGAACGCGACGGCGATCTGGTGGCGGCCTACCACCGCCTGCTGCACTCCCCCGATCCCGATATCGCCACCGCCGCGGCGGTGGCCTGGTCCACGTGGGAGGGCGCCACGAGTTCTCTGCTGCCGCAACCGGATCGGGTCGCGGAATCGGCGGAACCACGGTTCGCCCTCGCGTTCGCCCGCATCGAGAACCACTACTTCGTGCACGGTGGTTTCCTGGAGGACGGGCAGCTGCTGCGCGATATCGACCGCATCGCCCATATTCCCGCGGTGATCGTGCAGGGTCGCCACGACATCGTCTGCCCGGCCATCAGCGCATGGGATCTGCATCGGGCCTGGCCCGGCTCCCGGCTGCACCTGGTTCCCGACGCCGGGCACGCCGCCGCCGAACCCGGGATCACCCATCATCTGATCGAGGCGACCGACGAATTCCGGGATCGAGGATGAGCGCCGCGGCCGGTCCCGCCGTCGTCGCCGCCCTCGGCGAGGACGTGGACCGGCTGCTGAGCGCCGAGCCGAAAGTCCGGGCCGACGAACCGGATTCGGTCCATCAGATGCGGGTCGCCACCCGCCGGCTGCGATCGGTCCTGCGGTCGTATCGGAAGGTCTTCCAGCGCAAGGACATCGACGCCATCCGCGACGAGCTGCGCTGGCTGGCCGGACTACTCGGCGTGGCCCGCGACGCCGAGGTGCGCGCGGATCGGTTCGCCGCACTGCTGGCCGAATACCCCGATATCCAACGCCGGCTGGGCCGGCGGCTGGTGAGCAGCGAACGCGCGGCGTACACCGATGCCCACCGGGCCGTACTGCACGCCCTCGACGGCGAGCGCTACACCTCGCTGCGCACCCGGCTGCTGGGCCTGCGCACCGATCCACCGCTGCGCCGCAAACGGGCCGCGCGCGACGCCGAGCAGGTCTTCACCGCCGCGGTGCGCGCCGATCTGCGCCGGCTGCAGCGGCGCGTCCGAGCCGAGCGGGAGGTCGACGACGCCGATTGCGTGGAGGCGCTGCACGATATTCGCAAGGCAGCCAAGCGGTTACGCTACAGCGCCGAGGCCGCGACCGACGTCCTCGACGGGCCGGCCGAGGATCTGGCCCGCCACGCGAAAAAGGTGCAGAGCGTGCTGGGCGACCACCGCGATGCCATCGAGGCGCTCGCCACCATCACCGCCCGCGCCGAGGCGGTTCGCACCCGCGGCGCCGACACCGGCCCCTACGAGTTGCTGTGTGCCGCCGAGGCCGAGGCCGCCCGCACCGCACTGGACCAGTATCCCGCCCTCGTCGAATTCCTGCGCTACGACTATCTGTCGTGACCGGTCGGGCTTGACCTTCACGTACACGTCAATCCTTACCGTCGGCGATATGACCACCGATGCACCGATCACCCGTACGATCCGCTTGGCCGCGCGTCCGCACGGATTTCCACGGCTCTCCGATTTCCGCCTGACCGAAGAACCGATGGCCGCCCCGGCGGCCGGCGAGGTGTTGATCCGGAACCTCTACATGTCCATCGATCCCGGCCTGTTGATGCGCATCGGCGCCTATCCCGGAATTCCGCTGCCCCCGTTGGCGATCGACGAGCCGTTGGCCGGGGACGCCATCGGCGAGGTGATCGAATCCGGCGATCCCGCGGTGCCCGAGGGCGCGCTGGTACTGCATCGCTTCGGCTGGCGTGAACACGCCCTCGCCGACGCGAGGACAGTGCGGGTGGTGGATCCGAACGCCTATCGTTCCCCGTCCGAATATCTCGGCTTCGGACTGGTCGCCTATGTCGGGCTGACCGTCGCCGCCGACCTGCGCGCCGGCGACACCGTCTTCGTCTCCAGCGCGGCCGGGGCCACCGGAAGCGTCGCCGGGCAGATCGCGCGGCTGCTCGGCGCCGGGCGCGTGGTCGGGAGCGTCGGCTCACCGCGGAAAGCCGCCCACATAGTCGAGACCCTCGGCTACGACGCGGCCGTCGACTACCACGACGAACCCTTCGTCGATCGACTGCGGGCGGCGGCGCCCGGGGGCGTGGACGTCTATTTCGACAATGTCGGCGGCGCGCAGCTGCGGGCCGCGATCGAGGTGATGAACGTCGGCGGGCGAATCGCGCTGTGCGGCGCGCTGGCGCGGCAGCGGGCCGGCGGTGAGCCGGATTCCGGGCCCGGTGATCTGCTTCCGGTGATCGGGAAACGGCTGACCCTGCGCGGCTTCACCACCCTCGATCACTTGGATCTGGCACCCGAATTCGGCCGCCGGCTCCGCGAGTGGACGACGGCGGGCCGGATCGTGCACACCGAGACCGTGGTGGACGGCCTCGACCAGGCGCCGCGGGCGCTACTCGATACGGTGCGCGGTCGCTATACCGGGAAGGTTGTGGTGCGCCTGGCGCGTTGAGCAGGAGGCGAACGTCGGAAAGGACAAGCGGCATGTTGATCGGCGAACTGGCGGCCCGCACCGGAGTCACCGCCCGGGCCCTGCGGTTCTACGAAGAACAGGGCCTGCTCACCTGCGGGCGCACCGCATCGGGATACCGCGACTACGACGAGGACGCGGTCGCCCGGGTACGCAATATCCGGGAACTGCTGCACCTCGGTTTCACCGTCGAGGATGTGCGGGCCTTCGCGCCCTATCTCGATCGGGAGCTGCCGGAGGTCTTCCCGTACGAACCGCGATGTGCCTTCGGATACGCCGTGGTCGGACCACCGCGAGTGGCGGAGCTGAACGAGCGCATTGCGCGGCTCACCCGGCTGCGCGATCGATTGGTGCAGCGGATGCCGTGGCTGGATCCGGAACAGGCCGGTGGCGACTCGGTCAGTCCGCCGGAAAAGTGAAGCTCACCATGCGTTTATCGGGGTCGGCGAGGTCCAGGCGGACTTGTACACGTCGGCCCTCCGGTGGGGAGCCCGCGCATTTGGCGATGATCGGCGGATCCGGGACGAAAATTTCCGCGGGCCGGTTGCCGTTACCCTCACGGATCACCACGGCGTCGAAGACGGCGCCCAATCGTGGTGCCAGCACGGTGGATTCGGTGAGATCGATACAGGCCCGCTCGAGTTTGCCGCCGAGGGCGTCGCTGCGGCGCATCGAGTCGGCGGCGGCCGGCAATCCGTCGCGCACCCACTGCGGCACCGGGGTGCCGGCGCAGCGAGCCAGGCAGATTTCGGTGGCGTAGCGGTCGGCGAGGCGCCGCAGCGGCGCCGTCACATGCGCGTAGGGCGCGCCGATTCCGCTGTGCTGCACCACATCCGGCATCTCACCGTCGAGCACGGTATAGGAGGCGCCGCGCAGCAGGCCGGTCGCTTCCGACATCAGCACCAGCGCGGCGGGGGTATTCGGATCCAGGCCGGCGAGCATGCGGCCGACCGGCATATCGGCCGGCCATCGGACACCGAGCGCGGCGGCGGTGCGCCGCATCGATGCGATGGCGGAGGCGGGCGGTGCCGGCATGGTCCGCAACAGCCCGATGCGCTCGCCGGAGGCATTGTCCGCCAGCATGATTCGGGCCGCGCACATTCCGGTGAGCAATGACACCTGCTCGTTCCAGTCGTCGGCGGCGGTGCGCGGCTCGACCACCAGCTGCCAGTGTTCGGTGTCGTGGTCGCGGCCGTCCGGAACCACCGATTGGGCGGGCAGCCGCAATTCGATGGCACCGCGGGCCAAACCCGCGTCGATCCGCAGGCGGCCGAATTCCGGCAGGGCCGCGATCGAGGGGTGCAATCGGCCGGCGTCGGCGTCGGCCTGGACGCTCGGATAGTCGAGGCGGGCCCGGGAACGGACCAGGGCGCGCTGCACCGAAAAGCGCTGCGGCTCGGCCTTGTCGTCGCATTCGATGGTCCACAGTGCTGCCGGCCGGTCCCGGTCGGGCAGCAGACTGGCCGACCCTTCCGAGAGCACCGGCGGATGCAGTGGCACGGTGCCGTCGGGAAGGTAGAAGCTCTGTCCGCGGAGGTGGGATTCCCGCGCGAGCGCACCATCGGGCGCGATCACCGCGCCGACATCGGCGATGGCGTAATGCAGCAGGAATCCGGTCGGGGTGCGTTCGAGATACAGCGCCTGGTCCAGATCCATGGCGCCGGGTGGGTCGATCGTCACGAACGGAATATCGGTGCGATCGGCCCGGACGCCCGCAAACGCATCGGATGCGTTGCGGGCCTCCGAGACCGCCTCGGACGGATAGTCCGAGGCGAGTCCGAATTCGGACCGTACGACGCCGAAATCCACCGGCGCCGAAACGATCCTGGGATGCAGTTCCACGCGGAGCGCTGAACCCTACTTGAGCGCCAGCATGGTGCCGTTCAGCTGATCGAACGGGCCGTACACGGTGAACACGACGCGGCCGTCGGGGTACTGCGACGACAGCGTCGCCGCGGCATCGAGGGCCTGGCCGAACGAGGCGGCCGACGGATGCGGCAACACCGCGATCGTCCGACCGACATGGGACTGGGAGACCCACTGGGTGTCACCCGGGCTGAGGTCGACCTGCACGCCACCCGGCAACGGCGTGACCGCGACCGCGGACGCGGAGCCCGCGCCCAGCACCGCCAGACCCGACGCAGCCGCGGCGATCACGGCACCGGCCGCCAACTTGCGAACTACTCGCATATATACAGAACCTGCTTTCCGACACTCGTAGCACCCGTAGTCGCTGCCACCCCCGGCAGCGACACTTCCAACGGCCAACACTTTATGACGTCGGTCACGGTTGCGGCCACTCCGGGGCGGTTCGTCGCGCGGGACACGCCGGGACCTGCCGATTCCGCCGAATTTGCCGGGGGTGCGCCGCCGCGGAACACCGGCTGCCACCGACCCGGCCGACCACGGCAACCTGTGGTGCCTGCGATTTCGCGGCCGAACCGGGTCGATGGCCCCGCTATCGCGGAGGGGCGGCACCGGTGGCGGCCCGGGCGCATCGCCGGCGGCATCGCGTGCAGGCGCCCCGCGTGAACGGAATAGTTCCGGCACGTAATAACCCGACATTCAGAGCAGAATGACATCATTTCGCGGCCCCCGGCGAACGGTGCGGAACCGGCACGCGGACCCGAAAGCGGTGGTCGAGTCCGTTTTCCGCCGGTCCTGCGGGGGTCGCGCCGCGCTGTTACTGTGGCCGAGTGGTGCGCCCCGCGCCGGATCGCGCAGCCGCCATCGAACTCGAAGGCCACCGGCCGTACGCACCGGTCTCCGGAGGCCGGTCCGGTAACGAGAGTTCGTCCCACGACGAGAGTCGTCGAGTAACAGTTCGT